>JBJEJF010000014.1:0-131047 GCA_051877775.1 Wujia sp.
ACCTCCTTAATAATATGATTTGGGGTAGATGCCCCAGCTGTAATACCTACCCTCTCAGCGGATTCAATAACAGTTAAATCCAAGTCAACGAGTGTCTGAATATAGTAAGTGTTCTTACACACTTTACTACTTATCTCATACAGCTTTTGTGTATTAGAACTATTCTTACCACCTATCACTATCATAGTGTCAACTTCCGAAGCAAGTTGCCTCGCTTCCTTCTGTCTCTCCTCGGTAGCATTACATATGGTATTATAAACAAAGACATTATAATATTTTTTTCGCAAAAATTCAACTAATTCTTTGAATTTTATGCCATTAAATGTAGTTTGTGAGACTAAAACCACATTATTTTTTAATTTTGGGAGACATTTTTCGGCATCTTCCATGGAATTTATGATTATCGGGGTGTTTTTACACCACCCTTTTATACCACAGACCTCGGGATGTTTTTCATCTCCAACGATAATTATCGTATTCCCCTTTGCACTTTCTTCACTGACGATTCTATGGATCTTTTTAACAAAAGGGCATGTTGCATCAATAATAGTTGCACCGATACTCTCAAGATCCCGGTATACATCTTCCCCGACACCATGCGATCTGATAACGACCCTGTTTTCTTTTACATCGTTTTTATTATCGGCAGCCTGCACAATTTTCTTTAATTCTTCTATTCCGCTTTTCTCATCAAGGATCACAACGCCTTTAGACTCCAGATCCTTCACGACCTCCTCATTATGGATGATCGGTCCATAAGTGAACACCCTGCAGCTGCCATTACAATTATGAACCTGTTCATAGACTGTATCTACAGCCCGCTTCACCCCAAAACAGAATCCCGCTGTTTTGGCTAAAATTACTTCTCTCATTCTTTACATACCCTGTCGCAAATAAAGTTTACTACCTCTTCTATATTCATATCAGATGTATCAAGATAGACAGCATCCTCTGCCTGTCTGAGGGGAGCAATATCACGATGCATATCCTGATAATCGCGTTGCCTGATATCCTCTTCGATCTGTCTGATGTCAGGATTACCGCCTCTGGCTGCCAGTTCATCATATCTTCTCTTAGAACGTGTTTCCACAGAGGCAGTCAGATATATCTTAAGTTCCGCATTCGGGAGTACAAATGTTCCGATATCTCTTCCATCCATGATAACATCTGACGATGCGGCGATCTCCCTCTGCAGAGACAACAGTTTGTCACGAACCGGTTTTTTTGCCGCAGCCTTTGATGCCATATTACCGACCTGCTCCTGACGTATCTGTGAGGATACATTTTCTCCATTCAGATACACCTGCTGGAGACCGTTCTCATATGTTATTTCCACCTCGATCTCCTCACAAGCTGCGCTTACCATATCTTCATTATTAACATCTATATTATTTTTTATTAAATATAGTGCGATAGCTCTGTACATGGCTCCTGTATCAACATAGATATACCCCAGTTTTTTTGCCGCCATTTTGGCTATTGTACTCTTGCCTGCTCCTGCAGGTCCGTCAATTGCTATATTCATCTTACATCTATCCTTGCGGATAACTCCTTTCCAACTATAATCCCTCCGCACATGCAGCAGCTGTACTCCATGCGATCTGAAGGTTAAAACCACCTGTCAGCGCATCAACATCAATAACTTCCCCGATAAAATACAGTCCCTGTACACGTTTTGACTCCATTGTACCCGGATTCAGTTCCCGGACGCATATACCACCGTGTGTAATGATAGCCTCATCAAATCCCCTGAAATCATCAACATGCAGTTCAAAATGCTTTAATGTCTGTACCAGTCTCTGCCTTTGTTCCCTGCTTATCACATTAACCTTCTGATATGGATCGATTTCTGCTCGTTCTATCACATAAGGAATCACATTTTTCGGCAACAGTTCTCCCAGAGAATTACGGAACTGCTTATTCATATTCTCTGAAAAATCTCTCAGCAGCCTGCTGTCGAGCTGTTCCTCCGACAAAGCCGGTTTAAAATCAAGATAAATCCTAAGGTCACTGTCCAGATAACGTCCCAGATAGGAGGATGCGCTCAGCACAACCGGACCGCTCACTCCAAAATGCGTGAACAACATCTCCCCCATATCTGAATATACAATCTTATCTTTATTTTTTATATGAGCAACAAATGTCAGTCCCACATTTTTTAGTGTAAGTCCCATAAGTTCCCGGCACATAGACTCTCTGATATTCATTGGAACAAGTGCGGGTGCAGGTTCCGTGACAGCAATATCATTTTGCGCAGCCCATCTTATTCCATCACCGGTAGAACCAGTCAGAGGATAGGATAAACCGCCTGTTGCAACAATAACGCGCGAACAGGATATACATTCCCGTTTTCCATCCGGCGTCTTTATCATAACGCCAGTAATACATTTATTTTCATCCACAGCCAGGTCCAGTACTTCAGTATTTAAATGTATTTCTGCTCCAAGCCGTTTCAACCGTGTCGTCATGACACTGATTACATCAGATGAATGATCTGAAACCGGAAATACCCTGCCTCCGCGTTCTGTCTTGACAGCCAGACCAAGCTTCTGAAAAAAATCTATTGTTTTCTCTGAATCAAATCCATAGAAAGCACTGTAGAGAAATTTGGGATTGGATACAACGTTATCAAGCAGTTCTGTGACGGAGCAGTTATTAGTCAGATTACATCTTCCCTTGCCCGTGATAAATAATTTTTTGCCCAGTCGGTCATTTTTTTCATAGATAACCGGTTTATATCCTTTTTCAGCGAGCATGATGCCCGCCATCATCCCTGCAGCGCCGCCACCTATGATAATAATTTTATTCATTACGCAAGCCTCTTAAGATCATTTTTGGCAACGATAACCAGAAGTGGACAATCCTCCCGCAGTGGTTCGTTTGGATCCAGTGACACATCGATCTTATCATCTCTTCTGATACCTATAATATTGATCTTATATTCTTTTCTGAGATTAAGATCTTTCATAGATTTTCCGACCCATTCTTTTTTAGGCAGAATCTCTATCATACTGACTGTATCTGACAGATCAAAATAATCAAGTACATCCGCTGACATCAAACGATGTGAGAGGCGGATACCGGATTCTCTCTCTGGAAATACGACCCGGTCTGCTCCCACCTTGTCAATGATACTGCCTGTGACTTCATCACGCGCCTTGGCAATAACGAGCGGAACACCGAGTTCTTTTGCTGTCATTACACTCATAATACTTGGTTCAAGATAATCAGCCATGGCAACAATAACTGCATCCATATTAGATATACCGGCATTGCGAAGTGCATCCACATCACATACATCCACATTCATCGCGCAGGTAACAGAATCAGCCACTCTGTTTATCTTCTCCTCATCACGATCTATAACCATTACATCAGCCCCGAGATTATACAGTTCCATGGCAATACAGCGCCCGAATCTGCCAAGGCCAAGTACAGCAAACGATTTTTTCATTTTAATTTATCCCCCTTATCCTACAATAATATCCGCTTCGGCATAATGAATTGAATTCTGTATCGAATATTTATTACTAAATGCCACAAACATCGATATCGGTCCTATTCTTCCAAGATACATTGCCAGAATAATTATAATTTTTCCTATATCATTCAGACTGGAGGTTATCCCCCGCGAAAGACCAACTGTGGCGATTGCACTGCATACTTCAAACAATGAATCTGTCAGCGAGACTTCATTGGTAACCATAAGCAGTACATTGAGCAGGAACAGAACTCCCACACTGATAAATGTAACCGACATGGCACGTCTCACCAATGTCTCACTGATACTCTGGTGGAAAACGATTGCCTCATTTCTACCCTTGACAACAGATATGATAGTACATACCAGTACAGCTACCGTAACAGTCTTGATTCCGCCTGCAGTTCCAACAGGAGATCCACCTATAATCATCCAGATCAGGCAAAGCAGCGTTGATGAATCAGTAAGTCCCGCTTGGTTGATGGAAGCAAATCCGGCTGTTCTCAATGTAACAGACTGAAATGCACAATTAAGAAGTTTATCACCGAAAGACATATCTCCCACTGTTGCGGGATTGTTATATTCCAGTATAAATAATATAAACCATCCTCCTACGATAAGTATGGCTGTAACCATAAGGACAAGTCTGCTGTGAAGTCTGAGTTTCTTCCACCAATCACGCAATCTTACTTTCTTATGGATAATATCGTGTAATACATCAAGAACATCCCACCATACTACAAAGCCGATACCCCCCATCACAATGAGAAACATAGTTGTAATCAAAACGGACGGATTCTGGGAAAATGACATCAGACTATCAGGTCCAATAATGTCAATCCCTGCATTACAGAAGGCGGAAACGGAATTAAACAACGCATACCATATTCCATGTGCAGGTCCAAATCGGCTTACAAAGGCAGGAAGGTAGCATATCATACCAAATAATTCAACACAGATCGTTCCTCCAATAACCTTTTTCACAAACCTGACCAGCCCCTGCAGACTATTTAAACCATATGCATCCTGGATAAGCATTCTGTTTTTTAATGTCACTTTTTTTCTGGCTATCAACATGAGCGCTGATGTAAATGCAACAATTCCAAGACCTCCAAGCTGAATTAAAATCAATATAACGATCTTGCCAAATAAAGTCCAGTGAGAAAAAGTATCCACAACAACAAGTCCCGTAACACATACTGATGTTGTTGCAGTGAACAAAGAAGTAAGCCAGTCACCCTCCCCGCCAACGACTGCTATGGGAAGCGTTAGCAAAATAGTTCCGATCATTATTGCGGCCAGAAAACCAAGCATAATGATCCTGGTAGTAGACATCCCTTTTTTCTTGGGATTTTTTTTCATATTATTCTGTTCCTGTGCGATATCTTTTGCACCCATATAACAAATCTCTCCACTAACATCTTTAAGAGACGGCAAGAAAAGCCCTACCGTCTCTTAATAAATAATCATATATTTTATTATTCTTATACCGGATAAGTCTTATTCTCACTATTTGCAAGTGATGCATCAATACCGGTCTTCTGTGCCTCTCTGTATTTGAAGAACTCTGTGGCAACCTGTGGGAACAATGCATAGGATAATACATCCTCATCCTGCTCCTTGTACTGTGCCATCTCCTTTTCAAACTTCGGCAGTGAAGGTTCAAGATCATCTGCAGGACGGTAAGTGATAGGCTCCTTCATTCCAAGACTGTCAAGCGCCTTCTTCTGAACTTCCGGATTAACAGGCATTGTTGTCTTACCATATTTTCCAACCAACAGATCCTTGGACTCTTTTGTAAGTGTCTTATAACGTTCACCCATAACTACATTGAGTACAGCCTGTGTACCAACGATCTGTGATGAAGGAGTAACAAGCGGGATCTCTCCAAAATCCTTACGCACACGAGGGATCTCCTCAAGCACTTCATCATATTTATCCTCTGCCTTCATCTCCTTAAGCTGTGAAACCATGTTAGAAAGCATACCACCAGGTACCTGATACAGAAGAGTCTTAATGTTAACACCCATAACCTTCGGACTTAACAGACCTGACTCAAGCCACTGCTCACGCATTGGGCGGAAGTAATCAGCGATCTCAGCAAGGAGATTCTGGTCAAATCCAGGATCATATTCTGTTCCTTCAAATGATTTCGCCATAACTTCGGTTGCCGGCTGTGATGTACCCATCGCAAGTGGTGACATTGCTGTATCAATAATGTCACATCCAGCCTCAACAGCCTTCATGTATGTCATTGAAGCAACACCAGATGTATAATGTGTATGCAACTGAATAGGAAGCTTCGTTCCTGCCTTCAGTGCCTTTACAAGCTTAGTAGCCTCGTTTGGAACCAGAAGTCCGGCCATATCCTTGATACAGATAGAATCAGCACCCATCTCTTCAATATTCTTAGCCATATTGGTCCAGTAATCCATGGTATATGCATCACCAAGTGTATAAGAAAGTGCTACCTGAGCATGTCCCTTCTCCTTGTTAGCTGCCTTTACCGCTGTCTCAAGATTACGAATATCATTCAGACAGTCGAAGATACGAATGATATCAATACCATTTGCAATAGACTTCTGTACAAAATATTCTACAACATCATCTGAATATGGGCTGTATCCAAGAATATTCTGACCTCTGAAAAGCATCTGAAGCTTTGTATTCTTGAATCCGTCACGCAATTTACGAAGTCTCTCCCATGGATCCTCTTTCAGGAAACGAAGACACGCATCGAAAGTTGCTCCACCCCAGCACTCTACGGAGTGGTATCCGACTTTGTCCATTTTATCAATAATTGGCAGCATCTGCTCTGTTGTCATACGTGTTGCAATCAGAGACTGATGCGCGTCACGCAATACAGTTTCGGTAATCTTTACCGGTTTCTTTACTTCTGACATTTATCTGACCTCCATCATCTCCACGATATGATATGTCGTGGCTATCTTATTCTCTTAACAGGCTACAATGATTATACGCCGAATATCGCAAGGAATGTTCCGGCAGCAACCGCTGTACCTATAACACCGGCTACGTTCGGTCCCATCGCATTCATAAGAAGGAAGTTCGTCGGATCTGCCTCTGCACCAACCTTCTGGGATACTCTTGCAGCCATCGGAACAGCAGATACACCTGCAGATCCGATCAGCGGATTGACCTTACCCTTCGTTACCTTGCACATAATCTTACCAAATATGACTCCCGCTGCTGTACCAAACGAAAATGCGATAAGTCCGAGCGCTACGATCTTCAATGTACTGATCTTCAGGAAAGCCTCAGCACTGGTAGAAGCACCAACAGACGTTCCAAGAAGAATAACAACGATATACATCAAAGCATTTGATGCTGTCTCCGTCAACTGCTTTACCACACCACACTCTCTGAAAAGGTTACCGAGCATAAGCATACCAACAAGTGGTGCCGTTGTCGGAAGAATAAGAACAACAACAAGTGTAACAATGATTGGGAAGAGAATCTTCTCAAGCTTAGTTACCGGACGAAGCTGTGCCATCTTGATCTTTCTCTCCTTTTCAGTTGTGAGAAGCTTCATAATAGGCGGCTGAATAACCGGAACAAGTGACATATATGAATATGCCGCAACTGCGATAGGTCCCATCAAGGTCCCACCCATACCAAGCTTTCCTGCCAGGAAGATAGATGTAGGACCATCAGCTCCACCGATAATCGATATAGCAGCTGCCTCCTTGCCATTGAATCCCATCAGGAATGCAAGGAAATATGCTGAATATATACCAAACTGCGCTGCTGCTCCGAGAATAAAGCTCTTCGGATTGGCAATAAGTGGTCCAAAATCCGTCATGGCACCAACACCCATAAAGATCAGTGAAGGTAATATACTCCATTCATCAAGCAAGTAAAAATAATGTAATAATCCTCCCTCTTCGATAATACTAGGAAACATGTTAACCAAAAACATACCGAAAGAGATAGGAACCAAAAGCAATGGTTCAAAGCCCTTAACAATCGCAAGATACATGAAACAGCATGCTATTAATATCATAACATAATGCTTCCATGTGAGTGTTGCGAATCCTGTTTGAAGAGCCAGATTTTTTAATACGTCTCCAAAACTACTCATTTAGCTGTTACCTCCTGTTATAATGGTACAAATTTCATTTGCAACATCTAGTTCATTGTAGCAAGTGTATCTCCTGCTTCAACAGAATCTCCTGCCGCAACATTAATACTTGCTATTGTACCATCTTCAGGTGCAACTACTTCATTCTCCATCTTCATAGCCTCAAGAATAAGGACAACATCACCCTTCTTAACAGAAGCGCCAACATTTGTCTTTACATTCAGAATCTTACCCGGCATTGGGGCAGAAACTACGATTGAACCTGCGCCTGAAGCCGCTGCTGGGGCTGCTGGGGCTGCCGGAGCAGGTGCTGCTACAGGGGCTGTTGCTACTGGGGCTGCTGGTGCTGCGCCAGCACCTAATTCCTCAACTGCTACATCATAAGCTGTGCCATTTACAGTAATTCTATAATTCTTCATATCAATATCCTCCTAAAATATGATTTATTTTTGTAATTATTTCTTTGCCCGCTTGATAGAACGAACAATCAGTTTATCTTTGCTCACTGCCCCGTTTCCTGCTGAACCCGCTGCAGCATATATAGCAGCTGTAATAACAGCTACCAGTTCTGAATCATTCATCAGGTCCGCACTGGCCGGTGCCGGTGCTGCCTTCGGTGCCGGTGCTACTGTCTTTGCCGACTGTGCAGCTGATTTTTCTTCTATGTCTGACAGCTTCGGTTTTTTAGCAAGAAGCGCCGGTAAAAACTTAAACAGCGAAATGATAAATGATATGAATATAAGAACTATAAATACTGTACCCATACCAAGCAGGGTATTCATTCCTGCCTGCTTCATCAGTTCACCCTTTGAATAAACTGCCGATACTACCATCTCTTCCGGAACATACGGATATATTCCTGACTGCTGCATATAAAGGTCAGCTCCAAAAGCCTCCTCCAAAGTAGATGCGCCAGACTGTTCAAGAATAGACTCCTCTGTATATCCCTGGGCAATCCAGTACTGCAGGTAGCTCTGCACAAGCTTATCCAGCTCAATATAATAATCTGCATTTTCAACGTACTTAACTGTGATCTCCACATCTCTGTTTTCTGCCTTATTAAGAATCTTGACAGAGACATAATCTTCTCCGTTGGTGATCTCTGCATCTACAGAACTGATATCAAAAGTTCCAGCACTTATCACATCACTGTAACTTGTATAATCCTGAAATGCACCAACTTTATCATTATCCTCCGCCTGGCTAATTCCCTTTATAGCAGACTGTTCAAACGCTGAGCCATCTGACAGATAATAATCCGCATATTCATCAGATACATTGGCAAAGCTTAAGAAATAATCCATCGTATCCGTTACAATCTGCGTATCGTCATAATCAAAAGGTTTAGACAATTTATTATCACATCCGGCCAAAGAGAACATAACAGCTAACATGGAAATTACTACAAATATTTTTTTCATTTTCATTTAGTTGTCACCTCTTTTTTATACTGCACCGTGTTTCTTATATGGTCTGTCTTCTTTCTTAGTATAAAGCATATCAAATGCAGCAATCAGACGTTTTCTTGTTGCATCCGGCTCAATAATATCATCAATATAACCTCTCTTGGCTGCTGCAATTGCACTTGACTGAAGCTCTGTATAACGCTTCTTAAGATCTGCAATAGTTGCCTTCTTATCATCTGCCTCTGCAATCTCCTTATCGTACATGATCTTCACTGCCATCTCAGGATCCATTGTTCCAATCGTAGCTGAAGGCCATGCATATACGATATCCGCGCCAATTGCCTTAGAGTTCATAACTGTATAAGCTGTTCCAAACGCCTCACCCATGATAAGTGTTACTTTAGGTACCGTCGCGTCAGCAAATGCATAAGTAAGCTTGGCTGCTGCATCAGCAATCATTCTCTCATTGCTTACAGTTGCTACAAATCCCTTGATATTAACCAAAGTAAGTACCGGTATATTGAAGGAATCACAGAATTTTACAAAATCAGCTGCAACATAAGCTGCATTTGTTGAAAGCATATCTCCGCCATCAACTGCCTGGTTTGCAACGCAACCAACTGTTGTTCCATCCAGTCTGATAAAACCAAGAATGATATCCTTGGAGAAGTCCTTCTTAACTTCTACAAACAGATTATTATCTGCAATATTCTGAATCACCGCTCTGGCATCCTTGGCAAGACCATCCAGATTAGGGATAATTCTATTCAAATCATCTGTACACTCTGCAATGTCCTCATCCTCGTTGTTAGACGGAAGCATGTCTACCAGTGCACGGATCTGTCCAAGAACTGCCGCATCATCTTCGAGCACACCATCGATCAGGGATGTATTGCTACTCAGGTACTCTGCTGATGCAGTATCAAGCTTGGACACATTATTACCATCCAGAGCATTCGGACTATTTACGAACAGCTTTGAACCCTCAGCTGTCATGTAAGTAAAATCTGTCAAAGTCGGAATAAGTGCAGCTCCACCGCCACAGGTTCCGAAGATTGCCGTGATCTGAGGAATTACACCTGATGCCAGAGTCTGCTTCAGATATACTTCACCAAATGCATTCAATGCATCTGTTGCTTCCTGCAGTCTTAATCCTGCACAGTCAACAAGACCAATGACAGGTGCGCCAACCTTCATTGCCATATCATAGATCCTGGCAATCTTTTTGGCATGCATCTCACCGATTGCGCCACCAAGAACAGTTGCGTCCTGGCTGTAGACGTATACGATCTTTCCACCTATTACACCATACCCGGTGATAACACCGTCTTTTGGAGTGTCTTTTTCCTGCATGTTAAAATCGGTGTTTCTTGCTGTAACATATGCACCAACTTCAACAAAGCTTGAGTCATCAAGCAATGCATTGATTCTATCGCTTGCTGACAAACTAAGTTTGTTACCCATTTTTAGTCCTCCGCTTAAATTTATTTTAGGCTTTGACTGAAATCAAAACCAATTTCTTCCGATTGTAATTGTATACTTTTTCGAAGACGAAATCAAGCAAATATTGCAATTACTTATATTATTAGCTTTTTTCTCTTTTTTTCAAAAAAAATGTGTTTGATATACATGGAAATGTCATATAAATTCCATACACAACCAAACACATTTTTATTATATCACGTCGCCTGGCGGCTCCATGTAAGTTTTCGCATTGACTGACATTTATTTTTGTTCTGAAAGTACTGACCTGTTCTTAACAAGATAATCAATGAGGGATATGACAGTCAGGGCAAGTGCTGCATAGATCAGAACATTCTCAATAACTGCAACCACGTTCCCACCAAAATCACATATAAGAACAATGATCATGATCATCTGAACGACCGTCTTGACCTTACCCCACCATCCTGCAGCGATCACCACACCATTATCTGATGCAACAAGTCTGAATCCACTGATGATAAATTCCCTTGCGATTATAACAATAACGACCCAGCACGGAATACGTTCAAGCTCGATCATTGCTATCATGGCAGAACACACAAGCAGCTTGTCTGCCAGCGGATCCATAAACTTGCCAAAATTAGTTATCAGGTTATATTTTCTGGCAATTTTACCATCAAGCATATCCGTTAAGCTTGCAACACAGAAAAGTATAAGAGCAATCCATTTCCCGCCAGGGATTCCATCCACCATAAGTGCAACCAGAAAAAACGGGATTAATACAACTCTCAAAATCGTCAATTTATTCGGTAAATTCATCTTTTATTTCTCCTATCAAATCATACGGTCCGGCCTCACGTATTATAACATCAACGTAACTTCCCGACATCAGCTCATAATCGCATTTCACAAACACAAGTCCATCAACATTTGGCGCATCTCTGTAGGTTCTTCCGACATATACATCATCATCCGGCGAATACCCCTCCACTACGACCTTGATCGTAGTTCCTACAAGACTGTCATTCTTATCCTGTGAAATCTCCTGCTGGAGTTCCATGATCTCATTCTGCCATCGGGTTGCAGTCTCTTCATCCACCTGATCAGAAAATTTTGCAGCTGGAGTTCCATCTTCTCTTGAATAAGTGAAAACACCAACTCTGTCGAGTTCAACCTCATCAAGGAATTCCATAAGTGCTTCATGCTCATCCTCCGTCTCACCCGGAAATCCGGCGATAAGAGATGTTCGGATTGCAATATCAGGAATCTGCTTTCTAAGACGTGCAATCACATCAAGAATCGATGCCCTGTCAGTCTTTCTTCCCATGCGTTTGAGTATCCTGTCCTCAGAATGCTGAATAGGCATATCAATATAATGCACCAGCTTAGGCTCATTTGCAAACATTGCAATCATCTCATCAGTGATCTCTTCCGGATAACAGTACATCAGTCTGATCCACTGAATTCCGTCAATCTGTGCAAGTTTGTGTATCAGCTCCGGCAATGCTTTCTTATGATACAAATCCATACCATAACATGTCGTTTCCTGAGCAACCAGGACAATCTCGGTTATCCCCTGTTCTGCCATATATCGTGCCTGAGCAATAAGCTGTTCCATAGGAACACTTCGATAATGTCCTCTGATATGCGGGATAATACAATATGTGCAAAACTTGTCACATCCCTCAGCGATCTTGAGATAGCCCATAAATGTACCGGAAGTGATCACCTTATCACGAAAAGAGTCTGCAAGTCTGTCGATATCATCATAAATCATCACCCGATGGAAACTGTCATCCTCACAGTTTTCTGCCTCAAGCTCTCTGATCACTGAAACAATGCGGTCATAGCTCGCAGTTCCGATGCAGGCATCTATCTCGGGAATCTCGTCACATATCTCATCCTTAAAGCGTTCTGCAAGACATCCCGCCACTATAAGATATTTCAATCTCCCCTGCTTCAGTTTTGCCATCTCCAATATCGTGTTGATACTCTCCTCCATCGCATCTTTGATAAAGCTGCAGGTATTGACGACAACTACATCCGCTTCATTCTCGTCATTTGTTATATTATATTGTTCTGCCCTGAGCATTCCAAGCATAGTCTCACTGTCACACAGATTCTTGTCACAGCCCAGTGACACCATCAATATATTCATAGCTACTTGATCTCTCTTTCAGACATTTTTATTCCGCAAGTCCGGCTTCCACACAGTTGTTCATGAGCATTGCAATCGTCATAGGTCCCACACCACCCGGAACAGGTGTGATTGCACCGGCTACAGGCTCTACTGAAGCATAATCCACATCTCCGCAGAGTTTATTATTTTCATCACGATGAATACCTACATCGATCACAGCAGCACCCTCTTTTACATAAGAAGCATCTATCATTTTTGGACGTCCAACGGCTACAACAAGAATATCAGCTCTTCTGCAGACCTCCTGAAGATTCTTTGTTCTGGAATGACATATGGTCACCGTTCCATTTTCACGAAGCAGAAGCATCGCCATAGGTTTACCCACAATATTGCTGCGCCCAACGACAACGCATTCCTTTCCTGCAATTTCTATACCGGAACGTTTCAGCAGCTGTATCACCCCCGCCGGAGTACAGGATACAAACCCCTTCTGTCCAATGGAAAGCGCACCTACACTTGCAGGATGGAATCCGTCCACATCCTTTTTCGGTGATATGGCATTAATAATATGATCTTCATTAATATGTTTTGGAACAGGAAGCTGTACAAGAATACCATGAACTGTATCATCCTGATTCAGTTTTTCAATAATTCCTATCAGTTCTTCCTCTGTTGTTTCCTCCGGCAATTCATATGCCAGAGATTTGATTCCGATATATTCACAGGCTTTCTTTTTATTACCCACATATACCGTGGAAGCAGGATCATTTCCCACCTGAATCACCGCCAGGCATATCTCTTTTCCCTGTCGGTTAAGCTCTGCTACCTTCAGTTTTAATTCATCCTTAATCTGCTGAGAGATCACTTTTCCATCAATTCTATGTGCCATATCATTCCTCCGTTATAGCTTCCCAGATATAATCTGTTAATATAATTAGAACAATCCGTTCGTAACACCGTTATCATCCACAAAAATACGCTCTGCTGCAGGTACCTTTGGCAATCCCGGCATGGTCATAATAGCTCCGGTTATCGCTACTACAAAACCGGCTCCGGCACTGACATATACCTCACGGATATGAACCGTAAAGTCTGTCGGTCTTCCCAGTTTCTTGGCATCATCAGACAGAGAATACTGATTTTTAGCCATACACACCGGCATATCAGCAAATCCCATTGATTCGATCTTTGCGATAGCTCTCTCTGCCTCTGCGCTGTACTCTACATCCTTTGCTCCATATATCTTCGTAGCAATCGTCTCTATCTTCTCCTTAATGGACAGATTATTTTCATATAATACCTTGAAATGGCTCTCCTTATGCTCCAGTGTATTAAGAACGGTCTTCGCCAGTTCTTCGCCGCCTTCTCCGCCTTTTTCCCATACATTGGCAAGTGCAAAGTCACAGTCATGTTCCTCACAAAACTTCTTTACAAACGCAAGCTCGGCATCCGTGTCACTGACAAATCTGTTCAATGTAACAACAACAGGAACGCCATACATCTGAAGATTTTCAATATGCTTTTCAAGATTAACGATACCTTTTTGAAGAGCAGCAAGATTTTCCTGTGAAAGTTCTGTCTTAGGCACACCGCCATTATATTTTAATGCGCGCACAGTTGCCACCAGAACAACAGCATCCGGCTTCAATCCTGCCATGCGGCACTTAATATCAAAGAATTTCTCAGCACCGAGATCTGCACCGAATCCAGCCTCGGTGATCACATAATCCGCGATCTTTAATGCTGTCTTCGTTGCACGTACAGAATTACATCCATGTGCAATATTGGCAAATGGTCCTCCGTGCACCAGAGCCGGTGTATGCTCCAGAGTCTGGATCAGGTTCGGCTTGATCGCATCCTTGAGAAGTGCGGTCATTGCACCTACTGCCTTCAGATCCCCTGCTGTTACAGGTTCATTGTCATAGTTATAAGCTACAATAATTCTTGACAAACGCTCCTTAAGGTCGTTGATGTCCGTAGCAAGACAGAGAATAGCCATGATCTCTGATGCAACTGTGATTACAAATCCATCCTGCCTTACAACACCATCTGCTTTTTTGCCCATACCCACGATGATATTACGCAATGCACGATCATTCATATCGAGGCATCTTTTAAATACAATTCTCTTTGGATCTATACGAAGCTCATTTCCCTGATGCATATGATTGTCCATCATAGCTGCCAGAAGATTATTTGCAGAGGTTATCGCATGAAAATCACCTGTAAAATGAAGGTTCAGATCCTCCATCGGAACGACCTGTGAATATCCTCCGCCTGCCGCTCCTCCTTTTATTCCAAAACATGGTCCAAGAGACGGCTCGCGCAGAGCAATGACAGCCTTTTTCCCTAATCTGCACATTGCCTGACCAAGACCTACCGTAACTGTAGTCTTTCCCTCTCCTGCCGGGGTTGGATTGATTGCCGTAACCAGTATCAGTTTCCCGTCCTTATTTTCTTTGACAGAGTTAATATACGCATCAGACAATTTTGCTTTGTATTTACCATACATTTCTATATCATCCTCTGTCATACCAAGCTTTGCTGCCACATCTTTAATATTCTCAAGTTCTGCCTGCTGGACAATTTCGATATCAGTTAACATAGTCAATCTCTCCTTTGTTATTGTTTGCATAAAAAGCTTCAGTTTTCTTTGAACTTCTTATATCTTATTCGTTCAATTACTGAGTGTACCATAGATCATAAGTACTCTTCAACATAATTTTCAAATTCCTCCATTGTCATAAGCACCTTTCTTGGCTTTGTTCCTTCTTCAGGTCCTACCACACCGGCATCTGACAATTGATCCATAATGCGGGCTGCCCGGTTAAATCCTATTTTATAAACCCTCTGGAGCATACCGATTGATGCCTTATCTTTACCTATAATAAATTTTCCTGCATCGACAAAATAATCATCATACTCAGGTTCTGAAGATGCCGAACCACCTGACGATCCCACCTTTGTGCTGGCTATTTCCTGTGATATTTTTTCATCATAGGTACCCTCTCCGTTTTGTGCTTTCAGGAAATCTACAACACCTGCTATCTCATCATCTGACAGAAATGCCCCCTGAACCCTGACAGGTTTTGGATAACCGGTCGGATAAAACAACATATCGCCTTTACCAAGCAATTTTTCTGCACCATTCATATCGAGGATCGTCCTTGAATCCACACCGGAAGATACTGTCATGGCAATACGTGACGGCACATTGGCCTTGATCAGTCCTGTAATGACATCTACAGAAGGTCTCTGTGTCGCAATGATAAGATGTATTCCTGCCGCACGTGCCAGCTGGGACAGACGTACAATCGCATCTTCCACCTCTCCGTGTGCAACCATCATCAGGTCTGCCAGCTCATCGACTATAATAACAATCTGAGGAAGCTTCTTTAATTCATCGTTTCCTTCTTCTGTACCGGTTACTGTCTTTACTTTCTCATTGTAGCCCTGCAGATTACGCACATTATACTGTGCAAACAACTGATATCGGTTTGTCATCTCCATTACCGCCCAGTTTAAGGCGCCGGCTGCTTTTTTCGGATCTGTCACAACAGGGATCAGCATATGTGGAATACCATTATATATACTGAGCTCAACCTGTTTTGGATCCACCATGATAAGCTTCACATCATCCGGCTTGGCTTTGTACAGAATACTCATAATCAATGTATTGATGCATACAGACTTACCGGAACCTGTGGCACCTGCAACCAGCAGATGAGGCATCTTTGCGATATCTGCCACAATAACCTGACCGCTGATATCTTTTCCGACTGCAAATGCTATATTAGATGGAAATTTTTTAAAGTTATCTGATTCAAGCAGATCACGGAAATATACTGCCTGACTTTCTTTATTAGGCACTTCAATACCGATAGCCGCTTTGCCCGGTATAGGGGCTTCTATTCTGATGTCTGCAGCAGCTAGATTTAATTTTATGTCGTCGGCCAGATTAACGATCTTACTCACCTTGACGCCCTGCTCCGGCTGAAGCTCATATCTTGTTACGGATGGACCACAACTGTAATTGGTTATCGTTACATTTACACCAAAGTTCTCCAGTGTGCTCTTCAGCTTCATTGCAGTCTCACGCACAGAATTTTCATTTCCATTTCCAGAACTGCTCCTTGCTTTCTTCAGAAGTTCTATAGGAGGAAATTGATATTCTCTTACTATAGTGTCATCCTTTATCTCAATCTCAGAATCAGATAATGGCATTTCCTTCACGGACGTCTTAGTTTCCTGCTTATGCTGTGTATCCATTCCCGAAGCTGATGCCTCTGAAGTCATGTTGATTTCCCTGGTTATATCATCCCGGGCCTCAAGCATTTCGGCATTTGATTCCTTGGTCTTTTTACGTCTGCGTTTTACCGGTGCAAGTTCCGTAACATTTTCTCCTGACTGAATATCTTCCGGTATTCCCGACATACTCGTCTGATCGGCATTCTGAAGCTCTCTCTGTACAAACTCCGGCTTATTGAAGAAATCCTCCGACATACTCCGTCCGTTCTTATCAAATTCACTCTGATTCTGTGCATCCTCAAGTAAAATATCTGATGCAGGCAGAGGCTTCAGCTCGTGGACTTCCTCATCATGAACGATTTTATTTTTGGTTCGCTTTGACTTCTTTTTTCCTTCCGGTTCAAGCACTTTGATTGAATTGAGGACATCCTTGTTTTGTCCTTTTACAGGCTGTTTCTCCTCGAAATCAAAATCTTCACTGTAATCCTCATCATCGTCAGGTTCACGATAAAAACTTTCTTTTACAAGATCAATAATAGATACATCCAGCACAATAATAATACCGATCACTGTCAAAAGGATCGTTACTATCACAGAGCCGGTCAATCCAATCAGCTTATATAATAACACAAGAATTCCACCTAAGATCACACCGCCGCCCCGCTTATCTGCAGCACCGTTCTGATACAGGAGCTTTACAGTCATATCATCGGCACCGGTTATCATCTGGCATATAAAGGCAACAACAACCAGAAAGATGCCAACACATAAAACCCGCTTCACAATTGTTTTCTGCGCACCATTTGACAATAAAAAAGCTGCCGAAAAAAACAAGTAAACCGGAAGAATATATGCTACACTGCCAAAAAGTCCAAAGAATATGCGTGCAAAGAAATCTCCTACAACGCCACACCATCCAAAGTTACTGCACAGCAAAAAAACAGCCACAGCCAGATATACAAACAGATATATCTCATTTTTTCTCGGATCTGCCGGCCTGTTTTGTGACTTTTTTTTCTTTTTCTGGTTTGCTCTTCCCTGTCCCTTTTTATATGTAGTACTGTTTTTCCCTCCGCCGCTCCTGCTGCGGGATCCATTTGCAGTAGCCATTCAAATACGCTCCTTATCCTATATATTCTCAGATATTATACGAAAAAACAGTACAGGCATATAATTGTCCGGACTATATGCCTGTATGATAATTGCGCATAAATTAATCTGCATACTACTCTTCATCATAATCATACTTTGATATTTTACTCTTTTTTTTGTTATTTATCAAGTCATACAAACAATTAAGCGCACTGTGTATTCCGCCGACTCTGTCTATAATTCCCCTCGAAACCGCCTGTTTCCCTATCAGCACAGAACCTATATCCTTCGTCAGCTCTGTAGTGTTAAACATGATCTGCCTAAGTTCTTCTTCCCGCACAGAACAATGAGTCGAAGTAAATTCTATAATACGATCCTGCATCCTCTCAATATATTCATAATTTTGTCTGACACCGAGTACTGTTCCATTCATTCTGATAGGATGAACAACCATGGTCGCAGATGGAACAATAAATGTTACATCTCCCGAAACTGCAAGGGGAACACCGATAGAATGACCGCCTCCTAAGACAAGACATACTTTGGGTTTACTGATAGATGCTATCATCTCCGCTATTGCAAGACCCGCTTCCACATCTCCGCCCACAGTATTAAGCAAAACAAGCAGGCCGTCTATATCATCATTATCCTCCACCGCTGCAAGCTGTGGAAGAATATGTTCATATTTGCTTGTTTTTGAATTATTTCCCAGTGTTTCGTGTCCCTCAATCTCACCTATGATATTCAAAAGATGTATCTGATGATGAAATCTGTTCTTAGTTAGTGTGATCTGTCCATAATCTTTAATCAGATTTCCTCTGATCTCCTCATTTTCGAGTCGATTTTTAGTTGGTTCATATTCTTTGTCGGTCATATCTGCTGTTTCCTTTCCATAACATACTTCTTATAACTTTTATTATGAATAAAACCGGCAGATTATATTCGTGCATTTTTATGTTTTTCCATATAAAAATACCGGGTCTGTCATACACACGGCAAAACAACTTTTATCCGTATGCATGACAGACCCGGCATACTATAAAACAAACTAATATTCTATCGTTTTTACAGCTTCTTCATAGGCATCAACACTGCCCGCATAGCTGACATATTCGATGTAGATCATCATAGTTCCATCACAGATCACGAGTGAACGTCCAACGTATCCGCCTTCCTCATTATCCAGAACCCACTCTGTCCCGGCATGACCATTATATGTCACATCTGAGTGCGTAACCGAATCTCCATACGGGGCTTTTATCTGTGTATCAAAAGCATCAACAACATTTTCATCATTAAAATATGAATTCTGATTATCGACAGCGATCACAAGCACTGCCGCAGAATTATAATCTACAAATGTGGCAGATCCCTCTGCAGAATCATCCGCACTGTACTCATAATTATCAGGTATCTTAATCTTCATATCCGACAAAGTTAGTATACCGTCTTCATCGAGATCGATCTGGGGTGCATCTCCTGCTGTTGCAAGCTCTGCATCCTCCTCTGTTGCCTCTTCTGTGGTTTCTTCCGTTGCAAGTTCTGTCGTCGTTTCTTCTGTTGTTATCTCTGTTGTATCCTCTGTTGTCTTCTTATCCGTATCTCCGCACCCTGCCAGAGACACAGTCATCATGCAGACTGTTGCAAAAACAGCCAGCTTTTTAAAACATTTTTTAAACATTGTTACCTCCATATCAATATGAAATCAAGACAAAGGAAAAGGTTCCGCCTAAAACCCCTGGTTGTATGCGAAACCTTTTCCTGTCATACATGTGGAGAATAAACATTCTCCGGGCGAATATGATTTCATATTCTTTAAAATAAAATCACCGCACTAATATATGAAACACCCCATATGAATTACTTTGATAACTCAAAAGATTCATTGTATGAATTATATCATTTAGGTGATCAGGTAGATAGCTACTGTGGGTTACCTTTTAATTATTCATATAAAATTACATATTCAAAACAATTTCATTTGTTTCTTCCAGCATATCAGCAGCAATATAATTATCCTGCATCGTCCTGCCATTTACAACCATGCTCTTATAGCCACTCTCTGCTCCATTCGGATTGTTCACAACAATGTGAAGCTTCTTACCTCTGAAATCCTTTGTGATCTCAAATTCTTTCCAGTCAGATGGTATGGAAGGTGCTATTCTCAGGCCATCAAAATCAGGGCGCATACCAAGTATACCTTCAACACATCCAACCATAACGGTAGATGCAGTTCCTGTAAGCCAATGAACATGCGCTCTTCCCTCAAACGGACTCTCAGAACTCTCTGTAAACTGGCCATGACAATACGGCTCCAGTTTACGGATCTCGGCCTTATCATTCATAGAAGCAGGTGAACTCTCTGTGAAATACTCAAAAGCACGGTTTCCGTGTCCCATCAATGCTTCAGCCAGAATGATCCATCCCTGAGGCTGTGAGAAGATCCCTCCATTTTCCTTAGTGGAAGGATTAAACAGAAGCATAAGCGCTCCCTCAAAAGCATGATCCACATAAGATGGTGCCATAAGGCGGACACCATATGGTGTATTTAGTTCTCTGTGTACTGACTCCAATGCTTTTTCTGCCTGCTCTGCAGTAGCAAGACCACTGATCACAGACCATGACTGAGGATTCAACCACATATTAGCCTCCGGATCATGTTTGGATCCGATGATCATGCCGTCTTCCTTATATCCACGGATATATCTGTCATCCTCCCAGCATTTTGTCTGTATGGTATCTCCAAGTTCTTTCTGTATTTTATCAAGATATGCAATATATTCTGTATCATTTTTCTGCTGTGCAAAGATTCGCAGAACGGTCATCGCATAATAAAGCTGCATAGCTACAAATGTCGACTCACCCTTCTTACCCAGTCTGAGACAGTCGTTCCAGTCTGCATGAAGACCAGCAGGCATATTATTGTTGCCAAGATGGTTCATTGAGAAATCGATTGCCCGCTTCAGATGCTCATATACAGTTCCCTCACCGCCGTTGGCAAACAGTATCACCTCATCGATAAAGTCAATATTGCCGGATTCCGCAATATATTTATATACTGTCGGGAACAGCCATAATGCGTCATCTGCTCTATATGCAGGATGTCCGGTTGCTCTGACATAGGATTCATCATCCGGAGTATCTTCATGACCGGCATTGTGATCAAATTTAACCAGTGGGAGTCCACCTCCATTATCAACCTGGGCAGACAACATAAAACGTATCTTATCGAGTGCCATATCAGGTGCAAGATGAATAATTCCCTGTATATCCTGTACAGTATCTCTATAGCCATATCCGTTTCTAAGACCGCAATATGAAAAAGATGCAGCCCTTGACCATATAAATGTCATAAAGCACTGATATGCATTCCATGTATTGATCATTACATTAAATGATTCACTTGGTGTCTTAACCTGGAAATGGCCAAGTTGTCCGTGCCAGTAATCAACCAGCTCATGCACCTCTTTTTCGGTCTGAGCAACCACATCCTTATAAGATGACATAACTGCCTCAGCTTCAGCATCGTTCTTCATTCCAAGAACAAAAGCGAACTCTCTGCTTTCCCCCGGTGCCAGCGTTATTTTAGTTTCCAGTGCACCACACGCATTGGAATTATAATTGAGAGAGTTACCACAGTCTCCATTTTCAACACCGACCGGATTAGCGTAAGAATGATATCTGCCGAGGAATGCTTCCTTGTCACCTGCATAGCTTGCCACATCTGCACCCGCAAGTCCGAAAAATCTGGTAAATGCAACACTTCCGTTGATCGATTTACCTTTATTTACATTCTCATTGATCACCTGCTTGATTCTGTCTCCCATAAAGTATGTTCTGGTGATAAACAGTGTATACTGCAGATTGACCTGATCCTGCTCATAATTATTTTCATTTGTAAATTCACAATATCCAAACACTGAAAGATTCCTCTCTGTGTCTGAATTATTTGTTACCTTGACACGCCAGACCTCATGTGTCTTATCCAGAGGTACATAATATAAGACCTCAGAATCGATTCCCGTATATGAAGCCTTGATATTGGTATATCCTGTTCCGTGATGGCATTCATTTTTATATACGGATAAATCCTTTCCAACCGGCTGCCATGACGCAGACCAATAATCCTTTGTATCATTATCACGAAGATATACATATCTTCCCGGCTGATCAAAGCTGTTAAATATATATCTTATAATTCTTCCGTTTGCGCCGGATTTTACAAAGCTGTAACCTCCTGCATTGTTGGATATAATGGCACCATACTCCGGAGAGCCAAGATAATTGGCCCATGGAGCCGGGGTGTTCGGTCTGTCAATTACATATTCCTTATGCTCTTCATCAAAATATCCGTATCTCATCGAATACCCTCCCAGTTAAATTATTCTGCATCTTTCAGGCTAAGGCTGATCTTGCCCATTCTGTCAATATCGAGCACCTTTACTCTGACTTCATCACCGATATTAACCACATCCTCTACCTTCTCAACCCTGTGATCTGCAAGCTTGGAGATATGGATCAGTCCATCTTTATTCGGTGAAAGTTCCACAAACGCACCGAAATTCATGATTCTGACGACTTTACCCTCATATGTTTTTCCAACCTCGATCGGATCAACAATAGAGCGGATAATCTTCAACGCCTTGTCCATACCGGCCTGTTCAACGCCGCAGATCGATACTCTTCCATCATCATCGATATCGATCTTCACACCTGTCTCGTCGATAATTGCGTTGATAGTCTTGCCTCTCTGTCCTATGATCTCCCCGATCTTCTCAGGATCAACTGTAGTCTGAATGATCTTAGGCGCAAATTCTCCAACAGTTGCTCTCGGTTCAGCGATAGCAGGCTTCATACATGTATCCATGATAAAAAGTCTTGCCTCACGACATCTCGCAATTGCACCCTCAACGATCGGTCTTGTAAGACCATGGATCTTGATATCCATCTGGATTGCTGTGATACCTTCTGTCGTACCTGTAACCTTGAAGTCCATATCACCAAAGAAATCTTCAAGTCCCTGAATATCTGTTAACAGTACATAATCATCATCTGTCTCGCCTGTAACCAGACCACATGAGATACCGGCAACCATCTTCTTGAGTGGAACACCGGCAGCCATAAGTGACATACAGGATGCACAGGTAGAAGCCATTGATGTTGAACCGTTTGACTCAAATGTCTCAGATACGGAACGGATCGCATATGGGAACTCCTCCTCAGAAGGAAGTACAGGAAGCAATGCTCTCTCCGCCAGCGCACCATGACCGATCTCACGACGTCCCGGTCCTCTGGATGGCTTTGTCTCACCTACAGAGTATGACGGGAAATTATAATGATGCATATAACGCTTGGATACTGCATTCTCATCGAGTCCGTCAAGCTTCTGTGCCTCTGACAACGGTGCAAGTGTTACAACGTTACATATCTGTGTCTGTCCTCTTGTAAACATGGATGAACCATGAACTCTAGGAATAATATCAACCTCAGCAGCAAGAGGTCTGATCTGTGTAATCTGTCTTCCATCAGGTCTCTTATGATCCTTTAATATCATCTTTCTGACTGTCTTCTTCTGATACTGGTATACAGCCTCGTCAAGTACAGCAAGCCATTCTTCGTTATCTGCAAATGCTTCCTCAAGTCGCTCCTTAATCTGTCTGATATTCTCTTCTCTGACCTGCTTCTCATCTGTAAATACAGCTTCCTCCATCTCAAGCGGAGGTACGATCTCCTTGATTGCCGCAAAAAGCTCATCAGGCACAGCGCAGCTGGTATATGCATGCTTTGGCTTTCCGCACTCGGCAACGATCTTATCGATAAATGCAATCACCTTCTGGTTCAGTTCATGAGCGGCATATATTGCCTCGATCATCTTAGCCTCAGGAACCTCATTGGCACCAGCCTCAATCATAATGACTTTATCTCGCGTAGATGCAACTGTAAGCTTCAGATCTGAGATCAGATTCTGCGCAGAATTCGGGTTGAACACAAGTTCACCGCCTATCATACCTACCTGTGTCGTTGCACACGGACCATCAAACGGAATATCGGATATCGCAGTTGCGATTGCAGATCCAAGCATGGCTGTAAGCTCCGGTGAACACTCAGGATCAACGGACATAACCATATTATTCAAAGTAACATCATTTCTGTAATCCTTCGGGAATAACGGTCTCATAGGACGATCAATAACTCTGGAGGTGAGGATCGCATTCTCACTTGCCTTACCCTCTCTCTTATTGAACCCACCAGGGATCTTACCTACGGCATACATTTTCTCCTCATACTCAACTGAGAGCGGAAAGAAATCGATCCCTTCTCTTGGCTTTTCGGAAGCCGTCGCTGTTGAAAGAACGACCGTGTCACCATAATGCATCAGTGCGGCACCATTTGCCTGCTTCGCAACTCTGCCAACGTCTACACGCAAGGTTCTGCCGGCAAGTTCCATCTCAAACTTTTTGTACATAATACTTGTTCTCCTTAAATATATTTTGAATCAAGACTCCGAAACGACTGAAAATATCACTTTTCCGCAGGATCTGGCAACCGGATTCCACTCATCAAATAACATTTTCAGTAGTCTCGGTTTTGTCTTAATACAATCTTATAGATTATAACATTTTATATGTAACTCTTCAAGATGGAAAATGTTACATATAAATTATTTCAAAAAAGAGATTGCCATATCAAAACACAGATACGGCAATCTCTTTCGTAAACAGAATATGTAATTTAATTATCAATTACTATGGTGCTGTATATGATACTGCACTATTTGGAGAAGTAACCTCAGTTCCTTCCCATGTTCCTACATTGGTTGTTGCATCAAGATTATAATATATTGTGTTTCCGTTTTCTGTATATGCAACGTAGCTTACTGTATATGCGGCATGCTGAGCTGAAAGTTCTTTATCCGCATCATAGGAAGCCTTAAATCCTATTACAAAGCTGTCACATACAGACTCAACATCAGCAACCTTCAAGATCTCAGCTGTGCTGATAGAAGCCGGTGCTGCCCCCTTTGCATATGCACTGGATGCCTCAGCCTGTGCTGCAGTAAGTACACTCTTACCATTTAATACAATCTGCTGCTGCTTTGCCTTGTCGATATAACCGAGAAGAGCCGGCACAAGGATAGCTGCAAGTATCGCAAGAATAACGATAACAACGATCAACTCAACAAGTGTAAAACCTTCATTTTTCTTTTCTTTGTTAGATAACTTTGGTAATCTCATATTAGTTGTCCTCCCATCAGTAAGTATTTGTTTTTAGATATATTGATTATAGCAAATCCAATATGATGTGGCAAGCCGATTTCCTGATTTTGTAATATTTTGCAAATATTGATCAGGGCACGGATCTGTCATTTTCATAAGATTTCTGTTTTATATATCGTCATTTTTTATCCTTTGTTAACAGGATATGCATACATTATTCTACAAATATTGTTCCAATTCTGCACAATCATTCGAATATTTGTAAGCCTGCTGCGGACTGATCATGCCCTGCTGAATCAATCTTGCCAGATCATTATTCAGGGTATGCATACCATATGCCGCACCTGCCTGCATTAATGACCCCAGCTGATGACATTTATTTTCACGGATCTGGTTGCTCACGGCATCTGTTCCGACAAGGATCTCTGTTGCGACTACTCTGCCATTTCCTCTCAGATTCGGAATCAGACACTGGGTAATAACACCATTTAATACAGCTGCCAGCTGTGTTCTGATCTGGTTCTGTATGCTGGCAGGACATGCATCTATAATTCTGTCTATGGTCTGTGCTGCACCTGTCGTGTGGAGTGTAGACATGACCAGATGTCCTGTCTCAGCAGCTGTAAGTGCAGCAGAGATCGTCTCATAGTCTCTCATCTCTCCAACAAGTATGATATCCGGATCTTCTCGTAATGCGCTGCGAAGTGCAGATGCAAAACTCAGTGAGTCTCTTCCTATCTCCCTCTGATGGATCAGAGAACACTTTCTCTCATATACATATTCCACCGGATCTTCAATGGTGATAATATGGTCTGCACGGTTGCTGTTTATGTAATCTATCATGGATGCCAGTGTTGTTGATTTACCGGAACCTGTAGGACCCGTAACCAGAATCAGTCCACGTGGCTTATCAGCCAGGCTGGTCAGGACTTTAGGAAGTCCCAACATTTCCATGGATGGTATGGAAGAATTCAGCAAACGTATCGTAGCAGCCATTTTTCCATCCTGTTTAAATACATTGACACGCTGTCTGTTACCATCTGGTGTACGAATTGCAAAATCCGCATCAACGCCTCCCTCCAGAGCTTCTCTCTGTTGATCTGTCAGCATCTCTGCCAGCATGGCAATCGTATCACCATCGGATATCTGTGTCGGTGCCTGTTCCAGCTTACCATTTATACGGAACATGAGCGGCATTCCCACCGTAATATGAATATCCGAACACCGCATGGCCCTCGCATCCATTATTATACTATCGATCATCATATTGCATTTTCCTCCTTATTCGTAATAAGAAACACGCAGCAGCTCATCCACTGTTGTTGTGCCATCTGCCACCAGATTTAATGCGCTCTGCTTCAATGTACTCATACCCTGTTCACGGATCGCATATTCTTTAATCTGCTCGACTGATGCACCATTTGTAATCATTTCACGAACAGGCTTATCTACCATCAGTATCTCATGGATCGATATACGCCCTTTATACCCCATATTGTTACATTGTCTGCATCCCTTTGCGTGTTTCACCTGATCCAGTTTCACCCCGGCAATACTTTCTTCCTCCGGGGTCATAGGCCCCCATTCTCCGCAAAACGGACATACCTTTCTCACAAGACGCTGTGCCACGATTCCGACCAGAGAACTGGCGATCATATATGGTTCCACACCCATATCGATCAGTCTGACAACAGATGATGCTGCGTCATTTGTATGGAGCGTCGACAATACCAGATGTCCGGTTATGGCCGCTCTGACTGATATGGAAGCCGTCTCAGCATCTCTCGTCTCACCAACCATGATAATATCCGGATCCTGACGAAGAAGGGCCCGAAGACCGATCTCGAATGTAAGCCCTGCCGTATTGTTCACCTGCATCTGATTAAGCTTCGCCACATTTTTCTCCACAGGATCCTCGATTGTCGAGATATTTACACTTCTCCTGGAGAGTTCCTCTAAAATCATATAGAGCGTTGTAGATTTACCGGAACCTGTAGGACCGGTCACATAGATAATACCATTTGGTGACTGAAGCATTCTCTTCATCAATGCGTAATTTTTGTCTGTCATGCCAAAAGTTCCCATATGATCGATATTACCCGCGGATGACAGAAGACGCAGAACTGCTTTTTCACCAAATACCGTTGGAATCACAGATACACGGATATTCAGGTTCACACCCTCTATACTGGTTCTGAAATGTCCATCCTGCGGTATTCTTCGTTCTGCTATATCAAGATCTCCCAATATTTTTATACGTGCAATCAGGGAATTATGAATATTTTTCTGCAAAGTCATAAACTCAGCGATCACACCGTCAATTCTCATTCTGACATTTGTCTGATGTTCAAATGGTTCAATATGTATATCCGATGCATTGGAATTATAAGCACGAATCAGTATACTATTAAAAAGATTGATAATCGGAGTATCATCATCTCCATCCTCAATATTGATCTCCACAGTCTCAGACACCTGTGTGCTGTTTGCAGAAGCCTTTTGTGCAGCCTGTCTGGCTGATACTTCAGAATAATAATACTGAATAGAATTCTCAAGCGGCGTCTTCTCACATAGTGAAATATGAAGATCCATACCGACGACCTGCCTGATATCCTCTATACCATAGAAATTCAGAGGATCGTCAACAATAATGTAATATACCCCATCCTCTATCTTATACCCCATCATATTATACTTTTCGGCAAGTACCTTTGGAATCATTTCTACAGCTTTGATGTCTACTGTCAGGTCAGATACATTCACCACGTCATAATTAAGTCTTCGTCCCAATGCTTCAAGCATCTGTTTCTCCGTAATAAAACCCAGTGCTATCAATGCACCGCCGAGACGCACGCCCTTATTTTCCTTCTGATACGCGATTGCCCGACCAATCTGATCATCATTTATGTATCCAAGTTCCTGAAGAACATCACCGATTCTTATATTTTTGTTATTTCTCATTTCCATAGCGTTATTCCTCGCACATATATATTTCAAGCTTCAGGGTCAGAACTTTCTCTGTCTGTATCGTATATTCTCCATCAGCATCCACTGTTGCAGCCGCATAGTTCACGCTTCGCTCCTCAGACCATGCATACTGACATACACGCATTTTTTTATCACTTCCGGACAGATCATCAATCAGACGACTTAAATCCTGCTCGTTTCCTCCAAGTCTGAGTGACACATTAACTGTATAAATACCTGTCATAACCTCTTCATCAAAAAGAGGTTCCCCGGATTCAGATGTTGTACCTGTTGCCGCAGTATCTGCACCTGAGGCGTCCTCCAACGCCTGATTGAATGCCTTTTCCGAATACTGATATGGCTGAAGCTCTGTCTCTTCGGTCGGCATCTGAATGTCAAGATCATACGAATGCAGATTATACGACAACACCAGATCCGTAAAATATCTGTCTATCTCCGCACTGGTCATCACCGGAAAGAACGCAGACCGGGCATCTACAATACTCTTTTCCAATGTTGAATTATCCGCATCCAGAAGTGCTACCTGACTAAGCTTAAGCTCATTCATCGAACGTATATCTTCCTGTTCCTGCATCTTCTCATTGATTGAAGAAATATCCTTAATAATCGGATATATCCCCCAATAGCCGATACATACCACGATTACAAACACAGCCAGCATAATAAGGAGTTTTTTATCTCTGTCTGTCATTTCCATTTTCATCCCGCTTCCCTCCTATCTGCCTGCCGATTCTGCAAGTGTACAGGTTACATGTATATCCCATTTATTATTCTGTTCCTGATATGAATATCCGGTATAATCAATATTACTGAAAATCTCCTGCTCATTCAGCTTTGAAATAAATTTATTAATATTGTCAACAGAATCCGCTGTTGCAGCTATGGAGACAAGGCCTTTATCCGCATCAAATGATTCAAATGCAACTTCTGCATATCCACTCGCACATCCCTCGACGATATTCATGATTCCATCATCACATACCGGATAAGTATACAGATTGTCATCCAGATCTGAAATGGCATTATACTGTGCCAGCAGGAATGCATTTCTCGAGGTAAGTACATCATAACGGGCCACTTCAAGTACGACTGCAGGACTATTATTATAATCCTCCACTTCCTTGAGCTTATTTTTCTTTACTGCACGATATGTAATGGTTCCTCCAAGGATCACAAGCATAAGCAAAAGCGCAGCAATTATCACCCAGAATCCTTTCTTGCTTCCGCTCTCTTTTTTATCTTTCTTTTTATCTGCCTGATATCGTTCAAGGAAATTTCTCCATTTCCCGTTTACAACAAGACCACTGGCAGCATGAAGAAAGTTCTGAACATCCACAGTTGGAGCAACAATGCTGTTATTCTGAAACAACAGAATCGGTGCCTGAACGCCCTGCTGCATAATTGATTCCTGATACATCTGTAAATCAGCAGGATCGATTCCCGCCAAAAGGACTGCTTCCAGAGGATATTCGATCTGATGTGCCTGCATAAACTGTATGATCTGACTGACAGATCTTGCAATATCATTTGCATAATCCTCTGTTCCCTGCTCATGAAAACATCTTGTACTGTTAAAATAATAAAAACTTCCGTTGACCCACAGCAAAGTCGTAATCATCATTTTGTCAGCAAGCTGCATAACAAATGTTTTATATTGCTGGCCTGCCGTCATTGCTGCAAGTCCGATCAGACTACTCTCTCCCGAATATATTGCTTTGATCTTAATTCCAATCTCATGAAAAATATCCACATAATCTTTGATAAATTCTGGTGTAATACTCTCCGCATATATCTTTCTCAGTTTGCCGTTCATACCGATCGGAATATATCCATAGACATGTTCCTCGTCGCGTTTTATATCCGTAAACTCACGTTCAATAAATTCAAATGTCTTTTTTTCATTCAGTGAAGGAAGTTCAATATTTTTACCAACGAACTTGGAACTGTTTACCGCCAGGATGACATCCTTGTCAGGGAGCTTGTTCTTTTCCCAGAATTCTTTCATAAATCCGATAAAAAGCTCCGGATCCATAATCATTCCATTAATAATGCTTCCGTCCGGTGCATTCGCAACATAACAGCCTGAAACAGAAATCTTTTTTTGTCCGACAGTACCGGTTACGACCTGAATCTGTTGATTTGCCAAATATATTACTGTACTCACGATCTATCACCCTCCTTTACTGATACGAGCTGGATATTGCCTGATATGAACCATAGATAGGCTGTATGACAGAAATAATAATGAATCCAACTATCACCGCCATTATAACAATCATAACAGGTTCCAGATATGAAACCAGTTTATTTAATGCCAGTTCCGAATCATACTCCATCTGATTTGCGATAGATACCAACATGGAATCCAGCGCTCCCGTCTCCTCACCAACCATTACAGACGAGGAAAGTTTTTTTGTAAAGCCATCCACCTTACTGATTGCCGTGCTTAGATTTTCTCCTGCACGGACATCCGCAATCACCGTATCAAACTGTTTTTCTATATATGTATTGCCTATCGTGTTTTTGGCAATCTGAAGGCAGTTAATAATCGAGATTCCTGCAGAATAAAGGCTCGACAGTGTTCTTGCAAATCGTGCCGTATATATGACTTTACGAAGCTTGCCTATAACCGGTAATCTGAGTTCAAGTTTATCTCTTCCGTACCTTATGGCTGGTATTGAAAACAAAACTTTAAAGAAAATATATATAACCACAGCCGCAATAATCAATACATACCATTTTTTCTTAACAAAATTGCTGATTGCCAGCAATATTGTCGTCGGAACAGGAAGTGATTCCATCTGTGAAAACAGATCCTGAAACTGCGGAATTACATATCCCATGATGATGGCAACAACAACCACGATCATAACGCACAGTATCTTAGGATACGTCATGGAACTTTTTACCTTCTGCGCTAGTTTATATTCCTTATCGTAATGTGATGCCATCTGCAATGCGATTCTGTCCATATTACCGCTGCTTTCTGCACTTTTTATCATATTAATAAAAAGAGGAGGAAATGCATCGCCCTCTAAGGTAAGTGCCTCCGAAAGTGCAAGACCTGAACGCACCTGTTTAAGCAGATCAGAATAAATCTCTTTTTCTTTCGGCTTGATAGATTCATCATCTGCTATGATACGGAGTGCTTTTACCAAAGTGACACCCGAGCCGAGCAATTCCCCGATATTCTTGGCAAACTCTGAGATTACATTTGACTTCAGACGTTTACTGTTCTTCTTTTCATTTTCGGCCTTTGCACTGATCAGATACCGATTGTCCTGTTTCAGTCTGTCGTGCAGATCCTGCTCATCCTGTGCCTGCATGGTTCCCGAAACCTGCCTGCCCTGCTCATCCTGTGCTTTATATTTATATACAACCAAGACATTATCCTCCTTTGCATACCGGTATTATAAATCATCTACATAAAGGTCATTAATCCTTTTAAATAATCAATATAGCTCTGAACCATCCATGAACCAAAGCCCTGTATCAGAGAAACTGCGATTCCGACACTTAAAAATGGACCGAATGCAAAATATTCCTTTCTGCCCTTTTTCTTTGAAACAAGCAGATAAATACCATATATTCCACCTGCTACAGCGCCTATCAGAAATGCAGCTACAGTGCCTTTCCATCCCAGCAGAAAACCGGCTGCAAACATCAGCTTAACATCCCCGCCACCAAAACCATTAAACAATAAAATCAGAAGCAACATAGGAAGACTGACTGAAACCATTCCTATCAAACGTTCCACGATACCCGGGTCTCCCATGATCCATATAGATACGACACCCAGTCCAAGCAAAATATAGTTTAGAACCGGTGGTATCTCCTGTGTATCCGCATCGATAAATGTAATAACAGTAAGATCACACATAACAAGAAATACAAGCATTGCCTGTAATGATATTCCATAAAATACAACACTTAAAACGGCCAGTGCCCCACCCAGCACTTCTATGAGAAGCTCACGTACCGGCAAACGCGTACCACAGTACCGGCAGCGTCCCTGGTTACGAATCCTTGATACGACCGGCAGTACATCCCATATATCCTGCTCATGTCCACAATAAGGACATGACGACCGCTTTGCAGTCATGCTTTCCCCCTTTGGCAAATGTGCAATCACATAATTCAGATAAGAAAACACTGTTATTCCCATCAGAAAAATTATTATATATATGATTATATTCAGAAAAATACCCATCTGCACACTGCCTCCATCTATTGTCCGTCATATTCCTTTAATTTCAATATGTAATTGACCTGCCAGCAATCTCCCTTTTCCTCATCGTAGCTGTAGATTACCTGATATTTGTCATTTGTATATATGAATCCCAATACTGTTCTTGTACTTCTGCTATAAGAGGTAATTGAAACCTCACAGGAATTCTCCATAAAACTGCGTACACGTTCCAGAACACCGTCACTAAGTCCATGATTTCCTGATACATCATATACACTTTTCCCCAATGCATAATATTCAATATCTATCATTTCAAGCTGTAATTTTACATTTTTCGCCTGACGAAGTGCAAGCCTGCCCTCTGTTGACAGGCGAAAATACAAAAATACCGGAGTACCTACCAGAAGCAGGAGCCCTGCAACAAGAAGAAATATTTTTATTCTTTTCCATATAATTTTCTTTCTGTTATCCATATGAAACCCCTCACTTATGCCACTCACATATTCACACATACATTTTCAGCTCTCATATTGCCGGAACGATTATAAAATCATCTTCAAAACGTACTGGAATCAATGTTTTATTATAACTCAACCGACACAATACGTCAATTTATGACATCATGATTTTCTGTGCTGCGGCCTCCAGTGTCATATCATCTGTATCTATGCACACATCAGCTGCAGCCTCATATAACGGGGTACGTTCCCTGAGCATTTCACATATTCTGCCATATGGATCATCACACTTAAGTAATGGTCTGTCCGTACAGTCTTTTACCCTGTCGTAGATCGTATCCGCACATGCGCGCAGATAATAAACAGAACCCATTTCACGAAGCAGCTTACGATTCTCTGCCCGAAGCGGAAGGCCTCCACCGGTCGAGATCACAATATTACCATTTTTATTCATAAGCTCCGACAGCACCCTTGTCTCAAGACTCCGGAAATAATCCTCTCCATGAACGCGAAATATCTCATTAATGCTCATTCCGGCCTGACTGCTTATATACTCGTCCGTATCCAAAAAATCATATGCAAACTGTTCTGCAATATAACGCCCCAGTGTCGTTTTACCGGCACCCATATAGCCTATCAGAACAATCTTTCTTCCATATATTGCATCACACAGATTCCTGTATACTTTCCCACATAATTCTTCCGGTATTGTTACATGATTCCACAGTTCATATGCCATAACGCCCTGATACAAGAGCATTTTTAGTCCGTTGACAGCCTTTACTCCCTTCTTTTTCAGTAATTTCAGAAACGGAGTTTCAGAAGGATTATATATCAGATCGACTCCGCACTCTGCCATCTCATAAAATGTCTCATCATCCACAACAGGCAGACCATCTCCCTCATGCAAACCCACAGAGCTACACTGGATAAACAGATACTGTCCCTTTGGAATCGTGTTATATTCTGAAGCAGCCACCGGTATCATTCCATTACATCCAAATGCTTTATTCATATCCTCGGCAATTTTTTCTGCATTGTCATATGTCCTGTTTACAATATATGTAAGCTCCGCACCGTACTTCATACACATATATGCCACCGCACGGGCAGCCCCACCTGCGCCGAGCATGATCACCTTTTTCCCTTGAAGCATTATATCTTCACTCTCAAGAGCCCTTGCAAGCCCCGGCATATCCGTATTATATCCCCTGTATCCGCGTTCTGTCCGGACAAGCGTATTAACAGCCCCTATTTCATGTGCAGCTTCATCTATTCCATCCAGATATTCCATAACCTCCTGTTTGTATGGCACCGTTATATTCAATCCCAGAATCCCATGTTCAAATGCACTTTTCACGTGTGCTCCCAGATCATTTTCTACCTGAAATACAAGATACCGTTCATCGATGCCCAGGGCATCACTCAGTGTATCATGAATGACCGGAGACAGGGTGTGGCGGATCGGATTGCCAAATATTCCGATCTTTTTCTCGCTTTTCACTGATTTATATGTATCAAGCAGGCTATTCATTACATCTATATGACCCATATTTTCTTTCCTCCAACTTATTATCCATATAGAAACTCTAAAATGATTATAAAAAGAAAAGGACTATTCTGCAATAGTCCTTTTCTCATTCACGTTGATTTAATTGTGAAATGTAATAAAATTACTTTCTAAGACCAAGCTTCTCAATCAGCTCTCTGTAACGCTCGATATCCTTGCTCTTCAGATATGAAAGAAGGTTTCTTCTCTGACCTACCATCTTAAGAAGACCTCTTCTTGAATGATGATCCTTTGGATGCATCTTGAAGTGCTCATTTAAATCGTTGATTCTGGCTGTAAGAAGTGCTACCTGTACCTCTGGTGAACCTGTGTCACCTTCACATCTGCCATACTTTTCGATTATCTCTTTTTTCTGCTCTGTTGTAATCATGTTACATCCTCCATATAATAATTATTGATCCTGTCACCGGGTAAAGGACGGAGTCCCCATTTACTAAGTGACGGCAACATGTATATTAACATAGGAAAATCTCTTTGTAAAGTACACAAATAAAATATTTCTTTATATTTTCTCCCAAACACGATATAATCATAAATGCATTATAACAAATAGTGAAAAAAAGTCCAGATGCTTCAACAGGGCATCTCTATCAGACCAACATTTTACACGAAAGGACAAAATATATGGCAGGTTCAACATACGGAAAAATTTTTACCATCAGTACCTGGGGAGAATCCCACGGCAAAGCACTTGGTGTCGTTGTGGATGGCTGTCCGGCAGGTATTGAGCTTAGCGAAGAAGATATACAGATCTATCTTGACAGAAGAAAACCGGGACAAAATGATTTCACAACCAAACGTGATGAGTCAGACACAGTGCAGATCTTATCCGGCGTATTCGAAGGAAAGACTACCGGAACACCGATCTCCCTGATCGTATTTAACCAGGATCAAAAATCCAGGGATTATAGTAATATTGCAACGAGTTATCGTCCCGGTCATGCCGATTACTGCTACGATGAAAAATATGGTTTTCGTGATTACAGAGGTGGTGGAAGATCTTCAGGTCGTGAAACGATCGGCAGAGTTGCTGCCGGTGCTATCGCAGCCAGGGTTCTTGCATCCCTCGGCATAGAGCTGACCGCCTACACACGTTCAGTAGGAGAATATATGATCAATTATGACAACTTTGATGAGTCAGAAATTATGCGCAATCCACTTTACATGCCGGATAAAATATGTGCCAGGGAGGCTGGAGAATATCTGAAAACAGTCATGTCTGACAGGGATTCTATCGGTTCATCCGTAGAATGTATTATCAAAGGTGTTCCTGCAGGAGTTGGTGATCCTGTATTCTATAAACTGGATGCTGCCCTTGCTCAGGCTGTCATGTCCATAGGTGCAGTAAAAGCAGTAGAATTCGGAGACGGAACTGCAGTCTCCCAAATGCGCGGTTCAGTAAATAATGATAATTTTGTAATGCGCGATGGCAAGGTTACAAAGTTAACGAACCATTCCGGTGGTATACTCGGCGGCATCAGTGACGGATCCGATATCCTTATACGGGCATCCTTTAAACCAACACCTTCTATCTTCAAGGAACAGCAGACAGTAAATAAAGACCACGAAGATATCACCATGGCAATCAAAGGACGCCATGATCCAATCATAGGCCCACGCGCTGTTGTAGTTGTTGAATCAATGTGCGCAATAACCCTGCTTGATCTGATGATGACAGGTGCTTCAGCACGTATAGATAATCTGAAAAAAATATATCAGTAAATGAAAAAATGCTCCACAGACAGGCATATTGTATATTCTGCATGTTCGTGGAGCATTTTATGTTCATTTTTTATATTCGCATCTCTTATTTTACAACAAATATTATCTTATCTTCCGTCCAGTAATCAGTCTCATATTCCAGTGTGACCTCCGACGCATCCTTTGGTACTTCATAATACATGGCACCTTTTACTTTCTTTCCCGGTGATAATGTTGCACTCAAGTCATCATCTTCCAAAAAAGTCTGTTCTGCTGCGTATCCGTCAGCATAGCAATTGAAATCAAAACATGAAACATATTGATCGGAATCTCCGATATTTTCAAATTCAAACTCTATACGATAGTATGTATTTCCTTCCTTAGGCTGCATAAACTCATTATCCGATGTATACTCCTCTGCAGAAATATAGCTGATCCTGAGATCATCTGTCTCTACGATATCTCCCACATTAAAATGATTATCAACTGCTTTCTCAGATCCTTCTTCCCCTATATTCCCATCTGTTTCATCTATATCATTTCCTTTTGTCCCATCCTGCTTATCCTCAGATACGACCTCCCCTGTTTTTTTGGCCGGTGTATCGGCACCATCTCCGCCGGAAGCAGCGACTACTAAGACAAGGATAACTGCCACAGCAACAATTATCCATTTCAGTCTTCCTCCCTGCTTCCTGCCACAATACGAACACACCTTTGCTTTCCTTGGTATCTCCGCCTGACAATGCTTACACAATCTCGTCTCCGTGCGGTTTTCTGCATTTTTCATTTTTCTGTTCCTCCTCTAATATGACGATGATAGTATATAATCTCCGATGACAATATAATGTCATGGATATTCTCTTCTATCTTAGAATACATCTGTCATTCTTTCGTCCGCCTTACAGCGGAAAACTGAGAAAAAACATTATGAATGCAATATGATATTCTATCGGCGCCTTATTCGACTCCGCCGGCTATAATCAGGAGAATGAATACCAGCAAATAAAAAATCAAAAGATAAATGCCCGTTAAAATAATATCCACTATCCTGTTTTTTTGCATAAAAGGAAGCTGCTTACGCACTCCCATATAATTTCCCATCAGGCAGACACTGAAAAGTACCATGACAAGCACAGCAATACGATTTGCCCACAATGGATATGCTGTAAGAAGCTGTCCTGTGGAATCCTTTATATCCAGCGTCAGACAAAACCAGAAAATAAATACATAACCGCACACAGCCAACAACATTTTCCATAACATACCTGAACGGAATCCTACCGGAAGATATCTGTGTATATCATGTTGTGTTCGTGCATACATAGAATGTTTCTGTATGTTTTGTTTTTCGGAAGAGTCATTTTTCTTTCTCAAATGTCTCTGTATATGCAGCATATCCTCCTTTAACCTCTCTACACTTTGATATCTATCCTGTTTTTCAAGACAAATACACTTCCGGATGATTTCCCCCAGCTCCCCCGGCATATTATTTTCCTCCGGAAAGGTACCTGTAAGCAGATAAAACATGGTGATACCCATGGCATAGATATCTGTTCTTTGATCCGACTGCCCAAACCCATACTGCTCCGGTGCAGCAAAATGTCTGGTTCCCATCAATCTTGTATCTTCATTTTGTTCAGCGTGAAACTCCTTTGCAGCATTAAAATCAATCAGCTTCACAACGCCATCATTACTGATCATGATGTTAGAAGGTTTAATATCACGATGAATAATCGGTGGTTCACAGTTATGCAGCGGTTCTAATATATCACAGAGATGAAGCATCAGTTTTATCACATCTTCCTGTGAAAACGCCCCCTGCATATCCAATTGTTTTTGCAGGGAATTTCCATGAATATACTCTTCTATCACGATCAGCAAAGCTCCATCTTCAACGCACATGATGATCCGGGGAATATTATTAAGATGCATATTCTGCAAACGCAGATAAACCTCTTTATTATATAATGCTATTATTTTCTTCACATATAAATTGCCATTCTCATTATTGCGCACCAGCCAGATATCTTTATCATCCTGCAGTCTGGATAGTGTTTCATAACAGGACAGCACATATCGTTCTTCCAGTGTCATACTGCCTCTCTTGTTCTTTTATTAAAATAATTGTATACTAATACTATCATGCCGTCGTCTGGCGATTGGATATAATCAAATAGGAGAATACAGATGAAAGAAAAATCTACTACTGAATTGCTCGATATCCTGGATCATACATCTCGTGAAAATATGGAAACATATATAGAACGATATGGTTCGGCGAGCTCCCATATCAATATTTTCTCAGAATACATGGCTGAAAACAACATTTCCGCATCCACAATCGTACAGAACTGCAGCGGAATGATATCAAAATCCTATGTATATGATCTTCTGTCGGGAGCCAAAACAAAGCCATCCCGCGATATTGTTCTGATTCTATGCATTGCCGCGGGAATGAACCGGAAAATGACCCGACGCGTTCTGGAAACATACCACCACAGAGATCTGTATGCAAAGGATACCAGAGATATCATTATTGCGACATATATAAATAACAAAATCTTTGATCTGGATCAGATAAACGATGAATTAGACAAATACGATCTTCCCCTGCTCAATCAGGAATAATTACTCTTACTGGCATCAGGTGGCATGTGCCCTCGGATGCGCACGATCATATTCCTCTTTGATCCTGCTCTGTCTGCTCTTCAGATATATCTGCGTTGTCGATATATCTGAATGACCAAGCATCTCCTGTACAGCCTTGAGATCTGCTCCATTGCTTACAAGATGTGATGCAAAAGAGTGTCTGATCATATGTGGCGTTATGTCTTTGTCTATGCCTGCTCTCCTCGCATATGTCTTGATAAGTTTCCAGAATCCCTGCCTTGTCATAGGTTGTCCCTTTAGATTCGTAAACAAATATGGACTGCCTTCACACATATTATCGCGAACACCGTGAATATAATTCTCCAGGGCAGCTTTGGCAGCATTTTCAATCGGTATGACTCTTTCTTTCGTCACATCACGGCACATAATATAGTTCATCGTCAGATTAACATCTTCCAGTTTCAGGGATATAAGCTCAGAGACACGCATTCCCGTTGCATACAACAGTTCCAGCATAGCCTTGTCACGTATCTCCTTGGGATTATGTCGAGAAGGCTGGTCAAGCAGCTTATTGATCTCCTCAACCGTCAGAATCTCAGGAATTTTCTTCTCAATCTTAGGTGGCTTTAACTGTTCTGCACAATCTTCTTTCACGATGCCTTTTTTAAAAAGGAACATAAAAAAAGACTTAATACTCGCTATATTCCTTGATATCGTCGCAGTTGACATACCCTGGTCTTTCATATTGAGAATATATGTATTTAGATCTGTTGCATTGATATCATTGATATCTGTGATTCCTATGGAATCAAAATAGCAGACAAGCTTCTTAAGATCTCTCTTATAGGAAGATACTGTATTGCCGCTTGCCTGTTTTACATTATTCAGATATTCAATATATTCATCAACATAACTATTCATCTGCAAAACCCCTGTTTTTCTATATTTTCGAGCCCAAAAACAAGTTGACAATTCATATTATAATGACTAATTTACATAAAATCAAACATATTTTTTTCACAATTTTACAGAATTTGAACAAAAAAACTCTTTATCTACAAAATATCGAAAAATTGCTTATACACTCACCATATATTGATAAAATTTATATAAAAAAAATCTTGAAAGAATACTCTCAGCAACAACTCCAAACAGCAGAATAAGACCTGTACACAGCAAAAAAACGATTTTTTTCTGATTTATCCTCTCCGGCATAAAAAATGATCTCATGATCTTAAGAAGATATATGTAGATAATATAATGCGGAATCAGATACAATAATAAAAGTATAATCCCGGCAATGCCATCATAATATGTCTGTACAGTGACAAGTGTTCCAAACACCATGCCAAAACAAATCAAAATACACTTATATACCATATCCGCTCCAAATGTACGCATCAATGCAAAAACGACAATAAACTGTTCGAGGCGCTTCATAAGGACATATATAACGGAGGACAAATTAATTTCCTGACAGATGTCCATATCATAGACCGAAAGATTCAGATACCCGAAATCAATATCTTTTCTGATAAATAAATTAATAATAAAACTGAAAAAGACTACAGACAAAGTAAAAAAAATCAAATTCTCATACTCATACCTTCTTTTTACATCCACAGCTATATCACCTCACAAAAAATAGAGAGAAGACAACTTCTGTCCCTCTCTATTAATTATGATAGTTATATGCTAATTATACCTTTCTGTTTCATGTGATAATATGCAAATAATGCAACGACCGTTTTACTGTCTGATATCCTGCCATCATATACCATGTCCATAGCCTCATCTACAGGAATCCTTAATACATCTATAAATTCATTTGGATCATAATGTACTGTTCCTGTCTTCAGATCTGTTCCAATAAAAATATCTGTTCTCTCATCATAAGTTCCTATTGATGACACAACATTTGACACATGATACATCCGGTTAGGAATCAGACCGGTTTCTTCCTCTGCCTCTCTCCTTGCACATGTTTCACCGCTCTCACCAGGAAAATTGTACCCACCTGCAGGAATCTCTATACTGATATCATCGATAGAATTCCTGTACTGCCGTATCAGATACGTACATTCATCCTGATCGACAAGTAATACACTTGATCCCCCGCCATGTTTGTGTTTCAGATAATCAAAGATAACGCTTTCACCATCAGGAGTCTCCAGATAATCCTTATACACAGCAACGATCTTCCCATCATATACCAGTTCCTGTTTTTTGCGATTAAACTTATCCATATCATCACCCAATATCTTAGTTTACATCTTTATTATTTCAATTCGTCCAGAAATGCCCCAATTCTGCGGATTCCCTCTTCTATCTGTTCCATAGAAATCGCATAAGACAATCTGATATGATTCTCAATGCCGAAATCATCACACGGAATGACTGCGACCTTATAATCCTCTATCAGGATTCTTCCTATATCAGCTGCATTCTGAATAACTTCTCCCTTATACTGCTTTCCGACCAGTGCAGAACAATCCACAAAAGCATAGAAGGCACCCTCCGGTTTTACACAGTCGATATAAGGAAGTTTATTTATAGCATCATACAGATATATACTTCTTCTCTCGAATTCCTTCACCATGTTCTTCACAGTCTCCTGAGAACCTGTAACAGCCTCTAACGCTGCTTTCTGAGCTATTGAATTCGGATTGGATGCCTGGTGACTCTGAACACTTCCCATAAGTTTGGCTATCTCCAAAGATGCTGCTGCATAACCGATTCTCCAGCCCGTCATAGCATAGCTTTTGGACAAACCACTGCATGTGATGGTTCTCTTGTATATCTCATCATTAAAGCTTGCTATGCTCACATGCGACTTACCGCCATAGACCAGATACTCATACATTTCATCTGCGATAACATAGATATCCTTCTCCACAACAAAATCAGCAATCTGTCTGAGTTCCTCCTCGGAATAAATACTTCCGGTTGGATTATTTGGTGTATTCAAAATCAAAGCTTTTGTCTTATCTGTATATTTCGCCTCAAGCTCCTCCACTGTAACCTTGTATCCGTTTTCCTTCTGCGTCATAACAGGAACAGGCACACCATCAGCAAGCTTGATCATCTCCGGATAACTGAGCCAATATGGAGCAGGAATCAAAAACTCATCTCCTGGATTGGTCAATGCCGTTATTGCATTGGTCAGAGAATGCTTTCCTCCATTACTTATAACGATCTGTTCCGGCTCATAATGCAGATGATTAAACGATTCAAACTTATCAGCAACAGCACGTTTAAGCTCAACAATTCCGGATGCAGGGGTATATTTGGTAAAGCCTTCATTGATTGCCGCTATTGCAGCCTGATTAATATTATCAGGTGTATTAAAATCAGGTTCACCAGCAACAAACCCGACCACATCAATACCCTGTGCTCTCAATTCCTTTGCTTTCGCTGTAATAGCCAATGTAGAAGATGGCTTCACAGCCTTCGCCTTACTTGATAATGTTAATGCCATAATATTTCTCCTTGTCCTAGTACATGATTTATAACTTACAATCTTTAATACTATATAATAATCCGACTGTTATTTCAAGAATAAATATGACGAATTATTCTTCTCAAACTTAAAATAATTCATTATTTACCATAATAATATGTTATCTGATACCTATGACATAAATAAAAGGGATATGATTAAAAATCACATCCCTTTCCTGTTATTACTTTGCGTAATCAGTCACTCTGGATTCCCGAATCAAATTAACCTTAATCTGACCTGGGTACTCAAGCTCTGCTTCGATCTGTTTGGAAATATCTCTCGCAAGTAATACCATATCAGCATCACTTATCTGCTCTGGAACCACCATTACACGGATTTCCCTACCAGCCTGAATAGCAAAAGTCTTATCAACGCCCTTAAAGCGGTTTGCAATATCCTCAAGCGCCTTTAATCGGGTCGTATAAGTCTCCAACGTCTCTCTTCTTGCTCCCGGACGGGCAGCTGAGATCGTATCAGCAGCCTGCACGATGCAAGCAATTAAACTCTGCGGTTCAACATCACCATGATGAGCCTCTACAGCGTTGATAACAATCGCTGATTCCTTGTACTTTCTGCACAAGTCTACACCTATGGATATATGAGAACCCTCCATCTCATGATCAACAGATTTTCCAATATCATGCAGTAATCCTGCACGTTTAGCCAAACGAACATCTACACCAATTTCACCGGCAAGCAAACCGGCCAACTGCGCTACCTCTATAGAATGTTTTAATGCATTCTGTCCATAGCTTGTCCTGAACTTCATTTTGCCAAGCAGTCGTACCAGTTCCGGATGAATACCATGAACACCAACTTCAAGTGTTGCAGCTTCACCTTCTTCACGCATCATGGTCTCGACTTCTTTCTGGGCCTTCTCAACCATCTCCTCAATTCTGGCAGGATGAATTCTTCCATCCAGAATCAATTTTTCAAGCGCAATTCTCGCAACCTCACGTCTGATAGGGTCAAAACTGGAAAGAATCACCGCTTCCGGTGTATCATCTATAATAAGATCAACACCAGTCATCGTTTCAAGTGTACGTATATTACGTCCTTCTCTACCGATAATTCTTCCTTTCATCTCGTCATTTGGCAATTGTACCAGAGATATTGTCGTCTCCGATACATGATCAGCTGCACATTTCTGTATAGCTGTCACAACATAATCCTTGGCTTTTTTGTCTGCTTCTTCTTTTGCTCGTGTTTCTAATTCTTTGATCATGACTGCAGTTTCGTGTTTAACTTCGTCTTCAACAGTCTTTAATAAGTATTCCTTTGCTTGTTCAGAGGTCAATCCTGAAATTCTTTCCAGTTCCTGAGTCCTTTTCGCCTCCAGATCTGAAACTTCATTTTTCAAAGCTTCAAGTTCTGCTTCGCGTTTTGACAGAGCAGCTTCTTTCTTCTCAACAGCTTCATTCTTACGATCAAGATTCTCTTCTCTAGAGAGAACTCTCTTTTCCAATCGCTGAACCTCATTCCGACGATCCTTGACTTCCTTCTCCATGTCATTTTTCGTCTTCAGGGCTTCTTCTTTAGCCTCAAGAAGAATCTCACGTTTCTTAGCTTCAGCACCTTTCAATGCTTCATCTATAATCTCCCTGGCCTTATCCTCGGCTTTGCCAATCTTAGCCTCAGCAATATTTTTTCTATAAGCTATTGCTACAAACCACGTGATGACAACCGCTACGACAAGTGCCACGGCAAAAAAAACGTAGCCTTCCACTCAGGAGCACCTCCTTATTAAGTTTTATTGCATAAATACAACAGTTAAATATTATACTTTTTTTATATATGTGTCAAGGAGATTATACATTTTTTTATGCAACTTGTATCAAACCAAGAAACAAAATCAAGACATTTTTTTATAATTTGACAAGGCCCTGCTTATATTTTCATAAGAAAAACCACGTCTTGCAAAAAAAGAATAAATTCTTCGTCGCGCTTTCTCATCTGAGATATCGGTCGTACTGTATCTTCGCTCAAGCAATTCTTCAATCACATTGACCTCATCAATTTCAGACTCTTCCAGAGTCTGTGAGATCACATCTGAAGATACGCCTTTTTGTGACAATTCTACCTTGATCCGCTTTACTCCCTTTTTTTCTGCATTGCTCCTGATATACGAAAGAGCATAGTGTTCATCATCGACATATCCATAATATTTTAGTTTGGCAATGGCCTCCTCGATGTCATGATCACTATACCCTTTTTCTACAAGCTTATTATGAACCTCTTTTAACGTTCTGTCTCGAAAAGTTATATAGTGGACTGCCGTATCAAAAGCACTACTTTCTGCCCTTGAATAGCCCATATATTACTCCTCTGTTGTATCCTTGTCAGCAGCCGCAGCATTTTCTTCTTCGCCGCAAACACCACATTTTTCTCTAACCTTCGCTTCTATCTCAGCCATAAATTCCGGATTATTGGCGAGATAAAGCTTAGTATTTTCTCTTCCCTGTCCTATCTTCTCCCCATTATATGAGAACCATGCACCCGCTTTGTTAATTACATTATGAAGTACTGCCAGATCGAGAATATCTCCCTCTTTGGATATTCCTTTGCCAAACATAATATCAAACTCAGCTTCCTTAAACGGAGGCGCAACTTTGTTTTTCACGACCTTAACCCTTGTTCTGTTACCAACAACTTCTCCGCCTACCTTCAAGGTCTCAATTCTTCTTACATCCAAACGTACGGAAGCATAAAACTTCAATGCACGACCACCTGTCGTCGTCTCTGGATTACCAAACATGACTCCTACCTTTTCACGAAGCTGATTTATAAAAATAACAACACAGTTAGATTTGCTGATAATACCTGTCAGCTTACGAAGCGCCTGAGACATCAGTCTTGCATGGAGTCCAACATGCGAATCTCCCATCTCTCCATCAATTTCCGCTTTCGGAACAAGTGCTGCCACAGAATCCACAATAATAACATCCACCGCACCGGATCTCACCATCGTCTCTGTAATCTCCAATGCCTGCTCTCCGTTATCAGGCTGTGAAATATAGAGATTATCAATATCAACACCAATGTGTGATGCATATGTAGGATCCAGTGCATGCTCTGCATCGATAAATCCTGCAATACCACCCTGCTTTTGTACCTCAGCAACAACATGCAATGCAACGGTTGTCTTACCACTTGATTCAGGACCATATATCTCTATAATACGTCCTCTCGGCATTCCCCCGAGACCGAGTGCGAGATCAAGGCTTAAAGAACCCGTAGGAACCACCTCAATATTCATGTTTGCACTTCGATCGCCCAGCTTCATGACCGAACCTTTTCCGTATTGTTTTTCTATCTGTGCCAAAGCCGCATCAAGCGCTTTTAATTTTTCTTCACTCGCCATACTTACCTCCAAAATAAAACATATGTTTGTTTTTTAATAATATAATACTTTTTATACTCCTTGTCAATATGATTTTCGAATTTATGTTCGATTTTGTTTTTGCATTAGCAAAAATGCCTTGACCGGATAATATGCTGATATCATTTTATCCTACATTCCTCAGACTTGTAAAGTTCCTTTTTTTCATATGCCATATCCACATTTTTAGTTTACATCCTCCTTAATGCTTTTGTCCTCATCCCTGACCATCTCATATGCATCCAATTAATTAGTTGATTATTTTTTATCTCATCGGTATAATAAGCTGGATAGCATACAACAATAATATATACCTGTTATGTGCATCCAACACGATCATCCAAAGGAGACAAAATGAGTACACTCGCAATTATTGCAGAATATAATCCTTTTCACAACGGACATGCATATCAGCTTCAGAAAGCAAAACAGATCACCGGTGCCACACATGCCATTACGGTCATGAGCGGAAATTTTCTGCAGCGCGGTCATGTTGCCATGTGGGATAAATATACCCGCGCCCTCATGTGTGTCTCTGCCGGTCTGGATGCCGCCCTTGAACTTCCGTTTTGTTATGCATCAGGAAGCGCAATGGACTTTGCCATGGGGGCAGTCAGCATGTTAAACGCCCTGCATACTGTTGACTATCTGTGTTTTGGTGCAGAGACAGATGACATTAAATCCTTTGAGTGGCTGTCTGAGATCATGATCCATGAGCCGGAACAATATAAAATGGCTCTGAAAAAAAATATGGCATCCGGTTACTCCTTTCCCGTCGCAAGGGAACATGCCGTCATGGAGTATACCAATGATCCTGCCCTTATATCTCTGCTATCATCACCAAATAATATCCTTGCCCTGGAGTATCTGTGTGCCCTGAAACGGACACATTCTGATATCAAGCCTGTTCTGATACAGCGCACGGGCTCTGGATATCATGATTCTGTCTTACACGGACATATAAGCTCTGCAACAGCAATACGCGGTGCTTTTGATGAAGTCTCTGATGACAGAACCAATATTCTATCCCGCATAGGAAAAGATATCCCAGAGGAAGTAATATCTGTGATAAAGGACTGCTTTCATAAATGCGCACCCGTTTTTACTGACGATCTAACACCTTTTCTGCAGATGAAACGTATCTCTCAGAATCCCTCGTCCTACAGTGAGATCTGCGATCTCACACAGGAAATGTCCGACAGATTATGTAAACTTGAAGTAAACGTATCTTTTATGGAATGCGTCAATGACCTTAAAACCAGAAATTATACTTCCACCAGGATCTGCAGAGCATTACTGCATCTGCTGCTCGGCTATACTGAGGCTGACCGGTCTGATTTCATACACAAGAATTATATCCAGTATGCAAATATTCTTGCTTTCCGAAGAGAAAGTTCCTCTGTACTAAAAGACATGAAATCAAGATCTTCTGTCCCTCTGATCACCAAAAAAGCGGATTTTAAGGAGATCATCTCTAAATTTGATGCTTCCAATACATGGTTTAGTTCCGATATTGCAGATCGTATGTGGAAGTTAGATACTGCAGCAACCGAATTATACAACTGTATGATATATAATCGGTATCATCACAAACAGCCGAATGATTATACTGTTCAGATTCCTGTTTTATAGTTTTAAATGTCGTATTATTCATAAAAATATAATCGTCATATGCTCTCTGTAAAATCATACAATATAATAAAACCATAAACGGATACAGATATGCCCGCTTTTATTATATGTTTTTTTATTCTCATACTCTTTGTCTCTGACAGCAGCATTGTGATCCAGGGTGCATCGACCGGTCTGATGTTATGGTATAAAAATGTTGTTCCTATTCTCCTTCCATTCATGCTGATATCAGGCATCATGGTTCAGAATATAAGCAAGCTGTCTCATTCGAAAAACAACCGGCATACCGTTGCTTCCTCTGTTCCCGCGATCCTTACGACCCTTTTTCTAGGCGTATTGTGCGGATATCCACTTGGTGCAAGGACATCCGCTGATTTTGTGCGTAACCATATATATGACGCACGAACCGGTAATATACTGATTCCGTTATGCAATAACTCAAGCCCCATGTTCATTGCCGGCTACATCATACATACTATCCTGCGGGACAGACTGACATTCACCCATGCCTTGTTCCTGATCTATCTTCCTTACATAATATCTATCATGTTTATATTGATGATCCTGAAATTAGCTGATTTATTTAAAAATGAAAAAAAAAGTACTATACTGCCATCGAATCAACAAATATCCAATATGACTGCTCCCGAAAATGCTGATTATATGCTTAACACCGTGACGCAGATCACATACATTGGCGTATATATCATATTGTGCAGTATTATCATTGAATATCTCACGCGCATCCCCGGACTGTCAGATCTGCAGGCAGCCTTTTTATCAGGCATCACAGAGATAACCGGAGGAACCTATTATATCTCCCTTTCGGCAATTCCTGATAACATAAAAACAGCCCTGATCCTCTCAGTTACATCGTTTGGTGGAATATCCGCTATACTCCAGACCAACAAGGTAATAAAAGATTCAGGGCTGTCCATATTATATTATATCGCTATGAAGATCGTGTGTGCCATGGGAACTTTTGGATTGACGCTTTTACTCATCTAAGAAATCATCTTCATCCTCAAATCCATCATCGTCTTCATCCTCATACTCATCTTCTGTCCGCTCACCATATACGTCAATGTCTTCATCTTCGTCAGGCATCGGAGCTGGTGTTTCCTGTGCTGCAGCTGCCGGTGCAGGTGCGGCATTATCAGAAAAAGCACTGTCAAGGTTATCTTCCTCCGAAGCATAAGACATATTGCTGTTAGCAGTGAGAAGGTTAATATTAGCTTCCATCTCACTCATATTTGTCTCGATAACGTAGTTGTCATTCTCCAGTGATTCGATCAGTGTTCTGTAATTTTCTTTTTCCATATCATGTATCCTGGTAAAGATATCCCGCATCTCTGCCAGCTTATCTTTAGTGTAATACATTGCACCAAGGCGGATCTCATTTGCCTCCTCAGAAGCCTGATCTACGATCTGCTGAGCCTGATTCCTTGCCATCTCAAGAATCTCGTTTGCGCGGATATTCGCAAGTTCTGTGATCTGATGCTGATCCACAAGACGGTTAGCCTCATTTACAGACTCTGTAATGATCGCATCGGAACGCGTCCTTGCGTCAGCAAGAATTGCTTCTTTGTTACGCATGATCTTCTTACATCTCTCAATCTCACTAGGCAGTTTCAGTTTCAGTTCCTGGATCATAGCTTCAAGTTCATCCTTGTGTACTATGATTTTATTCTGAGACAATGGCTGATATTTGCAGTTATCGATAAATATCTCTATCTGGTCAATCATCTCTTCAACGCCTTTTTTTCCCATGTTACAAATCCTCCTATAGTTCTTTCATCTTATCTATAAGTCTTGAAATCACACACTGCGGTACAAAATCTTTCAAATCAACGCCATATCTTGCGTATTCTTTTACAATACTTGAACTTAAATACGAATATTCCAGACTAGTCGATAAAAATACCGTATCTACATCCGGTGCAACCATCCTGTTACTCTGCGCCATCTGCATCTCCAAATCAAAATCTGTCAGTGCACGGAGTCCTCTGATGATAATATTAGTATGCTTTTGTTTTACAAAATCAACAAGAAGTCCATTAAAGGATTCCACAGAAACATTGTCTAATTCCGACACTGTATCTTTCAACATATTAACACGTTCTTCCAAAGAAAACAATGGTGTTTTTGCAGTATTATTCAAAACACCTATGATCAGATGGTCAAACATGACAGATGAACGCTTTATAATATCATAGTGACCTAATGTAACCGGATCAAAGCTTCCCGGATATATTGCAACACTCATTTTCTATTCCCTTTTCCCGACAAACAGATGTTTATTTGTCTTGTATTTTTTTTCTTTTATAATATAGAACCCAAGATCATCCAGATAACTGAAATCTTCCTCCAGTACAGCCTCGATCACGATCAGGGGATCTGTTGTAAACTTCTTACCACTAAGGATACTCATGACATTTCTTTCAAGACCTCTTCCATACGGAGGATCCATAAAAATAACATCATAATCGACCTCTCTAAGACCGGACACATAACTGACAGCATCATATTTTAATACACTTGCCCTGTCTTTTAGCTTTGTATGCTCAAGATTATCATTGATACAGCTTACGGCTTTAGGTGCCATCTCCACAAATGTACAGCTGTCCGCTCCACGGCTCAGTGCTTCGATTCCAATACCGCCGCTTCCCGCAAACAGATCCAGGAATTTTGATTCACTAATGTATCCTGTAAGCATATTAAATAATGTCTCCTTGATCCTGTCCGTGGTCGGCCTTGTATCTAATCCTTCTATCGTCTTTAGTTTAAGACTCCTTGCGGTTCCTGCAATAACTCTCATTATGTACAACCTCTCCTGATTTGTCAACTTTTTTATTTTTCGTTATCTCTAGTTTTCTCCCCTGATCCTGCTTCGGATCCATACACCTGTCTCTGAAAGATCATCCAAAGTCCATCCTGATGTCTTTGTGCAGGATGATTTGATCAGAGATGATGTCTCATCCTTATTAGAGATATTCCATGCCGCATAGGACAGATTATTTGCATCAATCAATTCAAACCATTTATCAGCCTGCGCGTAATCGATTGCCCCGTTACCCGATGCGTCACATATTGAAAATTCGCTCACAAACAACGGAAGTCCACTGTCCAGTGCTGTTTGCGCCTTACTTCTGATATTATCCGTATGTGTCGCAGCATAAAAATGGATGGCATACATAATATTGTCATAACCTGTAATCGGATCCTTTGCTGCCACATCCACATCCTGAGACCATGTCGGTGTTCCAACAATAATGATGGCATCCGGTGCATTTTTCCTTATGATCGGAATGATCTCTTCCGCATAAGATTTTACATCGCTCCAGCTTGTCCCTCCGTTTGGTTCATTGCATATCTCATATATTACATTGTCATAATCCTTGTATTTGGATGACATCTCTTCAAAAAATACTTTTGCCTCATCCTTATACACCTGTGGGTTTGTCTCCTGAAGAACATGCCAGTCCACAATTACATACATTCCCAGCTCTGTGGCAGCCTGAACACCGGTATCCACCAGATTCTTCAGATATGTCTTATCTCCGTCCACACAATATCCCTGATTTTCATGGGTATACATGGCAATACGGATCAGATTGGCATCCCAGTCATCACGAAAAGTCTTAAACGCATCCTTATTCACATAATCCGGAAACCAGGCAATTCCATGCGTACTCAGACCTTTGAGCTGATATTTTTCTCCATTCTGATCTACAATGTCCGTTCCCTTTACACTGAGCTTTCCATGAACTTCAAATGGAGTTCCGCTCTCAGAAGCTACCGGTTTTTTTTCATTTTTTTTGCTTTCCTCTGTACTCTCCGTGGTCTGCTCAGTCGTCTCTGTATTCGTTTTATCTTCTGATGAACCCGTATACAGCGTGCCATCTATATACAATCTGGCTCCCTGCGTCATAGCCTTCAGATCAGAGGAAGCAGACACGGTGACAATAAAACCGATATCCGACACAGAACTGTTGGCCGCAATACTTCCGTTATAATCAACAGGTGTAATGGTAAGCACATTGTCTTTGATATCAAAATTGCCATTCCATGAGCTGTCTACCGTGGTTCCTGACGGGACATCTATCTCAACACTCCAGTTCTTCTTCTCCGTATCCGTCTTATTTGTTATGGACACATCCAACTGTCCGGAATAGCCCGAACCACTCTCCCATCCATTTGTATTGTTCACCGTCACATAACAATCATTTTGCTTTTGTTCCTGCGTCGTATCTGTTTCGGCTTCTGTGGCAGCATCTGTGGCAGTCTCCGTCTCTTCCGACATTATCTCACTGACAGATGATGTACCTTCATCACTTTTTTTATCATTTTTCCCACCTTTTACGATAAAAAAAACCAGTCCTGCAATTACAAGTGTCAACAGTACGATAACCGAAATCAATATCTTCGATGACTTTTTATTTTTTCCCTGTTCCCCGTCCATATTATTCCTCACTTTCATTTTTTCATTCTTTTTCATTCTTTTTCCACATCAGAAAAAGAATCCCTTTTCTCTGCTTGAATTTACTAGTTTTATTTCTTAATTAACGCACATAATAGTAGTGTAACAAGAAATCATTCCTGTTGCAATATATGAATTAAAAAAGGAGAAAAGATCATGAGCAGAAACAAGACCAGTGTTCCTGAGGCTAAGAGCGCCATGGATAAGTTCAAGTATGAAGTTGCAAACGAATTAGGTGTACCACTTACTGATGGTTACAACGGTAACCTGACATCAAGACAGAATGGTTCTGTCGGCGGTATGATGGTCAAGAAAATGATCGAGGCACAGGAGAAGGCAATGTCCGGCAAATAAGCTGATATTTGTCATCCGATTCTCATAGGAAACTAAATTCAGCCTGTATATACAGACGAAATATATTTGAGACAAATAGGTTCAAATTATGTCCTGTATATGCAGGCTGTTAACTCTGTAAGTTAATGCAATATCTACGAATTCTCCTGTATATAAAGATATAATCTGTAGATATCTACATCCTGATATGCCCTCCCACCGGCACGATCTGACTCGATATAGTATTTCTTTTTTCCTGTCTGAATCAAAATACGAAAAGCAATAGGCTTACCGCCTTCCCTTCCCGTCGTGATCTCCTCTATATCCAGCTTCGTAATATCCTTCAGGCATATGTCAAAATGATGTTTCTTATCATCATGATATGTTAAAATGCCGTCCTCGATGGATGCAGTTCCGAAGCCGGTATATCTGTTCCATCTGTCTGAGAGTACCAATATAAACATGCCAATACACAATACCAGAGCCCCAACACTGATGACATTGCTGATAAGTCCAGATCCGATCAGACCGGAACACAGGGTCGATACTGTACCAAATATCACAACCGCAGCTATCAGTGCAAAAAATATTGCTCTTCTCCATCTTGTTATATATCCGACTTCAACTTTCATCCTTTTTCATCTTCCTTCTTAATTGCCGCATTCTATGCTGATTTCGTTGAAAATATGCAACACATCATCTATCGTTGTCTTTTCCTTTTCTTCTCCGGAACGATCAAGTATAATCTGCCCCTTATCCATCATGATCATACGATTGCCGTAAGAAACAGCATGACGCAGATTATGTGTGACCATAAGTGTTGTGATCTTATTTTCCCTGACAAAGCGGTCTGTCAATTCCATGATGTGTTCCGAAGAATTCGGATCTAAGGCTGCCGTATGCTCATCCAATATCAAAATATCTATATCACTCATATTGGCAATGACCAGTGCAAGAGCCTGCCGCTGTCCGCCCGACAACGATCCGACCGGAATATTCAGCCTGTCTTCCAGACCCATCTGGCAACTCTCCAGAAGGGATCTGTAATAAGACACTCTCTTTTTGCTGATTGCCCTGCCCAGCGAAAAATGTTTATTTTTGTTATCTGCCAGAGCCATATTTTCTAATATCGTCAGGTTCGCAGCTCCACCCTTCTGTGGATCCTGAAAAACCCTTCCAATATATCTTGCCCTTGCATATTCTGTCATTCTGGTTACATTTTTCTGACCGACGATGATATCCCCTGCATCCACTGGCATTGTTCCGCACAACAGATTCAGCATAGTCGTCTTTCCACTGCCGTTTGAACCAACAACACTGACAAACTGTCCTTTTTCGATCTTAAGATTAAAATCATCAAACAAAATGGTTTCATCCGGAGTTCCTACATTAAATTTCTTAACAATATGCTGAAATTCAATCATCGAAGGTTCCTCCTTTCCTTCCCATGTTGCTGACAACAAGCGCTATTGTAAATAATACTGCCATCAGGAACTTATTATATGCGGACGGAACGCCCAGATACGTCGCGATCGATAAAGCCGCCTGATAAATGATTGAGCCGAGCACGACCTTCGTTGTCGGCCGCATAAATCTGACTTTTCTGAATACAGACAGACCTATGATGACACTCGCCAGACCGATCACAACCATGCCAATACCCATGCTCTGATTTGCATTTCCTCTGGCTGTAGCCATCAATGCGCCGGACATTGCAGCAAATCCGTTTCCGAGTGCCAGTCCGATAATCTTGGAAGTACCTGGATTTCTTGCAAGCATGGTAACAAATTGTGCATTGTTTCCAGTTGCCCTGAGCAACAATCCGTTTTTGGTCTCCAGATACCAGTCCAGTATCAGTTTCATGATAATCGCGATCGCAGCAAACACGATCAGATCCCGGAGATGAAAACCTTCCACAAGGACAGGTACAAGCTTGGCAGGATATGTTCTTAAGATCGTTGCCTCGCCTCTTCCGATCGATACTGTACTCAAGCCATCCTCGCCTTTTAAATTACCACCCATTCCCACAGTTGCAACCACCAGATTCACCGATATCAGTGCCGTCGAAACAAGTATACCACACAACAGAGGACGTATATTTAATTTTACATGAAGTACTCCCGTTACGGATCCTGCTGCCGCTCCAAGCACAAAGGCTAAAGCAAGTGCCAGCCAGGGATTGACGCCGGCCTTGATCATCAGGGCATGACTCACACCACCCAGAAGCACGGTTCCTTCCACGGATAAGTCGGGAAAATCAAGTATCGTGTATGATACATAGAATCCCAGGGCAAGCAACGCATACATAAATCCATCTGTGAGGAATACCTCCAAACAGCTAATTACACCTGACATAGTGACCTCCAGTCTACTGTGCTACATCTGTGGCATCCTTATATTCATCAGGAACAGTGATTCCAAGCTCAGAGAGTACCTTAGAATTGATAACCGGTGTTGCATCCGAAGTCGTCTTAACAGCCATTGTCTTGACATCTGCACCATTCAGTAGGGCATCAAGTGCCATATCCCCTGTAATCTCTCCAAGTGCTACATAATCGATTGACATTGAAGCAGCACAGCCGTTTTTGACCTGTTCTTCCTCAGAACCAAATATAGGGATACCGGCGGCATTTGCAGCCTCAAGTAATACGGAAAGATTGTTGACGACCTTGTTATCCGTAAAATTCAGGAAACAATCTGTTTTCTCGGCAAGTGCCTGCGCTGCTGCAGGGATATCTGCATCATTCTGTATACCTGTAGCTTCAACCTTGATTCCTCTCTCATCACATACCTTCTGCAGATTACCGAGCTGTGTGATGGAATTAGCCTCACTTGTTGTATACACAACACCGATCGTCTTCACATCCGGCAAAAATGACTGTATCATATTAACATGTGCTTCCATATCAAGGACATCAGAAGTTCCTGTACAAAGATCTCCCGGATTCTCCATAGAATCGACCAACTGAACTGCAACCGGATCAGACACTGCACAGAAAATGACCGGTATATCCGTTCCCTCTGTTGCTGCAAAAGCTGCACTGGCTGCCGGTGTTGCAATGGCAATAATCATATCATATCCCTGTGATACCATGTTGGCAGCATAGGTTGCACAATCAGAATCTGCCGCACTGTCAGAACCAATCTGGCGATCTACAATTATCATATCCGACTTATCACTTGAATTGATTGCATTCATGATACCATTATAGCAATTATCCAGGGACGGATGCGATATATATTGTATAATACCGATCTTATAATTCTCTTTCTTCTCCTCTTCCTTTCCACACGCACACAAAGCAAATGACAGTACAAGAACCATCAAAACACTAAGCATTCTCTTCATTTTTTTCATCATACATCATTCTCCTTTCAAAGGGTGGACAAAAAAAATAGCCCCATCCCAACAAGGGACAAGACATTGCCTGCGGTACCACCCAAATTGATGCATTATGCATCCACTCTTTCCTACACATATCATGTAATCCTTATTGGTAACGGGTTTGGTTCCCGTCGGTTACTACTTGCAAAAGCTTTCGACCGCCCTCAGAAGTCCATTCACCGCTCTCTTCCCTGTCGCCTCCCACCAATGGCAACTCTCTGCAAGGTTCTGATAAACGGTTACTCTTCTTCATCACAGGTTTATCATTAATACTTTATGAATATAACCCGAATTTGTTCCAATGTCAATAATAATTTTTATGTCTGATTCCCTATCTGTTCAGAAACCGACTATAACACTGTGTCCATATTTCTTGTCATACCGATGTCATCCTGTGCTCCCGGAACAAGTGTATTTCCATATTGTCTCAGTATATCCTGGGCGAGTTGCAGCATATCGGCATGATTGTAGATATCCGCGAGCTGAAACAATGCCTCACCGCTCTGCCTTATACCAAAGAAATCTCCCGGTCCACGCAGTTTCAGATCTTCGGAGGCAATAAAAAATCCATCATTAGAATTCTCAAGCACACGAAGGCGCTCCATTGATTCTTTTGATTCTTTTCCATTTATAAATATACAATATGACTGCTTCTTGCCTCGTCCGACGCGTCCCCTGAGCTGATGGAGCTGTGCAAGTCCAAACCGCTCTGCGTTCTCCACCATCATAACCGTCGCATTCGGATTATTGATGCCAACCTCTATAACAGTCGTCGATACCAGAACATCAATATCTCCTGCCAGAAATCTCTCCATGATGGAATTCTTTTCATCAGCTTTCATCTGACCATGCAATATTTCCACCTTTACATTCTGTGGTAATGCACTCTGCAAGGTTTCTGCATATTCAGTCACATTTGTCACATCAAGCGTATCGCTTTCTTCCACCATCGGGCAAATCACATAAACCTGATTTCCCTCTGCCACCTGTCCGGCGATAAACTGGTATGCTTTCAACCTGTAGTCAGTTCCCACCACACAGTTTTTGATCGGTTTCCTTCCCTTTGGCAATTCCGTAATGACCGATATATCAAGATCTGCATACATAATGATAGCCAGAGTTCTCGGTATCGGTGTTGCACTCATAACAAGCACATGAGGATAACTCCCCTTTGAAGCGAGCTTTTTTCTCTGGTTAACGCCAAACCTATGCTGTTCATCAGTTACAACAAGTCCAAGATCAGCATACTGAACCTTATCTTCTATCAGTGCATGCGTGCCGATCACAACATCTATCTCACCTGTACGGAGTCCCTCATAGATTCTCCTTTTATCCTTCAGCGAAGCAGATCCAACCAGACATGCCGTTTTTATTCCATAGCGGCTGTATATCTCAGATATCTCTTCATAATGTTGTCTTGCAAGTACTTCTGTCGGCACCATAAGTGCTCCCTGATAACCCTGTTTTGCACAGGCAAGCAACGCTGCCTCGGCAACCACAGTCTTTCCTGAACCAACATCTCCCTGAACAAGTCTATTCATAACACAGTCACTTCCCATATCCGCCAGAATGTCTTCTATCGCCTGCTGCTGTCCTCTGGTCAGGCTATATGGAAGACTCTCCACAAACTCTGCGACGGCCTTTCCCTGCACTATCACATGACTATTTTCTTCTTTTACATTTTCCTGTTTCAATGCGGACATATCATATAGAAAACGATAGAATTCATCAAATGCCAGCCTTCGTATAGCATTGCGCAATACCATTTCATTCATCGGAAAATGTACGTTTTCATATGCCTCTGATAATTCCATCAGACCATATTTCCGCAAAACCTCCTCCGGCATATAATCCTCTATACGACATATCAGCTCCCGTGTACTGATGACAGCCTTCTGAAAGGTCTTGTTGGACAATCCATGCGTAAGCGGATATACAGGCTGCATCTCCTGCCTCATTCCCTCATAGACAGACTGCGTATAATACTCAGGCATCTCCATAACCCGGGATCCGTTCTTTTTTTTCACAGTTCCAACAAATATATAAGTTTCCCCTTTGTGGAATACATTTTTAAGAAAAGGGCTGTTAAACCACACAAGACGCAGGCTTCCCGAGGAATCCCTGGCTGTAAGCGATGCAATACTTAAACTGCGCACCTTGCGTACATCAACATAAGAGGTTATCATTGCACAGACTGCATGCCGTTCACCCACAGGACAGGATACAATGTCCACCGGTTCATCATATGTGAGATAATTTCTGGGATAGGTATGAAGCAGATCATTGATCGTATATATTCCAAGACGCGCAAAAGCTGCTGCCGTTTTCTCACCGATTCCCTTTATAGTTGTAATACTGTCAGTCAGTTTCATATCAAACCTGCTTTCCTGCTATCTATTCTTTTCCGTTCCACCAAATCTTCTGCAAAGGCTATAGATTCCATTCATCCCAACCATGATGCATAGTACAAGCACGGCATATCCCCACAGATATCCCGGAATCCCCATATATTGCGCTATCCAGTCCAGAGGAGAACCAGCTGACGGTATTCTGACAAACATAAAGTTCGTGTGGAATCTTATATCAAAACAATATATAACAGGAACCACAATAAATAAAAAAAGCAGAGCTTTCCATACATGGGTCATATCCGGTCTGATTTCTCCCAGCTGAAGCTGACTGAACACATACAAAACAATTCCACCATGGAATAAAAAACTCTGAATCGTTATAAAATGAAATGCCGGATACACTGTCCAGTTCGGAAAGACCAAAGCGAGTACTGTTCCCGGAAGACACAGTGTATACAGCACCTGCCCGATCCAGTCAGCATTTTTCCTTGCGTGAAAAAAACAGAGAACCCCCGCCATGCTGCATAAATGAAGCGGAAGTTCATAGACCGACATATTTCCTGTCAGGGATACAACCAATATGCGCAGCACAATTAAAAAAAGCAAAAAATCTCCTATACAACGCATATAGATTTTTGCGTGGTCTCTGTGATGAATAATATACCTGTACAAAACAAAAACACAGGATAATACCAGTGCAAGCCACAGAAAATGTTCAGAACTAAACAGAGAAAAACCTTCGTCCTCCCCTATCTCATCGCTATATGTAAAAAAATTATCTAACCCTCTATACAGCCACCATCTGTCAGTCATTGGTTTTTCTACACCTCCGGTTACTCACTGCATTTAGTGTACCCCGTAAGAAAAAAATTATGATGGCATCTGGAGAAGCCGTCTGCACAGCAAAATCTTATCTTCGGAAGGATCGCTGTTCTCAAATATTATATTTCCCTGTGTCTCGCGTCGGGTCAACAGATTCTTCACAGCAAGGCGTCTTTTGGTTTCCCTTGCAGTTCCCGGTCCTCCATCGAACAACTGAATATCAGGTCCGAGTATCTTCTGTAATTCACGGCTCACAAAAGGATAATGTGTACATCCAAGTACAACAGAATCTATCCGCTCAGGTGCAAACGGTGCAAATAATCTCCTCAAAAATGTATCCAGTTCCTCACTGTCCGTATTTCCCTGTTCAATATATTCCATCAGGCCAGGACATGGAAGTGGAACAATATGAGCAAGATCCGTATATCTGTCCATGAGATTATGAAACTTTTCCTCCCTCAAAGTCATGGGAGTTGCCATTACAACCACATTCGGATGTTCCCTGGCATACACAGCCGGCTTCAATGCAGGCTCGATACCCACTATCGTAAAATCAGGATAGCGTTCCCTGAGTAACCGAACTGCTGCACTCGTTGCTGTATTGCAGGCAACCACCACTGCTTTTGCGCCATATTCAATAAAATGTTCCACATGAGAGAAGGTCAGTGCACGAACCTCCTCCAGTTTTTTTGTGCCATACGGAGCATGTGCAGAATCCCCAAAATACCAATAATCCTCATGGGGCATCTCATGAACCAGTGCACGCAACACACTGATTCCTCCCACACCGGAATCAAACACGGCAATAGGGGCATCAGATCTGTCCGTATATTCTTTTAACTCCATTATTCTTACCTCAGATTCTCCGGTATATATTCCAACATCATTAACATATTCCACGCAATAACTACTCCAGAGAAAGAATGTAATAATATACAGGCTGTCCTCCTTTATGAACCTCCAGCTCATAATCCGGATAAGCATCCTGAAGTACAGATGCCAGCTCCTCTGCCTTCTCCTCAGATACATCCTCTCCATAATAAATGCTCAAAAGCTCTGATGAATCATCAGACATTTGGGACACAAGATCCCTGATAACTGCAATAATATCAGTCCCGACAGACTGAATGCCCTCATCATCAATTCCCATATAGTCACCTGTCTTGATCGTCTTTCCGTCTATCGATGTATCACGGACAGCATAGGTAACCTGACCCGATTTGACAGACTGCATCGCATCCTGCATATTCTCCAGATTCTGCTCTGCAGAAGCCCCTCCGTCAAACCCGATCAACGCGCTTATACCCTGTGGAATCGTTCTGGTCGGGATCACTACGACCTTCTTTTCTTCTTCTATCTCTGCCGCCTGATTAGCAGCAAGAATTATATTCTTGTTATTTGGCAAAATAAATACAGTATCCGCATTTACTTTCTCTATAGCCGATAAGAAGTCTTCCGTACTCGGATTCATCGTCTGACCACCCTCTATCACGTGATCAACTCCAAGCTCAGTAAATATCTGATTCAGACCATCTCCCACCGAAACCGACACAAATCCATATGGTTTCCTCTGCTGAACAGTATCCTCCTGGTTCTGAAGCTCTTTTTCACGCTCAGAGGCCTTTATCTTATCCTGCTCATGGATCACCTTTTCACGATGTTCCTCTCTCATATTATCGATCTTCATGCTCGTAAGCTGCCCATATTCCAGAGCTCTCTCAAAAGCCAGACCCGGATGATTCGTGTGTACATGTACCTTAACAATCTCATCATCAGCTACGACAACGAGAGAATCTCCGATTGAAGTAAGATATTCTTTAAAAGCCACCTCTGTCTCAAAACTGAATTCTTTTTCCAGAAGAATGATAAATTCCGTACAATAACCAAACTTAATATGTGACGTATCTATATTTTCCGAACTGATATTGGATGCAGACGATCTTGTTCCTTCTATATTCATCTCTTCCGTAACAGTTTCCTTTCCCATCAAACCGTCAAAGACGCCTTTCAGGAAATCTATCAGTCCCTGCCCACCGGAATCGACCACTCCTGCTTCCTTCAGCACCGGAAGCAGTTCCGGTGTCTGAGCCAGAACTTCTTCTCCATACAATATGACCTCCTCGGCCATCTTATCTATACTGACACCCATATCCGCCATCTCGACCGCTTTTTCCGCGATTCCCTTGGCAACCGTGAGAATAGTTCCCTCTTTCGGTTTCATGACAGCCTTATAGGCAGTCTCCACTGCTCTCACAAATCCATCCGCAATGACCTGAACCGTAATTTCTTTTTTATCTTTGATCTCTTTGCAGAATCCACGCAATAACTGTGACAGAATCACACCGGAATTGCCCCTTGCGCCCCTGAGCGATCCACTTGATATCGTCTTAGATAATTCTTCGATCGTAGGATCCACAAGCATCCCAACTTCCTTTGCAGCCGCCATAATAGTCAGAGACATATTGGAACCCGTATCACCATCCGGTACAGGGAATACATTTAATTCATTGATGTACTCCTTATTTTTGTCCAGGTTATGTGCACCTGCAATAAAAGCCCTCTGCAGTAATTCTGCATCTATCATCTCTATAGCCACTTGTCTATTCCTCCTACTAATCAATTACCCTTACACCCTCAACAAAAATGTTGATGGCTTTGACATGCAGACCTGTCATTTCTTCCACAGAATATCTGACAGTACTGATCAGATTATCGCACACGGTCGATATGCTTACACCATATGCCACTATAATATGAAAATCAATGGATATATCATTTTCATCTATCGTTACATTGACACCCTTGCTGATGCTGTCACCCTTGAGCAGCTTTGCAATACCATCCCGGACACTTATGGTTGCCATTCCGACGATACCAAAGCATTCAAGAGCTGCATGACCTGCATACTGGGCTATGACTTCATTTTCTATTAAAATCTCACCATTTTCATTTGACAAATACCCGCTCATGAAAATAACCTCCTTATGATCAATCAACCACAGCAAAATACATCTCCTGCTGCGCATAACATTTCCATATTAAATTTATTATACCTATGCTGCTTCCTTTTATCAAGGAAAAGATATGTGATTTTCTGTGCCGATCCTACAATTAATTCTATTTTTTCCATTATTATCCTGTTTTTTTCAAATTAATAAAAATTTTTCTTGCATATTACAATGTTTTTTGCTAATATATTCATGTTGTGAGCCTACGGGCTAATATTTATTTGTCAAGGAGGTGCTAACGATGGCAAAATGTAGTATTTGTGATAAAGGCGCTCATTTCGGAAATAATGTGAGCCATTCTCATAGAAGATCCAACAGAATGTGGAAATCAAACATCAAGTCAGTTAAGGCAGTAGTTAACGGTACTCCAAAGAAGATTTATGTTTGCACAAACTGCCTGAAGTCAGGTAAGGTTGAGAGAGCTTAATCAATCGAAAAAATATCGCAGATGAAAGATAACCCTTCTTCCGTCTGCGATATTTTTTTCTATTTTATTTTTTGTTTTTGGCAGTTTTTTTGATTTTATTTTAAAGCATATCTCAGATCATCGATAACTGGATCCTCTTCTTCTCCAGGTCCACCCCTATCACTGTCACGTCGACAATATCACCCACTGAAACGACCTCAAGCGGATGCTTGATATACCGATCCGTCATCTTGGAGATATGGACAAGTCCATCCTGATGCACGCCGATATCTACAAATGCACCAAAATCAATGACATTGCGGACAGTTCCCTTCAATGTCATTCCTTCTTTTAAATCTTTCATCTCCAGCACATCGCTTCTTAAAATCGGTTTCTGCATTTCCTCACGCGGATCCCTGCCCGGTTTCTCCAGTTCCTTGATTATATCAATTAATGTCGGTTCTCCGAGTCCGATCTCCGATGCTATTTTCGAAGTATCACCCACTCTCTTACCGATACCTTTCATACCTCCGCACTTGAGTTCATCTTCTGTTATGTCAAGTTTCTGCATCAGAGCCTTGGTTGCATCATAACTCTCCGGATGTACACTGGTAGAATCCAGTATCTCATCTCCACCCTTGATACGCAGGAAACCGGCACACTGCTCATAAGCCTTCGGTCCAAGCTTCGGAACCGATAATAATTCTTTTCTATTTTTAAAGATACCATGTGTTTCCCTGTAAGATACTATATTTTTGGCAATCGTTTTACTGATACCGGATACATACTCAAGCAGAGAAGCTGAAGCCGTATTAAGATCAACGCCAACACTGTTAACACAATCCTCAACTACGGCTGAAAGAGCAGCGCCAAGATTCTTCTGATTCATATCATGTTGATACTGCCCCACACCGATAGACTTCGGATCTATCTTAACAAGCTCCGCAAGCGGATCCTGAATACGTCTTGCGATAGATGCAGCGCTCCTCTGCCCCACGTCAAAATTAGGGAATTCCTCAGTTGCCAGTTTGCTTGCTGAGTACACTGAAGCTCCTGCCTCATTGACGATCACATATTTTACGTCTGACTTAATCTCCTTTAACAGCTCAACGATAACCATCTCTGACTCTCTGCTTGCCGTACCATTTCCAAGAGAGATCAGCGTAATATGATATTTGTTAATTAATTTTTTGAGAATCGTTTTCGCTTCAGCCACCTTATTCTGCGGTGCTGTCGGATAAATCACCACCGTATCAAGCACCTTTCCTGTAGGATCAACTACTGCAAGCTTGCAGCCTGTTCTAAATGCAGGATCCCAGCCAAGCACTGTCTGTCCGGTTACAGGAGGCTGCATCAGCAGCTGATGCAGATTTTTGCCAAAGACATTGATTGCCCCCTCCTCTGCATGCTCCGTCAGTTCATTACGGATCTCTCTCTCGATGGATGGTGCAATCAGACGGTCATAACTGTCTTTTACAGCTTCCCCGATATAGCGTGCGCTGTCATGTTCCGGCCTTACGACTGTCTGCTTACACAGATATCTGATAATATCCTCCTCCGGTGCCTCGATCCTGACAGACAAGACCTTCTCCGCCTCACCCCTGTTGACAGCCAGGATACGATACCCGACTGCCTTGCTCACAGGCTCCTTAAAATCATAATACATCTCATAGACGGATTTTGTCTCTGCATCCTTTGCAACAGATACAAGCAATCCTTTTTTTCTCGTCAGATCCCTGATGTGTTTCCTGTAATCAGCATTATCCGCATAGGTCTCAGCCAGGATATCAAGCGCACCGGCAATGGCCTCTTCTGCAGAACCAACCTCATGTTCCTCAGAGATATACGCCTCTGCCTCCTCCGCTATCGTTTTCTTTGTCATCTGAAGACTTATTATATTAGCCAGACCTTCCAGACCTTTTTCTTTGGCGATGGTTGCTCTGGTTCTTCTCTTTGGACGATATGGACGGTAGATATCTTCCACTGCTACCATCGTCATAGCATCCTCGATCTGTTTTCTTAGTTCATCCGTAAGTTTTCCCTGCTCCTCTATCGTAGCAAGTACCTGCCCTTTCTTGTCATCAAGATTGCGCAAATAGGTGAGTCGCTCATCCAGATCACGAAGCTGCTCATCATTCAGTGAACCCGTAACCTCTTTACGATATCTTGATATAAATGGTATGGTATTGCCATCATCGATCAATGCTATGGTCTTCTCGACCTGCCATTCTTTTACACCCAGCTCGTCCGCTATAATCTTCGGTATATTCATATATTTCTTTCTCCTGTTTTCTGTTTTTTATATTAATATATACATTTATCAATTTATTTACAATAAAAAAGTGAAACAAAAATTAATGTTTATTTTCTGTTTCACTTTTTTGTATTTTGTTATATAATAAACATAAGTATCTGCCGGGGGGACATTTTTATGGATACAAAAGAGAAGCTGCGTACATTAGCACTAACGGATCATTTCAAATCCCAGTTTTTTATTGCATTTTGTATATTGATTCACACTTCTATCGCTATCTTTTCCTATGTAATGGAGATTAATCTGTTAATGATATATAATATAGGAAGTATCATTGTATATATCATCTGCAGTTTTATTTTCATGCGCCATCCAAATCTGTTTTTTTATATTGCCTATCTGGAGATTATTCTTCATTCTTTTGTCTGTATGATTTTGATTGGAGATGATTTTGGTTTTTCCATGTATTTTATCACCCTGGTTCCTATGGCATACAACATGCTCTATTCAACCAGAACAAACAAATACATACTCAAAGCAACTGTGCTTGGCATTATATCATTCCTTCTGTATGCCGGCTGTTATATAATATCCCGACACAATGAACCGTTCTATACATCAGATTCCCTGCATGCATCAAGTACATATGTCTATATTGTTAACATGCTTGTTGTCTTCGGAGGTCTTACCTTTTTCTCTATCCTATTCCTGATGGAGACAGAGCAGGCATACAATAAAATATCAGTCAAAAACCGCGAGCTGGACAGTCTTGCCAACAAAGATCCCCTTACAGGACTCTATAACCGCCGCACTATGACGAAGCATGTGATCAGTATGTATGAAGAATCCTCTGATACAAGACTTCCGTTTTCTCTCATCATATGTGATATCGATAATTTCAAACGAGTTAATGATTCCTATGGTCATGACTGTGGGGACGAAGTTCTGAAAACGATCTCCGAGCAACTTACAGCACTGACCAGAGGGCATGATTTCCTGTGCCGATGGGGCGGAGAAGAATTTCTTATCCTGCTTAAAAACATCGATACAGCCATGGCAAGGATAATCGCCGAACGTATCCGCATTCATATTGCCAAAACAGATATCTGTTACAACGATCTGACTCTGCATATTACCATGACTTTCGGTGTCGCATCTTCCAGAGAGACGGACAACTACGAAGCGCTCTTCAAACTGGCAGATGAACGTCTGTATCAGGGAAAACGCGACGGTAAAAACCGTGTTATCTAAAATGTCATTGCCGTTCTACACTGCCTGATCCATATCATCTGACTTACAAGCACAGATAACCGCATACAATCACAGAATATCCATTCCGCTCTGCTCGCTCTTTCTATACTTTTCCATATAATGCGGATCTCTGCGCATATCAGCCATCTGCTTGAACGCATGCAGAACCATTCTCTCTTTACCACATTCTGCCGTATTCTTTCCCATGTCATGATAGAGGTTATATTTACTCATCTGATTAAAATAAATATCGAGCAGCGAAAGCTCGCCGCATCTTATCGAACCTCTGATAGAACGATTCACCACAAAATAATTGAATTCCTCCAGCAGTTCTTCGTCCATAAGCATATCCTGCCAGAGTTCCGTAGCATACGCTTCATTCTCTCCCACCATAAGTGCGAGAGCCTTAAGATTCTCAAAAGACTTGATCTTACTTGCATTGTACAAAATAACTGACATAACAAATCACGACCTTTCCCAGTGCATATCTAGTTATTTTCCTGTTTTTCCACATTCCAGCGTTTACGTGTATAGTTCCATTTTATGACTGATGTTCCTATAATTATTACATACCCTATCACACTCAATACATCCGGTTTCTGCCTCAAAAAAAGCATTCCCCATATTGCCGAAAAAAGCACATTTGAAAAATCATATACCGATATCTCCCGGGCAGGTGCATAAGAATATGCTTTTGTAATAAAAATCTGTCCGCCTGCGGCGGCAGCTCCGGTCAAAACAAGCCACATCCACTGTTCCGGTGTCATAGGTGCATAGTGAAAGATCATGTTCGGTAAGGTGCACAATGTAGAAAATGCAGAGAAAAACAGCACAATAATCATACTGTTTTCACCCCGCTGTCCCAGTTTCCTGACAAACGTATAAGCAAATCCTGCTCCGCATCCCCCAAGCAATCCAATCAGTGCCGGCATGGTTGCCATATCAAAGCTCGGTTTGATGACAAAGACCGCGCCCAGAAAAGCAACACACACAGCAAGCCATTCGTATCTATTTGCAATCTCTCTCAATATAAACACAGAAAAGATGATTGCAAAAAAAGGAGACATCTTGTTTAATATAGAAGCATCTGATATAGGAATATGGTCAATGGCATAAAAATTACATATCATGCCAAGTGTTCCTCCAATGGCACGCAATAAAAGATATTTCATATTTCCCTGTCCGATACGAAACGGTTGTCCGGACCGGATCAGTGCAATCACAGCAATCCCCATGGCAACTACATTTCTGAAGAAACATTTCTGCATTACCGGAACATCTCCTGCAAGCCGGATAAACAGACTCATCAGAGAAAAACAAAATGCGGAACAGATAATACAGATTATTCCCATCATATTTTTATTTTGTTTTGTATTTTCTATCAGTCTCTGTACCGCTTTCATCTATCCTTCATTCAATCTCTAATATATCAAGTATATCCTCCGGTTTTTTTGCAAAAACCTTTGCTCCTTTTTCCTCAAGGAACTCCCTGTCCCGAAATCCCCATTCAACAATGATACTGTCAAGCCCCGCGTTTTTCGCTGTGGCAATATCCACGTCTGAATCTCCGATATAAACCGCATCTTTTTTCTCTATATGAAGTTCATTTAATACTGTAAAAACAGAATCCGGTGCCGGTTTCTTGGCAATACCCTCACGGTCTCCAACCGCCACATCAAACAATCCGTTAAAAAAGCGCTCCACCAGATCCTGCACAGCAAAATCTATTTTATTTGAGACGACCGCAGTGTGAATACCAGCCTCCCGCAGTTGCCGTATCAGCTCAGGAATACCATCATAAGGCTTCGTAAGATCTGTACAATGCTTTTTATAATATACCTGGAAATCTGCAAACACCTTATCTATCTGCTCTATTGGGGTATTTTCCGGAACGCCGCGCTCTACCAGCTTTCTGATTCCGTTTCCCACAAACCGTCTTACTTCATTCAAAGAACGCTCCGGATATCCATTATGACGCAGGGAATAATTCAGACAATTCTTCAAATCCTCCAAAGTATCCAGTATTGTTCCATCCATATCAAATATTGCAAGCTTATATCTCATAATTTCCTCCGTTCTGTACCCTATGCCGCACAAGCTTTTATAATCAAATTACATACAATTAGCAAATATAGATGCACCTACAACCGTAATCAATCCGGAAACAACAATGGAAAGGCTGCTCATTGCACCTTCAATCTCTCCAAGTTCCATAGCCTTGGCCGTTCCTATCGCATGCGCGGCCGTTCCTGTCGCAACACCTCTTGCGACAGGCTCTTTGATGCGAAATACTTTAAGCACTGTCTCCGCCATAATATTACCGAGAACACCTGTCAAAATAATGACCGCAACCGTGATTGAGACATAACCGCCTAATTCTTCCGATACACCCATGCCGATTGCCGTTGTAATAGACTTCGGCAGAAAAGTCACATATTCTTCATGTGAAAAATCAAATAATGCAGCAAGTGCAAGCACACTTCCAAGACTCGCCAGGCATCCGGAACATATTCCCACCATAACAGCCTTCCAGTTTGATTTCAGCATTTCAAACTGTTCAAAAAGCGGTATGGCAAGACATACCGTTGCCGGTGTAAGCAGATAGCTTAAATACTTTGCTCCCTCATTATAGGTATCATAATCTATATGTCCGACAAGAAGTATAACAATTGTAATCACGATAGACACAAGAAGTGGATTAAAGATTCCCAGACGGAATCGCTTCTTGAGCCACACGCCTGCCATATAGGAGGCAATACTGATAAACACTCCAAAAAAAGTAGAATGCAACAATAAATCATTCATATATATCTGCTCCTTTTTCGGAATCCTGTTGAATGGATTTCATCGTTTTTTTCTGTTTTGCCCCAATCATCATCTGTGTCACTAACCCTGACACTGCCATGACTATCACTGTCGTAAGTACCGTGACAGCAACATAGATAAGCCACGAGGTCTTCAGAAGCTCCCACGAAGAAATCAGTCCAACCGCAGCCGGAATAAACATAAGCGGCATGATTTCCACAAGAAAATGCCCCGTTTCACGAACAGATTCATATGGTACCAGTCCTGTACCAAGCCCCACAAACATCAATATAATTCCATATATGCTGGCCGGTATCGGCAATGGAATTATATAATATAGCACCTCTCCCAGGAATGAAATAAATAAAATAATACCAAATTGCTTTACATATTTCATATGAATCACCTTGTCTTTCTTTCCTGTATAGGTATATTTTGTAATCTCATACATTCTAATCACAAAAAATACGCTTGTCAATTCATAGTGGAAATTTTTTCTCTTTTTATTTCATTTCATACACCACATCCGCCAGATTCATAGTGGATTTTCTGTGGGATACCAGTACCACCGTCTTACCCTCACACGATTCCTGCAACGATTTCAATATAATGCCCTCATTCAACGAATCCAGATTACTGGTTGGCTCATCCAGCAAAAGAAATGGTGCATCATGCAAAAATGCCCTTGCAATCCCAATTCTCTGTCTCTCTCCTCCTGACAGGGTATCTCCAAGCTCTCCCACCTCCGTGTCATATCCTTTCGGAAGTGTCATAATGAAATCATGTATAGAAGCTTTTTTTGCTGCCTCAATAATCTCTTCTCTGGAAGCTCCCATCTTTCCTATCGCAATATTATTGGCAATGGAATCATGAAAAAGATATGTCTCCTGTGTCACATAGGATTCCATATTTCTCAAATCCTCAGTATTGACCTCTTTAATATTTTTCCCGGATATAACGATTCTTCCACTATCTGCATCCCAGAACCGCATCATAAGTTTCAATAATGTTGATTTTCCCGAGCCGCTTGCTCCATGAATCCCAACGATCTTTCCTTTCGGGAACTCTGCGGAATAATCATTTAATATTCGTTCCTCTTCATAAGCAAACTTCACTTTCTCAACTACTGCATATTCAAATTTCGTCGATTCATTTCCGCTCACCTCGGCAATCTTCGGTTCCTCCTCCAACAGAGAAAGCACACGTTCTCCGCTTGCCAGGGTCTGATTCAGATTATTTGACAGATTAGATAATGCTACAACCGGTCCAAAGGAACCCATCATGGCGATTGTAGCAATCAACAGTCTGGCAAATGATACATTACCATTTCTATAATTCCACAGCATAAAAAACAGCATGCCAAAAGAAAACAGCAATATTATCGTATTGGTCATAGAACCCTGTCCGGCTTCATATCTGTTCAATTCTTTCTGCAGCTTTCCAAGATTTTCGGAACGCGCATTCATCTCCTGCATTCTCTCTGATCCTTTTTTATATTGAATGGTCTCATCCAACCCCCTCAATGAATCCAGAATAAAACTGTTTAAATCACCAAAGGAACTGCGAAACTCCATGCCGCATTTCGCTCCTCTTCTACCATTCCACAAGGGGATTCCTGCACCTACTACCAGGTACCCTGCCAATGCAATTACACCTGCCGGCGGATATTGAAAACCGATAAAACCTGCCATCACAAACGAAACAAGAACGGCTATCGCAACCGGAGAGATCGTATGCGCATAAAAAACCTCCAGCAGTTCAATATCCGAAGTGATAACGGAAATCAAATTTCCTTTATCTCTTCCCTCCAGCTTTGCCGGAGACAGTTTTCTTAAAGCAGCAAATACCTTATGTCTGATAACAGCCAATAGCTTAAATGCGATAAAATGATTACAGTACTGTTCCCCATAATGAAGAATACCACGAAGCACTGCAAGAATAATTAATATAATTGCCAATATACCCGGCGTGCAGGATATAGAAGAGCCTGCACTGAATTCCAAAATGCTGACCAGGTGCTGCAATATACCATATCCCGCAAGGATGGTCAGCGAAATTGCACACAGATAACCTATAACTCCCAGAAAAACGGCAAGACACATGATCGGGAGCAAAGGTCTGACAAGTCCGATCAGACGGCCCATAATCACAATTCCTTTTCTTCTGTTTTTCTCTTTCATTATGCGCCCACCGCCTTTCCATATGTCTCCAACTCACGCTGATAACAATACAATGCTTTGTATGCGCCACCTTTTTCCAACAGTTCTTCGTGTGTTCCCGATTGAACGACTGTTCCATGTTCCAACATATAGATACAATCGGATCCCACAACATTTGCCAGCCTGTGTGAAATTAAAAGAACCGTTCTGGTCTTTGACAATTCTTGAACGACATCCATTATCATCGCTTCGCTTTCCATATCAATATTGGAAGTTGCCTCATCAAAAATGTAAACCGGCGTATCGTGAAGGATTGCTCTTGCAAGTGCAAGTCTCTGACACTGACCACCGGAGAAATTACTACCCTTTTCCATGACTATCGTATCAAGTCCCTGCTGTGTCTGCATAAAATCAAAAAGATTTACTTTCTTCAATGCATCAAACATCTCCTCGTCTGTTGCATCGGCCTTGCCCATCTTCAGATTATCCCGCACAGTTCCTTTAAATAAATAGCTGTTATGGCTTACCATCGTAATATGATCCATCAGGCTTTTTTCTGAAATATCCCGCAATTCCTTTTTCTGAACAGTGATACTTCCTCTGTATCCTTTATTTCTTCCCATCAGAAGCCCTGCTATCGTGCTCTTTCCACATCCGGAAGTCCCAACAAGGGATATAAGATTTCCCGCCGGAAGCTCCATAGTTATACCTGCCAGAATATCCCGATCCTGCTCATAGGCAAAAAATACATTCTCAAGATGCATAGACATCTCAGCGTCTTCAATCTGCAATCCCTTTTCTTCCTGCTCCGGCAAATCAAGTAATGCAAAAATTTTGTCACTGGCTGCCATACCATTCATTGCAATATGAAAAAAGGAGCCGAGAAGCCGTAGCGGAATAAAGAACTCCGAGGCAAGCAGGATGATCATCAACGCTCCACCAAAGCAGACATTTCCCTTCATAAATTCAGAAAGTGTCACAATCATGCCGACAGCCGCACCACCATAAGCAATGATATCCATAACACTGGTGGAATTAAGCTGCATCGTAAGTACTTTCATGGTAATCCTGCGAAATCTCTGGGACTCCTCATCCATCTCTGCCGCCTTATACGCATCCGCCTGATATATTTTAAGCGTGGTCAAACCCTGTAGATTTTCCAGAAAAGAATCCCCAAGTTCCGTGTAGATTCCCCAATATTTATTCAACATTTTTTTTGCAATCTTCTGTACTGCCACAATTGATACCGGTATCAACGGTACGCAAACAAGCAGTACAATACTGGCTTTCATATTCACAAATGACAGGATCAAAAATAAAGTCACAGGAGCCAGCAGACTGTAAAACAACTGGGACAAATATTTGCCAAAATAAGCTTCCAGCTGTTCCACACCCTCAGCAGCCATCTGCACCACCTCCGATGTTGCAACGCTCTCTTTGTAAGCGGTTCCAAGCGTGAGCAGCTTCCCATATATCTTCTCTCGTAAAATCCTCTTCACGTCCACACTGGCCTTATAAGATGTGTTTGCCGCCTGTCTGTCACATAAAAATCGAAATAACACAGCGACAAGCACTATAATTCCATATAGGAAAATATGCTTTCCTGTTACTTCACCAGATAATGCATTTTGCAGTAGCATGGATGCGGCATAAATCATTGCCACCTGACAGAGCAGTGACAGCCATTTCCATATAACCTGATAGATAATATATTTTTTTGCATGAGTAAGCAGTTTCACAAGTCTCGTTTTAATCATCCTTTGTTCCTCTTTCCTGTTGTTTAATTATTCTGTATTTCTCCCGTTTTGAACAAATCAGATGCCACAGTGCCATTCCGGGATGGTAAAATATCATCCTGGGACCTGAAAAACGCATAACCTCCCGGATGCTTTCCCGCATATCTGTTTTATAGCAGTGTACCCGGCAATTAACGCAAAATGTTTTTTCATCCATAAACGGACAATGCTTGCTTCTTGCACAGGCATACGTACAGAGTTCCCGGCAATCCGGACATAATTCGCCCTTATATCTTGCCCCATGTTTTTTGCGACAATACAGTGCAATCATTTCTGATACTACCAGTTGCTCTTTCTCTCTCTTTTTTCTTATTATTTCGGAATCATGCTTTTTCATATCGCTACTCAGCCACCACTTCTTCCGGTTTTATGGTTTTAATACGCAAAAAGAAATACAAAAGATGCCACACCCATACAATGACAAGACAAATTCTACCTATCGGCACATTCTTCATACAGATGAAACTGATAGCCATCATTGTTGTTACCGTACATGAAATCCTTAGCTTAGTACCTAGTGTCATGGCACGCTGCTTTACAAAGCTATCCAAATGTTTCTTATATAAATTTGTCCCCACAAACCAGACATGAAGCTTTTCAGACCCCTTTGCAAAGAAAAATACTGTTGCCATATAAAAAAGTACCGTTGGCAAAATCGGCAAAATAATGCCAACCGTCCCAAGTCCCAGACAGATAAATCCTAAAATAATCCATATAATTCGCAGTGGATTCCTGTTCACAATATCTCATTCCTTTCCATTACTTAGTCATATAATAAATAAAATAATCCGAATTAGTTGCAACTAACTCGGATTATATATGAGACATAAAGTTTAGTCAATCGGTAAATATTTCATTATTTTATCCTATATATTCCACCGGATAAGCAACCATATGTTACTCCACATTTTTGAGTGCTTCATCCATAGGAATCTTTTTAATTCTCCTGAAATCAAATACCATAACAATCAGATACCCGATCAAAACAAATGCAAACATTTTCACATATCCAAGCGGTTCAATCACAAATGCAAACCAGCCACTATATTCGAACATAATTGCTTTCCATGCCTGTGTCATAACCAGTGCGCCCAGAACAACACTGATTACATCCGAAATAATCAGGATAATTGTCGTTGAAAACAGATATAAACCTGCAATCTCACGATTTTCGTATCCCAAAATTTTGGTCATAGAGATGGCATTTTCATTTTTTTCTATAATAATCTTAGTCAGAAGATAAATCAACACTGCCGACAACAGGATACATAAAATCTGAAAATACTGCATGTAAGATCCCATGGAATGATCCAACTGGTCACACATTTTTGTAATGTCCCGTTCCGAAATAACCGTCGCAATATTTTCTTCGTCAATATCTGTAATTTCGGCATCGGCCATATAACCGGAAAATTCATCTTCCTCCAGATCAAAAGTCGTTCGGTAATTATCCAGCGGCATGAATACTGCAATACTCTGGCATCTTTCATAAATTCCCACAACCTTAAACCGGTATGTTCCATTCTCGTACTTTTCATCCAGCGAGAATGTATCTCCCACCTTAAGGTCATATTTATCCTGAAAAGGAGCCGAGATATAAACTTCATCTTCCCCAAGCGTCTGTAAATCAGCAATCTTTACATATCTGCTATCATCTGCAATTCCGTATACCGAAACCTCCTCATCTAAAGCTTCACTCTTTTTTTGCAACGACAGCATACTGAATTTCTCTGCTTCCCCATTCTTTGTGCTAATTATATTTCCAGCTTCATCCTCATATGATTTCAGTACATACTGATACTTTGCAAACATCATATCCGCTGCATTTTCCTTATAATATTTCAGCGTAGACGGCATCCCGACCGCCATCGCAAGCATCACCATGATAAAGAAAATACCAGCAAAAAGAATAATGTAATTCGGAATATTCTGAAATATAATCCGCAGACGAAATCTGCTTAAGAATTTCCATCTCGGAAGACGCATGGATTTCTTACGTCTTGTTTTCTTTAAGTCACATCGCAAAAACTGTAGCGGTGTATGCTGCATCATCCTGAATATTACAGCAAGATTCACCACAAGCATGAGCACAACCGGTATCAATGTCGTCTTCAAAAAAGCCTCAGAGTTCCATATTGTTTCATATGTAGGAAGACTATAGCTGTTATAATACATAGAGACCACAACATTTTTAAACACGGTGTATCCCAGTATATTTCCAACAGCAGCCGATACGAGCGTCACAATAACCGGCATGGAAATGTAATGCCGAATCAGCTCCCCTTTTGTATATCCCGATGCACGGAGTGTTCCTATCGTCTGTGACTCCTTGGTAATCGTGTTGCTGATTGTAACCGCAAAAATGAAAGCGATAATAATAATCAGAATATCGAGAAGCACGCCTCCCATTGCCTCATCGGAACCCATATCCTCCGTTGCAAAATTGATTGCCGGATTCGCATATCTTGGTATGTAATCCTCTATTTCACTGTCCGCCGCAACCGCCTGCGTAAGCAACGCTTTCAAAAAATTGTCAGATAAGATTTTTTCCTCTATTTCATCCGCCGGTTCCTCCACATATTGCCATGCATATGCATAGTGCACAGTCTTATTCAACCGTTCAAAACCCCGTTCCGTCACCATTGCCACATCAAATTTCAGGGCATCAAACATAAGATCAGTGTTTTTTTCATGGAGTGTCGAATAATTGACATACGCAATCAAACCGGTAACTTTATAAAGCTGTCCGCCGACTGTCACCGTATCACCTACTTTGATTCCAACATTATCTGCATGCATACGGTCAATCACAATTTCGTCCTCCTTCTCAGGAAATTCACCTTCCATCAGACATGCCAGATTTACCGCTTCGGTCTCTGCATAAACCCGGATTGTACCGTCGATTTCTCCATCATTATCATTGTCCTCATCCTCGTTTCTGTAAAAATTCTCATATACCGTTACTGGAACAGCTTCAAAATCAGGATTATTTAATTCATATTTTTCTTCGGCATCTGCGTATTTCTCATCGATTTCATCCTGCATCTCTTTCCACACTTCATCATAGGCCTTTTGGTATGCCTCATTATAGGCAGCCTCATATACTTCCGGGAATTCCGCCTCAAATGCAGAATCAAATTCCTTATCGAATTCCTTCTTAAACTCGGAGTTCAATTTTTCATCCAGCGCTTCCTGTGCCTTATCCAGATAATATTCCTTAATATCTGCCTTCTCTCCTGACTGAATTGCTGAAAGCAGTGCATCATCTGCCTTGGCACTTAATTCAAAATGTCCATCTTCCAATTTATATCTGGAGATACCATCATCGGCAGCTTTCATCATGCTCCCGTTTGCAACATACATTCCAGACACAAATCCGATTGTAAGAATTAAAAACAAGCTCACCACAAGATATTTTCTCCAGTCACGAAACAGCTCCCTTGGAATTCTCTTTACCAGTGGATTTTTTATTTTCTTTCTTTTCATATCCGTCACGCCCCTTACCACTCAAGTTTTTCTGCTGAAATCTTATTTGCGTTGATATTGTTATGACGGACGGCTCCATCACGGAGCTTAATCACATGATCTGCCATATTTTTTATTGCTTCATTATGTGTAACCATGATAATGGTGTTTCCATATTTTATATTAACATCTTCAATCAGCTTCAATATTTCTTTTGATGTCTTATAATCCAGTGCACCGGTAGGCTCATCACAGAGCAATATATCCGGATTTTTGACAATTGCACGACCGATAGAAACCCGTTGCTGCTGTCCGCCGGAAAGCTGATTCGGCAGTTTGTATCTATGATTGTAAAGTCCAAGAGTATTCAGAAGTTCATCAATATCAAGTGGACTATCCGAAAGATATGCTCCAACCTCAATATTTTCTTTCACATTCAGATTCCCAATCAGATTGTACATCTGAAAAACATATCCCAGATGTTTTCTACGATACTGTGTCAATCCCTTTTCACCCATATCCTCCAGCTTATCACCATGTATGGATATATATCCCGAATCTGCACTATCTATCCCACCAATGATGTTAAGCAATGTGGACTTTCCTGATCCGGATGGTCCAAGAAGCACGCAGAACTCTCCCTTGGCAACCGAAAAATTCATTCCCCGGAGTACTTCCTGTCTGGTTTCTCCTCTACCAAATCCTTTCTTTAAATCTACAATTTCCAAAAATTTTTTTTCTTCCTCTGACATAAATTCTCCCTTCCTATCGGAATAAAACAATTCCGAATATTAATAAATGATATTAAAAAAACGTGCTTTATCTGATGCTGATCACCTTATATCCTACATTTTCTATTGCTTTTTTTATCTCAGACTCACTTATAAGGGATTCCATAGACACAACAGCAATCTTTTTCTTTAGATTAACCCTTGCGGCTACACCATCAATTGCATTGAGACTGTTCTCAACCCGATTTTTACAATGTTCGCAGGTCATCCCTTCAATCGAAACTACTTTTGTTGCTACTACCGATTTTATTTTTTTCTTTTTTACTTTAGCGGAAGTGACGTCTCCGCAACAACCTCCTTCTCCTTTAAAATGCATTATACTTGAATGGATTCCATTCAGTACCAGAATCAGAATTATTCCAATGATAATTACATTTCCCATTTTCTCTCCTCTCTAAAAAACGCCTGTGAGACCTCTTAATTTTATAATGATCTTTTCCCATGCATCATTTATAAGCAAAGTTAGTTTATACTAACTAACTTTGCTTATATTATCACCTCAAAAAGAAAATGTCAAGAAAAAGAGAACGGCTGTTACACCGTTCTCTATATCTATAAATTATTATATTTTTGTCTGAATGTTACTGCAGCTTCTATAAGATTTTTCAACCCTGCTTTTATCTCTTCAATTCCTCTTGTTTTTAATCCACAATCCGGATTAACCCATAATTTTTCAGGATTAACTTTCTCAACCATCTTTTTTAAGCTGTCAGAATTTCGTCCACAGATGAAACTCTTGGCGAGTGTATATCATAGACACCTGGTCCCACTTCTGTTTTAAAGTGATTTTCCTTCAGGGCATCCAGAATCTGTAGATCCGATCTGGATACTTCCATCTCCAAATTTATTTTTTTCTTGGTTTATTAAGAAATCCAGAAAATAAAAAATCCCCTAGAAATGCCGATTTCTGGGCATTTCCAAGGGATACTCAGCATACTCTAATTCAATTACTTGCCAGCCATCTGAGCTGCAACCTCAGCTGCAAAGTCCTCATTCTTCTTCTCAAGACCTTCACCAGTCTCAAAACGAACAAACTTCTTAACAGCAAGTTTGCAACCATTTGCCTTTGCTACAGAAGCAACATACTGTGCAACATTCTCCTTGTTCTCAGCCTTAACATACTCCTGCTCAAGAAGACATACTTCCTTAAGTTCCTTGTTAAGACGTCCCTGTACCATCTTCTCGATAATATTGTCAGGCTTGCTTGCATTCTTTGGATCATTCTTAGCCTGTGCTACGAGGATCTCAAGTTCATGAGCCTTGTACTCTTCAGAAACTTCATCTGTTGTCACATACTTTGGATTCATAGCTGCAACCTGCATAGCAACATTCTTTAAGCACTCTTCAATTGCCTCACCTGATGCATCTGTATCAGCCTCAACGAGAACACCGATCTTTCCACCTGCGTGGATATAAGATACAACATGACCTGTTGTCTCAATTCTCTCAAATCTTCTGATATTCATGTTCTCACCGATCTTAGCGATCATAGCTGCATGCTTCTCAGCAACTGTCATGGATGGGTCGATAGCCCACTTCTCTTCCTTGAATGCCTCAACATCAGCAGCATTGCTGTTTACGATCTGATCAAGAACTTCCTTAACATATCCCTGGAATACATCATTCTTAGCCACGAAATCAGTCTCAGCATTTACCTCAACGATAGCTGCTTTCTTGCCATCATTGATAACTGTAGTCATAACAATACCTTCAGCAGCAATTCTTCCTGCCTTCTTCTGTGCAGTAGCAAGTCCCTTTTCTCTCAGGAACTCCATTGCCTTATCAAAATCGCCGTCTGTCTCGCTTAATGCCTTCTTGCAGTCCATCATACCTGCTCCGGACATTTCTCTTAATTCTTTTACCATACTAGCTGTAATAGCTGCCATTCTATAATCCTCCTAAAAATCTATAAATTACTCCTCTGTCTCCTCAGCATCTGCAGCTGCTGACTCAGCCTCTTCCTCTGTCATAACGTCAGCACCCTGGTTAGCCTCGATAACAGCATCTGCCATCTTAGCTACGATAAGCTTAACAGCTCTGATAGCATCATCATTTCCAGGAATAACATAGTCAAGTTCCTCAGGATCACAGTTTGTATCAGCAATACCTACAAGAGGGATACCAAGTGTATGTGCCTCCTGTACGCAGTTTCTCTCTTTGCGAGGATCTACGATAAAGATCATGTCAGGGATCTCCTTCATATCCTTGATACCGCCAAGGTTCTTCTGAAGTTTGTCCATCTCCTTCTTGATCTCGATAACTTCCTTCTTAGGCAGTACGTCAAATGTACCATCAGCTTCCATAGCCTCATACTTAGCAAGCTTTGCAATTCTTGTCTGAATTGTCTTGAAGTTGGTAAGCATACCGCCTAACCATCTCTGGTTAACATAATACATACCACATCTCTCAGCCTCTGACTTAATTGAATCCTGAGCCTGCTTCTTAGTACCTACAAAAAGGATCTTACCGCCTTCTTTTACACAATCAAGAATTGCCTTGTAAGCCTCATCAACCTTGCCTACTGACTTCTGAAGATCGATAATGTAGATTCCGTTACGCTCAGTATAGATATACTCAGCCATCTTAGGATTCCATCTTCTTGTCTGATGTCCGAAATGAACACCTGCCTCGAGTAACTGTTTCATTGAAATAACGCTCATAATATACCTCCTGGTTTTCCTTCTGGGGGCTTCATACAGTTTTGACATTGTAATATTTATCCAACTGTCTGACAGAAACCATCGCGTTAATGGCACCCATCTGCCGATCCACCCACATGTTTTTTCACACGAAGTCGATTATACCATAAAAAAAAAGTGCATTCAAGCACTTTTTTTCATATAATCATATAAAATCTGACATTTTTACTGCTTTGTAGACAGGATCGTGGCAATCTCTTCATATGTCATACCACTATTGACTTCAAATGTACCGATCTCTATCCGTGTGGAATATCCATTTTTGTTCAGATAGCTGTCAAAATCCGCAGCATCCTTAATAATGCCTGCCTCCTCCAGCAACTTCGCTACCTGTTCTGAACCCATACCACCCACAACTGTGATCTTTGCTGTCGTGTATTCTCCATCCTGCCTGGCGGAAGTATTCTCCTCCGTCGTAACAGCCTCCGTTGTAACCGTATCTTCCGTAACCTCTTCTGTGGTCTCTTCCACTGTTGTTTTTTCTTCTGTTGTTTTTTCTTCTGTTGTCTTATCTTCCTTCTCAACTTCTGTCGTGACAGATTCTGAATTATCTTCAGTCAGAGGTGACTCCGTTGTCGTAATATCGCTCTTGCCATCTGCATCACCGGAGGATGCCGTCTGATCCTCCTGCATGACCATTCCAAGCTTTTCCGCGCGGCTGATGATCTCTTTATCAGATAACTTATACCCGCCGGAAGTCATATACGCGACAAGCATAATAACAGCACCAAATATGATACCAGCTCCCAGACCTCTTAAAAAATATTTTAATTTCATTCCTTTGTCTCTCCCTGATATAAGTCTACAACCAGCTTAACCTCTCCTACACCAAGCCCAAGATGCTTGGCGATCTCCAAGATACTAAGACCTGATTTGTGCATTTCCAATATGACATCCTTACTGCTGTCCACCATCTGAACTTCTTCCTCCTGTGTCTCCGCAGCAATATTATCATCGATTTCCTTGATAGCTTCCTCCAGTGCCTCATCTTCCTCATTCTGTACAGGTGTAACTGTTATATTATTTGCACTGACAAATGCTTCGACATCTTTGCGATAATCGTCTACCATAGTTGCCGTCGTCATGATCTCCTTTTGTTTGTCAGACAACATACTGTACAAAAACATGACTTCATTATGATTACGCTCGATCTCATCATTGACAGTAACTGCATAGTCACCTAACGCAAGTGTCTTTTCATTGACGATCTCAGACAACTTAGCCTCAACCTCAGACATTCTGCCTTCAACATGCTCATCCATATAATCATTGATCATCTTATCGATCTTTTCTTTTTGTTCATCAGACAATTTGCGTGGTAATCTGATAACTGCCTCTTCCTCGTTTGTCTCATCCTTCTCCAGTTTTGATGTAATTCCAAAGCTGGCAAAAATAAAAATAATACCTAAAATTATCAGAACAACTACAACTGTGGACATATCTTTCTCCTATCGTATAACCTTATATTTTATATCTTTAGATCAAAATTTACTCTGTTAATCTCTGTTTTCTGTTTTTCCTCAACGTCAGAAGATTTTTTCTTCTTATTTGAATACAGATTCACATATTTATTTCTTCCCTCTTCCTTCGCATCATGATGCTGCTCATAGAAGACAGCCTCATCCTTTTTTACCACAGCCTCCCGTATCTGCCTCTGTTCTTTTTGAACCTGCTCGCCGGCATTCTGACTCAAAAGAACACCCTGTCCCTCTGCATTATGCTGTACCGAAGCTAAAGGTGCTGATGTCTGTGCGGCAATAATTGGTGGAATCATATAAATCATCCCTTTCTAACTGCATACTTTAATTATATACTGCCCGTACGCTTCTAAAATGGTGTCGGACTGATCTCTCCATCCACTATCTTATATAAACTGTGTGTGTCCTTATCTTTCACAGAATAGCAGCAATTCGATATAAAAATACTTACACCTCTGTATGTATTTCCCAGAACCTTTACATTGCCATCCTTACACCTGTCAAGCTCTGCCTTGAGTTCCCTCAATCGATTATTTTTTGTATTGCGTTCTTCTGCGATCTCTTCCAGCTTAGCATTATAAGTCTTGATCTGTTTGAGATTTTCCGGGCTAAGCTTCGCACCCTTTTTCAGCTTTTCTTTATACACATTCAGATATGAAGAAATCTCATCTGCAATGCCGTTTATATCCTTTACCTCATTAACGAGAGTTTTCATCTCATTATACAACTCCGGCTTTACACCTATCTTAATCGTGGTCTGCGTCTCCATTTTGTTTCCGATGCTATTTACTTCAACATAATTCTCGCAATATATCTCACCGCCCACGATGAAGCCTTTTCTGCCACTGACAACTACCTTGCCTCCCGATACAATGTTACTGTGCAGAATAGATCCGGCGATCACATCTCCCTTGACCTTAACATTGGCACTCTCAAAAAACTGTGCACAGATATCTCCGTCGGCTGAGAGTTCGCCTTTTCCCATGCCCTGGACTCCCCTCTTGATAACGATGTTACCTCCTGCGATCAAAGTTGCACCCTCGACAACACCATTTACCTGGATATCACCCTTGGCACGCACCGTAAATCCGGTCTTGACAGTTCCCGGGATCATAACATTCCCTTCATAATCTATATCACCTGTCGACGCATCCACATCTGCTGCAACATTATAGGTATCTGCCACAAATACTGTTCCATTGGTAAATGTTACATTACCATCCACAGCACTGGTCAGTATGCATTTATCTTCCGATATATCAATATTTCTTCCATATTTCAGATACTGGATCTTAGGTTTGTTCTGAGGAACAATATTACCATAGATGTCCTTGCCCGGCTTACCCATATCATGCGGTGTCAGTCTTGCCAGCACATCGCCCTTATTGACCTTTGTGAACAGATTCAGCTCGTGAAAATCTACACTTCCATCTTCCAGAACCTTAGGTTTTGCAAGAGGCTTGGTGTTAAACAGATATTCTATCTTTGTATCCTTTGCCATCACAGGTTTATCACCTTTAGCAACCGGTATGTTCAGGCAGTACTGCCGCGCCATCAAAAATACATCTATTACCCTGTCGGATATTCCATATACTATCTTTTCTCTCTCAAGTTCTGCCAGAATCTCACGTTTTGTCATTACCTTTCCATCGGTCGACGGTGGGTAAAATCTGAGATATGCCACCATGCGGTCCTTAGAGATCGTTACAACAGCACTCTCATTAAACGGCTGCATCCGTACACTACTGATCTTTATCCTGAATGGGTTCGGATTTTCCTTTAATATCACGAGAGCCTTCTGTATCGCTTCAACAGAATAATCGACGCATCCCTTTGAATCAAGAAAATCTATGATCTCCCTGATATCAAGTTCTTTTCCGTCGCTGACAACAGGATACAACGACAGATACGTTCCATCATCCTTTATCTCTATTCTGAAAAAAGAATTCTTGTATTTCACAATCCTGCCTCCTATTTACCCCATAAGCATAGCAAAATCTTCTCCCAGATATCCCTTCATCTTCTTTAATGCCTTCGAATGAAGCTGAGAAACTCTCGACTCTGATACTTCCATTACACGGCTGATTTCCTTCAGTGTCAGTTCCTCATAATAATAGAGCATAACAACCTTTTTCTCTTTTTCCGTCAATGCGGACAGAGCCTCTGCCAGTATTTTTTTCAGCTCCTTTTCCTCTGCCACATGCTCAGGTTCAATCCTCATATATGTCATGTTATTAGAGGATTTTACATCATTTCCCTGATCAAGAAAATCATCCAATGAAGCCATATTGGTCACATTTATCTGCCCAACCCAGGATACATATTCATCACTTGATATTCCCAGTTCTTTTGCAATATCTTCATCTGAGTAGTTAGAACCATGCTCCATCTCCAGTTTTTTAATCGCATTATCTATGGCCTTTTGCTTCTGCCTTACAGAACGTGGGATCCAATCCATTTTTCTGATCTGATCCAATATTGCACCACGGATTCGAAGACTGGCATATGTCTCAAACTTAATGCCTTTTCCATAATCAAACTTATCGATTGCATCAATCAAACCGAATATTCCATAACTGACAAGGTCATCATATTCTACGTTCGAGCCGAGATAGATTGCAAGACGACCAGCCACGAGCTTGACCAAAGGAACATATTCTATTATGATCTGCTCACGTATAACACTTGTCTTAGAATGGTTATACTCTATCCACAGACGTTCTTTATTGTCCAAAACTGCCATCTGCTACACTCCTTTTACTAACCCCTTATCTGCCTATGACTCTTCTGAATCAGACTCATCATCATTTGATTCTGTTTCCTCTTCAGGTATTGATGTATGTTTTGATTCCATATTACATATTTTTTCTATCAACCTGATCGCAATCGTTGATATGACAAAAAATACTGCAATAACAATAATCAGTATGATCAGTGATTCGAGCAGATCACGATCATATCTGATATTCAGCAGCAATGTGATCATAGCTGCCAAAAGAACAATAAACGCCCGTGCGTTTTTACACTTCTCTTTAAAATTCAAGCTGATTTCCCCTATATTACATTCTTTTGTTTTCCGGCTTTAATAACTGTAAGCTCAGATGTCTCCGGATCAAAAATAATCGTGCGTCCGTAATTTAAGCCCACATCCTCAGATACGATCCTGATACCATTTTTTTTGAGCTGTTCTCTGACGGCCGCTATATTTTTATCACCGACACTACCTGCCTCGGTTGAACTGGAAAAATTAAACATCCTGGCACCACCTGCGATTTTCGCACGAAGGCTCGCCTTATTGACTCCTTCCTTCTCCAGTTCCCCGATCAGCTGATCAATTCCCGTATCGGCAAACTTTAATTTGTTCTGGTTTTGTTTTATTTTTGTACTGTCAGGCAGCATAATATGAACAAGACCGGCCTTTTTCTTAGTTTCATCATACAAAACAATACCTATACATGAGCCAAGTCCTATTGTCGTAATCTTATCAGGTGCACTGCATGTCTTCATATCAGCTATACCCACTCTGATCGTCTCACCCATCAATGCCTCCGATTCCAAGCTGTCTCAGCAGCAGATCATATGAATGAGTCTCAGACACCATCATGATATAACCGTTTATGTCCTGTTCTCCAGCTTTAAAATGTGAGTTAATAAGCAATGCTTTATCACCGACTCTGCCAAACTCTATACATGGAACACTCAGAATCGCACCGGCCATATCAACACATATCTCAGGAAGAGAATACCTGAGATTACTGCCGGTAAGTGTTTCCAATGATGCCACATACGAACCGATAATAATATTGGCTATCTCTTTGATTGCAGACATTCCAAATTCAGAATGCCACTCTATATCCGTTTGGTTCATTAATGCCTTTACAAGATTCTCTGCATCCTCTATTCCGATGACAAACAGCATCATCGTCCTGATAGCGCCTTCCACATCACTGAGGACACCAACTACAGTAACATCCGGTCCCCCAAGAATGCTTTCCAGTGAATCAAAATCATAAAGGCTCACCTGCGGAGGAGACATCACAAGCCTGGATGACAGAAGCACAGATAAAGATGTTGCTGCATTACCCGCACCGATATTGCCCAGCTCCGTCAATGCATTTTGTACCTGTTCAGGTAGAAGATCACCGCTTCTTTCCTCCATAGCATATCACTCCCTTAATCCATCTAATCGTTATCGATATCTGCAATCATCGCCCCTACATTAAGCAGAGAGATCAAAGAATTATTATACTTACCTACTCCGGTAAGATATGCCCTTGTATCTGATACCTCTGTCGTTATTTTTTCTATATCATCCTCAGACAGGGTCACGACCTCTCTGACCTCATCTACCAGGATTCCTATCTTTGCATTACCCTCCAGCTTCAAAATAAGGATTCGGGTTGCATTTGTATTTTCCTTGTCAGGCAGCTCAAATCTCTTTCTCATACTCATAACCGGTATAATCTCACCACGAAGATTAATGATTCCCAGGAAAAAAGACTGTGTATGAGGTACCCGGGTAATAGGCTGAAGCTTAACAATGTTATCAATATAAGATATGTCAATACCATATTGCTCACTGTCAAATCTTAAGATTATGTACTGCTTTGAATCACTGCTTACGATACCTGTATCCATTCTGACACCCCCATTAAACCAATGTATTTGAATCAATGATAAGTGCAACCTCACCATTACCAAGAATCGTCGCACCACTGATCATCTTTGGAACTCTGATGAACTTGCCAAGCGGCTTGATTACGATCTCCTGCTGTCCAAGCAGCTTGTCAATAACAAGTCCCGCCTGCTTATCTCCCTTTTTAACAATAACAACGATCATACCGTCGTCATCCGTATCCTCATCTTCTTTTTCAACAGGCGCGATATCAAGTACTTCGTTCAATCTTACGATCGGGATAACCGAACCTCTCAGATTGATGACTTCCTTGGTATGTACATACTTGATATCCTCCGGAAGGATCTCCTCCAGAGTTACGATTGAATTAAGTGGCAATGCATATTTTTCACCAGAGACATCAACCATAAGAGCCTGAATGATTGCAAGTGTAAGCGGCAGTCTGACAATAAACGTCGTACCTTCACCGAGCTTGCTGACAACCTCAACGTCACCGCCCAGACCTTCTATCTTATTCTTGACCACATCAAGACCAACGCCTCTTCCTGATACATCAGATATCTTCTCAGCAGTTGAAAATGCAGGCTGGAACAGAAGATCTATCGCTTCCTTTTCCGACATATATTCTGCCTGTTCCTCGCTGAGAGTCCCCTTCTCGATTGCCTTTCTCTTGATCTTCTCAACATCGATACCGCCACCATCATCAGATACTTCAATCGTGACATTATTTCCATCCTGATATGCATCCAGTCTGATCGTACCAACCTTTGGTTTACCGATCTTCAGACGGTCTATCGTTGACTCAAGGCCATGATCTGCAGCATTTCTAAGCATATGCATCAACGGATCACCGATCTCATCAATAACGGTACGGTCAAGCTCTGTATCCTCACCGGTCATGATAAGCTCCATCTCTTTGTTTAACTTCTTTGACAGATCTCTTATCATACGAGGGAATCTGTTTACAACACTCTCTATAGGCACCATACGAACCTTCATGACAGATTCATGCAGATTGGTGGTAATTCTCTCAAGATACTCAATCTGTTCATTGAAGGACTGATCCTGTGTAGCAGAAGCCCCTGAAACTGATACCAGACCATTCTTGGCAATAATAAGCTCAGAAACAAGGTTCATAAGATCATCCAGTTTCTCAATATCTACACGGACAGAACGATTTACAACCGGTTTGTTTCCTGCCTTGGCAGGAGCTTTCTTCTCTTCATTCTTAGGCTTGTCACTCTTGTCCTCTGTTTTCTTATCTGCCTCTTCGACTTTAGGCTCTGTACTCTGAACCTCCTCCGGTATCTGGAACTCCTCGATCACAGCTTCTGCAATCTCCGAAACGTTTTCAATTGCTTTCTTGATCTCCTCCAGAGATTTCTCAGAGATGATAAACATTGAAAAGTCAAAATCAAACTTTTCATCCTCTATGTCCTGGACACTTGGTACTGATTTTATGATCTCGCCCTTATTCTCCAGATTCTTGAATACCAGAAATGCTCTTGCAGCCTTAAGAAGACAGGTCTCCTGTATATAAACAGTTGTCGCATATACATGCATGCCTTTCTCTTTTGCCTCATTCATGGCATTTCTCTCAAAATCTGCAATTGGGATCGTAAGATACTTCTTCTTTGCATCTCCGCTCAAAGGTGCCGATGCCGCTTCTTGCTTTTTAGTTTCTTCCTGTGCGGCATTTGCAGAGCCATCATCTTGCCCCTGCTCATTTTGCTCCAGTGCAGCATTGAGCAATCCGATAAGCTCATCATTGTCCTCCGTACCTTCATCCGAAGTCTCAACAATGTTGTTCAGATATCCCTCAAGTGCATCCAGACACTTGAAAACGATATCTACCATATCCGCATTTACATTCAGCTTACCATTTCTGATCTCTGAGAAAACATTCTCCATATCATGTGTAAGACGCTGCATGCGTTTGAATCCCATGGTACCAGCCATACCCTTTAAAGAATGGGCGGCTCTGAATATCTCATTTACTGTGTCAATATTTTCAGGATCAGACTCCAGAATCAGAACCTGATCATTTAATGTCTGAATATGTTCCTTTGTCTCATCAATGAAAATCTCAAGATATTGACTTAAATCCATTTATAACACCCCTACTTTCTTCACTATCTCATTTGCGATCTGATGAATATCACATACCACATCCGCAAGTCCGCTCTCATATATGGCCCTTGGCATTCCATATACCGTGCTGGATGCCTCGTCCTGTGCGATAACAAAAACACGATTATGTCCTGACAGCTTGCGGATACCCTGCGTTCCGTCCGCGCCCATTCCGGTCAGTACAACACAGACAATCTCATCAAAGTCAGTATTACACAGGCTCTCATACATAATGTTGCCACAGGGTTTTAAGCCGACTACAGGCGGTGAATTATCAAAGACAATCTTTGACTTTCCTTTATCCTGTTCAACCGTAAGATGTGTTCCACCTTTGGCAATATAGACACAACCAACTTTCAAACGCTCTCCATCTTCCGCTTCCTTGACACGAAGCATACTCAGATCATTCAATCTGGCAGAGAGTGTACCTGTAAATCCGGCAGGCATATGTTGTACCACAAGCACCGGTGCCGCAAGATTTTTCGGCAATGCCGGAATAACAGACTGAAGCGCTTTCGGTCCCCCTGTTGAACAAACGAGTGCAACCAGTTTTTTACGTTTACATTTTAAGCTTTCTCCCGAACCTTCCACTATCTGCATATCTGATTCAGATGCAGCTTCAGCCTCGTCGCCGTCCTTTTTTTTCAGCTTGCCTCTGACAGACGACGATATCTCAAGCGCATTCAGCAGTCTTCTTTCAAACAGAGGATGTTCCTTGAAGGATAGCCCCACCGGTTTCTTAATGAACTCTATGGCTCCCAGTTCCAGAGCGGTTATAGTATCCTGTGTATCCTCACTTGAACTGATCATCACAAATGGAACCTGTATGTTTTTTTGTTTTACACATTGCAAAAGTTCCAGTCCGCCCATCTGTGGCATCATGATATCGCACAGAACCACCTCAATATCGCTGTGTTGTTCCAGCAGCGCCAGTCCATCCACACCGTTTGCAGCCGTATATGATACTCTGTATTCACTTGTCTTACTTATTATATCAGACAACACTCTTCTCATAAGTGCAGAGTCATCTATCAAAAGAATTTTTTTCATTAATTCATTCCCTTTGCTCTGTCCATTCTCTCACTCTCAAATATGAAACGGATGATCTTATCACGTTCTTCCTGTGTGATCTTCATGAATTCAAGGCGCTGTTCATACAGGTCAGTCCGATTCTGCAGCGGTGAACTGGCCAATATACGTGCAAACAGATTAAACCCGATATACTCATCCAGAATTGCAACCATAAATTTGATTTTGACGACTTCGTTTCTTTCAAGATGATGTCTTGCAGCGATCTTGGCACCTCCCCCGCTGATATCCAGTATTCTGACAGCATCCCATGGTAGCTCAGATTCCGGTATATCCAGATTATCCGGCACCCCGGTTGTGAACTCATCATCCGACACGACACGCATTTTTGCATCTATTCTACAGTTATATCTATAGAATTCTCTTCTCTGGACCTTACTTAGAGTGCCAAGCAGCATAACCTCCAGAAAAAACAGATTTCCACTCTTATATCTGGATGTTATGATAACATTGCACTGCAACAGGCCCTTATCAGTATAAAAACATGCCGTGTATTTTTCATCCACCGGCAGGGGAACGATCTTCCCTTCATATATAGGCATAGCAATCTGGAGCGTTTTTTCTGATAAAATATCATATATCTTGCTGACATAAACTTTTTTATTTTTATCATTTTTTATTACCTGATCAAGTTTTACCAATTCTATCTTATTTCCAATCGAAATACCCATATAATAAGCTCCCCTTTAGTAATATTATTTTACTTTGCGTTTTGATTTGATAAAATCCAGAAAAACTCTGGCAATACCATCCCGCTTTTTAAATGTTTCCCGTTCCTCATTCATCAGCCTGTATGCAAGCGTGGACAGACCTTTTGCTGCAGGTGATGAGGGATATGCCATAACGACAGGTTTCTGCTCTATAATCGCCAGAGATGCATTCCTGTCCTGCATGACAGCACCGAGGAACTGCAGCTTTGTATTTAGGAATCTGGATGAGACCGTATTGATCTTATTGTATATCTCTGTTCCTTCTTCCTGGCTGTTCACCCTGTTGGATACAACATTAATCGTCTTGTATAGTGGATTAAAATCTTCTTTTTTTCTTAAAACTTTGAGCAAGGAATATGCATCAGTTATGGAAGTCGGTTCCGGAGTCACCACCAAAAGGACTTCCGGACTTACCATTACAAATTCCATTACCGAGTCCGTGATCCCGGCTCCTGTATCTATAATGACAACGTCATACATCTGATCCAGCTTTGCCAGTCCGGATATTAATGTTCTGATCTTCTGATTGTCAAGTGCTGCCAGCTCGGCAACACCGGATCCTCCGGATATAAAGCCTATATCATTTGGACCGCGTGTTATGATATCTTTTATATCTTTTTGTCCATGTATCAGATCGAGCAGATTATATTTAGGTCGGATACCCAGCATGACTTCCACATTGGCAAGTCCAAAATCCGCATCAAATACAACGACTTTTTTGCCCATTTTCGCAATCTCAATTGCAAGATTGACGGATATACTGGTCTTCCCGACTCCACCTTTTCCACTCGTCACTGCAATGACCCTGGCATTCGATACTTCCGGTTTTTCATTTACCATCTCTCTTAGTCTTGTTGCCTGATCCATACTACTTCGCACCTCCCAACAGTTTTTTTGCAATTATCTGCGGGTTGAGCACACCTATATCATCAGGAACATTCTGCCCCCAGGTCACATAGGACAGAGGCTTGTCGATATCAAGTTTAAGATTTAATATGCTACCCAGTCCATTCGTCTCATCCAGTTTGGTAAAAATGATATTATAATCAAATAATTTACTGTATGTCTCTGCAATATCGTGCAGATCACTGTATTTGGTCGTTACACTAACCACAAGGAATATCTCTTTATCATACTCCGGTACCGAATCTAATATTGCCTGCAGATCTTTTCTCTGGTCTTCATTCCGATGGGAACGTCCTGCCGTATCGACAAATATCAGATCATAATCATGATATTTTTCGACATAATTTTTCATGTCCTCAGGTGTATAAACGACCTCCATAGGCGCATTTAGTATATTGGCATATGTTTTTATCTGCTCTATCGCAGCTATCCTGTATGTATCTACAGACAACATGGCAACCTTAAGCTTATCTTCAAGTCTGCATTTTGAAGCCAGCTTCGCCATAGTCGTTGTCTTACCCACGCCTGTATTTCCGACAAAAAATATAATCTTTGGTTTATTTTCTCCGGATCTTATGTATTCGATCTGTCCCAGTTTCAGAACAATCTTCTGGTATGCATTTGCAAGAACATTATCAATCGGCTGTTTTTCGTTGTTAGAATCCAGTTCACTCACAATGATATCAGCATATTTCGGATCAACCTCATTTTCAACCAGCTGCTTGTATATAAGATCCACGATTCTGCTTCTGTTTGATATATGATGTGTTCCATCACCTGGCTGGTCTGAAGTTCCCTCATCCGATTTTTCCATGTACCTCTCAGTATCCTCATTCTGCCCTGAAGTTCTTTTATCCAGATCTTTCGTTTCCTGCCTTGTTGCTGCCATCTGCTGCTCCAACAGCTTTGCAATACTGTTTATTTTTTCCTCGATAGCATTCTGAGCCTCTTCACTGTACTCTTCCTTGTTCTCAGAGAAAACATTTCCAAATCTGTACTCGTCGTTTTTCTTTGGAGAAGATTTATCTGTCTCATTATTTTTTTCCGTTACATTATCGTCTATAGCTGCCGTCAGTTCAACTCTCGGCTTTTTAAACAGACGCATGATGCCTCCCGGTTTTATCGTCTTGACATTCATGACTATCGCATCCGGTCCCAGTTCCTCACGCGCCATGAGGATCGCTTCCTGTTCAGTTTTTGCTTTATATTTTTTAATTATCATCTATGGTCACCACTCCCACGGATTTCAGTTCTACATCCGAATCAATCTCATTGTACGATATAACGATCAGGTCTTTAAAATACTCACTTGTCAGCTTCTTGAAATACATTCTGACGATTGGAGATGTAATAATAATAGGTGCCTGTCCCTTATTCTCCAGCTTCTTTATCTCAATCTCTGTCGCCTTCAATATACTCTTGGTAATGGCTGGATCAAGAGAGATATATGCCCCCTGTTCTGTCTGCTTAACAGAACTCATAATCATCTGCTCTACCTTTGGATCAAGTGTGACGACCGTTGTCGTCTCCTCATCACCAAAGTATTTGTTGGAGATAGCACGCTTCAGGCTCTGTCTCACATATTCAGTTAGAATATCCGTATCTCTGCTTGTCGGAGCATAATCCGCCAAAGTCTCAAATATTGTGACAAGATCACGGATAGAGATGCCCTCGCTCAACAGATTCTGCAATACCTTCTGGATATCACCGACGCCGAGCAGTTTTGGAACTAATTCGTCGACCAGAGTCTTGTTATTTTCTTTTATGTTATCAATAAGATTCTGTACATCCTGTCTGGTCAGCAGCTCAGCCAGATGTGACTTGATTACCTCAGTCAGATGTGTAGCAATGATAGATGGCGGATCCACAACTGTATACCCCAGTGATTCCGCACGTTCTCTCTGTGATTCCGTGATCCACATTGCTTCGAGATGAAATGCCGGCTCAAGTGTAGGAATACCGGTGATCTCATCCTCAACATATCCCGGATTCATCGCCATATAGTGATCAAACAGAATCTCTCCTTCACTTACCTGAATACCTTTTATCTTGATTATATACTGATTAGGATTCAGCTGAATATTATCACGCAGTCGAATAATTGGCACAACAGCACCGAGTTCAAGCGCGATCTGCCGACGTATCATAACCACACGGTCAAGCAGGTCTCCACCCTGATTTACATCTGCTAACGGTATTATACCATAACCAAACTCCAATTCAATAGGATCGACCTGAAGAAGGGAATTCACGTTCTCATGACGCCGTACTTCGTCTGCCTGTATCTCTTCCTCCTCTACCTCTTCCTTAATTGCATTCTCCTGCTCTTTACCTCTGATTGCAAATGATAACACAATAAATAATGCGCCATAGGCTGCACAGAAAAAAGTATTCAACGGTGTCAGTAATCCAAGTCCTATCATTGTAACACCAACCATCATAAGTACCTTAGGTATACTGAACAGCTGTCCAATCAGTATATCTCCGATATTTTCTTCCTTGGATGCCTTGGTTACCAGAATACCTGTGGAAAGCGATATCAACATAGATGGAATCTGTGATACCAGTCCGTCACCGATAGTAAGGATCGTAAACTTGTTAAGCGCCTCCGTCATAGTCAGTCCCATACTGGTCACACCCATGATAAGACCGCCCACGATATTTATAACTGTTATAATCAGGCCGGCAGTTGCATCTCCTTTTACATACTTGGACGCACCATCCATGGCACCGAAGAAAGCTGATTCCTCCTGTATCTTGGCACGTCTTGCAATAGCCTCCTGATCTGTTATCGCTCCTGTATTCAGATCTGCATCAATGGCCATCTGTTTACCGGGCATAGCATCCAGTGTAAATCTTGCCGTTACCTCTGATACACGTTCTGAACCCTTATTGATAACCATCATCTGAACGATAATGAGGACAATGAAGACGATAGCTCCTATAACAAGATTACCTCCGCCCACAAAGGAACCAAATACTTCAACGACCTGGCCGGGATTACCGGTAGACAGGATCAATCTGGTTGATGACACATTCAACGAGATACGAAAGACTGTAGTAAAAAGCAACAAAGTAGGAAAACCCGACATATTCAGGGTCTCGCTGGTAAACAGACAATTAAACACTATAATCAGAGACATAGAAATATTAAACAGAATCAGCACGTCCAGCAGCCAGGAGGGAATCGGAACGATCAAAAATACAATTGCAGCGAGCAGATATATGCCCAGAAATAAATCATTCTTTTTCACGCTTCTGTCTCCTTTCCGTTTTTTTAACTGACTTTATTCTTAATCCTGTATACATATGCCAGAACTTCGGCTACAGACTGGTATAATTCTATCGGTATCTCATTTCCAACCTCAACATTGGCATAAAGCATTCTGGCCAGCGGTTTATTTTCCACTATCTCAACATTATTTTCCCGGGCAATATCCCGTATCTTGAACGCCAGATAATCCGCACCCTTGGCTGTAACCACAGGTGCCTGGCTCTCTGTATTATCATACCTGAGGGCAACTGCAAAATGCGTCGGGTTCGTGATGACAACATCCGCCTCCGGTATGCTCTGCATCATGCGACGCCTTGATGCCTGCTGCATTCGCTGTCGCTGCTGCGATTTTACCTTTGGATCTCCCTCCTGGTTTTTATATTCATCTTTTACTTCCTGCTTAGTCATTTTAAGATCTTTTTTGTGTTTCCATCTCTGAAATACAAGATCTGCCAGACTAAGTATAAGATATACCGCCGAGATCTTAATTCCAAGATCCATGACCAGATCATAAAGTATTTCCAGGCAGTCTTCTATCGTCAGATCATACACAGTAACAAAGATTCCAATATTATCTTTGATCACCGAATAGCTTACAGCAACAAACAATGCGATCTTAAAGAGTGACAAAACAAGTTCAAACAATGACTGTTTGGAAAACATTCGTTTAAATCCATTTATTGGATTTAGCTTGCTAAGCTTTGGCTGAAGCGGCTTTGATGTCACTTTCCACTTAATCTGCACCCTCTGTGACAAAAAAGACACAACAAACGCTATCAAAATAAAAGGCAGGCAGGTAATCAACAGATAAGTGATAACCTTCAATAAGATCTGCCACACTGTAACTGAATCAAATGTTCCGGTTACATATACCGGTGTCTCATTCCAGAAGATTGCAAACGCATTTACAAGCCTTTCACCCACAAAGCCCACAAATAATTTCAGGCACAGAAAAAGAGCAAATAAGGAACACGCACTGCTAAGTTCCTTACTCTTTGCAACCTGACCTTCCTTACGCGAATCCTCTATCTTTTTGGCAGTAGGATCCTCTGTTTTTTCTCCACCCTCATCATTCGCAAAGTACTGCAGATCATATCTTATATATGGATTATCACAAGTCAGTTCGTATATCATTTTAAAGACCTCTCATTATGGTGGACAACACATCCTGCATCCGCTCCATCAGATAAGTTGCAATATTAGGCACAAACATAATCGCGATCGACAAAATAAGGAGCCCCATAAAAACTTTCAGCTGCATACCGATTGAAAACATATTCATCTGCGGAGAGCTCTTGGTCAGTACACCCAATATAACATTCAGGATCATTGCGCCAAGAAAGATCGGCATGGCAATTCGAAATCCAATACTGAAATACTGTCCCATAAAACTTAATATTCCGGTATATAGGGATACAAAATTAATATCCACATGCCCTGTCGGTATCAGTTCAAAGGACTGTGCGAGTGCTTTCAGTATATAATAATGAAGATTGGTCACCAGAATGACAGCATATACCATCTTGTCATACAGCTCTGCGGTAATGGTCACCATACCGCCCACATTCGGATCAAATTCTGTAGCCATCGTGAATCCTATTTCACGATCAATAAACTCACCTGCGACAGCAAGAACTGACATGGTAATATTAGCTACAAAGCCAAGCGATAATCCTACAGCCAGTTCCTTTATCACCAACATCGTGTATCCAAAAACTGTCTCATACTCCGGAAGCGATATATCCATTGCAGAATATATCGTCAGGGCAATACAGCCTGCAATCAGAACCCTCAATCTCGCATTTATACTCTTATGTCCAAACAAAGGTGCCACGGCTACAAATCCACCGATCCTGACAAGTACAAGCAAAAATGATTCCAGAGTTAATGTTGATATCGTTAAATCCATCTTGTTTTACCCCACCATATCGCCAAAGCGGCCGAACAGATCCTGGATAAAATTAACAATATTAGTCATGATCCAATCCCCGCAGATTATCAATACCAGCAGAATAACGATCAGCTTCGGAACAAATGTAAGCGTCTGCTCCTGAATAGATGTAACAGTCTGAAATATACTGATTATAAGTCCTATCACCAGAGAACTGATCAGCATAGGTGCACTGCATTTTATAATAAGCCACACGGCCTGTACTGCGATATCTAATACATCACCTGTACTCAAACCTTATCACCTCACACTTTTCCGTCACAGATTAAACGAATTAACCAGATTGCCAATTACAAGGTTCCATCCGTCAGCCAAAATAAATAATAATATCTTAAATGGCATGGATATCGTAGTAGGCGGCAACATCATCATACCCATTGACATAAGCACTGATGCCACAACCATATCTATTACAATAAACGGTATGTAAATCATAAACCCTATTATAAAAGCGGCACGAAGCTCGCTTATAATAAACGATGGAATAATGACTGTAATCGGGATCTCATCCACACTCTCCACGGTATCCATCTTTGCTATATCCATGAACAGTCTTAGATCATCCTGTCTTGTCTGCTTTAACATAAAATCTCTGATTGGCTGTAATCCGAGATCTAAAGCTTCTTTTTCCGTAATCTCATTGGCTGACAACGGGTCTAGTGCCTGCGTCTTTACCTGCGAAAATACCGGGCTCATAATAAAGAGGGTTAAAAATAATGAGAGCCCTATCAACACGTTATTGGGTGGCGATGACTGCGTACCGATCGCAGTCCTTAAAAAATGCAGGACAACAATGATCCTGGTAAAAGACGTCACCATAACTAAGATTGACGGAGCTAAAGAAATAACTGTAATTACCAATAAAATCTGAAGAGTACCTGACAGTGTTGTCTCATCAGAATTGGAACTCAGAGTCAAACCAACTGAAACACCATCATCTACAGAAGTGAGTTCATCATCAAGACCCTCCTCCGCATCCGTATCCGGTGTCACATTGGCAGCATATGAGCTGGTACTGGAAAATATAACAGCCAGGGCAATCATAAACATTAATATAAATTTGCGCAGTCTCTTATATTTCATCTCACTACCTACTTTTTATCTTTTGAATCCCTGTTTTTCACCTGCGACAGAATTTCCTTGAAATCTATCTTTTTTGAAGATGTCGAACCGGAATCTACACTAAAATCAGTCAGTTCGTCCGGGTTCAGCTTATCAATCATTGTAAATTCATCTTTACCCACGCCAATGGCATAATAAGATTCTCCAATCTTTACAATAGCGATAAACTTATTTGTACCTATCCGAAATGACTCAATAATTTTAACATTTGTTTTATTTTTTAGCAGATTATTCTGATATCTGGCGATAAATTTGGTTGAAAAATATGCCAGCGCAACAATAAACGCAAAAATTAAAATCAAGGAAAAAATACTCAGGGCGGTATTCAATCCACCCTGTTTTCCCGATATAACATTCAATATCATACTACTCAACTGCCTTTTTTACTGCCTCAAGGACACGTTCAGGTTGAAATGGCTTTACGATAAAGTCTCTGGCACCAGACTGGATAGACTCAATAACCATAGCCTGCTGTCCCATTGCAGAACACATAACGACACTGGCATTCGGATCGGCAGCCTTGATCTTCTTCAGGGCCTGAATACCATCCATCTCCGGCATAGTAATATCCATAAGGACAAGATCCGGTTTGGTCTCGGCATATTTTTCTACAGCCTTTGCGCCATTCTCAGCTTCCCCTGCAATATTGTAGCCGTTCTTAACAAGGATATCCTTAATCATCATTCTCATAAAAGCTGCATCATCACATATTAATATACTTTTTGCCATCATTCATACTCCTTCTAATTTATATTTTTTCCTTAATGATCTCTGTAATCCTGATACCGAAACTTTCTTCGATAACAACAACTTCACCTTTGGCAACCAGTTTTTGATTAACCATAACATCGATCGGCTCACCAGCCAGTTTATCAAGTTCTATGATCGTACCCGGAGCAAATTCCAGTATCTCCTTGATAGATTTTCTGGTTCTCCCCAAAACAACAGAAACTTCCAATGGAACATCCATGATCAAATCGATGTTCTCCTGCTGCATAACAGGATTATTCATCGGATTAAACGCCTGGAACTGAACATTTTGTACATTCACCTCCGGCTGCATACCCATCATCTGCTGACCCATCATCTGAGGATTCATCATTTGCTGATTCATCATTTGCTGATTCATCATCTGAGGGTTCATCATCTGAGGATTCATTGTCGGTTGCCCCATTGACATCTGAGAAGGCATTCCTGTCTGTGCCGCCTGAACAGGCTCTTGTTTTATCTCTTTCTTTGGTTCTTCCTTTGGCTCCTCACCACTGAATTTAGCATATAATGTCTTGGCAAATTCAAGCGGATAAAGCTGCATGATCGTGCTATCGACCAGATCACCAATCGTCATTCTGAATGTAACTCTTACAAAGTTATGTGACAAAAAATCTGCAGCGCTTCCAGCATCTATATTGCCGGCCATATCCACTAATTCAGCTTCCGGCGGACTTATATCTATCTTACAATTCAACATGGAAGACAATGACGTTGCGGAGGATCCCATCATCTGATTCATCGCTTCACAGATAGCCGAAAAGTGCAACTCTGTGAGTTCATCTGCGGGATTCAGACCATCTCCTCCCATCATCAAATCAGTTATTATCTTTACATCATCCTCTTTGAGAATCAATACATTATTGCCATCGATTCCCTCCTTATAGAGAATATTAATAAACACGCAGGGTTTTGCATAATCTGCGGTCAATGTTTTCCAATCTGTAACTTCAACGACAGGTGTTGTAATAAGCACCTTCTGGTTAACCAAGGAATAAAGGGTTGTCGCCGCGGTTCCCATACAAATATTAGATATCTCGCCGATTGCATCTTTCTCCTCGGGAGTAAGATCTCCATCAGAAGATGTGGGGGTATCTGCTGTCATGCCGCCCAGTAATGCGTTTATCTCTTCCTGAGATAACATTCCATCCATTTTCTTTATTCCTCCTCTCTATATATTTCTGTAACTTTAACTGCATAATAATCGCTAAACGAGCCCGGCAAAGCCTTGAATTTAACAATATTCCCGACATACACATCCAGCTCATCTTCAATACCACGGTTCAGTTTTATGATATCCCCTACCTGAAGATTCACAAAATCCATGACTGTGATCGTGCTTTTTCCAAGTTCGGCAGATACAGGAATCTGCGCCTTGTTGATCGCCGTCTCGATGACATCAGCATAACTCTGCTCATCTCTGTCCTGCATTGTTGAAAACCAATATTTTGTATTCAGCTTATCCATGACGTCTTCCAAAGTAATATATGGGAGACATACATTCATGAGGCCTTCAACACCACCAATATTAATATTGATCGTCACGATTGCGATCATCTCTGTTGGAGAAATGATCTGCGCAAACTGTGAATTCGTCTCTATACGTTCAAGATACGGTGTTATCTCTACAACATTTTCCCATGGTTCCCGCAATAAGTCAACGATAGTATTAAAAATCTTTTCAAGAATCGAAAGTTCTATCTCGGAAAATTCCCTGGTTTTCACCAGCGGCTCTCCCGCACCTCCAAGCAGCCTGTCAATCATGGCATAACCGATATTGGTTGCCATTTCCAATATAATATTACCTGACAGAGGCGCCATATTCACAACCCCAAGCAATACAGGATTGGACAGTGCATTGGAAAACTCCGAATATGTAACAGCTTCCGAATTCATTACCTCAACCTGAACATTTTTTCTCAAATATGCAGGGAGGTTACTGCTAAGCAGTCTGCCAAAATGCTCAAATATAATTTCAAGTGTTCTGAGATGTTCTTTGGAGAACTTTGCAGGTCTGGAAAAATCATATTCTTTGATCTTGACGCTCTGAGAATCCTCTATGTCATCTACATCCAACTCACCGGAACTCAGCTGTTTTAACAGCGCATCTATTTCATTTTGTGAGAGTACGTCCGCCACACTTCTCACCTCCTAAAGTGTCATAAGTTACTGAGCAACCCAGTTGTAGAAGCTGACCGAATAAATACAATCTGTATTAAACGTCTCCCGCAATGCCGCAAGAAGTTCTTCTTTTATCTGATTCTGTACCTCAACATCTATAACCTGTTCATATGTATAATGTCCGATAATATTACGTACTGTATCATAAATAAGGGCTGTTGATGCTGTCAGATTTGTCTCTGTCTTCGTGTAATCAGAAGCAGTCTTGTCAAGATTAATAGTCAGACCATACTGAACAACATGTATCTCATCTGATCCATCTGCAGCCAGATTGATTGGATTACCCTGCTCAAGCTGGAATGGTGCAAGATTGCTGACATCAAAAGTACCATTTTCACTCTTCTGGGAAGCGATCTCCAGATCAAGTATCTCAGATATATCTGTGATAAGTTTGTTTGTCTTGGTTGCCGATGGCATAAAGACAAAAACCAGCAGTATATTAAAAACAAGATTAATGATGCATATTGCCAATATTATTACTGTGATAAGATTTTTTTTCATATTTCTTTCAATCTCCTTAGTTCATTGAATTCTGCTGATTATATATCTTGATTGCAACTCTTCTGTTTCTGGCTCTTCCTTCCTCCGTCGCATTGGATGCAATCGGCTTGCTCTCACCATAACCTGCAATCTTCATATTAGAATCGATAAAATTCTCCTGAGATACAATATACTCATACACGCTTCGGGCTCTCTCCGCCGACAGTTCTCTGTTGTTTTCAAATCTTGAATTGGATATCGGCACATTGTCCGTATGCCCTTCTATCTCTATAATACTGTATTTGTATTTTACAAGTATACTGGCTATCTTCTGCATAAACATCAGGGAGTCTTCTCTGATATCTGCCTCACCGGAATCAAACAGGATAGAACCATTCAGATCAAGCTCCACATATTGAGAATTATAATCTATTGTAATCTGATCATCTATCTTATAACTCTCTGTCATCTGAACGATCTCTTCATACATCTCCTCAGACTGTTCTTTACCTCTTCTCTCAAACTCATCCTGTAATTCCTTATCAGACAATTTTTCCGCATCTGAGGGTGTACTGCTCTCACCATCCATATTGTCTCCCTCTATCTTCTTTCCCGCCTCCAACATGGAATTGGTATCAGCAAGTTGTGTTACACCTCCGGACATCATATCCCCGGATATGAGAGACACAGATGTTTCATTCAGGATACTGAACGAGACATTATCAAATGACGCTGCAATCTTCTGGATCTTTCCTTCATCCATCGTAGAACTTGCAAACAGAAGGACAAAGAAACACAGCAAAAGGTTCATCAAATCACTGAAAGTCGCCATCCATGCCGGTGACCCTTCCTCTGGTGGTTTTTCCTTTCTCTTTGCCATTATTGTCCCCCGCCTTCTTCCTCAAATGCCCCTCTGTCCTTCGGAGCGAGGAATGATTTCAATTTTTCTTCTATTACTCTCGGATTTTCTCCAGCCTGTATAGACAGGATTCCTTCGATCATAATCTCTTTCATTTTAATTTCAGCATCATTCTGGCTCGAGAGTTTATTTGCAACCGGAGAACATATCCAGTTGGCAAGTATGGAACCATATAATGTGGTGATAAGTGCAACCGCCATATTTGGTCCGATGGAATCCGGGTCGGACAGATCTTTCAGCATCAGAATCAGACCGATCAGAGTACCAATCATACCCCACGCAGGACCCATGGCACCCAGATTCTTCCAGAAACCAATATTCTGCTGATGTCTCGCATCTACATTGATAAGCTCTGCTTCCAATATACTTCTTACCAGTTCCGGATCCGTACCATCGACAATGAGCATAACTCCTTTTTTCATGAAATCATCATCCAGAGAATTTGCTGACTCCTCCAAAGCAAGTAATCCCTCTCGTCTTGCCAGATTAGATAAATCTATGATGGATTTGATGATCTCAACTTCATTTGCCTTCGGCATCTTGAATATAAACAGAAATGATTTAAGTCCTGCCAGGAAATCTTTGAGCGTATACATCGCAAGCACCGCACCAAGTGCACCACCAAATGTAATCAACGCGGAAGGTGCATGCAAAAAACTTTCTCCGATAACATTGAATCCCTTACCATTGACCATACCGAATATCATAAGTGCCAATGCCGCAAGCAGACCAATAACTGATGCTATATCCAACTAATTTCACCTCTAACTCTATACAGAACAGACTGTATGTATCTTTCTCTTATAATCAATCACCAGCTCTGTAATCTCTCTGACTGACTCTCCGACAACATACTTTTTGCCATTTGTCAATGTTATTACAGTATCCGGTGTCTCCTCAACCGCTTCTATGAGTTCAGCGTTAATAGTAATTTTTTTTCCTTTTAATCGTGTTACTTCTATCAAATGCCTCACCCTTTTTTTTAATACGCTAATTGACGACATTACAATTAGCTTGATTATATCACAATCAAAATATTATGTCTACAAAAATAAAGGCAGGAAGCCCTTAAAAAGTTTTTCTCTTCCTGCCTGATTTACATATACTTATACAGTAAATTCTGTTATAAAAATCTTGCATTTACGATATATTATCTCTTAAGATTAACCAGTTCTTCCAACATAGTGTCGGATGTGGTTATGATTCTGGAATTGGCCTGGAATCCTCTCTGGGTCGTAATCATCTCGGTAAATTCTGCTGACAGATCGACATTGGACATCTCCAGAACACCCTGTGACATCTTTCCTCCATCTTCATCGATTGATGAACCGATTCCATCAAAGTATCCTGAGTTCTGCGTTGTCTGGTACATACTGTCACCAAGAGCCTCCAGAGCCATTGGATTTGTAAAATTCGCGACTGCGATCTGACCCAGCAGTTTTGATTCACCATTGCTGTATACACCATAGATCATACCTGCCTGATCAATACTTACATCATTCAATTTTCCCATCGCGCGTCCACCGCCTGTTGAATCGCTGCCACCTCTTACCATCTTTGCAGTAGATTCTCCACCCGACTCATACATGGTAAGATTTGAGAAATCAACCGTAATTCCATCTACGCGTTCTCCATTTATAACTGATGAAAAGACATCACCCTTCTTATTGACATCGATAGGAGTAATCTTAAGAAGTGCATCTGTTTCTCCTTGATTTCCCACATAATCAAAGGAACCATCCTGATTGAATTTCACCTGAATAGATCTGCCGCCTGCAATCGTTGCAGTATACCCACCTTCAACCTGATCTGTTGTCGGATCATCATTACCCAGGATCTCAATGTTGTTACTGTCTTTGACTGAAGTTATTTCAAGATTATACATTGTCTTGTCAGCCTGGTTTGGATCCTGTGTCAGTTTATATTTTACAGTGTAATTATATCCAAGCGAATCATAGATGGATACAGATATTACCTTGCCATCTTCCGATGTCAGATCCGGATCTGTCATATCTACATTACCGGTCATATAAGTCTTTGATGTCTGTTCAGGAGAAGATACCTTATTCTCTTCTGATTCAGGATATAAAGCAGAAACCGTATCCTTCTTGATCTTAGTCGGATCATCAGGATCCACCTGCCATCCCATAACCTGATAACCATTGCTTGTAGTCAGACAGCCTGCGCCATCCACCTGAAAGGCTCCAACCTTAGTGAAATAATTTGTTCCACCACGGCTGATAATGAAAAAGCTTGGCCCATCCAGCATCAGATCATACGGATTATTCGTAGTCTGTGCAGCACCATTATCAGAGATAGATGTCTGGATTGAAGACATTTTTGTTCCAAGACCGATCTGAGATGCATTTGTACCACCTGTATTTCTTGTTGCACCGGTTGCTGCGGAAGATGTCTGATATAAAACATCTCTGAACAAAACCGATGATGATTTAAATCCTATCGTATTAACGTTCGCTATATTGTTACCTATTACATCCATCTTTGTCTGGTGGGTCTTCAAGCCTGCCACACCAGAATAAAGTGATCTCATCATAATTCATGACCTCCATTTCGTTGTCAACATTTTAATATCCCTTCTGTCATTCCGGGATTACAGCCTCCATAGCGGTCCGGCTGTCCTATACAATCACTGCTCCATCAATATTTGTAAACACACTGTCCTCGTTCTGCTCAAGAGCTGTAACCACTGTATTATTTTTGATGTTTACAATGAATGCCAGATTATCCATCATAACAAGCGATTCATTAATTCTTTTATCCCTCGCCCTGTCTATTCCCTGATTCAGGCGGTCAATCTGCTCATTGGATAAAATAATATTTCTGCTCTCAAGTCTTTGGTTTGCATGTTTTGAGAATCTTACATTGTCTTTCTGGTCAACTTTTTTGTTCAGGATCTCATCAAATGACATCCCGCCATCCTCATCGGCCGGCACTGTAACTTCTGCAATCTTATTCTTGGCCAGGTACATCTCTGCTGCCTGGTCGATTGAAAGGAGCCTTGCATCGAATCCATTCATAGCATCTCCTCCATTTCCGTTATACCTTATCATCTTCGGTTTTGTCGGTATTATCGGTATTATCGGTTTTGTCAGTATTACTATCATTCGCATGTTCTTTCAGATACAGATAGTAATCGTAATCTACTACAGAATCCAAGTCTTCTGCCGGATAATATGTATCATTGATTGATAAGAGTACTTCTCCGTCTTTTACTGTAGCATACTCAACCAGTCCGCTTACCATCGTCGATTTACCTGTTGAATCTGTCGTGTTCATTATCACATATTCACCCACAAGATTCAGTGCATTTCCCTTATCGACCGCATCGCTAATATTCATTGTCGCCTCAAGAGAAGAATACTGCGCCAGCTGGGACATATACTCTGTACTGTCTCCAGGATTCAGAGGATCCTGATACTGCATCTGGGTTACCAAAAGCTGCAGAAATGCGTCTTTGTCCAGATCACTTGATGTATTAGTATCTTTTTTACTGGAAACATAAGAATTTGCTTTACCTGATATACCGCTTACCGCTGATTCTACACCTGCCATATTGTTCCTCCTTTCGTATTATACAGAATAACTTACACTGCTGCCCTGGACTTTCATCATCGTCAGTTCATGTTCATCCTGCTCCGCAGAATCATCATCCTTCCAATCATCCTGCACATCCATAGCTCCGGCTTGTCCGCCGCGTCTGCCATTCTGCTCATTATCATACTTATTTTCCTGATTCTGTTCAAAGAATTCATAGGAAGCCACCATAACCTCTATGGCATCCACTTTGAGCTCATGGTTGTTAAAATTCTCCTTTAAAACAGCTATATTACTCTCTATAGCATGTCTTGCCGCCTCAGTTTCCGCAACGATCTGTGCCTGCATCATACCATTTCTGCTGGATACACTGATCTGAACCTTACCAAGATTCTCAGGATTAAGCTGCAGAGTAAGTGAAGTGCTGTCTTTTGTCAGATTTACCCGCACACTATCGATGATCTGTCTTAGGATATCTGCTTCCATAGATGCATCCGCATAAGTTTGAACACCGGTCATATCACCTTCCATGATGACATTGTCTATGGACTGACTTAAATTGGCCATCACATGACTTCCCATATCATCAGCCTGTCCCTGTTTCATCATTTCACCATCTGAATCAAATGCCCGTTTGGTATCGAAAGCATCTTCTTTCCATATTGCCTCATCAACTGTTATATCGACATTTTCTTCAGACTTGATAACCTCTGTCTTATTCATTTCCTCCGGTATAATATCTGCATCAGATACTTTAACCTCTGTCTCTTCAGCCATATCCGTATCCACAAGCTGCATTTCCTGCTTATAGCCGTCAATCAAGATATTCAGCTGCTCCTCATCTGTAATACCGGCATCCTCCAGAAGCTTACCTGCAAACTCCGATACATCCTGTATAATACCGGACAATTCCTCGTTAATTAACAGTTCAACATCAGATGCGCCCTGAACATTGAGAATAAATTCTTTTATATTGCCCAGATCAAGAAGGTCTATCACGTCTACGCCAAATGTTTCCAGAAGCTTATTCAATTCTTCCTCCGTCACACTGAGCTTTTCTTCCAGAACATCTTTTATCTGCTGTATGACATCCTTTATATCACAACTCACATCCTGTTCTACTGTGCTTGCCTCAGATGACATTTTCTTGCCGGCTACCCTTGAATCATATACAGTATTATCATATTTTTCAGCTGTACTCCGATTTACATAATCCGTCTTTTTCTGTACCGCAACATTGTCAACTGCCTGTTTTATATCCGATGTCTGGTTCTGCATACTTGTCATATTCATAAGACTCGCAAATACGTCTGCAGTTTTTTCATCGTCCTTTACATTTTTTGGTGATTTCTTTGCCTGCACATCAACTCTGCCGATTCCCTGTGTAGAGATTGCCATCATATCTTCTTCCCTCCTTTCTTATCTTGTATATTCTTACATTACATCTATGGCAGAAGTTTTTTCGTTACACTGGCTGCAAAATCCGGATCCATTTCTGCAAGGATTTTTCCCTGCGACTCCGAATCCATATTGTTCATAATAAGAGCTACTGTATCCATATCCGTTTTCATACTCTCCAAAATGGATGCGGCTTTTTTTGCATCCATGCTCGAATATGCTGCTGCCAGATCAACGATGTCCTGATCTGCCTGTTGAGCTGATATAATCTCCCGATAGACTTCTTCCGCATGTTCTGCATCAAGCTGATTATACCACTCTACATATGTATCGGCATCTGGGGCCGAATCTCCATAGACTATTTCGTCATAAAATTTATTTTTTTTCTCTTCAAACTCTTTTTGATCCTCCACAATACCGGAAAGACGGGTGATCTCTGCCTCCTGTTCTGCTACTTTATCATTTAATGCTGCAATCTCAGCCTCTTTGCTGGCCACAGAATTATCCAGAACCGCTATCTGCGCAAGCGCATCTGCCAGATTATCATACGGATAATCACTTTCCCTGGCAACCTCCTCATCTGAAGCATCCGGAAGGATCGCATTGATGACAGGTATATTTTTAAATACCGGGCGAAGGACTTCACTTCCAAAGCCTCCCACATCGCATTTAATAAGCAGAGCCATAACAGACAGCCAGGTTATAATAATAAGAACGGCAATCAGAATACCGATTCCTTTTGAGCCCTTTTCTTTTGTATTTTTTTCTTTTGCCATTTTTATTGTACCTCCGAATTCTTTATAGCATTGTTAAATTGATAGCTGGCTACCTCATCTGTCTCCTTGCCCTCCTGGGCATTCAGTTCCCGTTTATATTCATCAAACTGTTTTTCTTTCAGCTTTTCATGCATTTTTCGCTCCTGCATCACTTGATTTAACTTCTGCCGTGCCATTTCAAGTTCCTTGCTGCGTTTTTTTACTACCTCCTGCTGCGCGGCAATCATCTCATCCATAACATCCATGGCATTGGCACACGTTTCTATTTCAAGGAAATCCAGCTTGCCGGAAATAGCATCCTGATAAGCACTATAATACTCTTTTTTTCTTACATGTAATGCTTCGAGCTTCTCCTCTTCATCCGAAAGTCTTCGCCGTGCCTCTGCATATTCCTGTTTTGCCGTTTCTTCCAGCTTAGCTTTTATATCCAGTATATTCTGCATTCTATATACAAACTTTGCCATACCTGTCTCTCACTCTTTTCTTCAGATATATACGCAACTCTTGTCTACTCGAAGATCTCCCTGAGCATCTTTACCTCATCATCAAAAAGATATTTTGAATCGACATCCTGCATCAGAAATGCATTGACCTTACTGATCTTTGTAATCGCATAATCGATATCCTTATTGGAACCGGAACGATATGCACCAATATTGATCAGATCCTCCGCATCGTTATATGTTGCCAGCACATTTTTCAGCATACCGGAATACTTTTTGTGTTCCTTGTCTGCGATCGCACTCATACATCTTGATATACTGGCCAGTACGTCAATTGCCGGATAATGATTTTTCTGAGCCAGATGTCTTGACAAGACAATATGCCCATCCAAAATACCTCGAGCAGTATCGGTGATTGGTTCATTAAAATCATCACCATCGACCAGAACTGTATAAAGACCGGTAATCGAACCCTTATAGGTATTGCCGGCTCTCTCAAGCAGTTTTGGCATCTCAGAATAAACGGAAGGCGGATAACCTCTGGTTACAGGCGGCTCACCTGAAGCAAGACCGATCTCTCTCTGCGCCATCGAAAATCTTGTCATGGAATCCATCATCAGGAGAACATCTTTCCCCTGATCTCTGAAATACTCTGCAATCGCAGTAGCCGTCTTGGCAGCCTTATTACGCAGCAACGCAGGCTTATCCGATGTAGCGACCACGACCACTGATCGTTTCATGCCTTCCTCACCGAGATCACGTTCGATAAACTCACGAACCTCTCTTCCACGCTCTCCGATCAGAGCAATAACATTAATATCTGCCTGTGTATTTCTTGCAAACATACCAAGCAAGGTACTCTTTCCAACACCACTTCCTGCAAAGATCCCAATTCTCTGCCCTTTTCCAACTGTGAGAAGTCCATCTACTGCTTTTACCCCAAGTGGAAGTACCTCATCTATAAGTTTTCTTTTCAAGGGATCCGGAGGCTGTGCATCAATAGGATACGCAGCAGTCATCTCCAGTCCGGCATCATCAAGCGGTCTTCCTATGCCATCCAGGACCTTTCCCAGAAGGCCTTCTCCTACCGGCACCTTAAGGACCTCTCCGGTATTGCGGATGATTGCGCCAAGTCCTATGCCATCCACAGAATCAAAGGGCATAAGCAGGACTTTATTATCTTTAAATCCTACGACTTCAGCCATCACGCTTGTCTTACCGTCCTTGGAAATGATCTCACACAGATCATTTAAATTGCAAGGAGGTCCCACTGATTCAACGGTCAAACCAACAACCTTGCTTACTTTACCGTAGTGTTCAGCGTAATCTCTGTATAATAATGATTTATAACGTTCTATATTAATTCTGCCTTCCATATAAACTCCATTATACAATCATGGCTGTCGCACAGGGACCTGTATCTCCCGGTTCGGCAGCCATATCAAAATCTATTTTTACCTTAATCTGACATGAGCCTGATGGCGGTAATCAGATTTTTCACCTGAACATCCATGGATAAGTCTATGATTCCATTATCTGTTTCAATCAGACATTCACTTCTGCTCAACTTCGAATCGCCATATATTTCTATCGTTATCCCAGGATTTGCTGCCCCCACAATTCTGCTTTGATTATCCGCAATATAAGGATATATCTCCTCTGCTACCCGGATAATGAAACTCCTGCTTGTATCTGCCGCATTCAACGCATTATTGATCATATGAAGCATAACAGGCTGATAATCCCGCACAAGCATGCCCGTCAGTTTTTCGATAAGGGAACAGGTCACATCTACCATTTCCTTCTCTGCCTGTATAAACTCCTGTTGCATCTGTCTCCTGCTCTCAGCAAGCTTTACTTCCTGTTCCTGGTTAATATTGGCAAGATATTCATCAGCCCTTTTCATGGCCTCCATATTCCCTTCCTCGAGCCCCTGTCTGAAACCATCCTGTCTTGCCTGCTCCAGAATGTTTTCAGCCTCTTCTTCTGCATCAGCAATCAGCTTTGCAGCTTTCATCATGGCATCGTCACGAACCAGTTTTGCTTTGTCCATAGCATCATCCAGAATAATATGATTAGCATTCTGGGACTCATCAATATCTTCCTGCTGTTCCTCAAGCGGCCGGATAACTTTGCTTTTCTGCTCAGTTCTATCCTGCCCCACCTTGCGTTTGCTGACATCAAGTACAAACGGAGTGTCACTTTGCGTATTGAGGGTATGAAATCCGGACTTATATAGATTAGACAACTATCTCGTCACCTCCACCACGAGAGATAACTATTTCTCCTGAATCTTCAAGCTTACGAATGATATTAACTATCTTCTGCTGTGCATCCTCAACATCCTTCAGACGAACAGGACCCATGAATTCCATATCTTCTTTTATCATTGTTGCCAGACGGGATGACAGGTTATCAAAAATAATCTTCTGAACATCTTCATTGGCATTTTTGAGTGCAATTGCAAGCTCGTTATTATCAACTTCCCGAAGAACAGTCTGAATAGACCTGTTATCAAGCAACAAAATATCCTCGAATACGAACATCTTTCTTCGGATCTCATCAGCCAGTTCAGGATCCTCGATCTCCAGATTCTCCATAATATGTTTCTCTGTACTTCTGTCAACAGTATTCAATATACTTACAATAGAATCAACGCCACCAACGATCGTGTAATCCTGATTGACAAGAGACGCAAGTTTCTTCTCCAACACCTTCTCCACTTCCTTGATTACATCCGGACTGGTTCTATCCATAGTTGCTATTCTTCTCGCAACATCTGCCTGTTTTTCCGGTGCCAGAGCACTGACAACAGCTGCCGCCTGTGATGAAGGTAAATATGCCAATATAAGGGCAATCGTCTGCGGATGCTCATCCTGTATAAAGTTGAGCAACTGGCTTGCATCGGCTTTACGGACAAATTCAAAAGGTCTAACCTGCAGAGAAGCCGTAAGTTTGCCGATGACATCTCTCGCCCGGTCCTCTCCAAGTGCTTTATCAAGAAGCTCTTTTGCGTATGCGATACCACCCTCAGCAATATACTGCTGTGCAAGACATACCTCATAGAACTCATCCAGAACTGCATCCTTTAAATCTGCCGGAACGCTCTTGGTATTTGCGATTTCAAGCGTAAGCTGTTCTATTTCATCATCCTTCAAATGCTTGAATACCTGGGCAGACCTCTCCGGCCCCAGCGCGATCAGAAGAATCGCTGCCTTTTGAACACCGCTTATATCTGATAAATTGTTATTTGAAGCCATTTATCTTCACTCCCAATCCTCATTCAGCCAGTTTCTGAGCAGTGCTGCCACTGCCTCAGGATTCTCATCCACAAACTTTTCAATCTGCGTCTTCGAAGCTGAATTATCACTGAATTCTATATCATCGATGGTCTGATTTTCCTTAGTTGTTGCCAAAAGTGCCTCCACAGAAAGCTCAGGTTCAACCTCAACAACTTCCTCCGGTTTCATTCCCTTGAATACAACAAACAGGAGAAGTCCACCAATTATAACAGCAAGTATGATGGAGATGATACTCTGTACAGGAACTGTTTTTTCCTCAGACGGATAGAATATAGGCACGATACGTTCTACAACATATACATTAGCTTCACGCATACCTGTAGCTGTAGCCAGCATTGTGACCAGTTCCTGTGGATTCACAGTCTCCGTCACTTCAGAATTTGCAGCTTGAAACTCTGCAAATGTCTGATCCCCGAGGAGCCCCTGCTCCTTCATATCATCCTCATTATATATCTGATATCTCGTAAGATACATTGCCATGCTGGAATTCGTCATATCGACATCACCAACAGGCTCCACCTTAGTAGTCTCAACATAACTGGTCTCAAAAGTCTGTTTCACCACATTTAACTTTGATTCTCCATTGGCATTGTCAAGGAGATTATAGTCCGTGATCTCTTCTCCATTGGCATCTGTTCCCACAACACCGCCTGTACCATCTGTATTCTCAGCAAGGTAATAATAGCTTGTAGACATCGGACCGGTATCATCGTCATCATTGGAATAATACTCCAGACGATGCATCTCTTCCTTAGAGACATTGACATCCAGATTAGATGCAACAGATACTTCATCATAAACTCCGGAGTTAACCATCAGGTTCCAGAGCTTGCTGTTGTAGTATTCCTCTACCTGCTGCTCGATCTGTATAACGTCTGTTGCAGCATTACTGCTGCTCGTTCCTGAGAACAGCAAAGTTCCCTGGTTATCTATAATCGTTATATTATCTGTGTTAGAGTTTCCCACACAGGTTTTTGCATATTCTGCAATCGTTTTCGCACTCTCTCTGTCAAAATTAGCATTCACTGTCAGCATAATACTGACAGATGCACTCTGATCCTTAGAATAAATCGTATTGGTCGTATCAGGAAGATTGATCGTAACAGAAGCCTTTGTAACACCCTCTATACTTCGTATGTCAGCCTCCATCTCAGACTGTTTCGTTATCTTGGCTTTTAATTTTTTTTCGGAATCTGTTGTATTGAATCCATTATCAAACAGCCAGTCATAATCTGTCTTATTGACACTTGTACTGATTCCATTTTCTCCCATCAGAAGTCTTGCCTGTGATAACTGGTTTTCATCTACATCAATACTCAGGGCATCATCCGTAACTCTGTATGTGATTCCATTTTCTTTGAGGACATTTGCCGCCTGAGATGCAGCTGCCGTATCATCAAAGCTTGACAGTCTCGTATATGTAGTTCTGTTCAAAATCCAAAACAACGCAATCAAAGTGATAACAATTGCTGCTACCACTGAAAAAAACAAAGTTTTCTGTTTTGCCGTATATTTGTTCCAAAATTCAACAATTCTGGAAGGAAGTTGTTTAAACCATTCCCTCATATGTGCCTCCATAGGCAATCAATAATTATAATTGCATGTTCATTATCTCTTTGTATGCTGATACAACAGCATTCGTAACCTTAACCGTATATTGAAGTGAAATATTTGCCTTCTGCTGTGCCACCGCAAGATCGTGTATACTATCGGTATATCCCAGGGCAAAACTCATTTCTGCCGATTCTGCAGCTTTTTGAAGAGAATCTGCCTCTTTGTACATATCGACAGCTGCATTCAATATCGTATCAAAAGATGATGTTCCATCCGTTCGGGCAGCCTGGTCTGCACGTTCAGCAGAAGCCACACTGGACATCCCATTTATACTGTTAAGGGTCGTAAAATCATCACTATATAATGATACCGGTGTTACTGACATCTATCCCACTCCTAACTTGTAAATAAATCAAGACCTTTCATCGCCATACTCTTTGCAGCATTAAAGGAAGTTACACTTGCCTCATAAGCTCTGCTTGAATCGATGAGATTGGTCATTTCCGTTACCGTGTCAACATTCGGATACTCTACATATCCGTCTTCGTTAGCATCAGGGTTATCCGGTTCATATACAAGTCTGAGATCCGACTGATCTTCTACTACCTGCGTTACCTTGACACCATTTGGCTGATAATGGCTCAGATAACCATTCAGAATATGATCAAAGGATGTTGTGTCTTTTTCAGAAAAAACAACCATTTTCCGTCTGTATGCTTCACCATCTTCAGTACGTGTCGTACTGGCGTTAGCTATATTCTCTGCGATTACATCCATACGAAGCTGCTGTGCCGTCATACCGGTTGCAGCCACATTCATAGCTGAAAAAACACCCATGATAATTACCTCCTGCTATTTATGATGATGAATTCAGAACTGTCTTATATCTCGAGAATTCCTGATTCATCAAATCTATAAGTGCCTGATATTTAATCTGGTTTTCAGCCAGATAAGCTTCCTCTGAAGCAATATCCACATTATTGCCATCCAGCCGGTAAGACAGTGACGCATTGTCTGTATAAACCTGAGGATCAAGTGTTGACAGCTCCTCGTTTGCTGATTTCACCGCCTGATACAGACTTTTTTCACCGCTAAGTTCAGCCTGTAAAATCGATTCAAAATTAATATCTTTTCTCTTATATCCGGGAGTATCTACATTCGCAATATTATTGCTGATTAATTCATTCCTAAGATTGGATGCATCAGCTGCTTTGTCCAGAATATTGATATAATTGTAAATATCTGTGTTAATCATGCTTTTTCCTCCATTTACCATACTACACTCGAAAAGGACTCATGAGTATTCTCACAAATCCTTTTGAATAACATTACCTATATCCCTCTGAACATCCATTTTCAGAAATTGCGTTATATGAATTAATTATTAGCTGCCACAGCCTGTGTCAGAGCTTCCATGATATACGGATTCTCGATCTGTATAGCTGTTCCCTTGATCCCCATAGATCTGGATCTGATAACACCTGCACTGTTCAGCTTTTTCATGGCATTGATAATGACCGATCTTGTTATATTATATTTTTCTGCCACGCGTGTTGTAACCAGTACACCTTTTGTATGTGCAAGCTCCTCAAGAACACATTTTGCAGCATACAATTCTGAAGCAGACAGGGCACGTATTGCAGTATGCACAAGATTCTCCTGATAATTATCAGCAGCCCCGGTATCATACAGGTCATGCAGCATCTCCATTGCCACAATCGTTGTAACGTACTCAGCTAATATTATATCGTCAATTTCGTAAGAATTCTTAATCCTGTATGAAAATACAGTTCCAAGACGTTCTCCCGCCATATCAACAGGTACTATAATAGCATCGTACAGATCAAGCCCATCATATGCGAGCCCAAGCATACTCAGATTAACATTCTCCTTTGTCGACAAAACTGACATAAATCTTTCATTCATATCAGCGTCGATCTCCTCTCCAAGTGCAAGCCCCCGCAGAGTATCCATCGCCGGAACCCCGTCTACAACATATTGACCGATTATCTTTCCATGCTGATTCGTGATGATAACATCCGAATATAACAGACTGCCAAACAAGCCACACAACTCGTCAATTGAAATCTTATATCCCGCATTATTATGTAAGAGTCTGTTAACTTTTCGAATCTTGTCCAATAACTGAACACTCATGTATAACTCCCGCATCAATCTTCAACAAAATAAATTATCGTATGAATAGACATATTGTTCTATCCATACGATAACTATCGTACCATATTTGGCATTTTTCAGCAACAAAAAATATAAAAAAGCAATAAATTAATTTACATTTTCTCAGTTAATGTCATGATTCAACAGGCTTTTTATCACAGGTATATCCACACCCCTCCGCTGCACACAGAAGCTTATTTCCCTTCTCCACCATATAACTGCCACACTCTGGACATATATGGGCGGTTGGTCTGGCCCACGACATAAAATCACACTCAGGATTATCTATACAGCCATAATATACCCTTCCCTTACGGGTCTTTCTGATGACGATATCCTTACCGCATTTCGGGCAGGAAACACCTATTGTTTCATAATACGGCTTTGTATTTTTACACTCGGGAAATCCCGGACATGCCAAAAATTTACCATGCGGTCCATATTTAATAACCATCATGCGGCCACACAATTCACAAGGTACATCTGATACTTCATCTGCGATCTTAACCTCTGCAAGTTCTTTTTTGGCAAGCTCCACAGACTCAGCCAGATCAGGATAAAAATTGCGAATGACAACTTTCCAGTTAATCTCTCCCTCTTCAATCTTATCAAGAAGTGACTCTATATTGGCTGTAAACTCTGTGTCAACAATCGCCGGAAATGCCTGTGTCATCATCTGATTGACAGCAGTACCCAGCTCTGACACATAAAGATTTTTGTTTTCCTTAACAATATATCTTCGATTAAGTATATTGCTGATCGTAGGTGCATATGTGGAAGGTCGTCCAATTCCAAGTTCTTCCATCGTTTTGACAAGCAATGCTTCTGTATAATGCGCAGGCGGCTGCGTAAAATGCTGTTTTGGAACGATTTCTGACACATCCAGCGTCTCATTTTCCTGAATTCCATTTAATCTGTTGTTTTCCGTTTTTTCCTCATCGCCAGTATATACCGCATGAAAGCCTTCGAATGCCACTTTGTTTGAAGAAGATTTAAATCGATATCCTCCACACTCCGCAGTCACTGTTTTTATCTCAAACACAGCCGGTGCCATTCTGCTCGCAAGAAACCGGTTGTAAATCAACTGGTATAATCTGAACTGATCACGTGACAACTGATCTTTCAGGCTGGCTGGTGTAAGTGTAACATCCGTTGGTCTGATTGCCTCATGCGCATCCTGTATCTTCTTACCTGATGCTGATACGACAGGTTCACCTACGTATTTTTTTCCATACTGCCCCTCAATATATGACTTTGCAGCGGCATCCGCCTCATCAGATACACGGATAGAATCCGTTCTTAGATATGTGATAAGTCCAATACTGCCATGTCCCTTGACATCAACGCCTTCATAAAGCTGCTGGGCAATACGCATTGTCTTTCCTGTCGCAAAATTAAGTTTTTTGCCAGCTTCCTGCTGCAGTGTGCTGGTGGTAAAAGGAACCGGTTGTTTTTTTATCTTTTCTGTTACCTTTATGCCTGTAACCAGGAACTTACCATCCTGTTCCACAGCTTTCTGCACACTGTCCAGTTCCTCTCTGGTAATATGCTCTTTGACATAATGGAATTGAACCGGCTTCAGATTCTTACCTGCAGAAAGCATTACCTCAAGGCTCCAGTATTCTTCCGGAATAAAAGCATTAATCTCATCTTCTCTGTCACAAATCAGCTTCAATGCTGCTGACTGAACTCTTCCAGCACTTAGACCACGCTTGATCTTCTCCCACAAAAGAGGGCTGATAGAATATCCCACCATACGATCCAATACTCTTCTCGCCTGCTGCGCATCCACCAGATTCATATCTATCTCTCTTGCTTCCTTGATAGAAGCCTTAACTGCATTTTTTGTGATCTCATTAAAAGTAATTCTCTTGTAATTCTTTCCTTCCAGCTTCAATGCAACTGTCAAATGATAGGAAATAGCTTCCCCCTCACGATCCGGGTCCGTTGCAAGATATATCCTGTCCGCCTTTTTTACAGCTTTTCTAAGTTCAGCCAGCAGTTCTCCCTTTCCTCTGATCGTAATATATTTTGGTTCATAGTCATTCTCAAAATCGATTCCCATCTGACTTTTGGGCAGATCTCTGACATGTCCATTTGACGCAATTACTTCATACCCTGTACCCAAAAATTTTTTAATTGTCTTGGCCTTAGCCGGAGACTCTACGATTACAAGATTTTTCGCCATACCTTCTGCTCCTTCAAATAAAGCATACTGTCCGAATGTCTGATTCACCTCATACATTAGACAGTAATAATATAATAACCTCTGATCGGCTGTTTGATGATTCCTTTTTCTTCCAGAGAATATAAGGTACTTATAGCACCAGTTATTCCAATACCTGAAGCTCCTATTATGTCATCAATATACATCGGTTCTAAACTCAGACAACTATACACCATTTTTTCTGCAGGTGCAAGAGAATTTTTGATGACATCATTGTCGTTTTCCCTGTACTCGTCGGAAATGCCGATTATTTCCTCCGGTTTTCTTCCCGCCTCTTCATCAGAATCGCTCCGCATATCTCCGTTCAGATCCTGCAGGATCTCCTCTGGATCCGTCACACACAATGCACCCTGTTTGATAAGGTTGTTTGTCCCCTCACTATTCAGATCATAAGCTCGTCCCGGTACTGCGTACACCTGTCTCCCCTGCTCTAAAGCACAATCCGCAGTAATCAGGGAACCGCTCTTTTTTCTCGCTTCAACCACCAATATCCCATCTGATAAACCACTGATAATGCGGTTTCTTATGGGAAAAAGTCCAGGAGCCGGTCTTACATTCAAACCATGTTCGGATATAACAGCACCATGATGACATATCTCATGATACAGCTCTGCATTTTCCGGCGGATAAGTGACATTGATACCACACCCAAGAACAGCAACCGTATAACCTCCCGCTTCCAGTGCACCCCTGTGAACTGCGCTGTCAATTCCGCGCGCCATGCCACTAACCACGATGCATCCTTTTTCTGCAAGCTTTCTTGCAAACATGGACGCCATTTCCCTGCCGTATACGTCAGGATTCCTCGATCCCACGATTCCAATACTTCTATTATATATATGTTCTTCTCTGCGTAATATACCTTTTACATATAATATATCCGGTGCATCATATATGTGCATCAGCCTGTCCGGATAATACGGATGTCCCGGATACACGATTTTGATCTCCCTTTTTGTAAGTTCTTCCAGATATTTCTCGCTCACTGACAGATCCTGTGACTTCAGAAGCATCTGTACCGTTTTATCATCTTGAACCAGCTGTCGAAGCTGAGTCTCCGTTGCATCATAAATATTTCTTATATCTCCAAATATTTCTCGAAGATACCGCCTTCTCGCTGCACCCAGCCCCTCTATATTATTGAACCACAGATTCAGAACATCCTTTTCCCTGTCAGGACACATATTGATTCACCCCGCTATTCCTGTAAAATATAGCCTCTCTCAGATGAATCACTTTTATGGAATCACTTCCGTCCAGATCGGCTATCGTTCTGGCCAATTTCAGTATCCTGTGTGTTCCACGTGCACTTAAAGACATGTTTCGGAAAGCATGCTCCATAAGCTCCTGTCCCTCCTGCGGCAGACTCACATACTTCTGCAACATCTTGCCATCCATCTGGGCATTAAAATTGATTGTCTCACCATCAAATCTCTTGGCCTGTATCTGCCTTGCACGTTCTACACGTTCCCTGATGGAAGAGGATTTTTCTCCCTGTCTGCCCATAAAAAGCTCTTCGTATTGAATCGGTTTGACATCCATATTGATGTCTATCCTGTCCAGTAACGGACCGCTGATACGATTCTGATACCGCATGATCTGCACCGGTGTACAGGTACATTTCTTCATGTCCGGATAATGTCCGCACGGGCACGGATTCATTGCTGCAACAAGCATAAAATCCGCCGGAAATACATATGTAGCATTTACTCTCGATATCGTGATCTTCCTGTCCTCAAGAGGCTGGCGAAGGACTTCCAGAACGTTTTTCCCGAACTCAGGCAACTCATCCAAAAACAGAACACCATGATGTGCCAGGCTCACCTCTCCGGGTCTTGGAATCATACCACCACCTGTCAGCGCATGGTCAGATACGGTGTGATGCGGAGCACGAAACGGTCGTTTTGTAATCAGTGTATCCCGTTCCGTAAGTAATCCACTGATACTGTATATCTTGGTTATCTCCAGCCGCTCCTCAAATGACAGTTCCGGCATAATAGACGGAAGGCATCTGGCAAGCATCGACTTTCCTGCTCCGGCAGCTCCTGTCATTAGAACATTATGAAAGCCGGCAGCAGCTATCTCCATACCTCTTTTCAGCATCTCCTGCCCTCTGATATCAGCAAAATCATGTTCCTCCTGATCAGTAAGAATTGCTTCTGATGACACTGCCGGCTTTACATATTCCGATACATACCTTCCTTGTATAAAGTCGATCGTCTCCTGCAGTGACGATACCGCATATACTTTCATCCCCTCAACTAATGCAGCCTCTCCTGCATTCTCCCTGGGCACAATGCATCCCGTGATTCCACTCTCATGGCAGTGGCAGACCATAGAAAGTACCCCTCTCACCGGTTTTACCGAACCATCAAGACTGAGCTCCCCTATAACGGCAATATGCTCCATATCAACTGCCACCGGAGATCCCTCAGCCAAAAGAACCGAAACCGCTACCGGGAGGTCAAAGCCGGAGCCATCTTTTCTGAGATTCGCCGGTGACAGATTGATCGTAATATGCCTTGGAGGCAGCTGATAACCCGAATTACGCAAGGCTGTCCTTACCCGTTCTCCCGCTTCCTTTACGGACGAAGAAAGATAGCCGACCATCGTAAACATCGGAAGTCCTGCACTCACATCTGCTTCTACACCGATCATGACTCCATTTACCCCAAGCACGGCACAACTAATCACTTTACTGAACATATATGAAAACTCCTTCTACCTCTCCAGATGTAAATAAGAATCTTATATCATGCACAAGCCTGTATTGATCCATGCACTGTCGTTCAGCTTATATATCCATAATAATGACAGCTGTATCAGATCGCAAGTCACATTTTTTTCATTCATAGACCCATTTTTTCACTTACGAACACAATCCTCCATTCTAAGCCACATTTTTCTCAAAAGAAATTCCATCATGCTCAAATATTTTTCTAATGAAGAAAAAAGACAGATAAGAAAACTCATCTGTCTTGTATATAATGATACTTGCATCTTTTTTATTATTTTTTCTTCTGCACGCTATACCCAAACTTACCTATATTATCTCCCAGCGTGTAATATTGTCCATGAGAATATGCAATAAGATCGGCCTTATGCAGATCGAACTTGCCATTCTCATCCATATAAGCCTCATCTGCCTGAACACCTGTCACCTCAGCCAGAAACAAATCATGGGAACCAAGTTCCAGCATCCGGGTAATTTTACACTCAATGTTAACAGGACTCTCTGCAATAACAGGAACAGACACTGTTCTCGCCTCTCCACGGGTCAGCTTCATCTCAGCAAACTTATCCATATCCCTTCCTGACTTTACCCCACAGAAGTCCATGGCATAGGTGAGCTGTCTCGTCACCAGATTAATTACGAATTCTCCATTCTGCATGAGAAGTTCATGTGAGTATCTGGATTTTCTTACTGAGATTGATACCATCGGCGGATCTGAATTGACAGTTCCTGTCCACGCGATCGTGATAATATTATCTCTGTTATTTCCATCCCCAACCGTTACCATAACGGCAGGCACAGGATACAGCATATTTCCCGGTTTCCATAATTCTTTGCTCATTTCAGTCCTCCATATCACATAGCATTTAATCTTCCAGCATATTTCTGATTTCCTGCATCTTATAGTCCACTGATGTGATCGTATCTGCACACTTTTTTAATTCCTGGACAATGATCTCAGGATGCTTCAGGTTATCCTTTTTATATTTTAATTTGTGATCCAGGCTGGCCCAGAAATCCATTGCGATTGTTCTGAACTGAACCTCAACCTTCATGTATTTCTTCTCATTCGACAGGAAAATAGGTACTTCCACGATCTGATGCAGGCTTCTGTATCCGTTTTTCTTAGGATTTCTTATGTAATCCTTAGTACACACCACATTAATATCATCCTGCTGTGTCAGCAGATCGGACAGGATATAGATATCCTCCGGAAACGAGCATATGACTCTGATACCTGCAATATCCGTCAGATTATTCTCGATATTTTCTATTGTAATATCAAGTCCTTTTTTCTGCATTTTCCTCACAATGCTGATTGGCTGTTTAAGCCTGCATTTTATGGATTCAAATGGATTCCTGTTATGCCTCAGTGCGAATTCCGTATTGAGCACCTTCAGCTTAGTCTCTATCTCCATCAACGCACATTCATAATTCATCATCAAATCAATAAACGGCTGCATATTTTTCAATACCTGATCCGGATTGTCCGAATTCAGCAAAATTTCCATACTCATATCTGATGCCGTACTCATTGAAACCACCTCTATCCTGATCTAAACCATGTTTCTTATCGCTGTCATGAACAACTCTTTTATCTTTCTGTCATAGTACATTCCCATTTTTTTAACTGCAGAATCACCTATAAATCCGCCTGCCATTGCGGCATGTCCACCACCCGAACCAATGCCTTTCAATGCCTCTCTAACCAGAACACCTGCATCCACACCAGCTTTTTCACTGCGCACTGAGAATTTGATACCGGCAGAATTGACAGAATATACAACGGATACATCTACCACATCAAGAGATAACACAAAATCTGATATAATAGCTACGAGAGAATTCGGACATTCAAATGGCATATATGTAAATCCAACAAAATCAAACACCTCAATATTCTCTATCGCAGACCCATAAGCCTCCAGATCATGGAATTCTATCGTCGAATTATACATCGATGACAACTTTTTCCAGTCAGCATGACCATAGAGATAGGACATCATATCCAGATCAAGCTGCTTTACTCCACGAATCAGTTCGTCTGTATCCATTTTTATTCCATATGCCAGCGCGGTTGCAACATCCGTCTCTATCGGTGTTGACGTTGATGCATAATAATCTGCCACGATACTGGCACAGGCGCCTACTATTCGAATATCACTGTATTCATAATCCTCCGTCACCTGAAAGATCGGATGGTGATCCACACAGGCCACTTCATTTCCCGGCAGATCGGTCGTGTTGGAATTCGGCTTCTGACAATCAACGTGAACGATATAATCCTCTTCTGTCATATCCTGTATATCATCATATGAAATGATATCAATGCCAAACGTGTCCATCATCTTTCTTGTATTAAATCTGTCTATACTCCCCACATAACATATCGTTGATGAGACCCCATAGTATTGCAGATACCTCTGCAAGCCAAACGCACTCGAAATCGCATCCGGATCCGGAAAATTATGCGTCTGGAGAAATACTCTGTGTCCTTCCAACAGTTTTATCAACTCTCTTGATTTTGTTTCCATATACCCCTCTAATCCGACTGTAAAAAAATCCCCTCTCTGCTAACATCTGCACAGCAAAATATATGCGCCCAGAAGAAGCAGAACTACAAACAGGAACTCGCAAAAACCACTCACAAAATAGGATAACAGCATTCCTACCGCCATGAAAAGCATGGCATATCCAACCAAAGCCCGCATAGATAATCACCTGTTTTTACAGATGCACCCGGCATATGATAGATAATACTATCCTGCCGAAATACACGCCGCATTTTAAGATATTATATGCTGCTTCATCACTTTACAGAATCTATATCCTAAATATTCTCTTCTTTTGCCAGATCGCTGATCGCCTGGTTGATCTCGGCCTCATGCTCAGAATTCTTCTCTCCCTTGCCGCCGACGATACTTCCAATCTTATCAACAATATCAGGCACCATATCTATGATCTTGCTGACAGTATCTTCTCCTTTGACACTGACCATTTTGGCATGTCCGTTCTGAATCACAAGCACCGCTGACGGAGACATCTTACCTCCCATACCACCACCTGCAGAATGACTATTACCTGATTTTGCAAATGCACCTGCAGCCACCCCGAAATTGACATCCACAAGTGGAAGAATGATAGTATCCCCCAGTCTGGTCGGCTCTCCCACGACCGTTTTTGTAGTCAGCATTGTATCCATTCCCTTGAACAGGGAACCCAGCGTATCATTAAACTCGTTTGCCATATGTTTTTCCTCCTTCATATCCTTCCTATAAGATAAACTGCTTTACCAGTATTTTCCTTTATCTGTTTACCAACCTGCGCACCACCCGGATAGTTCTCCATACATTAATATTCAGCACGATTCGAAGAATATATCCAAGCTGAATATGACCACGCATATCAATGTTCCCTTCCAGAACTTTGTTATAAAAATCCGGTTCCAGATACAGGCCTTTTTGATATACAAACGGCATAAGGCTCAGATATCCTGTCACCTGTCCGGTTTTATATGGTTCGTCAAAGCCATAATGTATATGTCCCTTTACTTTTCTGGGACTGATGTGTCTCAATATACTGAGTATATATTTTTTCAGATAATTTCTGGTCTTTACTGTACAATCCAGTGTCCAGAATTTTTTTATACGCTCCGCTTTTTTTTGAATTGTATGCTTTTTTTTCTGAAGCTCATTTAATCTGTCATCCAGTCTCTCGACGATCTTCGATGGAGCAAAATCTGACAATCTGTTAAATATACTCTTTACCCTGCTTATCAGCCCCTTACAGAATATTCTGATTCTTCCGGACAGTTTCTTTTCTTCAGGCGGCAGATCAGAACCAAAAGAGCCCTCAGTTTCATTATCCCACAAATCATATTCTTCATGCAGCGGTTCTCTCATTTCATCTGCCTCGATCTGATTTGTTGTATGCGTCTGCACCGGATCCTGCTCTACTTTCGGCAGTTCCCGCATCTGCACCGGATCCTGTTCAGGTCCTGGTTCATCCTGCAGTTGAATCGGCTCATCCGCAGCTTCTTCACCCTTAATATCTTCTTTTTTATTTTTTCCACCAAGCCGTATTCCAAACACCCGCAAGGTCTGCTCAAGATCTCTTGTTCCATGATCATATTTTACCAAAATACTCAGGAAAAGGAATTTGATTTTTGCCCGAAGCCATACAGCTCCTTTTTTATCCTCCTCCGGCATATATTCTGCCTCAATCCTGTATGTTACCGGTGCAAAGAGCAATGCCAGCAGAACCAGTAACAACAGTCCCAATACCCCAAGCACAATCCACAATATGATTTTTAAAATACACAGCAAAACATGAATCATATTCTCTCATCCCATATACACAGAAAGCTGTCATGCCCCTCTGAAAAAAAGTTCTGTATCAAAGCTTTCGCCACCACAAGCATCATACATATCCTGAACCATCTGTAATACCAGTTCTTCTGCATTACCCTTATCCATGGCTATGCCGACAATATGCACTTTGTCATGCATTGCCAGATAGAAAGGCTGCAGAAGCTGATTATATACATATATTTCCAGAATTCCATCCCGCATCAACGGAAGAACAACAACATATAGATTCCGAATTTTTTTCTCTGCTCTTATTTTGCGCAAAATTTTGTCAAGCCTTCTGTCCTTTATTCCATATGTATATAATGCATCTGAAATTATCACCTAATCACCCCAACCTAATCTTCCATCAGCTCAGATATCAGTTTGTTGCAAGCAGTCAGTTCACTGTCATCATTACAATTATTCAGTACATAATCAAAATAATCCTTGATCTCCTGCTGACTATTCATGAAAATAGGCATGCTCGCCAATATTTTAGACATCATACTTCGAACGACTCTCCGTTCTTTTCCCTCAAAAGCCTTGGCCATCTCATCTGTCAGAACATCCCGAAGCTGCATAATATAATCATGATCAGCAACCTCAACCGTCTTACCACTGTAATCCTTTTCAAGATCGATAAATAAACTGGTAGACAACAGTTTTGAAACGGTTCCGAGCCTGTCAAACGCAGGTGCAAGTGCAAGTTTATCTATCAGTTCTCCATTGCCCTGGCGAATATCATCGAAGGCAGCCTCAAGAATCACAATGTTCTCATAAATGTCCTCCTGAACGCCCTCAATATTCATAAACTCACGAGTCATACCAGCCACCATCTCGTCCATGTCATCATTGCGGGTGCACACATCCAGAATCCTGATGGCAGACTGATAACCCGACATTGTAATATTCTCCTCATATGCCTGTTCCACTGTAAGAAGTAAAACATACACATCGTTGACGATCTCCTGCAATAACATATATGCCGAAACCTCATGATTGATAATATCTGCAGCCTGTCCCAGTCTTTCTGTCAGATCATCATAAGTCTCCTCTGTCATTTCCTTGTAATCTGCATTGCAGAGATCACTATACACATGATATAAAAACGGATATTCCGTCTCAAATCCCTTTGGTTTATGAATCAGAACAGTTGCACGGAGCATGTCTGCAAACTCATCAACCGATGTTTTTTCTCCACCTTTATATATCGTCAGTGTATTTGTAACGATATCATAGAATTTATTTTTGGTCATACGGACAGGCAGCTGTGCCATCAGAAGCTGCAGCTTGCTGTTGATCACCACCGTATCATTTTCAGAAAACACATACTGAAACATCTTTGCTGATAACTGTTCCGGATCAACCTTTACAGTAGTACCCTTGATTCCTGCCTCTATTCTGTTCAGAACATACTCGTACAGCTCATAGGCGTCTGTGTACGCAGTCAGATTCTTCATCTTGTATTCAACATTTTCACGCAACTGGCGAATCGTCTCCATTGCCTTATCATCGACAGGCTTTCTGTCCAATATATGTTTTTCCACAAGCCCTGTCAGCAGGTCAAAATATCTGCATACATCGGTATTCTTATCACCCTGTTCCGTAATCATTTCTTTCATAGTATAATAATTCATGCTCATCTTAACAGTGGCATAGCAATTATACTGATTATTAAGAAGTGTCACATACTCCGGCAGTTTCTCCTCCAGATCCTTTCCCCTTCCTATATCAGACACCAATATCTTAAATCTACTTTTCATGTGTTATTCTCCCGTCATATATCTTTATCCTATATCATTACTTAACATGCTCATGTGTAAAGAGATGATCACTGCAATATTCATAATTTCCTTTGCATTTTGAGCAGAATCTGAATTCCAGATTCGGATCATCCTTCTCGCTTCTTCCACACACGGCACATTTATGTCTGGTAATTCCTGCCGGAATCTGATCATCCTGTCTGCCACGAATATCCGGTCTGTCGTTTCTTCTGCTTCTTTCCCGACTGTCAACCTGCTTTTTATATGCACGTCTCCGTTTCATCTGCGCGGCCGTAGGTCTGTAACCCTTGCTGTAGCTCCGCATAATAAGATACAATATAAAGAAATTGATCAGATATGCAATGATTGATGTACGTGTCAGAACATTGCCTGTCTGAACGAATTCTATCGCCAGAAAAATCATATCGATATATGCGATCCAGCTTGCTTTGAAAGGAAGCACAAAATACAGCAGCACCACTGATTCAGAGTAAACAAGTGCGAATCCCAGAAAAAGGCTGTACTGCATAAACATCATCATCTCTATTCCACTGTTGGTCATGGAAAATAAATAAAAGATGTCCGGATCTCCTATCTTAAAATAATAATACAGGCTGACTATCATGCAGGCCAGGGTATTCCAAAACCAGCTGCCCAGTATATAGACATTAAACATAAAAGTTCCAATGCCGCGTTCTATCGCAACACCAAAATTATAATAAAAGAAAAGCATGATAAGCCCCAGCAGACTAATACCACCCGGAGGTGTCAGTATCCATGTGAACAACCTCCAGTATTCATGTCCAACAATTATATCTGCCGGAGAGAATATCAACTTCATGGTTACATTTGGAAAAAAACCATAGATCAAATATCCGAGGCCAAAACAGATGACCAGGATAAGAGGCAGATTCTTAATTGAATATCTGCCAAATTTACGTTCCATCTTTGCTATAAACTTCAAGTTCATCATCCTTACACGTTTTATTTTGCTGTGTGCCGATATACTCAGCACACAGCGACCCAATCTAATTCATTATATCGTATCGCCCCGCAAAACACAATACAAATATGTCTCTCAAATTGTTATCATTTTGTGTCCTTTTACACATTTTTTCATATACAAATCTACATTCCGTCACCCTTCGGCGGTATTCTTATGATCGTTCCCAGCGGGATCCGGATATCTGATAATTCTCTATTATAGCGCATCAGACTATCTATGTCCGTATCCAGCTCCTTAAGAAGTGTCCCGATCGTCTCACCGACTCTGGCAGTATAATATCTGCGTTCCTCCTCTTCATAAACCTCCGTCGGAATACAGACCTCGTCCCCCACCTGGAGATTATACACATTGACATAAGGATTCTCTTTTAAAATATCGATCAACCGCACACCATACATTTTGGACAGCTTATACAGCGTATCACCTGCCACAACACGATGAACGGTTCCCTTACATTCATGTTCCATATTTTTCCCCTTTTTGATTATTCTATGCTGTACATGGAAAAATGTGGCATAAAGTTCACCTTTTAACTGTTGAAATCCCCCTCACTTTCCATTATAATGACTATGTCGAATTAGGCATATTAATAAGGAGGTATGGCATAAGCCATATAATACATATGAAAAGATTAGGAATAGATATCGGTTCAACTACAGTCAAAATCGCTGTAATTGATGAACAGCACAACATATTGTTTTCTGAGTACAAACGCCATTTTGCAAATATAAAGGAGACTTTAAAAGAGCTGGTTGAACATGCTGAAGAAAAGCTTGGCAATCTTGAGGTTGCTCCTACGATCACCGGCTCCGGAGGGCTCGCTCTCGCAGAGGTCATTCATATTCCTTTTGAGCAGGAAGTCGTATGCGTGTCTGAAGCATTGACAGACTATGCGCCTCAGACCGATGTGGCAATAGAGCTTGGCGGTGAAGATGCCAAGATTATTTATTTTACAAACGGTGTAGAACAGCGAATGAATGGTGTGTGTGCCGGCGGAACCGGCTCATTCATAGACCAGATGGCTACCCTTCTTCAGACAGATGCAGCCGGACTGAACGAGTACGCCAAAAATTATGACACCATATATCCAATCGCTGCACGATGCGGTGTATTTGCAAAGACAGATATCCAGCCTCTGATCAACGAAGGTGCAACCAAACCTAATCTGGCTGCGTCCATTTTTCAGGCTGTTGTTAATCAGACAATAAGTGGTCTTGCCTGCGGAAAACCGATCAAAGGAAACGTTGCATTTCTGGGTGGTCCTCTGCATTTCCTTGATCAGCTTCGCGCCGCATTTATCCGGACCCTTAACCTTACAGATGAGCACATTATCGCGCCGGATCACTCCCACCTGTTTGCAGCTGTCGGTGCTGCGCTTCAGGCCAAAGAAGAAACGACCTATACTCTGGCTGATATCAGCGGAAAATTAACTGCAGATCTTAAGATTGCTGTAGATGTCGACCGTCTTCCTCCACTTTTTTCATCTCAGGAAGAATATGATGCATTTATTGAAAAGCAATCAAAATATAAAGTTGGAAGATCCGATCTATCCTCCTATCACGGACGTTGCTTTTTAGGTATTGATGCCGGATCCACCACGACCAAGGTCGCTCTTGTTGCCGAGGACGGCTCCCTTCTGTATGATTTTTACAGTAACAATAACGGCAGCCCGCTGAAAACAACGCTTCGCGCCATGAAAGATATATTTGAAAAGCTTCCCGAAGGAGCAGAGATCGTATCCAGCTGTTCGACAGGATACGGTGAAGCCCTGATCAAATCAGCCCTTATGCTCGACTACGGTGAGGTAGAGACGATAGCCCATTACACAGCTGCCGCCTTTTTTGACCCGGAGGTAGACTGTATCCTCGATATCGGCGGGCAGGATATGAAATGTATCAAGATCAAAAATGAAGTCGTAGACAATGTCATGCTCAACGAGGCATGTTCCTCCGGCTGCGGTTCTTTTATTGAGACATTTGCCAAATCATTAAACTATGATATCCGCGATTTTGCCAGGATTGCATTATTTGCGGAAAGTCCGATCGATCTTGGTTCCCGTTGTACAGTATTTATGAATTCCAAAGTAAAACAGGCGCAAAAAGAAGGAGCCGCTGTAGCAGACATCTCAGCTGGTCTCGCTTACTCCGTTATCAAAAATGCTCTGCTAAAGGTAATCAAGCTGACAGACCCGAAATCTCTCGGCAAAACCATCGTCGTACAGGGTGGAACCTTCTACAATGATGCAGTGTTGAGAAGCTTCGAGCTCATCTCCGGAAGGGAAGCCATCCGTCCTGATATAGCTGGTATCATGGGGGCTTTCGGTGCTGCCCTGATTGCCAGAGACCGCTATGAAGAAGGATACGAGACCCATATGCTAAGCAGAAAAGAGATGGAGGAGCTTACATACGAAACCCGCATGGCTCGCTGTAAGGGTTGTACCAATAACTGTCTTCTGACGATCAATAAATTCTCCGGTGGAAGACAATTTATCTCCGGAAACCGTTGCGAGAAGGGACTCGGACTGAAAAAGAACCAGAATAATGTCCCAAATCTTTTTGAATACAAGTTCAACAGATTGTTCCAATATGAACCGCTGTCTGAGGATGAAGCAAAACGTGGTGTTATAGGTATACCCCGTGTATTGAATATGTACGAAAACTATCCTTTCTGGTTTACATTCCTGACCAGACTGGGATACCGTGTACTTCTCTCACCAAAATCATCAAGGGATATCTACACACTCGGAATCGAATCCATTCCAAGTGAATCCGAATGTTATCCTGCCAAAATATCGCACGGACATGTTATGTGGCTTATTAAGCAGGGAATCAAGACGATATTCTATCCATGTATTCCTTACGAAAGAAATGAGACACCGGATGCCAACAATCACTACAACTGTCCGATTGTAACATCCTATGCGGAAAATATTAAAAATAACATGGAGGAAATATCATCACCGGATATCACCTATATCCGTCCTTTCCTCGCTCTTGACAATAAAGATGCATTAAAAGATCGTCTTCTCCGCGAATTCTCCAAGTACACAGATGTAACTGCCGAGGAGATCTCAGATGCCGTGGAAGCTGCTTACCAGGAAGCTGATGCTGTAAAGGCAGATATAGAACGCAAAGGAGAAGAAACGATCCGGTATCTGAATGAGCATGACAAACTTGGTATCGTCCTGGCAGGACGTCCATATCATCTGGATCCTGAGATCAACCACGGACTTCCCGAGCTGATCAACTCTTATGATATTGCCGTACTGACAGAAGATTCTGTTGCGCATCTGGCAACTGTTGAGCGACCACTTATCGTCTCAGACCAGTGGATGTATCATTCCAGATTATACCGCGCTGCCAACTATGTAAAGAGCAGCCGCAATCTTGAGTTGATCCAGTTAAATTCATTCGGATGCGGATTAGATGCAGTGACGACCGACTGTGTAAATGATATACTGACCAACTCAGGTAAGATATACACGGTATTAAAGATCGATGAAGTAAGCAATCTGGGTGCAGCACGTATCCGTATCCGATCTCTCATCAGTGCCGTAAACGTAAGACGTAAACACAACTTTACTCCATGTCCGGTGCCAAGCAATATAAACCGCGTTGAATTCACAACGGACATGAAAGACTATACCGTGCTTGTGCCACAGATGTCTCCGATCCATTTCAGCATTCTCGAGCCTGCCATGCGCCATATGGGATTAAACTTTGTAATGCTGCCGGATGCCAATAAAGAGGTTGTAGATACAGGCTTAAAATATGTAAATAATGATGCATGCTACCCTTCTCTGATTGTTGTAGGACAAATGATGCATGCTATCCAATCAGGCAAATACGACTTAAATAAACTGGCAATCGTTATGACACAGACCGGTGGTGGATGCCGTGCAACCAATTATGTTGGTTTTATCCGCCGCGCACTTGCCAAAGCCGGTTATCCGCAGATACCTGTCATTGCCCTGAGTGTTCAGGGGTTTGAGAAGAATTCCGGTTTCCAGTTCACCCTGAAAACAGTAAAATGTGCGATGCAGGCACTTGCTCTGGGCGACCTCTTCATGCGTGTGGTATACCATACGAGACCTTATGAAAAGGTTCCGGGTTCTGTCAATAAACTACACAAAAAATGGGAGCATGCAGCCATCCGTTGCATGGAAAACGGCGGACGTGGTTTCACACATCTTGTAAACTGCATTGTAAAAGAATTTGATGAAATACCATTAAATGAGGATATAAAGAAACCAAAAGTTGGTATTGTCGGAGAGATTCTTGTCAAATTTCTTCCATCTGCCAACAACCATCTTGTAGATTTGCTGGAATCAGAAGGTGCAGAGGCAGTTATGCCGGATCTGCTTGACTTCTTCCAGTATTGTTTCTACAACAATAACTACAAATATGAATACCTGGGCAAGTCCAAAAAGACTGCCAGAAATTCCAACCTCGGTATCGCTGCTCTCGAAGCAATCCGTTACCCGGTAGTAAAAGCACTGAAAAAGAGCAAACGGTTTAATCCTCCTGTACACATTACGCATCTTGCAGAATATGCAAAGCCTATCGTGTCCATCGGAAATCAGACAGGTGAAGGCTGGTTTTTGACAGGTGAGATGGTTGAGCTTATCAAAAGTGGTACCAGTAACATCGTATGTTGTCAGCCGTTTGCCTGCCTTCCTAACCATATTGTTGGAAAGGGCGTTATCAAGTCACTCAGAAAAGCATATCCGGAAGCAAATATCGTAGCGATCGATTATGATCCGGGTGCATCTGAAGTTAATCAGGTCAACAGAATTAAGCTGATGCTTGCTGCCGCACGTAAGAATATGGATAATAACAAATAAAAGCAACATATATAACATTAATAGCTAATATATACAACGAACCAAAAAGGCCGCGCATGTAAGATTTTCTTACATGCGCGGCCTTTTAATTATATTATACCACGTCGAC
>JBJEJF010000015.1:0-17219 GCA_051877775.1 Wujia sp.
GCTCGGAACCCTTGATTTTACTGGGTTTATTTGTCCAAACTTTTCATTGTCGGGAACAACAGCACATCCCTTATAGCCGGACTGTCGGTAAGCAGCATACACAACCTGTCAATACCATATCCGATACCTCCCGTAGGTGGCATACCGATCTCAAGTGCATTCAGGAAATCTTCATCTGTATGATTTGCTTCCTCATCGCCTGCATCAGCCAGAGCATCCTGTGCTGCAAAACGCTCACGCTGATCGATCGGGTCATTCAACTCAGAGTATGCATTACACATCTCCCAGCCATTCATGAACATCTCAAAACGCTCAACATACTCCGGATTATCCGGCTTCTTCTTCGTAAGAGGGGATATCTCTATCGGATGATCCATAACGAAGGTCGGCTGGATCAGATGCTCTTCTACGAACTCTTCGAAGAAAAGATTCAGGATATCGCCCTTCTTATGACGCTCCTCGTACTCTACATGATGCTCCTTTGCAACGGCGCGCGCCTCCTCAAGTGTATGGATCTCATTGAAATCGACACCTGCATATTTCTTGACCGCATCCACCATGGTAATGCGCTCAAACGGCTTGCCAAGATCCATCTCTATTCCGTTGTAGGTGATCTTAGTTGTACCAAGTACCTCCTGCGCTACATAACGGAACATATTCTCTGTCAGATCCATCATACCATTATAATCTGTATATGCCTGATACAACTCCATCAGGGTGAACTCCGGATTGTGTCTTGTGTCAAGGCCTTCATTACGGAATACACGACCGATCTCATATACACGCTCCAGACCACCTACGATCAATCTCTTGAGATACAGCTCAAGCGATATACGAAGCTTCAGATCCTCGCCAAGTGCATTGAAATGCGTCTCAAATGGTCTGGCTGCCGCACCGCCCGCATTGCTGACGAGCATTGGTGTCTCAACCTCCATAAATCCCTGACTATCGAGGTATTTACGGATCGTGCTGATGATCTTGGAACGCTTAATAAATGTGTCTTTTACCTCAGGGTTCATGATCAGGTCAGTATATCTCTGTCTGTATCGAAGATCTGTATTCGTTAATCCATGGTACTTCTCAGGAAGTATCTGCAGACTCTTAGAAAGGAGTGTGATCTCCATAACATGGATTGATTTTTCTCCTGTCTTGGTTTCAAACACCTTACCCTTGAGACCAACTATATCACCGATATCCATACGTTTGAAATCTTTGTAGGATTCTTCTCCCAGATCATCTCTTGCAACATATATCTGGATATTTCCCGATTTGTCCTGCACATTACCAAAAGATGCTTTACCCATGACACGCTTGGACATCAGTCTTCCTGCTACAGATACGTCTTTACCCTCATAATCTGCAAAATTATCCTTGATATCTGCAGTATGTGTATCTACATCATATTTTGTAATGACAAACGGATCCTTTCCATTTGCCTGCAATTCAGCCAGCTTTTCACGACGTACCTTCAACAACTGATTGATATCCTGCTGGCTCTGCTTATTCTGGTTCTGATTGTTCTGGTTATTATTCTCAGCCACTGTAATAATCTCTCTTTCTATCCTGATTCTGCCCCGAATTAATTTCTCTTGATATCAAGAATCTTATATTCGAAGTTTCCGCTCGGAGCCTCAACGGTTACAACATCTCCAACCTTTTTCTTCATCAGAGCTGCACCTAACGGAGACTCATTGGAGATCAGTCCCTTGAGAATATCAGCCTCTGTAGAACCAACTATCTTATAAGTAACGACCTCGTCCATATCCACATCATGAAGCACTACCTCAGAACTGAAATTAACTGTCTCAGAATCGAACTCATCCTCATCGATCACCTCAGCATTTTTCAGTATCTTCTCTATCTCTTCGATACGAGCCTCAATATCTCTCTGCTCGTCCTTCGCTGCGTCATACTCTGCATTCTCGGACAAGTCTCCCTGCTCTCTTGCTTCCTTGATCTTCTGGGCAACTTCCTGTCGTCTGTTTACCTTCAGATCCTGCAGCTCATCCTCTAACTTCTTCAGACCTTCATAGGTCAGCATATTTTTCTTCTCAGCCATCGTTATACCTTCCTATTCTAAAAACTTAAAAACAACTTGCTTGAATACTATACTCTACTATCTCCGTATTGTCAAAGATTAATGATGGAACAGTCTGATTCCTGTAAATGCCATCACCATATCATATGAGTCGCAGCATTCAATTACAAGATCATCACGCACTGAACCGCCCGGCTGTGCAATATACTTGACACCGCTCTTGTGGGCTCTCTCAATATTGTCGGAGAATGGGAAAAATGCATCCGAACCAAGTGTTACATTCTGATTTCCATCCAGCCATGCACGCTTCTCCTCGCGTGTAAACACCTCCGGCTTCACCTTGAAGCGTTTCTGCCACTCACCCTCACGCAGAACATCCTCATACTCATCACCGATAAATACATCTATGGTGTTATCACGGTCTGCTCTGCCCAGTGAATCGACGAACTGAAGATTGAGCACCTGTGGCGCCTGACGCAGATACCAGTTGTCAGCCTTCTGTCCTGCCAGTCTGGTACAATGGATTCTCGACTGCTGTCCTGCACCGATTCCGATTGCCTGACCACCCTTTACATAGCACACTGAATTGGACTGTGTATACTTGAGTGTGATCAGTGCGATCTTCATATCGATCAGTGCATCTGCCGGAATCTCCTTATTCTTCGTCACGATATTGGACAGGAGATCACCATTGATATCCAGCTCATTTCTTCCCTGCTCAAATGTGATTCCATACACCTGCTTTCTCTCGATCTCAGCAGGCTTATAATCAGGATCTATCTGAATGATATTATAATTACCCTTTTTCTTCTGCTTCAGCATCTCCAGTGCTTCATCCGTATACCCCGGTGCAATCACACCATCTGACACCTCGCGTTTGATCAGTCTTGCCGTATCAGCATCACACACATCAGAGAGTGCAATAAAATCTCCAAAAGATGACATTCTGTCTGCGCCTCTGGCTCTCGCATAAGCACATGCAAGCGGAGATAATTCACCCAGATCGTCCACCCAGTATATCTTTGCCAGTGTATCATCAAGAGGAAGTCCCACAGCCGCACCGGCAGGAGACACATGCTTGAATGATGTTGCGGCAGGAAGTCCTGTCGCCTCCTTTAACTCCTTTACAAGCTGCCATCCGTTAAATGCATCCAGGAAATTGATATAACCCGGCTTACCATTGATAACAGTAACCGGCAGATCACTTCCATCCTCCATATAGATTCTTGATGGTTTCTGATTTGGATTGCATCCGTACTTTAATTGAATTTCGTTCATCATTTACCTCCATATTGTGATGCTTATTTATTTTTATTAATGATTTTTGTCTCATATTTTCCGGTACTGATATCGATAAAACGCACAAACAGTGACACCTTGTTGTCCTCATTTAAACTGTTCCATATCTTCTCTGCAAATGCATCAATATCATTTTCAATGCCCACCAGCTTCGGCTCTCCCTCGAAACTCGGCAGTGGATCTCCATCATGCATATAAGTGTGAATAAAATGTCCCTCTCCGGCTACAGGATTCTCATATGAGAATGTGTATCGGTTGCATGCATCCGGATTACCATTATTACTCTTCAGGATAGACATCGCATAATCATACTTTCCACCTTCAACATGCATCACACCGGAGATTCTAGGTGTGTAGTTCGGACCATCCGGCTCGAATTCCCTGCTGGTAAGAGACTGCTCAAATGTAAGTCCCTCTAACATTCCTTCATATACAGTATCAGTCTGATCACCATTCGTAACGATCGTCTTATCCCCAAGCACCCTGACCGGCGCATAGATAATCAGGCTCGGATCCTCAAGCTTGGACGGATCAAATGCCTCCGTGCGGATTCCTTCACCCTCCTCGACAAATACACGGTTTCTGCTGTTTGAACTTCTTCCCATGATAAAATATGCTGTCACAGCCTTTGTGCCATCGGCGGATCTGCCGATCACGATCCCACGGCCCGGATACGCATTCTCCTGTAATTCCTGTTCCAAAGATAGCATTTTCATACTTGTATATCCTCCATATTATAATAATTGTATATTACACACAATGATACTGATATATGCCTGTATCGTTTAATCCTTATCATTGGTTACATCCCCGCTTCCGGAGAGGCTGACACGCGATCCAAGCAATGTCGGCTCCGGTTTGAAGATTACTTTTACAAAATCCTTTGCCACCGCAAGATATTCCCTGATATCTCTTACAGACTGTCCATTATAGTGAATATTATCTGCCGCCACACCATATGCATCAAGACCAAGTCTTTTTGCATTGTACAATGATCTGTAGAGATGATACTGCTGTGTCACAACAAGAATCTTTTTAGCGCCAAATATCTCTCCTGCACGATACATACTCTCATAAGTAGAAAAGCCTGCATGATCCATGAAAATATCCTCTGATGGAACGCCATGTTCCATCGCGTATTTTTTCATGACATTCACTTCATTATAATACATGCTGCCATGATCTCCACTCATGATCAGCTTCGGTGCGCACCCTGCATAATACAGCTCAATTGCTTTGTCCAGCCTATCTTTAAGCATCGGGCTCGGCGTATCACCATTCACCACTGAAGCGCCCAGAACAATGATGCAATCCACATTTTCAAGAGTTTGTGCTTCATCCACACCTAGGATCCTGTTTTTTACATTCTGCCTGACATATATGTTGATACCAAGCAATCCGGCTGCTGCCAATGTAATAATTATTAACAATGCAGTGGTCAACCTGACCAGTATACGATGTTTTTTTATATTCTTTTTCTTCTGCCTGCTCATACTGTCACAGCCTGACTTTCGTTTATTTTATTTACCAGCAGTCTTGTCTGAAGATTTTCCTGCTGCCGTTTTTTTGTTTGCAGTACTTTTTGCTACAGTATTTTTTGCTGTTGTCTTCTTTACTGCCGTCTTCTTTGCTGCCGGTTTTGCTGAGGCAGAATCGTCTTTTGATATTGCCTTTACACTCTTTTCCTTAGGCAGTTTTTTCTCCACATAATCATAGCGGAATACCATAACAGACAGCGGTGCGATATCAAGGCTGACTGCATACTGCATTCTGTCACAAGGCTGGTCGATTGCTTTTACCTTGCCATTTACAAGGCCATTTCCTCCGAACTCTTCCGCATCAGAATTCAGTATCTCCTCATACTGTGTCAGGCAAGGTGCTCCGACCAGATAATCTTTGCGTTCCACAGGAACAAAGTTACATACGAACATCAACTGATTCTTCGATGTCTTGCCGCGTCTGACAAATGCCACGATTCCCTCCTTGGCATCATCGCACTTGATCCACTCAAATCCTACTGATTCGTTGTCATTATAATATAAAGCATCATACTGTGTATACATGTGATTCAGGGCACGCACATAATTCTGCATCTGTTTATGCAGCGGCGTATCCAGCAGGAACCAGTCCAGACTTCTCGCTTCACTCCACTCCCGAAGCTGTGCAAATTCCTGACCCATGAAGAGCAGCTTTTTGCCCGGATGTCCGAACATAAATCCATATGCCGTTCTAAGGTTAGCAAACTTGTCTTCCTCACAGCCCGGCATCTTATTGAGCATGGAGCACTTCAGGTGCACGACCTCATCATGTGATATGACAAGCACGTAATTCTCTGAATAGGTATATGTCAGACTAAATGTCAGCTTATTATGATTAAAGGATCTGAAATACGGATCCAGCTTCATATACTCCAGGAAGTCATTCATCCATCCCATATTCCATTTAAAGAGGAAACCGAGTCCCTTAAGGGATGCCGGCGCTGTTACACCTGCCCAGGCAGTCGACTCCTCAGCGATCAGATATGCTCCCGGATTGCGCTCCTCCATCACTGTGTTTATATTCTGCAATAATGCTATGGCATCATAGTTCTCGTTTCCACCATCTTTATTTGGAAGCCACTGTCCATTCTGCTTTCCATAATCCAGATAGAGCATGGAAGCAACTGCATCCACACGCAGCGCATCTACGTGGAACTTTTCAACCCAGAACAGTGCGTTTGCAGTCAGGAAATTGGCCACCTCCGTTCTGCCATAATCAAATATATAGGTTCCCCAGTCAGGGTGTTCTCCACGTCTTGAATCAGGATGCTCATAGAGAGGCATGCCGTCGAACCTTCCCAGTCCGTGGGCATCTCTTGGAAAATGAGCAGGTACCCAGTCTAAGATCACGCTGATGCCCAGCGAATGCATATGATCCACAAAATACATAAAATCCTGTGGGGTTCCATAACGACTCGTCGGCGCATAATAATTGGTGACCTGGTATCCCCATGAACCATCGAACGGATACTCTGCGATACCCATCAGCTCAATGTGTGTATACCCCATATCCATCAGATAGTCTCCAAGCATATGAGCCATCTCACGATAATTATAGAATCCAAAGTCTGAATCTTCTATTTTCTTTTTCCATGAGCCGAGATGGCACTCATAGATTGACATCGGCTTCTTGATTCTGTCCACACGTGTAATTTTATTTCTGGCTTCTAACCATTTATCATCTTTCCACTCATATGTATTCAGATCGACAACTATGTTGGCATTATCAGGTCTTACCTGTGTATAATTGCCATATGGATCAGCCTTATATAATATGTCACCTGTTCTGGTCAATATCTGGAATTTGTATATTGCTCCCGGTTCAACGTCAGGTATAAACAACTCATAGATACCGGATGCCGCCTGTATCTGCATCGGATGCAGAGCACCATCCCACATGTTGAAATCTCCGACCACGCTGACGCGTCTGGCATTTGGCGCCCACACTGCAAAATACGTACCGGAAATGCCATCGATCGTCATGGGATGTGCACCAAGTTTATTGTAGATATCATAGTTTTTGCCCTCAGCAAAAAGATATACATCAAAATCACTGATAAGTGAACCGAATGCATAACAGTCTGCTGTCACGACAGTCGTTCCGTCCAGATACTTTGTCTGTATTTTATATCTGGCTCCGTTGAATTTTTTATCTTCAAAATATATTCCATACAGACCTTCAGCCAGTTGTTCCATATGTATCGGATTCCTGCCCTCTATATCCGTCACGCAAACCTGTTCAGCATGCGGGCGGTATGCGGTAATGACCTGGCCTTCTCCATAATCATGAATACCAAGTAAGTGCTTCGGTGCATTCAGCTGCCCTCTCACCAGCTCATCATACAACACCCAGTTAACCCAGTTCTCCAGTCTCTTGTTCATATAATCCCTCCATCCAAATATTATTAAAATCTATGCGGTCTCCCGCGAAAGATAATGATTCCGCGAATCAACGCCATGAACAGAATAAGAATAAATACCATACACAGGTATCCCAGTGCAAGCCACCTTGCAAAATCCGGTGGAAACATACTCTGCAGGATATCATTTCCGGCAAAATAGCTGTAATCCGCCTGAAGTATCATCCGTCGGATACCGGATATGGTCTTTCCTCCTGATGTCATAACGATCAACGCATTCAATGCTGTGATAAACGCCGCCAGCACGCTTCCATACAGAAACGGCATATAAAGTCTCCTTTTGGCCAATATTTTAAAGCTGTAGATCATCCCCACCAGACTCAAAAGTGCAATGATCCATGCCAGCCTGTAATATCCCTTCAGTGCATTCAAACGGTCTATATTGGTATCTGACAGTTCATATCCCGCAACCGAATATCCACGATGCCAAAATGCAGAGAAATCATCTGCCAGCTGCTCATACTGCAGCTGTTTCTCAAAAGCAGAAATATCTGTGGTTTCATTTACCTCATAATCCCTGATACACCACGAAAAAACATGCCTGTCCATCACCAGTATACAGAGTGCCGCACTCACGATAAACAACGCGACACAGATGCTGGCTGCGAACTGGTACTTTTTGTATTTATCCATATCTCATTACCATACTTTTATCAAAAATCATACTCGTACATTGTAACATTTATAGGCGCTTCTGTAAAGAAATAAAGCTTGCCATACTATTTTATATCGACTATAATTAACCTATTAAATCTGCAAAACTTATTTTATAACATACGTTTCATATAATTGTTATTATGTGGAGGACTGCAAATGCTCTTTTTTCTTTATACTTTCTTTTTGAAGGACTTTTGCAGTTTTGGGAAGTTTAATTACCTTTATACTGCCATCATATCATGTGCACGCTCCAGCGAACTCGCGTCATCTGCGTATAGCGGGGGAGATGTAAGGACTTTTGGAAACGCGGGTCCTTAGTGCGAGCCGCAAGGCTCACACTTAGTACCCTTGCGTTTCCAATGGAGCGCAAGCGTTCCTGAAATCCCCCCACTATACGCAGATGACCCTCAGACACACTTACGCGTGCACATTGGTGTCAGTATAAAGATAATAAACTTCCAACAAAACTGCGTCTCATCAAAAAGAAGGTATAAAGAAAGCAAGAGCATATATAGCTCAACGTGCATAATAACAATTATATGAATCAGATGTTATAAAATAAATTTTTCAATCAACTATCACAGGGGAACACGAAAGGAGAAGCGGACATTATGGCATCGGGTAATATCACCAGCAGCAACGAGGTTGCAACATTCGTCCTCGAGACAACTGCTCCTTATAATATATTGGATTTCGATCAGGGACTCTGCGTTATGACGGGTTATTCTCCCCGTGAGTTATCCAGAAAAATATGTACATTGGATAACCTTCTCTATGTAGAGGATTTTACAGAGACTATCGCGTCCATAAACTATCAGCTAAGCATCTCCAATACAGTCAGTGTCCAGCACAGGATCGTTACCAAGAGTGGAAACGTTCTGACTGTCCTCTGCAACGGGCAGGCATTCTCATTAAATGATGGCAGGGATGTGCTCCAGTGCGTTTTTACCGATATTACGAATCTGGAAAATGCAGCCAGTGAAACTGTAAAGGCAAAAACTGATCTTGAGATCTTTGCCAACACCGTACCAAGCGGTGTAAGCAAGCATCTGCTTGATAATAATCTGTCTCTGCTGTGGGCAAATAATTATTTTTATGATATGTGTGGTTACACCGCACAGGAATACAAAGACAAATACGGCAAAAATACCTTATCCCTGGTTCTGGGGGAGGATCTTGCCATCGTTATAGATGCACTTGCGGATCTGACCGAAGATTCTAATTCCAAGATCCTGAATTACCGTATCCGTTGCGCAAACGGCAGCATCAAATGGGTCAATGCCGTCTTTGCCCGTGCCGGTGAGGTAACAGATGGTTTTCCGGTAGTAAATCTTGTTATGAGTGACATCACCAATCTGAAGATCGCAGAGATGAAGGCCGCACTGGAAGAACAGAAATATCTTATCATCTCCGACATATCAGAAGAGCTCCCTTACGAGTATGACATCGAGGAAGATGTTATTACATTTGCAGAGAAATTCAATCATATATTTGAGGGTGAATCCATTATATCCAATCCCGCCGTAAATATGGTCTCCGATGGTCTGGTATCCTATGATACCAAAGACGCTATCGAGGAATTATTCTATCTTGCCAAGGCCGGAACTGAATATCATTCCACAGAATTTAAGCTGAATACCAAAAACGGAGGATATCAGTGGTACTTCTCAACATTTTCAACTATCTATGACGAAAACGAGGCACCGATCCGTGTCGTTGGGCTTCTGCGTAATATTCATGCCCAGAAGATCGAACAGCAACGTCTGCTCACCAAGGCAGAGACCGACCAGATGACAGGTCTGTACAACAAAGCAACCACCGAGAGCAAAATCAAGTCCCACCTGCGGGAGCTGAACGGCAACAGTTCCGTGGTTCTGATGCTGGTCGATATCGATGACTTTAAGAATATTAACGATACATACGGACATCTAAAGGGCGACGAGGTCATTGTAGATATAGCCCGGTCCATGATGGATTGCGGCGGAGAATACAGTATATCCGGTCGTCTTGGCGGAGATGAATTCTGCATGTTTTTATACAATGTACTTGACCCTCAGCTTGCATGTGAAAAAGCGACACTGCTTGCCAACAAGCTGAGAGAGCTCTATCCCGGCACCGATTCCTGCAAGGTAACACTTAGTATCGGAATTGCATTTACCGACGAGCAGATTCCATACAATGTCTTACTTGAAAATGCAGACACAGCGCTCTATCAGGCTAAGCTTAACGGCAAAAACTGCTACTACTGCTACAAGGAAGACATGGAACGTGCCCAATATAAAAATGACAGAAGTCAGAAGAATGCACAGATTTCTGAGGAAGACAAGATCATAAACGAGCTCCTGAGCACGCTTTTCTCCAGTACAAACACCTATAGTGCCATCGAGAAAGCGCTGGATATTGTCGGAAAGTCCTTTGATATCGATAAAATATCCATCTGGGAATACAGCTTCAACAAAAAATTTGTTGACTGCACGCATCAATGGTGTCGTGACGGCATCGAAAATGACCGCACATCCAAGCAGCATACACCGGCCACTATGTTTGAAGAACTGGATTCTATGGGAACGGACGGTATCGTATACTCGTCGGACACTTCCCTGATCAAGTTCAGTACTGCAAGCATGAATCCGCACTCTGAAGGTATTTGCAGACTCCTTCAGTCGAGAATTGAATTAAACGGCAGAACAATCGGCTACATCGGTTTCTATTCCATGAATTCAAGCGAAAACTGGTCTGCTGCTACTTTGAGTAGCTTCAAGATACTTTTTAAGATTCTGGCCGAGGCTGTATGTTCCAAGCAGAGTCAGAAGAATCTGTCTATGCTCCGCGAAGATACGATCAAAGCGTTTGACGTGGTACAGAATCCTATTGTCATCGTGGACAGGGACAGCTACGATGTCCTCTACTTCAACGATATTACGCCTGACTATTATCCGAACATCACGTTGAACAGCAAATGTTATTCAAGCATGAATCAGGAAGGCAGTCCATGCAGCGGTTGTCCAATCTATCGCATGACAGATGGCAAAACAGTAAAATGTTCCAGACAGAACAAAGTTCTGAATGAAATGATGGACATATACATGACACCTATCAAATGGAATACAGGAAGCAATGCATTTCTGATTTCATCATCTACACATAAACAAACCAAGTCAGAACGTCTGAAGCAGGAGCTTGAGCAAAATATTACGATTGAGAAAAAAGTTGCGGAAGCCTCCTACAGGGATATCGTGACCGGATACGGCAACTTCGAGAAGTTCAAGGTCGATGTTCAGGATATTCTGAACAGGAATCCGGATACCGATTATGTCATGTTTTACTTTAACATCAAGAATTTTAAATATATAAACGAAACCTATGGACACAGTGTTGGTGACCGTACCTTGAAAGCCGTTGCAGATGTACTGAACAAATATCTCCATGAGGGTGAGAGCTTTGCCAGGGTCATCTGTGATACATATATCATGCTTATCCATTATAAGAATAAAGACGGCTTCATGGAGACCTTCACCAACATCCGTAACGAAGTACATGATGCCTGCCGCCTGATACAGGATCGCTTTGTCGTTGATTTTACGACCGGTATTCTTATCATCGACGAGACCATGCACTCATACAGTGTAAACAGGCTGGTGGACCGCGCCATGATGGCAGGCAAATCCATCGACGCATCTACAGGCGCAAGCTATGCATTCTATGATGATGAATATCACAAGAAGGTACTGAACGAAGCCCAGATTGAAAACAGCATGCATGGTGCTTTGGAGAACAATGAATTCTGTGCTTATGTCCAGCCAAAATACGATATCATGACCAACAGTCTGATCGGCGGAGAGCTTCTGGTTCGGTGGCTGTCTCCTTCCAAAGGATTTCTGGAGCCGGCGGCTTTCATTCCGTCCTTTGAAAAAAATGGCTTTATATATCAGATAGACTGCTTTATGCTGGAGGAAGCCTGCAAATCGCTGCGGCGCTACCTGGATTCCGATATATATGTACTGCCATTTTCAGTGAACCTGTCCCGCATCACGCTTGCTCACCCTGATTTTCTGAACAGAGTGCAGGACATCGTAGAGAAATACTATATTCCGCATCATTATATTGAGTTTGAGATCACCGAGAGCATTTTCTCCGAGAATTATGCACAGATGATAGATGTACTGAAGACATTAAAATCTATGGATTACATTATCAACATGGATGATTTCGGAACGGGCTACTCCTCTCTTACACTGCTTAGAGATCTTCCGATTGATGTCATCAAATTGGATCACGATTTCCTGTCAAGATCTGCATCCAGTGATAAGAATGCTGCTGCCATCCTGAAGAGTATCATAGAGATGGCACATGCGCTTGATATCCGTATCGTCAGTGAGGGAATCGAGACTTCCGAACAGCTTGAGATGCTTAAGTCCATCAACTGTGAGATCGGTCAGGGCTTCCTCTTCGCCAAGCCTATGCCGATTGAGGATTATGATAAACTGATCCATGATTATTCAGAATCATAAAAACCAGATATAATTTATTTACATTTTACAGAATTATTTAACATTTTTTCACAAAAGTATTGACAGTAAAAACTGTTTTTGTTATTCTATGATGTGCGTGCGTAACTGCACGAATAAGATAATTCGCACTGGTCCGGTGTATCTAGTGGTGTGGGTATACCGTTCGTGTCTTGACCAAAGTGATGATATTATACAAGTTCACAATAACTGATTAAATTTTATGGAGGTGTCTGATTTGGCTAATATCAAATCTGCAAAGAAGAGAATTCTCGTAATCGAGACTAAGACTTTAAGAAACAAGATGATCAAGTCTAAGATCAAGACTTTAGTAAAAAATGTTGAGTCAGCTATCGAGAGTGGCGACAAGGCTGCTGCAGAAGCAAATCTTAAGGTTGCTATATCTGAGATCAGCAAGGCTGCATCTAAGGGTATCTTCCACAAGAACACTGCAGGAAGAAAGATCTCCCGTTTAACACTTGCTGTTAACAAGATGGCATAATATATTGCACATATCGCATTTTATATATTGCAAAAAGAAAGAACCAGATCGGTTCTTTCTTTTTTATTTTATGTCTTTATGTCCTTTAATATCTGTCTTTATGTCTTTTAATGTCCTTTTTTTCTTCCACGAATCCTGCGCCTTATACTATTCCTGCAATAAGTTAATAATCAGCATCTCAACGGCCAGATTATCTTTCATTATACCTTTTTTTATCTTTGTGTCCGTTTCCTGACACCATGCGACCCGGTCAAGGAGCTGACTATAGCTATATCCATCACACTGCGAAATGTATTTTTTAACGGTAAATGGGGGTATCTTAAGCACAGCAGCAAGTTTACTGCGTTCACACCCTTCACCTAGAGCGAATTTTGCTTTGAGTAGAATATCAAACTGTCTCGTAATAAGATATAGTATACGCATCGCAGGTTCACGGAGCGCAAGCAGATCACTGTACAGATCCATGGTCGTCTTTTTATCCCTTCGTGACAGTGCATCCATCATATCAAATATTTTTCCCTCTATCTGATTGACCGACAGCACCTCCACATCATCCACAGTCACTTTTCCACGTTCTATACAATAGCTCTTTAACTTCTCTGATTCATTAGCCAAAAGATTCATATCCATGCCAACATTTTCGATCAACTTATAGACAGCCGCATCATCTATCACGATATTTTCTTTGGTGAACAATGATTTGACCCAGATAAGTAGTGTTCTCTCATCCGGTGTCTCAAACATAGCTACTGTTCCGGCCTTGGACACCAGTTTATACAATCTGCTTCTCTTATCTATATTGCTCTCCACGAATATGATGACAGTAGTTTCCGGAAGATCCGCAAGCAGCTGTTCCATCTCCTCGCTTCCTTTTTTGAAAAAGTCACTGTCCTCTACCAACACCACCCTGCGGTCAGCAAAAAACGGCATCGTGGATGCGAATTCCGTTATACTGTCCGGTCTCGCATTCTCTCCCTTATATACAACATAATTCATTGTATCATCCGGAGAAACCAGTGTTTCCACAAGCTTGTGCTTATACTGGCTGAGGAGATATTTTTCCTCTCCACCCAACAGATATACATTTGAAAACTGGCCGCTCTTTATATGATTGTTTATGATTGTCATTCCATTTATATCTGCCATAATTGCTCCCCGTTTTTTCTATTCTCAACAGAATCATTGTAGCATATTCTATTTTTTTTGTTAACCCACAAATGCAGTACCTTTCATGTCGAGCAAAGCACGGTTGCATATCAGTTTCTGGCAACTTTTACGGAAGCACTCATTCGTTCTTGCATCTCAGACAAAATGCGTTGCATATTCATACTGTTATGTTTCCTGCGTTCCTACCCAAAATATTCCTGAATCCGAAATTCTACTTTCTCTGCACTTAGCGGATCACGTTTTGTTTCATACGTTGTTATTAAATTGACAGATGGTATTATCCCATTCTTGCAATATAACTTTATTTTCTCACATGCATGATTCCTGTATTCCTCGTCATCCATCATCCCAAAATGTTCCCAATAAAAATATTCGCCTGTCACGGGATGCCTGATCACAAAATCAGGATATATAGTTATTCCATCTAACACAAGTTTTTCTTCATATCGAAATGGAATCTTTTTCTGATACAACATCATATCAATAATAGCCTCCGATTTTGATCTGAGCATTTTCCCTTGAGTTCCCTTAATTACGAGAGATTCCTCGTGCTTTTTACAACGCTCATAATGATCGCTCTGCCATTTTTTCAGATCCGTATTAATAGGCACAAAATATTTTTCGAGCAATCGTCCAAATTCCGGATGACATAATAAATAGTCTGCCTTTCCTTCTATCGAAGACATTTTTCTCAAATATGAATTACAAACAAAAAGATTACTCTCTAATTCCTTTATCCTCATTTTGTAATATTTTTTTATTGCTAACTCTTCTGCATATTCCTTCTTCACTTTAGGAAGATATGAAGTCCCATTTTGATCTCTAACATACCATTTATAGCGGTTGCCATTTTTTGAGCAAAATAACTCCCCATCGGGGAACTTCTTTTCCATATTATATAACTTTTCTAATTCATTTTTGATCTGTTCTTTTTTTCTTCTTATATCATCACATTTTATATTCATTGAAAACCTCTTTTCTTCTGATCAAAGCACAATTTACATGATGGGCACATACTTATGTTTTTCTCTCTCCTGCCCCACCTCCTCTCCAACACCGGGGTATATACTTATGTTTTTCTCTCCCCTGCCCCACCTCCTCTCCAACACCGGGGCATATACTTATGTTTTTCTCTCCCCTGCCCCACCTCCTCTCCAACACCGGGGTATATACTTATGTTTTTCTTCCTCCTGCCCCACCTCCTCTCCAACACCGGGGCATATACTTATGTTTTTCTTCCTCCTGCCCCACCTCCTCTCCAACACCGGGGCATATACTTATGTTTTCTTCCTCCTGCCCCACCTCCTCTCCAACACCGGGGCACATCTACTTATTTGCTTTTCTCCTGCCCTGCATACCCTGATACAACTATTTTTTTATTCTTCTTTTTTATCTCAACTGCCCCCATTTCATCCGTCCGCAACAATATAACCCCCGCTTCAGCAATGCCATCCACAACCTCTTCATGCGGATGACCATAGACATTATTCCTACCACAGGATATAACCGCATAATCTGCCATATCATATAGATCCTCTATATAAGAATACCGTGATCCATGATGCGGAATCTTGATCACATCATACCTCTTATCCTGCCGATTTATTTCCTGCTCAAACATATACTCCAACGCATCCGCATCCATATCTCCGGTAAAAAGCATGCAGAAGTCCTCTGACTGATATTCCAGACATAGGGACGCCTGGTTTTTATCCGCGGCACGATATTCTGAATCAGGGTGTAAGCATCTTATCAAAAAATGTTCTCGTTCAGAGTCAGACAACACACTTCCCTGTTCCATATAAAGTATCTCTATCCCCTGTGACTCTGCACACACAAGGATCTCAGCCAGATTCTCATCCTCCACCGTATGTGCAGAAATGACAAGATGACGAATCCTGACTCCGGATAATACACCTTCTTCCATGATATCCATAAGACCACTGATGTGATCTGTATCCGCATGGCTCACGAACCAGTAATCGACATCTGCCATCCCAAAAGCCTTCAGTGCTGGAGCCAGAACATTTTTTCCCAGATTATTTTCCGTTGCAGATCCGCCATCTATCACAATATTAACTCTGTCCGGCGTCCTGATCAAAATTGCATCCCCCTGCCCCACATCAAGAAACGTAACCTGCTCACAAAACGAATCACAATGCAGCCTGTATACCAGACAGCTTCCAAATATGCCAACCAACAAATATATGACAGACATAAAAGTAATCCAGTATCTCCTGTCAAACCACCGATGGGTGCGCCTGTATATACCTTCCCTAAGGGATCTCTGTATATGAGGATGCGAGAGAACCAGCATGACAAGCAGAAACATATAGAAGATAATAACAACATACACTTCCGGCTTTCCTGTATTAATACTGTTGCCTGGAAGCTTTACCAGGAATGTACAGATCTCCCTGTACAGATGTAGTATGTATCTTCCAAACGACAGACACGTACTGCCAAGAGAGATATTCACAGCACCGACCGCAAGACCTATGAGTCCGGCTACCATGACCACAGGAAGCATCGGGAGTATAATCAGATTAACAACACATGAATACAGAGGAATAACATAATACAGATACATAAGAATCGGTGCCATGACCAGTTGAAGGCTGCACGACATAATAATCGATGAAAAAAAGCTATAGCATCTTCTTCTCTTTTTCCTAAGTCTTTTAATTCCAGAAAAAGCATTCAGTCTTTTCATAATATACTGACCTGCAGTCACACCAAGTATAGCCGTAAAGCTGAGCAAAAAGCCCCCATCCAGGATCCTGTAAGGGTTCTGCAGAAGCATAACAAGGAGCGCAAATGATCCCCCTGTCAGCAGATCTGTTTTTCTTCCCAGGCATCCTCCCCACAGCACGATCACAAGCATAATAACAGCTCTAAGTGTGGCAAATCCCCAGCCGGTCATCTCCCCATACACAAGAAGCAAAACCAGAGAAGGGACAGAAGACCCGACATAACCGACTCCTACCTTACGTAGCAATCGAAATAAAGCCAGCCCTATCATAGACATATGAAGCCCGGATATAGCAAGAATATGTGATATGCCTGCCATTTGATACAGACTCTGAATCT
>JBJEJF010000016.1:0-17129 GCA_051877775.1 Wujia sp.
GGTATAAAGCAGATGGAACCGCCGTAGCAGCCAGCATGCTGGGAGCAGAAAGAAATATTCTGAGCTACACTGCAACGGAGAACGCAACCTATATCGCAAGATTTGAGGAAAAAGTAACCCAGATCTTTACCCGTCAGATAAAAGTGGATGGTACATGGACAACCACCACAGATGATAAAGTAGGAACACTGACCCATTACACACATACGGATATAGTGGGAGCAACCGCTACTTCCAAAGCGACGGCAGGAATAGGCTATGAGTTTGTGGGCTGGTATGATGCAGCTGGAAATTCGGTGAGCACAGATAAGTTAAGTCCGGACAAGAAAACCCTCAGTTATGCAACAACGGGAGCTGCAACCTATTATGCCCGGTTTGAAAAAATCATGGTAAACCAGACCTATAAGCGTCAGGTAAAGAATGGAGAAACATGGGAAGATACCAGCGATACCAGCGTCGGAACTGTCGCTCCTGAAAGCAAAACTGTTGAGTATGGAGAAACAGCCGGCTCCATAGCGACAGCAGGAGAAGACTATGCATTTGTAGGCTGGTATGATGCAAGTGGAAATGCAGTAGCAGAGAATATGTTAGGATCTGAAAAAAACATCTTAAGCTATACAGCAACGGAGGATGCCACTTATATTGCAAGATTTGAGGAAAAAGTGACCCAGACCTATAAGCGACAGGTAAAAGATGGGGAAACATGGAAAGAAACGACAGATGACAGTATAGGAACCCTTGATTCTTATACACATTCCGATGTAGTGGGAAAAACAGCAAGCTCTACAGCAACAACCAAAGATGGCTACGAATTCGTGGGTTGGTATGATGCAGATGGAAATCAAGTTGCAGAAGATATGTTAAGCAACAACGGAACGACCCTCAGCTACATTACAACGGGGGATGCCACATATTATGCTCGTTTTAAGAAAGTCGTATCTGCCGAAAAAGTAATGCAGACTTATATCCGCCAGATAAAGGATGGAGATAACTGGAAAGAAACGACAGATGACAGTATAGGAACCCTTACCTGCTATACCTATACAGATGTGGTGGGAGCAACAGCAGGCTCTACCGCAACAGCAGGGGAAGGTTATGAATTTGTTGGCTGGTACGATGAGCATGGAAGCAAGGTAACAAATGGTATAAGCAACAACGGAACAACCTTGAGTTACACCACCATCGGCGATGCCACCTATTATGCCCGTTTCCAGAGAAAGGAAACAAGTGAAATGGTGACCCAGACCTACATCCGTCAGGTAAAGGATGGAGAAGCTTGGATAGAAACCACAGATGACAGCATAGCAATCCTTGACCGTTATACGTATATGGATGAACTAGGAGCAGTAGCCAGTTCCACCGCAATAGCAAAAGATGGATATGAATTTGTGGGCTGGTATGATGAAAATCAGAATCCAGTTTCTACAGATAAATTAAGTAACAATGGAAAAACCATCATCTATAATACAACTGGAGATGCCACATACTATGCACGGTTTCAGGAAGGCCCTTCTGTTGAAACGGTGACTCAGACCTATACACGTCGGATTAAGGATGGAGATAACTGGATAGAAACCACAGATGACAGCATGGGAACCCTTACCTGTAATATGTACGTAGATGTAGCGGGAGTAATTGTAACTTCCACCGCAACTGCAAAAGAGGGTTACGAATTTGTGGGCTGGTATGATGCAGAAGGAAATCCGGTTTCCGAGGATAAGTTAAGCGACAATGGGAAAACCCTGAGTTACATCACCACAGAAAATGCTATCTATTATGCACTGTTTCAGAGAATTGAAGCAGCCGAGACAGTAACCCAGACCTACATCCGTCAGGTAAAGAATGGTGACGGATGGGATGTTACCACGGATGATACAGTCGGAACGGTTGCGCCGGGAAGCTTAACATGTGGAGTGGGAGACCCGGCAGGCTCGACAGCGACGGCAGGGGAAGGATATGCATTCGTTGGCTGGTATGATGAAAGCGGAACAGCCGTAGCGGCAGAGATGTTAGGAGCAGAAAGTAACATCCTGAGCTACACCGCAACGGAGAACGCAACCTATATCGCAAGATTTGAAAAGATCATGGTAACCCAGACCTATAAGCGTCAGGTAAAGAATGGTGCTGGCTGGATCGATACCACAGAAGATAACATAGGAACTCTTGATTCTTATACGCATACGGATGTAGAGGGAGCAACAGCAAGCTCCACAGCAACAGCGGGAGCAGGATATGAATTCGTGGGCTGGTATGATGCAGATGGAAATCAAGTTTCAGGAGATATGTTAAGCAACCATGGAACGACTCTCAGCTACACTACAACGGGGGACGCCACATATTATGCCCGGTTTAAGAAAATCAAATCCGAAGAAACAGTGACCCAGACCTATATCCGTCAAATAAAGGATGGAGATATCTGGAAAAATAGCACGGATGACAGTGTAGCAACCCTTGACTGTTATAAGCATTTTGATGTAGCGGGAGCAACAGCAAGCTCTACTGCAACAGCGGGAGCAGGATATGAGTTCGTGGGCTGGTATGACGCAGATGGAAATCAAGTTGCAGAAGATATGTTAAGCAACAACGGAACGACCCTCAGATACACTACAACGGGGGATGCCACATATTATGCAAGATTTTCAAAAAATGCTGCGGCGGAAGACCCGGAAGACCCGGAAGACCCGGAAGAACCGGATACACCGGAAGAACCGGATACACCGGAAGAATCAGGTGCACCGGAAACCCCGAATAAACAGGAGTTACCGGAAACAGGTGACGACAGCAACCCGGTACTATGGACAGCACTTTTACTTATGTCAATGGCAGGGCTGGCAGTATTGTTTGCCAAAAGGAAAAATTATAAATAATTATAGAGGAACAAGGTGTCATGCAAGTTTACCTGCAAATGACACCTTGTATGTTTTTTTATAAAAATGCGGATGCGTTAAATACTGGATTTTATAACATGTTTATGGTATACTATAACGGAATATATACACTTCAGGAGATAGGTTATGAGTGAGAAAAAGAAAAGTACAGGGTTGTTGCGTGAAGTCCTTGGCAGCAGAAAATTGATCGTCAATCTGGCCAAAAATGATTTTAAGACCAGATTTGCAGGTTCATATCTGGGTATTATCTGGGCATTTATTCAGCCTGTGGTTACCGTTATGGTGTATTGGTTTGTATTTGAAAAAGGTCTGAGGGCTAACACGACACTCCCGTATCCTTATGTTTTATGGCTTGTCGCCGGTCTTGTGCCGTGGTTTTTCTTCTCGGAGGCTTTAAGTGGCGGAACCAATGCGTTGATAGAATACAATTATCTGGTTAAAAAGGTTGTTTTTAAAATCAGTGTTCTGCCGGTCGTTAAAGTTTTGTCGGCACTTTTCATCAACTCGTTTTTTATCGGATTTGTTGTTATATTATGCTGGTGCTATGGATACCATCCGGATCTGTATACACTCCAGCTGCTTTACTATATCGTTGGTCTGTTCCTGCTGGTGCTTGGGATGGCGTATCTGACATCTGCATTAGTGGTGTTTTTCCGGGATCTGACCCAGATCATCAATATCGTTTTGCAGGTGGGAATCTGGATGACGCCGATTATGTGGGATGCATCTGAGCGCTTGTCACCGGAGCTTCACAGGATCCTCAAGCTGAATCCGGTATATTACATTGTGGATGGTTATCGTGATTCCCTGCTTGGTAAGGTCGGATTCTGGGAGAAGGGACTGTGGACATGTTATTTCTGGGTGTTTGTTGTACTCTTGTTTGTGGTAGGGACGACAGTGTTTAAACGGTTGAAAGTACATTTTGCGGATGTGTTATAGGAGCGAAGAATGAAAGATATAGCAATTAGCGTGCAGAACGTCAGTAAATTATACAAATTATATGACAAGCCCTCTGATAGATTGAAGGAGGCTTTGGGACTTGCCGGAAAAAAGAAATATAAGGAACACTATGCGCTTCATGATCTGAGTTTTGATATTGGTAAGGGTGAGTGTGTCGGTATCATAGGGACAAATGGTGCGGGAAAATCCACGATACTTAAGATCATCACGGGTGTGCTGAACCCGACAAAGGGTGATGTGGTGATCGATGGCAGGATCTCGGCATTGCTTGAGCTTGGTGCCGGATTCAACATGGAATATACAGGACTCGAAAATGTATACCTGAATGGAACCATGATCGGTTTTTCAAAGGAAGAGATCGATGCCAAGCTGGATGATATACTCAGCTTTGCGGATATCGGTGACTTTGTGAACCAGCCTGTCAAAACGTATTCCAGTGGTATGTTTGTACGGCTGGCTTTTGCGGTGGCGATCAATATTGATCCTGAGATACTGATCGTGGATGAGGCGTTGTCTGTGGGAGATGTCTTTTTCCAGGCGAAATGCTACAAAAAATTTGAAGAGTTTAAGAAACTTGGTAAGACGATATTGTTTGTCAGTCATGACCTGAGCAGTATCAACAAATACTGTGACCGCGTTGTTCTTCTTAATAAAGGACGTAAGGTGGATGAGGGAACACCTAAGGAGATGATCGGTCTGTTCAAGCGAATCTTGGTTGGCCAGGAGGCAGTGGTCAAATCAGAGGATCCGGAGATCTCCGTGACTCCGCAGGATATCGATGCGATGCAGGATGATGAGGTGTCGGAGGAACTGTGGAGATCCAACTATGTCATCAATCCTGACGTGGATGAATACGGGGACGGCTCGGCGGAGATCATTGACTTTGCCATCGTGGATGAGATGGGTAATGTCACCAATACGATCGAGAAGGGAACAGAGTTTATCATCAAATCCCGTGTCCGTTTTAATAAAAGAGTAAATAGTCCGATCTTCACATATACATTTAAGAATATTCAGGGAACGGCCATAACAGGAACCAACAGTCTCTATGAAAATGCGGAGGTTGGACAGGTCCAGGAAAACGAGGAATATGTGGCTGCGTTCAGACAGAAGATGAGCCTTCAGGGCGGAGAATATCTGTTGTCTATCAGCTGTACAGGATATGTGGGAGATGAACTCAGAGTGTATCACAGACTGTACGATGTCATCAATGTCAGTGTGATAAGTCAGAAAAATACAGTGGGATTCTATGATATGGATTCCCGCGTCAGAATAACAAAGCTGAAGTAGTGGATGGGGTAGTGAAATGTCGGAGACGATTGGCAGAGTGCAATTAAATACAGATCAGAATGCTGCGGAGCCGGTCGATGAGGAACATGCTGTGGTAGAACAGCTTCTTCGGAGGCTTGAAGCTGACCCGGATACAGATCTGAATGCATTGATACAGGAATATAAGAATCTGTTTTATCTGAAGAATCTGTTCTATGGCAGGGAGACGATCGTTACGGCTCTGGATATCGGGCGAACCGATAGGGTCCTGGAAGTCGGTTCCGGATGTGGAGCAGTTACCGGTAAGCTCTGTGAGGCTGCCGGCTTGGTCACATGCGTAGATATGTCTTCTGACAGAAGCAGGGTCAATGCGATCAGACATAAAAATCTGGACAATCTGGGAATTCTTGTGGGGGATTATGCCGGGATAAGTGCGTCGCTCACAGAAAAATATAACGTCATAACCATGCTTGGAACACCGGAGGAGAATCGTGTGTATAAGGGCTTTTCCTGGGATCTGCGCATGTATATCGATACATTTGGCAAGAATCTCGCCGAGGGTGGCTGTATGTATCTTGCCCTGGATAATAAGCTTGGAATGCGGTATCTATCGGGTGGTAAAAGAGAGACAGACAGGCAATATTTTCAGGCAATCAACACAAATGACAATACAAGATACACAAAACACGATATAGAGCGTATTGTGGAAGAATGTGGGTATACTGTCGACAGATGGATATATCCGTATCCGGATCATATATTGCCGAAGACATTTTACACGGATGACAGGCTGCCAAAACGCGGCGAGCTGTCTGAACAGATACAGGATTTTGAGAGTAACCATCTGTATCTGTTTTCGGAGGGTGATCTCTACAATGAATTGATAGATGCAGGTATCTATGATGCGTTTGCAACTTCATTTCTTGTCAGGATCAGAAAGGCGGCTTAAATATGAACAATATATATAAAAAAATATATACCAAATGTTCGATAGAACGGGCACCGCGTTATGCGATCGTGACAGACATACTGCAGGCGGAAGATGGAAGTCTGTTAGTCCGGAAGCGTCCCTATAGGAGGGAAGCTCAGGAACATATTGACCATATGGCGAAGGTCTGCGCGCAGGCAGAAGCAATTTACAGGGACAGTGAGTTTTCATATATAAGCTGCAAAAAACAGGATGATGCAGTCGATTTTGAATATGTATCTGGGCATACTCTGGAGGAGATCGCCGATTCATGCATTGAAAAGGGCGATGCGGAGGGCGCTGTAAAATGCATTGACAAGGTAGTGCAGTGGCTGTATGAATATGCGGAGAAAAAATCTTCGATTATGGATGATCTGTTTAACAGTATCTTCGGGGCTGTTGATCTTCCGGCAGATACATTGTGTGCAGGGATAGGTAATATAGATCTGATCTTATCCAACATTATAGTTGGAGACGGATATAAGGTCATAGATTATGAATGGACATTCGACTGTGCTGTTCCGGTGCAGTTTATCATTTACAGGATTCTGTACAGTTATATATATGGTAATGAGCGCAGACTGATGGCGATGCAGCCGTACGGACTGTTTGAAAAGTATGGGATCAGCGATGCGGATATGGAGATATTTGCCGGGATGGAACGGCATTTCCAGGCGTATATCAAGGGTGATACGCTGTCGCTTGGGGATGTGAGTACCGGGATCGCGCACGATATCGTGCCGATCAACGAGGCGATAGAATTGCAGCTGGCGGTGATCAGGCACAATACCATGCATATCTATATGGATAGAGGACAAGGTTATAAGTGCGAATCTGTTGTATGTCAGGAAGGAAGCGCAGTCTATGAGGGAAAGCGCACACTTAAGCTTGCGCTCGAACCGGGAGTCCGGCGCGTGAAGATCGAACCTGCCATGAAGACCTGCGTTGTCTGTATGGAAAAGTGTGAGAACGAGCAGAACATATCGTGCCGGGTGACATTTCCGGCGGAAAGTACTGTGCTTGGAGATAATATATATATACTCAGACCGGGATATCTGTATTTTGAGATCGATATCCCGCAGGAGAAGCACTGGATCGATCTGGAATTTTCCGTATGGTATCTGCAGGATGAACTTCTCGATAAACTGCAGAGCGCAGGAAGCATGCCGGGCAGCGGGAACCCTGTAGAGCAGATATCTGTGGCGGGGAGAATTAAGAGAAAGCTCAGGTCTGTGATACCGGCAAAAAACGGATCTGATACGGGCACATGATGAAAAAAATTTAGGAGGCCTCCGAAAATGAAATATGATGAGGAATTCTTGCATTGTATAAATAGGATAATGGATGATGAGGAATCCGGAGACAAATACGAGCTCCTTATGAAAGCGGCTGCGCTGTATCCGGATATCAGCCGTGAAGTGCTGGCAGCGTATTATATGCATATGTGCAGCCCGGATGAGCCGTACAAGATATTTTTCCCTGAGAAGCCGACAGGGGGACAGCAACATGTGATACTTATGTCACATGAACTGACCCGGACAGGCGCGCCGGTGGTGTTGGCAGACATGGCCAGAGTGTTGGTGGAGAAGGGAATGCAGGTAATCGTGTTTTCTCCATCGGAGGGACCGCTTATTCGCCTGTTTAATGATATGGGATGTATCGTCATCGTTCAGCCTATCCTGTTAAGAGGAAGGTATGATGCTGCGGATACGCTGGACGGAGAGGATATTATTTTGCTTCGTCGGCTGATGGAACGTGCAGAGTTTACAGTATTCTGTACGCTGGTACTGCACAACGTGGTAAAATGCTTTATTGATACAGATTATAAGATCTACTGGTGGCTGCATGAGGCTTCCGTCAGTTTTCGTGAGTGCAGAGATGTTCTGCCTGAACGATTGTCAGATAATATCCATGTGCTCGCCGTGTGTGAGTATGTGGAGGACAAGTTCCGTGAGTTTGATCTGCCCGGATACAAGGGTGATATCCTCAATTATATGGTTGAAGATACAGAGCAGCAAAAGCCTGACAAAAAGGATGATATCGTCAGGTTTGTATGTGTTGGAACGATAGATTTCAGAAAAGGACAGGATATTCTGGTGGATGCCATAAAGCTTCTGCCGATGGAATACCTCCGCAGAACGGAATTCGGCTTCGTCGGATTCAAACACAGTCCTTATATTGTTGAGAAGGTTTTAAAGCTTGCAAATGCATTTCCAAATGTAACCTGTTATGATGAGATGTCCAGAGAAGAAGTGTTTGCGTTGTATGAAGATATTGATTGTATCGTGTCACCTTCGAGAGATGATCCCATGCCTGTCGTTCTGACTGAGAATATGAGACTGGGCAATATCTGTATATGTTCTACAGCAACCGGAACGGCGCGGTATATCCGCGATGGGGAGAACGGATTTGTATTTGAGAGTGAAAATGCAGAGGAGCTGGCAGAGAAGATCATGTATATTGCAGATCATATCGATATGCTGGCGGAACTGAAAGAAAGAAGCAGAGCGATCTATGAGAGCCGTTTTATGAAAGAGCGATTTGTGGAAAATATGGAACGGCTGATGTTGTCGTGATGGTGGATAAAACTGGAGGCAATATGAACGATAACAGAGTAAATGTGGATATGTATATCGATGAGGCGAGAGGCGAGATGCTTGCAGTCCATCATGAGAACGACCAATTAAAAAAGACGATAGAGGACGATAGAAAGAGGATCGCAGAGCTGGAATCAAAGCTGGTTCAGCCGGATTATCTTCGTTTTCTGCATCTCCAGGGGATATTAAAGCGTTTTGGAGCGCTGGGACGAGGAGCAAAAAAACTTCTTCTCGGGATCTACAGACTGTTCAAGAGAATAAAAAACAGGCTTCGGAGGAAGCGTAAAGGCACAGGCACTGATCCGGTATTGAATTCGGGAGCTGCGGCGGTGTCGGGGCAGGAACTGAAGCTTACACCGGATGTGGATCGTAAGAATCCGCCTGCCATTTATCTGGTTAAGGTATCCGTTGTGATCCCTACCAAAAATGGAGGAGAGATATTTGAACAGCTGGTGAGACAGATCGTAAACCAGCTGGGAATAGAGAGATTAGAGCTTATTGTAGTCGATTCGGGAAGTACAGACCGGACGATTGAGATCGCGGAATATTTTGGCGGACAGGTTATCAGAATACGGCCGGAGGAGTTTTCTCATTCCTATGCCCGTAATCTGGGGGCAAAACATGCAACCGGGGATTATATTCTGTTTATGACACAGGATGCGGTTCCGACTGATGAATACTGGCTGTATCGTTTTATCACTCCGCTTATAGATGAAAAGGCGGTTGCGGCATCTGCCATGGAGACCCAGAGAGAATATGGGGATCTGAAATACAAAGTAGATAACTGGTCCCATAACCGTTATCTTGGTGTTGCTGACAGGGATAAGATCGGCACATTGCCGGAGAATAATAATTGGGAGGAGTTGCGTAAGAATGCGCAGCTTGCCGATGTGAGCTGTCTGGTCAGACGCGATGTGTTTGAACGCTTTGGATACAGAGGAGATTTTGCGGAAGATCTCCGGCTGGGGATCGATATCCTGCGTGCCGGGGAGCATGTGGCGCTTCTGTCATCTGTCAGGGTCGTTCATGCCCATGCGAGAATAGCCAGCTATTACATGAAGCGCAACTATGTGGATATAAAAACGATAAAGGATATCCTGCCGGATTATCCGGTCGGCAGCTACAGTCTGCCTGATATCATTGGTGATATCAGACAGGGATATATCTGTACCTGCACGCTGATCGGCCGGATCGGTTCGATTGGGGTACAACAGGACAGTGCGTCATTTTTTGACGGGTTATCTGATCTGTTGGAGGAGCAGAAACCACAGAATGAAATGGATATGGATATGCTCGGCGGCTATGTGAAGCCATATCAGGATGCGGATATGGAAACCTTTATCGGAGCAATAGCTGATATCGCTGAGGATATCCGGTATACGCGTGATCGTAACGGGATATATGAGGAGCTTGCGGGCTATATCCGGGGTCCTCTTCGTGCATATATATGTGAGTCAGGTATGGAGATGGACAGTGACCTCATAGATGAGATAAAGGAGACTATATACAAAACATATTGCGGAATTGTCGGGACACATCTGGCATTTTACAGTCTCGGACATTCTGAGGAGGAAAACCGTTTTACAGCACTGATAAGTGGTCTGGGACAGGGCGTATAGACACAATAATCAAAAAACGGGGCATAAGCTAAGATGGAAGAGTATAATCAGAAAAAAGACGACATGAATATAAATAAGACGGAGAAAATGACCGGGATCATGTGTATCCTGCTCAGTGTGGCTATTTTGGCGGCTGCGCTGTTGGCTTTTAATACAGGAGGACTGGTAAGCCGGGGAGCGGCGCACTTTTTCCCGGAGATTACATTTACAGTAGATACGATCCAGAGCGCACTCCATATAAAGGATATGGAGGTAACAGAAGATGGAGCCTTCGTAGCGACAACCTCTGATCCATGGATCTATATCAGGTTTGCTGAGTTAAATGGATGCAGGCCGGTTGTCCTGAATCTGGTGATGGAGCATTATCCTGAGGATTCATATATGGAAGTCTGGACTGTTGAGAATTATCAGAGAGAGAAGTTCACACTAAAGCCTGGCGATAACTATCTTCAGCTGACAAGGATCGCAGATTCGGATGTGGGTATAAGGCTTGATCTGTTTCCACACAAGGGTCTGACAGGTAAGATGAATTATCTTATAGTCAATGATAATGCATATCTGACCGGGACGATCTGCAATATGTTTCGGAATCTTGCGGTCATAGGTGTATGTTTCCTTGCATATTATCTGTTTAAACTCCTGTGGATGCGCCTGCAGAAAAAGGACTGCACCATCGTTGAGTGGTCTGCTTCACATAGAAAGCTTTTGGAGGCATTGTGTGTATTGCTTGCAGCGGTGGGGATACTGACCGGCCTGTGGGAGCTGTCCGTAGTGGTAACTATATTGTGCTTTGCTGCCCTGCAGGAGGAGCGGGAGACAAAAACAGTTGCGAAGATACTGCATATATGCGCGATTGCCGGGCTGGGAGTCATAGTCGCTGTCTTTTCAACTGCTCTGCAGTGCGATTCGCTTCTTCTGGTGCGTGATATCGGGGATAAATGTCTGCTTGCCATGCTGCTTCTTCTTGTATGGGAGGCTGGACGTAAGGATATAGGAGCTTTGCTCTGCGCGTGCTTCTATCTGTTGGAACATGTCTGGTTCATGCATCTTGCGGGCGGTGACAGCGTGTTATATATTGTAAAATACAGTCTGGTCAATGCTGTTACGGCATTAAATGTCGTGATCGTTTTGCTGATCTACATGACGATAACGGAATTGCTTGGAAGACGACTGGGCAATCTGATCAACTGGTTCTTTACACTCCTTTATTTTGCGGCATGTGCGGTGAAACTCCGCTATAATGGAGAGATGTTCCGTATGGCAGATTTTAAGCTTATGGGTGAACTGGTTGGGATCATTGACAGCTATGTACCGATAGCGGTTCTGGTTCTTGCCGGTGTCCTGATCGTGGTACTGATCGTAATGTGTGTGATCTGGAGAAAGAAACTGGCAGCATTTTTCAGACCGACCTTCAGATGGGACGGAATCAGCGTGGCGCTGGTCATGGTTCTGGTGGACATTCTTGTGCTGACAGGAAGGCTTTACAGCATGGGTATAACAGTTGGCACAGAACAGCTGGATGTGAACAGTGAGATTGTAAAATATGGCTTTTCAGTCTATACACTGACAGAGTTTACAGGCAATAATAATATGAATAAGCCTGAGGGCTATGGTGAGGATATTGTGGAAGAGATCCGGGCTTACAAGGATACATCCACAGAAAATGATGTCAGACCTACGGTTATACTGATTCTGGGAGAATCTCTCTATGATATAGAGTCTGTTCCGGGACTGACATTTAATGAACCGGTGCTGGCTAATCTTAGTCCATACCGGGTGGGTAATTGTATATCTCCATCTTATGGCGGCAGGACTGCTGTGGCAGAATTTGAAGCATTGACGGGATTATCCGATATGTATTTTACAAACGGAGCAGTGGAATATGAGAATTATCTGAATTCCGGCAAAAACGGAGCGGGAGGTCTGGCAAGAGAATTTAATAATAACGATTATTATACGGTTGCGATCCATGCAAACCGTGAGGATTTTTACTCCAGGGGAGCGGTATATGAGAATATGGGCTTCGATGATTTTATCAGTCTTGAGGATATGAATATTACTGATGCAGACCGCCTGGGAGATAATTATGTGAAGGATGATGTTATGGTGGATTGTATCATAGATGAGCTGGAGGAATGTGGAGATGACCCGGCATTTATCTTCGGTGCATCGATTGCATCCCATGGTCTGTATGATAACAAATACACTGATACAGAGATCAAGGCATCTTCAGATGTTTACAGTGCAGATGTGATACAGGAGGTCAACAACTACAGCCAGTCTGTTCATGATCTGGATACACAGCTGGGGAGACTGTTTGAATACTGTGATGGATTGGACAGACCGGTCAATATATATATTTTCGGTGATCATCTTCCGTCGATCCGTCTGAATGAGAAGGCAGGATATCTGGATGATCCATACAAAAAATATTGCACACCGATATATGCGTATTCCAATTATACAGAATTGTCTGTGGGTGCGGAGTATATCTCCCTGGCACAGCTTGCTCCGCAGATACTCAGGGATTCCGGTGTATCGTACAGTGCGTACTTTGATGCTCTGTATGATCTGAGGGACACTTATCCGGTCGTTCATCCGGCATGGGAGATCGATGTGACAAGCCCGGAGATCAAAAGGCTGTATTCGATTGAATACGATCTTATCTTCGGCAGAAAATATCTGCTTGAATAATATTTTGTATGTTATTTTATTACATTAATGTATGTAATATGTGGTATATTTAGATTAAATATTGCCTGGTTCGACAGGGAATGTTACAATCTTGGTGAGAAAAAGGATTAGAAATTACAACTTGAGGCGGCCTCACGGCAGGGCACTGGCGTGAAAGGATTAGGAGAAAATATGAGCAGAACAAAAGAAAGAATTCAGAATATCATACTGTTTTTTACAGATGCACTGTGCATTTTGGGGGCCTATTATCTGTCTGGATATCTGTGGCTGTTTTTCTTTAAGCATTTTACGGAAGAACGTATGCTACGGGGAATGAACGACAATATTTTGACGATCGTGATATCTTATATCGTTCTTCTGCTGTTTTATACCGGAGATATGAATTTTACGGGCAGGGGAATGTTCGAGGAACTGAAGTCTGTGTTTAAGCGCAATATTGTGTTTGCCTGCCTGATCGCGATCTGTGAGCTGCTTAGAAAAAGGGATAATGAATTCCCGAGAGGTGTGTATGTGATCACTGTCGCACTGTCGATCATTTTCATGTGGCTGTGTCATACACTTGTGAAGTCGATCCTGCTTAAGCGGAGCAGAGGCAGCAGTGCACTTCAGGTGATCATTATTACGACGAAGGACAGGGCGGAGAAATGTCTGAAGGGGCGGAATGCCAGAGAGGACTGGATGCGCAGGCTGGAGTCAGTCATTGTAATGGATGCAGATGCGGATATGATCGGGACTGAGATCGAAGGGCTTCCGATCGTGGCCAATGGTGATAACATGCTGGAATATATCAGGCGCGAGGTGGCTGATGAGGTATATATTGATATCAATTATGACAATACGGAGTCAATAAGGCCGATCATTCTTGCATTGGAGGAGATGGGTGTTACCGTCAATCTCAAGCTCGATATTCTGGAAGAATTTGAGGGATTTGATGTTACTCTTGGAAGGATGGGTGGTTCTACCGTAGCGACATTTGCGCACAGGATCTATCCGTATAAGAAGCTGGCTGTGAAGCGGGCTATCGATATCCTGGGTGGTCTGGTCGGCATCATTATCATGGGTATAGCAATGATCTTTGTGGCACCGGCAATCAAGCTGGAGTCCCCGGGACCGGTGTTCTTCAAACAGAAGAGAGTTGGCAAAGGTGGAAGATATTTTTATATATACAAGTTCCGTTCCATGTATATCGATGCGGAGGAGCGGAAAAAGGATCTGATGGCGCAAAATGAGATGAACGGCCTGATGTTCAAGATGGATGATGACCCACGTATCACGAAAGTTGGCAAGTTTATCCGGAAGACCAGTATAGATGAGCTGCCTCAGTTTATTAATGTACTGAAGGGTGATATGAGTCTGGTGGGAACCAGACCGCCGACGGTTGCAGAATTCAAGGAATATGAGGGTCGTCACAGAAGAAGACTGACTATGAAACCGGGTATCACCGGTATGTGGCAGGCCTATGGAAGAAATACGGTTCTGGATTTTGAGGACGTTGTAAAAATGGATGTGGATTATATAGACCACTGGAGTCTGTCACTGGATATTAAGATATTGCTTCATACGATAGTGACAGTGTTTACGGATGGCGGGAGATAAGAGATGCTGTTGGAAGGACTTCGCATAACAATTTTATTTTTGATAATTCCCATGCTGCTTGGCTGTGGAATGGCAAAGATTATTCATGTATATGAGAAACCTTCTTTCTCCGGTATATTGTTCCGGTACGTAGTGGGGCAGATCATGATGTGGGCAGTGTTTGAACTGATCGGGGTTCCTCTCATATACATGAAGCGATCATTCCGGTCAGCCGTGGTCATCTGGTGTATCTGTATCCTGATTATAGTGGTACTGGAGATTGTTTATATTGTATGGCGAAGAAAAAAGGAAAGCTGTGAGACAGGACAAGAACCTATGGACGCCGGTATTACAAACAGTGATGACAAGACCGGGGCAACATCGGCCGGCAGAGGGAAAAGGACAGCCGGTATCCTTGTTTTGACCCTCATTGCGTTTGGACTGATCGGATTGCAGTGTTATCAATACGTTTTTCGTATGCACCTGGATAAGGATGATTCCAGATATATCGTCAATGCGGTTGAGGCTTACGAAAATGACCAGATGCTTGTCAACAATCCTGCTACCGGGGATGCATATACGTACGAGCAGTCATCAAGTGTGGCTAAGGACACAGCCTCTCCATGGATGATATACACGGCGCTTATGGCAGAACTTGTAGGAATCCATCCGACGATTCTGGCCCACACAATACTTCCTGTTATTTTGCTTGGGATGTCTTATATGATATTCTGGTTAATAGGCGAGGCACTGTTTGGTGCGGGGATATTTGAAAAACTGTTTTTTGTTATATTTATTGCATGGATCAATATGTTTTTCTGTAATACGACCCATACGCAGTCTACTGTAACACTGGTTCGTATCTGGCAGGGAAAGGCTGTCGTTGCGGCAGTGGCTATTCCGATGCTGTTGTATACGCTTCTTTTGCTGTATCATGCCCGTGGTGAGGCATCAAATGGGAGAATATATATATTGCTTACCGTGGTCAGCCTCGGCTCGTGCCTGTTATCGGGGATGGGCATCTTTTTTGCGGGAATCATGACCGGCGTCTACGGATTGTGGTATGTGATCGTATCACGGCGGTGGAAAGAGCTTGTCGGAGTCTGTGTGGCTTGTATTCCGACACTTATATATGGCATGATCTATGCCGGGTTACTGTAATTACGAAAGGAAAAGTCTCATGCTGGATATCTTGCGGGAGGAATATGAATTCTTTGTCTCATATTCCGGTAACAGTTTGATAATGGTATTGTATGCACTCAGTCTGATCTACATCGGATGCGCGGGAAAGGAAATGAGGCGAAAGCTTCTGTATCCGTCGCTTCTTTTGATGTTTGTCATACTGAATCCTTTTTTTTATACGTACATCTGGAAGAAGCTTCTGGATAATGTATTTTGGCGTATGATGTGGATGTTTCCTGTGGTTCCGTGTATCGCATATGCTGCTGCGGGTATCCTTGGGCGGATCCGCAGATGGTGGCTGCGTGCACTGGTATGTGTGGGTATGATGGCGGTCGTTGCTGTAAGTGGACAGTTTATTTATGCAGATAATACGGTTTTTGTAGAGGCGACGAATTACTATAAGCTTCCACAGGAGGTAGTGGATATCGCGGACCGGATATGCCAGCTGGATGATTCGCCCAGAGTGGCAGCGCCCAGAACACTATACTGCTATCTGAGACAATATAATCAGAATATCAGTCTTATGTATGGAAGAAATGCGGAGGGATATATATCTGCCATCTCGGATATCAATCAGCGCGTGGCGAAGGAGATTGAGTCGGACGCGCCGGATTATGATTATGTATTTATGAATGCAGCTTATGAGGGATGCAATTTTGTCATCACATATGCAGGGAAGGTGGTCCCTGAAGAGGTGCTCAGTACCTACGGATATGTTCCGTATATATCCATGTATAATTATGTGATATATGCGAATACAGGGCTTCCGGATGGGGGTTCAGAGGGCTTTCGTGTAACGCAGTACGGAAGTAGCGGCAAGAACCTCATGATGTACACGGTGGAGGATAAGCAGGGCAACCTGATTGTCATAGATGGGGGAAGTAAACAGAGGAGCAGAGAACTTCTTATGCTGCTGGATCAGTATGACAGACATGTTGCTGCGTGGATCATCACCAACTATGATGAAAAGCATGTCGGCGCGTTTAATACGATTTTATCCGAAGATAACGGCGTTGTTATAGATAAGATCTATGCGGCACCTATCAACAGAGACAGATATCTTGAGACGGGAGACAGTGAGGATAATAAAAACAGTGTTGAGACGGCGTGTAAGATATTGGACAGTTGTCCGGATGTAAGCTGGCTTAAGGAGGGTGATCGGATCGATATCCTGGGTATGTCCATGGAGGTCCTGTCTGCCTGGGATGAGGACACAGATGCAAGGGAGGACAGATTACTTGAGGCGGGATCTCTTTGCTTTGTGCTCGAAGGTGATACAGAACGTATGCTGTTTTGCTCCAATATAACAACTGATGTGGAACGGAAGCTGCGGGACAAATACCGTGATAAGATATCGGTCACATATCTGCAGGCTGCC
>JBJEJF010000017.1:0-59660 GCA_051877775.1 Wujia sp.
ATAAGACGACCACGGAGGATAAGACAACCGAGGAAGATAAGACGACCACGGAGGATAAGACAACCGAGGAAGATAAGACGACCACGGAGGACAAGACAACCACAGAGGACAAGACAACTGCAGATCCGGATAATCCGGATGATCCGGTAGATCCTGACCAGCCGGTTGGGATTACAGGAATTGAGATGTCGCAGAAAACAGCAACTGTACAGGTGGGAGATGCTTTTACACTCACTGCAACTGTAAAGCCGGAGAATGCAACGGATAAAACGTTGGAATGGATCAGTTCAGCTCCGGAGGTTGCTGCGGTTGACCAGAACGGAAAGGTCACAGCAAAAGCGTCGGGAACGACAGTGATTATTGCCAGATCATCAAATGGAGTGTATGCACAGTGCTCGGTGACAGTCTCCGAAGCGTTTGTACTGGAGACTCCTACGATCACAGCCCTTTCTAATAAGGCTTCGGGGATGAATATCACCTGGAATACCGTCGAGGGGGCGGATGGCTACATTCTGTACAGAAAGCTGACAGGGGAGACAAAGTATGAGCAGCTGGCACAGATATCCGGTGGGACAACAGACAGCTATCTGGACACATCGGCAGTGAGCGGCAAAACCTGTTATTACAGGATCGCAGCATATAGTGGTGATAAAGAGAGTGCGAGATCATCTGTTAAAAATAAGATATATGTCGGAACGACCAGGATAACTAAGGCTGTCAATGCAGAAAAGGGAATCACTCTGACTTGGAAAAAGGTAAGCGGTGCAACAAGATATGATATCTACCGCAAGTCGACAGGACAGAATAAGTCGGTAAAAGTGAAAACGATTACATCAGGTTCCGTGGTCAAATGGACAGATGCGAGAGCAACAGGAAATGGTAAGATATATACATATTATATTATATCGTACAAGGGATCAGTGAGAGGTGCCGCATCCTCTGCTACAAAGACGGTATGTGTAGGCAGGCCATCTCTTGACAGTCTTACAGCCAAGACAGGCGGTAAGATGCTGGTACAGTGGAAGAAGAATTCTGAGGCAGGAGGCTACCAGATCCAGTACGGAACCAGCAGCAGTATGTCGGGTGCTAAAACAGTGACAATAGTTGGCAAAAATACGACATCAAAGACATTGGCAGGACTGGTCAAAGGTAAGAAATATTATGTGCGGATCAGGACATATAAGACGATGGCTGGCAAGAAATATTATTCTGCATGGAGCACAAAAAAGGGTTTAACAGTTACGAAGTAGGAGGTATTTTGGTATGAGAAAGGGTGGAACAAGCAGGGCAATTGCCCTGGCGGTCTGCCTGGCTATGGCGGCACCTGGGAGCATGATTCCTGTACAGGCAGCCGCGCAGACAGAAAATGTGCAGTCGGGTGATGGCCTTATCACTCCGTTTGAACAGGATTCTGTAAAGACAGACGGGACTTATGAGGCAGAGGATGGGGTCAGTTATACGTATCAGAGTAATGCGGATGGCGGAATCACTATTACGGGTCTGACAAGCCTGACACAACGAAAAAGTCTGGTGATACCATCGGAGATCGACGGGCTGGCAGTGACAGAGATTGGCGACAGTGCATTTGCAAGCAATCAGTATATTGAGGGAGTAACGATACCTGACAGCGTAACACGCATTGGGGAAAAGGCATTTTTCAGCTGTAAAAATATGGTTGCAGACATTGTGATTCCGGGCTCTGTAACGGAGATTGGTGTATCTGCATTTTCCGGTTGCAGAAAGACCGCCGGTGAAACGAATATAACGATATCTAATAAGATTGGAACACAGATGACAAATGCGAAGATCAATATAGGTAATCTTGCATTTGCTTACAACTCAGGAATAAAAGGCACACTTACTATTGAACGCCCATGTGTGATAGGGGAGTCGGCATTTTCCGGTTGTACATATATGACAGGTGGATTGTCCCTGCCGGAAGGAACGACTGAGATCGGTGCAAGTGCATTTTATAATTGTTCAGCGCTGGATGGGGAGCTTTCTCTTCCGGATAGTGTGACCGGTATAGGTGAAAAAGCATTCTATAACTGCAGCAAGCTTACAACAGCTTCGACAGCAGAGGGAGATTGTACATTTTCAATCCCATCAGAGATAAAAGAGATAAGTAACAATGCTTTTTACGGATGCTCCGGACTGACCGGAGAGCTGAAGCTGCCATCGGGGATCGAGACGATTGGAGATGGTGCATTTTATGACTGTTCCGGGCTGACCGGAGATCTGATCCTTGCAGATACGATTACCAGCATAGGAGCGAGTGCGTTTGCGGGTTGTAAGAATCTGGATGGAAAACTGGTCCTGCCTGCATCAATTACAAGCATACCGAATTATGCGTTCAACGAGTGTACAAAGCTTACAGGTGACACTGTAACAGTGGATGGCAAGCAGGTAAGCAGGCTGGTGATCCCGGAATCGGTTACAAGTATCGGAACATCTGCATTTGCGGGTTGTGTGAGCCTGACAGGAGATATAAATATTCCGGATAAGGTCACTACGATAGGTGAAGCTGCATTCAAGAATTGTACGGGGTTTGATGGGACACTCACGCTTCCGTCCAGAATAACTGCAGTAAATAAGGAGACATTTTGCGGATGTTCAGGTCTTACGGGTAAGCTTGATATTCCGGTTGGTGTGACATCAGTTGGTGTCTCTGCTTTCTCCGGTTGTACAGGTTTGGGACTTGCATCGGGCGAGCAGGATCTGGTGCTGCCAGAAGGTCTGCTGACGATCGATCAGAGTGCATTTATGGATTGTTCCGGATTCTCGGGAGAACTTCATATTCCTGCTACGGTCAAGACTGTGGGAATCTCTGCATTTGAGGGATGCAGTGGGTTCACAGGAGACCTGATTCTTCAGAAAAGTATTACTAAATTGGGTGCAAGCGCATTTAAGGGATGCAGTGGCTTTACGGGAGATCTGGTGCTTACGCTTTCTGTCAATGTAAGTACACTTGACACATCTGTATTTGACGGGTGTAGTGGACTTGGAACAGATGAAGGAACGGGAGATGTGGTTATCACATCCGGTATCAAGAAGATTAAAAGCAGAGCTTTTGCTGATTGCTCCAATATCAAGAGTTTTAAGATCGCCCATGTATTAAGTAAAAATACATCAACAGGTTTAGCGGATGTTGCTGAGGATGCGTTCTCCGGATGCAGTGCAGACCTGAAGTTCAAGATCGAGACAGATAGCCTTATGTATGAGTGGCTTAAAAATTATTATCCTGACACATACCAGGATATGATTCAGGAGCCTGTTCTTATGACTTCTCTGGCTATATATCACGATGGTAAGGACGTGGAGTCGGTAACTGTCGTGGAAGGAGATACCATTCAGCTCACCGCTGTATGTGAGCCGGACAATCTGGAAAATGGTTCTGTGGAGTGGACACTTGGAACCAGCCAGGGAACTTATGCATCTGTAGACAGCACAGGTCTGGTAACAGCCAAGAAAGCGGGAACAATTACGGTAAAGGCTGCGGCAACAGATGGAAGTGGTGTCAGTGATACCTGCAGTGTTGTGATTACTGCGGCACCAAAGCTGTCTATCGGTGATGCCGAAGTAACATTGGATAAGACAGAGTTTGAGTATACAGGAAGTGCTATAAAGCCTGTTCCGACAGTAAAATACAATGGGACTGTTCTGGAAGAAAATTATGATTATACACTCTCATATAAGAATTATGTCAATGTGGGAACAGGACAGATCGTTATCACCGGAACAGGAGATTATGCAGGAACCAAAACAGTTACTTATGAGATCATAGAAAAAAAGACGGAAGCTACGACAGAAGCCACCACGGAGACCACCACAGAAGTAACAACGGAGGCCACGACAGAGGCCACAACCGAGACCACGACGGAGACCACAACGGAGGCCACAACGGGCTCGACGACCGAGACCACAACGGAGGTCACAACAGGGTCAACAACCGAGACCACAACGGAGGCTACAACGGAGGCTACAACGGGCTCGACGACCGAGACCACAACGGAGGCCACAACGGGCTCGACGACCGAGACCACAACGGAGGCCACAACGGGCTCGACGACCGAGACCACAACGGAGGCCACGACGGGATCGACAACCGAGACCACAACGGAGGCCACGACAGGATCGACAACCGAGACCACAACTGAGATAACGACAGGATCGACGACCGAGACCACGACTGAGGCCACGACGGGCTCGGCGACAGAGATCACCACGGAGTCGACAACAGGAGAGGGTACCACTGCTTCGGAGGATAAGACAACAGAAGGTACCACCAGTGAGGAAACGACGGATCCGGACGACCCGGACGATCCGACAGATCCTGATCAGCCAGTCAGGGTAAACAGTATCAAGTTGTCGCCGGATATCTCAGAGACGAGCATAGATGTAGGAAATACACTGACATTTACTGCGATAGTCGGTCCGGAAAATGCAGCAAATAAGCAAGTAGTGTGGAGCAGTACAAAACCAGAGTTTGCTGAGGTGGATGCGCAGGGAAAAGTCACGGCAAAGGCTGCCGGTACGACAGTGATCAGAGTAGAGGCAACAGACGGCAGTAATGTGTTTGCACAGTGTATAGTGACAGTAACGGAACCATTTGTACTTAATACGCCATCTATCTCGTCGCTGACCAACACAGCGTCAGGTGTAAAGATCACATGGAAAAAGGTGGCGGATGCAAAGGGATATATTATATACAGAAAGAAGAGTGGAGATTCTGATTATGAAACTCTGAAAAAGGTATCCGGTGGTTCAACAGTAAGCTATGTAGATAAGAGTGCTGTGAGTGGCAAGACATATTATTACAAGGTGGCTGCATACAGTGGAGATACCAGGAGCAGCCAGTCGGTCAATCGCAAAGTGACTTATGTCGGAACGACAACGATATCTGGTGCTGTCAATGCATCAAATGGAATAACCCTTACATGGAAGCGTGTAAGCGGCGCGACAAAGTATGAAATATATCGTAAGGCATCAGGTGCAAGTAAATACAGCAGAGTAAAGACAATTACATCAGGAAGTACTGTAAAGTGGACGGATACAAGGGCTGCCGGCAACGGAAAGACGTATCAGTATTATATTGTTGCATGTAAAGGTTCGGTGAAGGGAGCAAATTCTTCTTCCATAAAAGCGGTATTTGTAAGCAGACCGACGCTCAGCAAACTTACAGAAAAAACAGGCGGAAAGATGCTGGTACAATGGAAGAAAAATTCTTCCGCAAGCGGCTACCAGATCCAATATGGTATCGGAAGCAGTATGTCCGGTGCGAAGACTGTAAGTGTGAGCAGCAGAAATACGGTATCAAAAGTACTTTCCGGTCTGAATAAAAATAAAAAATATTATGTAAAAATCAGAACGTATAAAACGGTTTCCGGCAAGAAATATTATTCTGCATGGAGTACGGCTAAGAGTTTAAAGATAACAAAATAGTCTGTCATTTAAATGGTATGTAAGAATTGACAAGACATGGTTTTACTAATAAAATAATGTTATCTGGTAAAAAATGTATGTCTGGTTTTCCTGGAGATCAGACGTGTTAAAGGAGGAGGTATATTTATGAAGAAAGGCGGTACGAGCAAGGTCGTTGCTATGGCTGTATGTATTGCAATGACTATGCCGAATGCTGCGCTGTCTGTTATGGCAGCAGAACCTGTTCAGATCGAGTCTGATGCAGCGGATGCATCAGGTGAGATACAGGAGACCGCAGCTGGGGAGTCTGTAGATACGGATGAAGATGCAGCGGAGATGATAGCAACGGCAACGGAAGCAGAGCCGGTATCAGAAGCAGATACTCTGGTCCCTGATTCTGATGAGAAGGATGCTGTCACGGCAAATGAAATAACCTATGAGTACATGGAAGATGGAAAAACCTATGGTTATGTATACCAGTATTCAGATGATGGGACAGAGGTAATTATTAAGAGACTGATACCATTGTCTGTGGTTACGGATACTCTGGTGATCCCGGCTTACATCGATGACAAACCGGTTACAACCATCGATGATTATGCGTTTGCCAAGGATACAAATACACAATATGAATCGACTCTTGATAAGGTAGGGGTAGAATTCCCTGCGACACTGAAAAACATCAACCAGCATGCATTTGATTCTACAACCATCAAGGGAGATATCACATTCCCGGACAGTGTGATATCGATCAGTGATTATGCATTTTACAAATGCGCAGGATTGACGGGAGATCTTTTGATTCCTGCATCTGTCTCCAAGATTGGAGCATATGCTTTCTATGGCTGTACTGGCTTCACCGGCGATCTGGTTATATCAAATGAGTTAAATGGTGAGCTGCTCGGTGCAGATGCCAGCATCGATCTTGGCAGGTATTCTTTTGCCAACTGTTCCGGGATGAAAGGGAACCTTACACTGCTTCGTGTCGGTGATATATCAGAGAGTGCATTCTCAGGATGCAGCAAGCTGACCGGAGATCTTACGATACCTGAAGGTACGAAGGTTATTGGCAAACAGGCATTTTATAATTGTTCTTTATTAGATGGAAAGCTGACTATCCCGAGCACGATCGTGACGATCGATGAGGGTGCATTTAAGAACTGTAAGAAACTTACATGTTCTCTTGGAGCAGACGGTAAGCCGGCCCTCGTTATTCCTCAGGATGTTACCGCTATTGGTAAGGAAGCATTTTATGGCTGCGTAGAGCTGGATGGAACCATTACTTTGCCGGATGGACTGGAGACGATTGGGGACAGCGCATTCTATAACTGTGCAAGTCTTGTGGGAGATCTGACATTGCCGAATTCACTTACATCACTGGGTAAGAATGCGTTTCAGCTCTGCGGATCACTGGATGGTGTTTTGACACTGCCGGAAGGACTTACAGAGATATCCTATCAGGCATTCCGTGATTGTTATAGCCTTAAGAGTAATACAGTTAAAGATGAGAATGGTAATACCATACAGAAATTAGTTATTCCGGACTCTGTTACACTTATTAACGGAGGCGCATTTTATGGCTGCGAATCTCTGACAGGTCCACTTGAGATCCCGGAGAGCGTTATCAATGTAAACGGAGATGGAATCGGAGAGGGCGCATTTTGTGGCTGTATCGGCTTGAATGGAGAGCTGACACTTCCAAGTGGTCTTACCAAGATCAACAAACTGTCCTTTGGCGGTTGTACAGGCCTGGTTGGTGAATTAAATATTCCATCAGGCGTAACTTCAATTGGTGTACAGGCTTTTTCAGGATGTGAGAAGCTCGGTATTACAACTGAGGATCTGGCAAGTCTCCTGAATACTACAACGGATGAACTGGAGACTGTGATAAATGCGGAAGGATTCAAGATGCCTGCATATGTGGATCTGCATCTTCCGGAGGGTCTTCAGACGATCGGAGAGGGTGCATTTGAGGGTTGTATCAACTTTACCGGAGTACTGGAACTGCCGGAGACAACCAAGTCGATCGGTAAGAATGCATTTAATACATGTTCCGGACTCAGAGGAGATATTAATATTCCTGATAGTGTGACATCAATCGGAGATGCTGCATTTGCGAACTGTTCAGGTTTTACAGGTGATCTGCACATAAGTACAAATAAAAACATGACTTCAATCGGAAAATCAGTATTTGCGGGCTGTAGCTATCTTGGTTCCGATGAGGGAACAGGAGATATCGTTATCCCGGATAATCTGAAGAAGATTCCGGAGAAGATGTTTGCTTACTGTGAGAATATCAAGAGCGTTAAGATTACAAGAGCGATTGGTACTAATTCATCAACCAAGCTGGCAGATATTGCGGATGATGCATTCGCACAGTGTGATACATACATGAAGTTTAGGGTATTTAAGAATTCAACTGCCTATGACTGGGTCAAGACGAAATATCCTGAGTATTATGAGAGCATTATAGAAGAGCTTGTTGATGTTGAGAAAGTTACGATCTATTATGATGGAAATGCCGTTGAGACACTCAGTAATATTCCAGGTGTAACATATCAGCTGTCAGCAACATATGAGCCGGCAGATGCTGAGAACAATGGTATCGTATGGACATCATCTGCGACAAGCATCGCTTCAGTGGATGCAAATGGTCTGCTTAAACTGAACAAAGTAGGTACGGCAACTATAACTGCGGCTCCGGCAGCAGGCGGAGACGCTGTTGCGAGACTGGATATAACCGTTGTTCAGGCAGTCAGTGGCATTAAGATCACAGGATCATCAAGCACAATCATGATGGGACAGGATTCTGATCTGCAGCTTACTGCTACGGTTACACCTGCCGATGCTGAAAATCCGGCAGTTGAATGGTCAAGCTCAGATGAGACGATTGCAACTGTTGACCAGACAGGTAAGGTGACTCCTGTCACAGCAGGTGTAGTGACGATCACCGCAAAAGCACTGGACGGAAGTGGCAAGTATGGAACATACAGAGTGACTGTAAAGAACACAGAATTGACCAAAAACAATACTGTAATCACGTTGTCTTATGATAGTGTGTCTTATAGCGGAAAGGAAAGAAAACCTTCTGTCACTGTAAAATATATGGACACCGTCCTGAAAAATGGTACAGATTATGAGGTTACTTATACAAATAATGTAAATGTCGGAACAGCGACAGTTACTGTTCAGGGTATTGGTTATTATTCTAAGACGCTTACGGCACAGTTTAATATCGTACCAGCTACACCAAAGCTTACAACGGCTGTTAATACGACTAAGGGAATCAGCCTGAAGTGGACAAAGAAGAGCCAGGCTGACGGATATTATGTATATCGTAAGGATGGCAGTACAGGTGATTTCAAAAAGATCGCAACAGTAACAAATGGAACAGCATATGTGGATACATCCATTAATTATGCGACAGCAAACGGAACCAAATATACATACAGGGTAACAGCCTATGGCAAGGGAAAAGAAAGCAATCCATCTTCAGCTAAGGTTTGTGTATGTGTAGCGGCACCAAAGGTTACAAGTGCTGTAAATGTTGCCGGAAGTAAGATTGTTATGCAGTGGTCAAAAGTCAGCAAAGTATCAGGATACCAGATACAGTATTCTACGAACAGTGATATGTCCAATGCAAAAGGCGTGACCTTGACATCAGGCTCCACCTTGACCAGGACGATCGCTAAGTTGACGAAAAATAAGAAGTATTATGTCAGAGTGAGATCATACAAGACTCTTTCGGGTGTTAAGTATTATTCTGCATGGAGCAGCAAACGGGCTGTGACAATCAAGAAGTAAATAAATAATAAAAGCCGTCCGGGTATGACAGCAGTTTGAAGATATTCTGTTGTATGCCCGGACGGTATTTTTTTGCAATGAATCCTGCGTTTTGGGTATATTTGTTTTGACATTCATTTGGTGGTAGCGTAAAATTATATTAGGGATTTTTTGCTTTGAGACAGATTGGACAGGAGGGGTTGTATGGATAGGAGAAATCATATATGGAGAAAATTTACATCCATGTTTTTGGCTGTAGTGCTCATCTTTCATTGTGGAATATGTACATATGCAGAAGAAAAAGATCTATACAGAGAGAGGGAAATATCTCTGGAAGGCCTTCTCACATATGGCGGAATGCTTGAACAACCGGCACAGCGCGCATCGGAGGATACATATGATCACAGTCATGATGATGAGCTTGTTATTGCCATGCAGAATATAGAATCTGATATCGATGTGAGCGGATGGGGGATTACGACAGGAAATATAAGTAATATTGTATTTGGTATTATAAATATGCATCCGGAGTTATTCTACGTAAAATCATTTCGCTATTCATACTCACCGGATGATCTGTCAGTTGTGGCAATCAGTTTCGTATATAGAGATTCTGAGACGGTGATCAAGGAACAGCAGGCAGCATTTCTGGCAGCCGTGGACAAGGCAATGTGTGCAGTTGATACATCTTCTATGTCTGAGCTTGAGATCGCGCTTGCATATCATGAATATCTGACTAATACAGTGGCTTACAGTATAGAGGATTACAATGCAGGAACGTTGGAAGATGCAGACTATTCTGCATATGGTGCATTGGTAAATGGCGAGGCGGTCTGTAACGGGTATGCTTTGGCTTATATGTATCTCCTTCGCAAAAATGGAGTCAGCTGTGGAATGGCAACCAGTGAAAATGCAAAGCATGCATGGAATATCGTAAAGATAGATGGAAAGTGGTATCATGTGGATGTGACATGGGATGATCCGGTGTGGGACAATCTGGGTCAGTCAAGACACGATTATTTTATGTTAAGTACAGATGCTCTTATGGATAAAACGTCTGATGATAGTGACAGAAGCGATTATCTGACAGAGACGATGCCTGGAGAACCATATACCGGGGCATCAGATACAGGTCTCGAACAGGGCTTCTGGAATGGTGTCGGGAGTTATATGTATTATTACGATGGAAACTGGTATTACATTGTTGGTTCTGACTGTAATTTTGAGATCAAAAAGACCGATTACCAGACACAGAGTACGGATTCTCTGATTACGCAGACACAGTATTGGAATGTATGGGGGAGCAGTGGATATTGGGTAGGACAGTTCGGACGCCTGGCAGGTCTGGGTAATATATTGTATTATTCGACGCCGACCACAATAGAGTCGATGGATCTTATTTCGCTGGATAGAACAACAGTATACATTCCAGATACAAGCGAGGGGTATATTTATGGTATGGCGAGAATTGGGAACAGGCTCGCATATACACTTAGACAGACACCGAATGCAACGGCGGCAGAGCAGCTCATGTATTATGATATACCTGAGAATACGCTAGAGGAGCCGACGACAGAAGAGGCAACAACGACGGAGGATGCAACGACAACAGAAGAGACAACGACGACAGAGGAGCCGACGACAACAGAAGAGGCAACGACGACGGAGGAGCCGACGACGACAGAAGAGGCAACGACGACAGAGGAGCCGACGACAACAGAAGAGGCAACGACGACAGAAGAGGCAACGACGACAGAGGAGCCGACGACAACAGAAGAGGCAACGACGACGGAGGAGCCGACGACGACAGAAGAGGCAACGACGACAGAGGAGCCGACGACAGAAGAGGTAACGACGACGGAGAAGCCGACGACAACAGAAGAGGCAACGACGACAGAGGAACCGACGACAACAGAAGAGGCAACGACGACAGAGAAGCCGACGACGACAGAAGAGGCAACAACGACAGAGAAGCCGACGACGACGGAAGAGGCAACAACGACGGAAGCTGATAACGGAGACGATTCTGGTGATCAGGATGATAAGAATCAGTCTGTCGAAGTCAATAACATAGAAATGTCTCAGAAGACTGCGACTGTGTACGAGGGAGATATTTTTGTACTCACTGCAACAGTAAAACCGGAAAATGCTACAGATAAAACACTGGAATGGATCAGTACATCTCCTGAGATTGCGGAGGTAGATCAGAATGGAACGGTCACAGCGAAAGCAACCGGAACAACGATAATCATTGCCAGGTCCGGGAATAATGTGTATGCACAGTGTGATGTGACTGTCATCGAATTGTTTGTACCTGAGACGCCGGTTATTTTATCCCTTACCAACACGACTTCCGGTATAAAGATTATGTGGAATACCGTTGAGGGGGCGGATGGCTACATTTTGTACAGAAAACTGGCAGGAGAGACTAAGTATGAACAACTGGAACAGGTATCCGGCGGATCTACAGACAGCTTTCTGGATACAAGTGTAGAGAGCGGTAATACCTGTTATTACAGGATTGCAGCATACAGCGGAGATAAAGAGAGTGAGAGATCATCTGTTAAAAATAAGATATATGTCGGAACGACAGGTATAACTAAGGCTGTCAATGCTGAAAAAGGAATCACTCTGACATGGAAAAAGGTAAGCGGTGCGACCAGATATGATATCTACCGCAAGTCGACCGGACAGAGCAAGTCGGTAAAAGTGAAGACGATTACATCAGGTTCCGTGGTGCAATGGACGGATACAAAGGCAACAGGAAATGGTAAAACATATACATATTATATAATATCATACAAAGGTTCCGTGAGAGGTGCTGCGTCTGCTGCCACGAAGACAGTATGTATAAGCAGACCATCTCTCGACAGTCTTACGGCTAAGACAGGCGGTAAGATGCTGGTACAATGGAAGAAGAATTCTGAGGCAGGAGGCTACCAGATCCAGTACGGAACCAGTAGTAGTATGTCGGGTGCTAAAACAGTGATGATGACCGGCAAAAATATAGAGTCAAAGACACTGAATAACCTTGTAACCGGCAAAAAGTATTATGTGCGGATCAGGACATATAAGACGATGTCCGGTAGGAAGTATTATTCAGCATGGAGTAGTAAAAGGTCTTTGGTAGTACAATAATTCGGATGACTGAGAGAAAGGATGATGACATGAAGAAAAAATTAATTTCTGCGTCGTTGGCCGCTGTTATGGTGCTTGGAATGTGTCAGGTGGCTCCGGTAGATAAATATTCGCGTGAAAACACAACATCTATATATTATTATAGTTCAAATGATGGGGATGAGGGAAAGCCGGCAGACGAACGGACGTCAGAACAGGATTCTTCGGTAGAGAAATCTACGGGTGGACTTTTAGATGTGGAAACAGATACAGCGACGAATACAGATGCATTATCTGATGATTATAATACAGATGGGTTCGATACGACAGATACAGAGGAAGTAACAGATAATGAGATCCCTGACGATGATGCTGTAATGAATGAATATTGCAATTATAAAGATGATGGTGTCCGGGTAGATTATTATGAGCCTTCAGATGAATTCCCGGCTCTCTACAGTGCCATTCCGTCATCTTATGATTCGAGGGATGCAGGCTACGTTACATCTGTCAAGGATCAGCAGCCATATGGAACGTGCTGGGCATTTTCGGCGCTTGGTGCAGGTGAAGCATCCCTGCTTGCACGAGGTATGGGGAATACTGTTTCAACACTGGATTTTTCCGAATATCAGCTTGCATATTTCTTTTATCACCATGTAAATGATCCACTGGGTAACCTTCAGGGAGACTATACGAATCCTATAGGAGGAGATTATCTGTCGGTGGGGGGCAACAATTATTTTACTATGTTTGCACTGGCCTCGTGGTGCGGAGCAGCTGATGAGGCATTGGCTCCATATGAAAATGCTTCTACAGTGTCAACACTGCCTTCTTCTCTGGCATATGAGGATGTGGCACATATGCAGGGTGCGTACATTGTATCCATGGAAAATATGGATGATGTAAAAAAGATGATTATGGATTACGGTGCAGTAGCCAGTGCCGTCTATATGTCCACATATTACTATTATAATTCTGAGACGGATGCCTTGTATCAGGATTATACGAAGAATTCCAACCATGCAATTATGATTGTTGGATGGGATGACAATTATCCTGCGGAGAACTTCAGCGAAAATTGCAGACCGATGTATCCGGGAGCATGGCTTATCAAGAACAGCTGGGGTGATGACCAGCAATATTTCTGGGTATCCTACATGGATACATGTCTCAGTCAGCAGGATGCGTTTGCATTTATTATGGAAAGTGCAGATAATTATGATTATAATTATCAGTACGATGGCGGATTCGGCAGCTCAAGTTATAAGATCAGTAATGGCAATTCACTGGCCAATGTATTTACCGTAAATGGATCGACCAGAGAGCAGATAGAAGCGGTATCCGTGGCGCTGGCCAGCTCCAATGTCAGGTACAGTGTACAGATATATAAGAATCCTGAGACGGGGGATCCGACGAGCGGAACTCCGATGCTTACCACACCTTTAGTCGGGGAGACAACATATGCAGGATATTATACGGTAGAGCTTGATACACCTGTCGTGCTGAGCAAAGGGGATACATTCTCCGTCGTCTATACATTAGAATCTCTGGAGATAGGCAGGGATTATTCGTATTGTTATGTGGATTGTTCGGGCAGTCAGTCATGGATAGAATTCGAATGTCATTCGGAGGCGGATCAGAGTTATTATATCAATGCAAATGGAACGATATCGGATCTCTATGAGGAATATCCGGATATGGGAGTTGCCCCGAGAATCAAGGCGTTTACATCAAAGGTGAATACAGGAACTCTTATTTCAGCCAGTGAATTTACCGTGAGTAAAGTGGCTGACAGACAATATACAGGTAATCTGATCAAGCCGTCACCGACAGTAAAATATCAGGGTAAAAAACTGACCAGAGATGTGGATTATGTTCTGTCATATAGCAATAACAGGGCGAGAGGTACAGCAACCATAACGATCAAAGGTGTCGGAAAGTATAAAGGAAGCAAAAAGGTCACATTCAAGATCGTTGCCTGTCTGAATCCGACTACTGTATATGGCGGAATAAACTACAGTGCCGTATATGACTATAATTATTATATAAAAAAATATCCTGAGTTGTGGAATAAATATCACTCGAATGATGTGGCGGTACTGAGGCATTTTGTGACAACAGGAATGAAAGAGGGGCGTCAGGCCAAGTCAACATTTAATGTCAAGTCATATGCGTACAGATATTCAGATCTTCGAAAAAAATATAAAAATGATCTGAAGAGCTATTATCTGCATTATATCAAAACAGGGAAAAAAGAGGGACGCATTGCAACAGGTACAACAAAGGCAAAGGGTTACCAGACAGTGTATAATGGTATAGATTACAGCGCTGTGTATGATTATAATTATTATATCAGCAAGTACAGCGACGTGAGAAAAGCGTATGGTCTGGATGATGCTGCGGTGTTGAAGCATTTTGTGACTTATGGTATGAAGGAAGGCCGGAGAGGATCAGAAGAATTTAGTGTATCGATATATAAAAACCGCTATGCTGATCTTAAAAAGGCCTTTGGATCGGATCTGAAACTGTATTATCTGCACTATATCCGATCAGGGAAAAAGGAAGGACGCAAGGCGAATTAGGCTTTGTGTGTTAGAGATAGAGACTTATGAATATTATTGTTATAAAATCGGTGGTATATATACTGGAACTTTTTGCTCTTCTAAGCGGTGGATATATGTATCGGAAGAGTGAAAACAGATTACATGGGGCAACCTGGATTCCCGTTACGGCGCTGGCGGTGATGGGGTATCAGACATTGATGGCAGCTGTGCTGTCCCTTGTTCATCTTCCGGTTAATATTGTATCAATTGGAATCTGCGATCTGCTGGCAGCGCTGGCATTATGGTGGTGCGTGCTACGGACCGGAAAGATTCAGTACTATAAATATTCGTGGTCGGATGCTGTTGTGTGGTGTGTTCTGGCTTGTGTGGTCCTCTGGTTTGCGGTGGTCAGATATGGTGGTACAGCGTTATGCATAAATTATAATTCTGTGGATGGTGTTGCGCATTTTGCCGCTGCAATGAGAGTAGTGAAGGGGCAGGATATTGATGCAATGTATTTTGCTGCACTTCATAATGGACTTATGGTCGAGATGCTTGCGCCGGTGTTTTCCCCGGGAACATATTATAAAATTTATGTTCTGGGTGATGTTCTGTATCTTCTGCTGGCAGGTCTGATATTCTGGGGACTGATACGGAGATACTGTACAGACAGATACCTTGCTGTGGCAGGAATTATAGTTACGGTTTTGTATGTGTTGGGTTATCCGGAGAATAGTACGCTGTTTGGGTCATCTTATCTGGGACTCTGTATCACTGTAATTGCATATGTGCTTGCGGTGGCGGATATGGCGCTGCATGATGAACTGCCGAGATGGCTTGGAATCACGATGCTATCCCTTGGCTGTCTCAGCGTATTTGAATCATATGTCCTGTTTATGCCCATTGTATTCTTCTCAATATTGCTTTGGATGCTGTGGACGAAGTTCCTGGATCACAAGCTGTTTTCACTGGAAACGATATGGACAGGTCTGGGGATATTTTTGATACCTACAGCAATCGGCTTATGGTTTACGTATAGAGGAATATTTGGTGCACAGACGGATGTGACAGTGACATCACAGATTGCACTGGAGGGTGGTATATACAGGAATTTTCTGAATAATTTTGTGATACTGCTTCCATTTGCATTCTGCGGATACATGAAGCTGGTGAAAGAAAAGAAGAACAGTCTGATATTATATATGATACCGCTTCAGTGCATATGTACGCTTGGTATGGCTGTGCAGGAGCTTAGAGGAAGAGTATCCGGTTATTACTATTATAAGAATTATTATATCGTATGGCTTCTGTTGTTTTTCCTCGCATTTGTGGGCCTCGGATGGCTTGAGAAGAAGACGAGAGTACTGGTCAATTGTGGGTTTGCTGTATGGTGTGTAATGGTGCTTATGATGGTGTTTAACATAGAATCATACCTTGTGACGGAACATGGTGAACTATATGGAAGGGCAACTGTTACACCGTATTTTGATATCTATGCTTTTAACCGTGATTTCCTTCGTACACCGGGATACAGTACGGATAAGCTGGAATTGTTCCGCTATATCTGCGAGGATATGATAGAAGATGAGGATACATCGGAGATGCTTCTCATGGGAGATGCATATGATGTCTGCTGGATGCAGGCTATCTGCGGTAATCTTGCGGAATCCTACACGAATGCAGATGATATGATCAGGCAGATACAGAATCAATCAAGAAAATATATTGTCATTATGAAGGATTCTGATACATATGGATCAAATCCCGGATTGTACGACAGCTTGAATAAAATATATGAAACGCCGGGAGGCTTTATTGCTGAGACGGATGAGACATTTGATACCAATGATAATCTGATCGATGATGACTCCGATAAATATAAACAACACCGGCGGGGAAAAAGACGGAACAGAAACAAAAAAGATTAGCAGATCCGTATATGTAAGATGACAGATCGATATGAAAACAGGCAGAAGGTAGTTGGATTATGAAGAAAGTAAATGTATTATTATCCTCGTATAATGGAGAAAAATATATCAGAGAGCAGATAGAGAGTATTTTGTCTCAGACATACAGCGATATCACATTGTATGTGCGTGATGACGGTTCGCAGGATGGAACACCTGATATTCTGCGGGAGTATGAAAGACAGGGTAAGATCATTTTGGAAACAGGGCAGAATGTAGGATTTATAAAGAGTTTTTTCTGGCTGGTCGCACATTGCGGAGGGGCAGATTATTATGCTTATGCAGACCAGGATGATGTATGGATGCCTGAAAAAATATCGATGGCTGTGGAGCGTCTGACACAGGAAGAGGAAATGCATGGAGAGATACCGGTATTGTATTTCTCAAATTATGATTTCTATAATGAAAAAATGGAATTTGCAGCGCATGCTGCACCTGAGACGGCAGAGAAACATCCGAGTTTCCGCAATGCACTTACAGATTGTATGCCACTAGGATTTAATTCTGTCTTTAACAGAGTGGCGAGAGATATGATGGCAGAAAATGTGCCGAAGTTCTCCTGTGGACATGACTGGTGGACCTATATTTTGTGTCAGGGCCTTGGCAGAGTCGTGTATGATCCGAGACCGACGGTGAGATACCGCAGGACAGGAAATAATGTCAGTGCGGGAGGAATGCATTTTATCAAATTCCAGATATGGAGAATCAAAAAATTCATTATAGGCGGAAACATGAAAAATATACGTATTATGCTGGCAGAATTCTGGAAACTGTATGGCGACAGGTTGTCAGAGGAAGACAGGAAACTTTTGTCCCTGTTTGTCAGGAAAAAATATAATCTGATCGTGGCATTGCGCAAGACCTTCTACCCGCATATGTTCAGGCAGAAGCTGACGGATGAGATCATGCTGCGTTTCTTTTTCCTGATCGGCTGGCTGTGATGAAAGATGGAGGATGGATGACATGGAACCAAAGGTAAATATTCTGCTTGCTGTCTATAATGGAGAAAAATATCTGAAGAAGCAGTTGGACAGTCTGCTGGCACAGACATATCATAATATAGATATATACATCCGTGATGATGGATCGACGGATGGAACAGTGGATTTTATCCGGCAATATATTGCCGGTCATGATACAGAAAAAAGAATGATACTTCTTGAACCGGACGGAATCAATCTGGGCTGTCCGGGAACTTTTTATGCCATGGCAAGACAATGTGAGCCTGCTGTGTATTATGCGTTTTGTGATCAGGATGATATGTGGTATCCGGATAAGATCAGCTGGGCCGTGGAGAGGCTCGAACGTGAGGATCGGGAAGAAATGCTGGTATACTATACTGCTTCAGATTACACAGACGAGGATGGAACACTGATACGCAAGTCGCCGGTACAGAAAGACAGACTGGAATTATCAGATGTATTGTATTATACGCCTGGTTCAGGTTTTACCATTGTATTTAATGAACAGGCAAGACAGAAGATGATCCTGTCCTGTGATCCGGGGAAGGAACTGCATGACAGATGGATGCTCAGGGGAGCTGCATGCTTTGGCAAGGCAATCTATGACGCAAGAAGCACGGCGGCGCATATTCGCCATGAGGGAGCGGTAACAGCAGGGGATTCCGATAATGGAAGCCTGATCAGACATTTTGTGAAAGAGGAACTGCTTGGTCCTTCTGCAAGGAAAGAAAAGCATGCAATACGCTATTTTTACAAGACGTTTCGTGATTCGCTGACCGCGGAGGAGCGACAGATCCTTGCATTGTTCGGAAGAGAGCATTGTTCTGTCGGAGAATGGTTTAAGAAAGTTTTCTATGGAAAAAGGCTGCGGCAGAGACTGGCTGGTGAGCTTGCGCTGCGTATCCTTTTTCTGTTTGGAGTTATATGACAGATAGCAAAGAAGGGTGTGCAGAGTATATGATAGAATTCAGTGTGATAGTTGCAACATATAATGCGACGATAGAACAATTGCAGCGGACACTTACATCCATCGTCGAACAGCAGGGTATACAGACGGAGATCATCATCTGTGATGATGCGTCTAAGGACAATCATTTTATGTGGATAGATCATTTTCTGCATGAGAAGGGGTATACGGAATACCGGCTTATGGACAGTGAAAACAATCAGGGAACTGTCAGGAATATGCTTCGGGGGCTGGTTGCGGCACAGGGAAGATATGCCAAGCTGATTGGTGCAGGTGATGAGCTGTATATGCCACAGACATTGCAGGATGTGAGAGATTTTATGGAGCGGGAACATGCCCCGTGCTGCTTTGGTCTGATGGCAGGATTTCGGATGAAGGACGGCGTCCGTGTCCCTGTCTCGTGCCATGCGCCGCGGGATATAATGGCATACAGAGATGCCGATAAACGAAGAATAACGCAGAATCTCCTCATATCTGAGGACTGGGTCTGCGGGGCGTCGGTTTTTGCCAGAAGAGAGTATTATATAAAATATATATCTATGTTGAGGGATAAGGTCATCTATTGTGAGGATTGGGCGACAGCATTGGCGCTGGTCGATGGTGTATACATGAAACTGTATGACAGATATGCTGTCCGTTACGAGGTCGGGGAGGGTGTATCCACGACTCCGAATGAGGCATGGAACAGGAAACTCAGACAGGATAATGTGGAGTTCTGGAATATATTTGATCATTATGTTACAATCAGAGGAAGATCGCAGCTTGACAAATGGATCAAACTGAGAAGAAGAAAAAAACATGCAGATGCAATAGGTGGAAAATATTTCGGGACATTATTAAAGGCGGTGACCAATCCGCGTCTGGTAATGTTTGAATTGAGAGCGAGAAGACAGGAGCGGGAAGGTGCACATGGAATTACGTTGCAGACTCCCGGGAAGGAAGGTTAGATAAAATAATGCAGGTGATTAAATACGCATTTCAGCAGCACGGAGATGACAGAGGCCAGCTTGTTGCGCTGGAGGAGCATAAGGATATTCCGTTTGAGATCAAGCGGGTGTATTATATGTATGATACAGGAGAGGGTGTCAGGCGTGGATATCATGCACACAAATCTCTGGAACAGATACTGATCTGTATCCATGGCTCATGTAAGATATTGATGGACAATGGAGAGGAAAAGAAGATCGTGTCGCTTGAGAAACCTTATGAGGGTCTGTACATCAGCAACAATATCTGGAGAGAGATGTTCGATTTTTCTTCTGATGCGGTATTGCTTGTACTTGCTTCCGATTATTACAGGGAAGAGGATTATATCAGAGATTATGACGAGTTTTTGAGATTTGTGAAGGCATAGACATCCGGCGGGAAAGGAATGGTTACGACAATGGGAGATACAATTGCATATTCAGATTTGAGTTATATTCATAGAGAGATACATGAGGAACTGATGCAGTCAGTAAATAAAGTCGTGGACAGTAACTGGTTTATTATGGGTGGAGAGCTTGAAGCCTTTGAGGAGGAGTATGCGGCATATTGCGGAACCAGACACTGCATCGGTGTGGGAAACGGTCTGGATGCGCTTCATCTGATTCTGGCAGCTTATGGGATAGGTCCGGGAGATGAAGTCCTGGTACCGGCCAATACCTTTATTGCAACGGCGCTTGCAGTCAGTTATTGCGGGGCGGTTCCTGTATTTGTGGAAGCAGATGCAAAAACCTGTCATCTGGATATCGGCAGGATAGAAGAAAAGATCACAGACCGGACGAAGGCCATAATGGCGGTACATCTGTACGGAAGAGTGGCAGATATGCAGGGGATCCGGGAGATTGCAGACAGATATGGACTGAAAGTGATCGAGGATGCGGCACAGGCACATGGTGCCATGCTGAATGGTGCAAAGGTCGGTTCGCTGGGAGATGCAGCAGGGTTCAGCTTTTATCCGGGTAAGAATCTGGGCGCCTTTGGTGATGCGGGAGCAGTTACAACTAATGATGATGACCTGGCTCGTAAGATAAGGGCGCTTCGCAATTATGGATCAGAAGAAAAGTATAAACACATTTATAAAGGATTTAACTCCAGATTAGATGAACTTCAGGCGGCAATACTCCGGGTCAAGCTGCGTCATCTGGATGATTGGACAGCACAGAGAAGGCGTATCGCGGAATATTATGTGGGTCATGTGAATAACCCTGTGATAAGGCTGCCGGAGATCCCGCCGGAGAACCAGCATGTCTGGCATATTTTCCCGGTATTTACGGAAAAGAGGGATGCTTTGATCGAGCATCTGGATAAATGTGGGATAAAGGCACTCATTCATTATCCGATTCCTGTTCCACTTCAGGAAAGTTACCTGGAGCTTGGATACAGCAGGAATGATTATCCTGTGGCAGCAGAGCTTGCAGAACAGGAGGTGTCTCTGCCTCTGTGGGTCGGGATGACCGGGGATGATATGAAAAAGGTTACGGATGCACTTAATCTGTTCAGACCATAGAGACATGAACAGGCTGCAAAAGAGGAGGACGACGTGGAACAGGTGAAGAGTAGACAAAGACAATCTAATATTGAATTGCTTCGCTGTCTGCTGATGTTTATGGTGGTCACATTGCACTATAATAATAGACAGATGGGAGGCGCTTTTGCGGGGGCAGAGGGGATCAATATGCGGATTTTACAGCTGTTGGAAGCGTTTTCTATCTGCGCGGTAGATTGCTTTGTGCTGATATCTGCATATTTTCTGAGTGCTACACAGAAGAGAAATATATGGAAACCGGTGAACCTGCTTCTGATGAGCATAGGCTATAAGCTGGTATGTTATATCGTTACGGTGTACCTGGGACTGGAAGGGCTCACTGCATCGGGGGTGCTCGTATGTTTCCTGCCAAATAACTGGTTCGTTGTACTGTTTTGCGTGATGTATATGATATCTGCATATATCAATCCCCTGTTTGACCATCTCGGGAAAAAACAGCTGGAGAACCTGATCGTGATCAGTCTGATTATGTTTTCCGTCTACCCGACGATCGTGGAAGGGGCAGCAGATTATTTCCATCTGGAGGCAATTCTGGATGGCATGGGGACTGTGACAAAGGAGGGAAGTGGCAGAGGATATACGATTGTGAATTTCCTGATGCTCTACCTGATTGGAGGATATCTGAGGAAATATCCGCCAAAACTGGGTAAAATAAGATATCTTCTGTTGTTTTTGGTACTTACGGCATGTGATTTCGTGCTGGCATGGTTTTCCGGAACATATACAAGCTATGCCAATATTCTGGTAATATTGCAGGCAGTGATGCTGTTCCTGGCATTTTTGAATCTGGATATGGGACATAACAGCGTGATCAATATGATCTCAAAGTCGGCTTTTGGAATCTATCTGATTCATACATGTGGTCTTTTTGTAAGACATTTCTGGGCGAGATTTCATATCCCGGAATATGCGTCAGGAACGCCGGGTAAACTTCTGCTCAATGCGTTTATCTCGGTGACGGCAATGTATCTGTGTTGTCTTGTTGTTGATTTGGGACGAAGGAGTCTTGTCTGGGTATTCAGGAAAATATTTGTGAAGATAAAGAGAAGAGCAGCTTAGGAAAGCTGCTCTAATATTGTATTAACCATTAAATCATTCTGTGCGGGATTCATGAAGCAAAAACGGATATACTGGTCATCTAACCCGCGTATGTCGGAACAATTTCTGAGGACGATACCCTTTAGATTGCAGTTGGCGGCAAGGATGCCGGCGGTCATATCTGCCTTTAAGATTCTGACAAGCATAAAATTGGCATATGGTTTGTACAGCTTCAGATTCTTACATGTGCTCATGGCAGAATAGATCAGATTACGCTCTGTAAATATCTGGGAGCGGGACCGTTCAATGTATGCGTGGTCGTGGAACATCTCGGTACATGCGATCACGGATAATGTGGATATGGTGTTCGGCGTCGCGGTCATCTTGATGACTTCCATGTTGTCAGGGTTGTTCATGATAGCGTATGCAAGCCGAAGCCCCGGCACGGAGAAGAATTTGGATATGCTTCTCAAAACTGCGATATTATCGTAGTGCTGAACCAGTGGAATTGCTGTCAGCGATTGACAATTCTCTGTAAATTCTATGTACATCTCATCGATCAAAACAAAAATACCGAGCTCTTTGCAGGCTTCTGCAATTGTTTCAATATCGTCTCCGGAGATGATCTGTGATGTCGGATTGTTTGGATTCGGAAGGATAATCATATCGTAAGAAGAATCCAGTGCAGCTATAAAGTCCTGAACATCAAGTATGTAATTATTTGCTTCGCTCAGCTCATAGAATACGGTTTCGCATCCATAGATATTCAGATCATTCTCGTAATCTGTATTGGACGGCACCGGAATCATTGCTTTTTTGGGTGCGATCAATGCGAGAAAAAGTCTTATCAGGTCAGTGGAACCACTACCCAGAACGATGTGTTCAGGAGAGCATTCCGTGTATGCAGAGATAGATTGTCTGAGCTTGTCATAATAATCGCTGGGATTGCGGATCACGCTGTCCAGGTTGGAAGCTATTGCTTTGGTGACAGAATCAGGAACTCCCAGCGGATTCATGTTAGCGTTAAAAAGTACAGTTTCATACTGCTCCAGACGAAGTGGTGCGTTATTCATTATAGATCCCCCTTCTCATTCATAGATGCCGCTCAACACATTTGTTTAAAGTGCATCGTATATAATTGCTATTATGTTATGGATTTTTAATTGTATTTGTGTTATTTGCATCTTTTTTTGAAGAGACGCAGTTTTTTTCGGAAGTTCATTACTTTTGCAACTGTCATCATGTGCACGCGGAAGTGATGTCTGAGCGTCGTCCGCGTATGGCAGGGGATTTCAGGAACGCTCGCGCTCCATTGGAAACGCAAGGGTACTAAGGGTGAGCCTGTGGCTCGCCCTAAGGACCCGCGTTTCCAAAAGTCCTTCCATTCCCCTGCATACGCAGATGATGCGAGTTCGCTGTAGCGTGCACATGAACTGATGACAGTGTAAAAGTAATAGAACTTCCAAAGAACTGCAAAAGTCATACAACAAAAAGATGCAAATAACACAAATACGATTAATTCGTAGCATAATAGCAATTACATAAAATGCCTTTAGATAAATGTGTTACGCAATCTAATTTTTCGATAAATAACCCCTATATGTCTTTTAAATTTTGAAATCTTCTGTTATAATCTACTTTGTATAATTATATTGTTATGTAATATAGCAGAATATAATATCATTATAAATTGCTCCTTGCATTATGGCAAGGATAAATTAATGTTTAATCTGCATATATTTCGTTAGAATTGAGATGCGGATTAATACGGAGGAACAAATGAAGGGAATCGTAGAACATTACGCGAAAGGTGAATTTCAGGTCGACAGACCTGAGGTTGAGATTTCGGAGAAGTTCTTAAAACTTAATATTGAGTCCGGGACGGTTTATGAGGGCAGCTTTACTGTCAAAAGTACCAACGATCATGTCATCAAAGCCATGGTGTATGACAGCAGATACATTCTGAGATTTGATAATCATACATATATCAACAAGAAGTTTGATGTCAAATATACTTTTGATGCGACCTGTCTGGAGGCAGGCAAGAACTATAAGGGACACATTAGTGTGATCACTGACGGTGGAGAGTTTAAGATATTGTATGATATCGATATCACCAACCCGTATGTAAAGTACGGAGATCAGAAGATCGATGATCTGTTCAAGTTTGCCACACTTGCTGAGAGCAATTGGGGCGAGGCTGTGCGTGTGTTTACCCGGGATGATTTTAAACGTACATTTATCAACCGTGATCCGATGCTGAGCAGGATCTATGCCAGCCTGATGGAGAGCCATTCGGTCAATCAGGCATTGGAGGAGTTCCTTGTCTATGTACACAAGAAACGTGCACTTACATTGTCAGTATCCAAGGCTAAGATCAATGTGGAGATGCCGACAGAGCTCTCGAAGATCACTATCGATATCAGCAAGAATACATGGGGTTATACGAATTCGGTCGTAAAGTCCCAGGCTGACTTCCTTATTCCGGCCAGAAAAAATATAATCAGTTCGGATTTTTGCGGCAATATGTTTTCTCTGGATGTACTGATCTCGCCGGAGAATATTCCGGAGGGTACCAACACTGGTAAGATTTTGATCCAGAATATATATCAGACGATAGAGATAGAGATCATACTGGCGAAACCACAGGCCAAACCGGCGGTTTCCTCACGCTCCGGCAACAGGAATCATATGGTCAAGGCCAATATGGCCAGGCTGGTACATGCATATCTTGATTATCGTATGGACAGATTGCCATTAAAAGAGTATGTGGCGAGATCACAATTTGCATTTGGCAATCTTGCCCGCTATGTGCCTGAGGAAGATCTGTACAGGATCGGCATTATGCATATGAATATTATGCAGGGGGATACAGCGAAGGTCGAGCAGGAGTTCCTGCGTATCGAGGCAGATGTGGACAACACCAAGATAGATCCGAGACAGGACTGCTACTATGCATACCTGAAGGCAATGTTACAGAAAGACGAAGAGACTATCAACCGTGCCAGAAATATGATCAAACGCAATTTCAGGACACAGGAGGATAAGATATTCTATTTCTGGCTTCTGCTTTTTATTGATGACAGCTATGCAAATGACGCATCCCTGCTCTATAAGGAGATCAGCAATCTGTATGATGCGGGATTTAACAGCTGCATTATGTACCTGGAGCTGTGTGAGATCTGGAATAACAATCCGCTGCTGTTAAAGCATATTACGGATCTGGAGATAACGGCCGTCAGATGGGGGCTCAGACATCAGTATCTGTCGGATGAGGTCGTGGATGAGTTTATCAGACTTGCAGGGTCTTTCCGTGAATTTGATGTCAAGATATTCGGGATCATGGAAGCCATCTATGATAAAAATAAAAATGTTGAGGTTTTGCGCAGTATTTGTTCCATGTTGATAGGGGCAAATAAGCTGGATAATAAATATCACAGATTTTACCGTGATGCGGTGGAGAATTCACTCAAATTTATCGGGCTGAATGAGTGCTTTGTGAAGAGTATGAATTTCTCCAGATATGATCTGATCCCGCAGTCGGTACTGATGTACCTGAATTATAAGAATACGTTGAATGAGAGAGAGCTGGCTTATCTGTATGCCAATGTCATCTACAACAAATCACAGCATATGAAGGTATATCATGAGTACTGTACCACGATGCAGGATTTCATGGAAAACATGATTATCAAAGGCAAGGTCAGCGATGACCTCACGGTTCTGTATGACGAGTTCCTGGATCCGGAGTCGGTCAGCCCGCTCTATGCGGATAAACTGATCAATATCATATTCAGGAGAAAGCTGGTATGCTTTAATAAGGGTGTACGGGCGGTGATCGTGACACATCAGGAACTGGAAGAGGTGCAGCGCGTTCCGATCGTCGATGGTGAGGCTTATGTAGAGATATTGTCTAATACGGCATCGATTATCTTTGAGGACAGTGAGGGTAACCGCTATGCCGGTTCCATACCATACAGACTGGAGCGCATCGTAGATGAAAAAGCATATCTGGATATATGCTGTAAATTCAGTCCCAGGGATTACAGAGTCCTCCTGAACAACTACGAAAAGCTGGGGGATTTTACCTACAAAAAGGCGGTTGAGGTAAATGCTGCCAGAGACATTGTCAATTGTGATGAGATATCATACGATTACAAGCAACAGGCTTATCTGAATATAATAGAATATTATCATGAGAATCTGGATGCAGATGTCCTTGTGAAATATCTGGACAAGCTGGATATAGAGTATCTGAATCATGCCAATGCAAGAACGATTATCGCATACATGGTCGACATGAATATGTTCGATAAAGCATTTCAGGCAGTTAAGCTCTATGGATTTGAGGAGATCGATTCGGAAGAGCTGTATCAGCTTGCTGATTACGGTGTAGAGGATTCTAACGGTTTCCTGAACGAGGATCTCCTGGCGATCTGTGTGCATCTGTATAAGATGGGTAAGGTCAATGAGCGTATGCTGGTCTACATCATGAACCATTTCAAAGGAGATCTGGATGAACTGGCAGGCCTGTTCAAGACCGTCAGAAACAGAGTGAAGGATGTATCGCTCCTGGCTGAAAACACATTGGCACAGATGATGTTTGCCATGGGAAATGTGGAGTATATATACGATATTTTTTCGGCATATTACGGCGGCAGGAGCAGGGGACTTGTGGTAAAGGCATTCTTAAGATTCTCGGCGCGTAACTATCTAATCTTAGATGAACAGATACCGGGCAGTATGTTTGACTGTCTGTATCTTGAGATCATGAAGGGTAATATAGATGATGAGATATCCAAGATGGCGCTGCTGTCCCATTTCTCTAAGCTTGACCGTTATACGGAAGATCAGAAGGAATGGATCAGTGAGACTGTGGGAAGATTCATGGATGCGGGCAAAATACTTCCGTTCTACAAGAGCTTCCAGTCCTTTATCAAGCTGCCGCAGGATGTGTTCCTGAAGACATATCTGATATATAAGAGCGATCCGGGCAAGCAGATATCGGTTCGCTATGCGTTTGATACAGGTTCAAGACAGTCGCTCACATATAAGACGGAGCGTGTGGATGAGATGATTCCGGGTATGTATGTCAAGGAATTCGTGGTGTTCCACGGAGAGAGACTTGTGTACAATATCGATGATGACATACTTGGCACTTCCTATGTGGTTGAGAGTGAATCGCTGAAGACGAAGGCATTTAACCGCAAGGACAGAAATAGATTTGAGATTATCAACAGTATGCTGGTTAACCAGGAAATGCGTGAGGATAATGAATTACTTGAGACACTGGATGTATATCTGAATACCGTGCATTTGTTTGAGGAGAATCTCACATTGCTATAGTGTATAGATTAGGAGGCCGACATGGCAGAGGCATATTATATTGGAATGGATCTGTGCTCCGATTCCACGCAAATCAGTTTTTATAATGATATCAAGCGTGAGCCGGAGACAGTAAATCAATTAAATAACAAAGAGACATACATGATGCCGAATATTTTATTCTTCAGCAAAACGACGGGGGATTGGTATGTTGGTTCTGAGGCATCAGAAGCCCGTTTTAAGGAAGAGGGTATTATTCTGGATGAGCTCTACCAAAATGCCAGGAGTGAGGAGACCGTTGATGTAAATGGTGTCAGATATACATTCCGACAGCTGTTTCTGCTCATGCTGAAGATGCACATTGACTCTTTTTTGTACAGGTATGAGGGTGCAACGGTAAAACAGCTTGTGATAACGATTCCGGAATATAACAAGGATCTGTTTAAGGTGCTTGGGACATTTTACAAGGAACTGGGCATACCGGAGGAGTGTGTGCGGATCACGAGTCATCTGGATAGTGGTCTGTATTATATATTTAATCAAAGCAGTGATCTGTGGGTCAACAGTGTGGCGCTCTTTGATTATAATACGGACGGACTGAATTATTATAGAATCGATATCAGCAGGGGCAAGGATCCTGAGGTGATCAGTGTCGTGCATGAGGATTATTCCTCCCAGTTTAATCTTGCATTATTTGGCGGCGATAATATACTGATGGATGTCACATTTGCCAAGATCGCAGACTATGAGATGAAAAAGACATATATATCGTCTGTATTTCTGACAGGACTTGGGTTCTCGGAGAAATGGATGAATAAATCACGCAACATTCTGTGTCAGGGCAGACGTGTCTTTGCCGGACAGAATATATACACCAAGGGTGCATGTTACAAGGCGGTTGGTGGTGAGTATGAGGAGTTCTACAGACGATTCTTTGTTGAGACGAAGGAGAATGTTCTGTACGACGTCGGAATCTCCAGTGGCGATGAGGAGGATAAGTTTATCCCGATCGTGCGGGGTGGGCGCCAGTGGTATAATATTCACGGTAAGATCAATATTATACTGGATGACACGGATCAGATCACACTGGTATACAGAAGCCGCAAGACGGAACAGGAGATACGGGAGGTCGTGAAACTGCATGGTATCCCGAAGAGGCCGAATAAGACCTCCAAGTTCTCCGTCGAGGTGGAGTTCGAGGATCCGCACAGAGGCGCTGTTATTATCAAAGACATGGGATTTGGTAAGCTGTTTCCGACAACGAATAAGGTATATCGTAAGGAGTTTGAGGTATAAATGTCAAAGATTATATTATGTACAAAAAAAGAGGCATCGCACCCTTTCATATTCCTGAATACAAAGGTTGAGATCAACACCTATGAGGAACTGTGCTTTTATATCTACAATAATACGGTTTTGATCAGTAAATCCGCATTGTCAGATAAATTATTCGACTGGATCAGAGATGAGCTTGGAATGCCTGAGCTGGCTGCCAAGCTGGTAACATTGTCCAATAAGACTCCGTTTGCGCAGGATCTTCTGGTAGAGATACTGAACGAAGGTGATTATTATGAGCCTGAAGAGATTAAAACCTATGTGGAAGCATGGCAGAAATACCGCAGACTCACAGCAAGTCAGAGGAAGAAATTAAAGGCAGACGGATATCTGGGATATCGCAGATATATCAAGGCGGCATCTATCTATGATGATATTATAGAGAATCAGCAGGATATACAGGATAAGGTATTCTTAGGTAATGTATATCACAACAGAGCCATTGCATCTGCCAATAATCTGGACATAGAGGATGCCAAAGCATATTTTCTTAAGGCATATGAGCTAAATGGTAACGAGGAATCCCTGCGGGGATATCTGCTTGTGTTTGCAGCATATAATGATTCGGCGACGATCAGACAGGAGATGCGTAAATTTGATCTGGATGATGATAATTTTGAGAATCTGATGATGGAGATCGGAGATTCCAATGAGGATGTCAGGGAAATGACGATCTATACCATGCTGCAGCGGGCTATCTACAACCGCATGAATAAAGATATGATAGATTATGACAAGAGAATGGATATTATATTGGGACAGTTGAAGGATGAGTTTAGAGAGCAGGCAATCTAATGGGTTTATTTGACAAGATCCGGTCATACCTGAATGAGGAAGATCCGGCTGATACAAATGAATATAAGACCGAACCTGAAGAGGCTGTGGAGAAGAAACCGGGGAACAGAAAAAGAACTGGGCGAAAAAAATCTGACAGTGCCGGCAGGAGACAGGACAGTCTGGATGATGAGATCAATACGACAGGTGCCAGAAATGTTGTGGAAAATGAGAGGAAAACGGTCCAGGATTTCTGCGAGCAGCTGGTGGATGTCGCCTCACATATGGAGGAGGCAAGGAGGGAATACCAGATCGTTACGGAGTATCTGACAGATATCCAGCGTATAGAGGAGCTTCCTATTGATATGGCCAACACACTGATCGATACGGCAGGAAAGATAGCCAGACTTGACAAAGACAGGCAAACGTATATACAATCAGAGAATCTTCTTCCGACTGAGCAGTACAATATTCTGGCACATTACAGCGGAGAGGTTACAGATACTATCCGGAACTTAAATGAGATGGAGATGAGGGATTCCATGTTGAAGAGTGACATGGGGCATCTCGAGGGAGAAAAGGAAGATCTGAAATACATGAGAGTGGAGTATGCAGACCGGGCAGAGCGTCTCCGTGGAGTCATCATTACGATTCTGATACTGTTGTTATTGTCCAGTGGAATCGTGTTTGCATATGCACTTGCCACAAAACAGAGTGTCACGTTATATGCACTCATGCTTGGGGCAGCAGCCATGCTGGCGTTTGTTATATTTTATCTGAAATATACAGATTACAGGAATGAGATAAAGAATATAGATGCAAAGGTAAACCGCGCCATATCTCTGTTGAATAAGGTCAAGGTAAAGTTTATCAACAATACAAATGCATTGGATTATATATATGAAAAATATGACGTCAACTCGTCAAAGGAACTGGAGTACCGCTGGGAACAGTACAATACAATGGTTCGTGATGAGAAAAAATATTATCAGACGAACAGTGAGCTTAGGATGTACCATGACGAACTGGTAACTTTTCTGACCAGGATCGGTGTGAGGGATCCTAATGTCTGGATCAAACAAGTGGACGCTATCATCGACAGAAGAGAGATGGTGGAGATCAAGCACGGCCTGAATCAAAGGAGAAAACATCTTCGGGAGAGAATGGCAACCTGTGAAAAAATCCGCGATAACGCATGTACAGCACTTCGTGCTGCAGTGGCGGATAATCCGGGCATGGAAAGCTATATCGTGGAGCTTCTGGCTCCATACAAGATCAAGATAGATAATTAATATTCAAATACATGGAGGATTTTACATCATGGCAAAGGAATTAGGGAAGACATATAACCCTTCCGAGATCGAGGGGAGATTGTATGAAAAATGGGAGAAAAATAAATATTTCCACGCGGAAGTAGATAGAAGTAAAAAACCATTTACAATTGTAATGCCACCGCCAAATATTACCGGACAGCTGCATATGGGACATGCACTTGACAATACGATGCAGGATATTCTCATCCGTTTCAAACGTATGCAGGGCTATAATGCATTGTGGCAGCCGGGCACAGACCACGCAGCGATTGCCACAGAAGTCAAGGTCATAGAGGCACTGAAGAAGGAAGGTATCGAAAAGGAAGATCTGGGCCGCGAGAAGTTCTTAGAGCGTGTGTGGGACTGGAGAAGAGAATATGGCGGTAAGATCGTCAATCAGTTAAAGAAACTGGGCTCATCCGCAGACTGGGACAGAGAGCGTTTTACCATGGATGAGGGTAATAACAAGGCCGTTACTGAGGTGTTCTGCAAACTGTATGAAAAAGGTTATATGTACAGAGGATCCCGTATCGTCAACTGGTGTCCTGTATGTCAGACATCTATCTCCGATGCAGAGGTTGTACATGAGGAACAGAACGGATTTTTCTGGCATATTAATTATCCGGTCGTGGGAGAAGAGGGAAGATTTGTAGAGATCGCCACCACAAGACCTGAGACCCTGCTCGGTGATACTGCAGTTGCAGTTAATCCGGACGATGAGAGGTATCAGGATATCATTGGAAAGATGCTTAAGCTGCCGCTTACCGACCGCGAGATACCGGTTATTGCGGATTCATATGTGGATAAGGAATTTGGAACAGGTTGCGTAAAGATCACACCGGCACATGACCCGAACGATTTTGAGGTTGGAAAACGCCATGATCTGGAGGAGATCAATATCCTGAATGATGACGCTACGATAAACAATCTGGGCGGCAAATATGCCGGTATGGACAGATATGAGGCGCGTAAGGCTATCGTGGCGGATCTTGATGCGCAGGGACTTCTGGTCAAGGTCGTACCGCATACGCACATGGTAGGTACACATGACCGTTGCAAGACGACTGTGGAACCGCTTGTGAAGCCGCAGTGGTTTGTGAAGATGACTGAGATGGCAAAGCCTGCAAAGGAGGCTGTTGTCTCAGGAAAGCTCAAGCTCATTCCGGAGAGGATGAATAAGACATATTATAACTGGCTGGATAATATAAGAGACTGGTGTGTATCCAGACAGCTGTGGTGGGGTCATAGAATCCCTGCATATTATTGTCAGGACTGTGGCGAGGTCATTGTTGCCAAGGAGGCTCCGTGCAAATGTACGAAGTGTGGCAGTACGAACCTGAAGCAGGATGAAGACACGCTTGACACATGGTTCTCATCGGCACTCTGGCCGTTCTCGACGCTTGGATGGCCGGATAAGACGGAAGATCTTGATTACTTCTTCCCGACAGATGTGTTGGTTACCGGATATGATATTATTTTCTTCTGGGTCATCAGAATGGTATTTTCTTCGATCGAGCAGACCGGTGAGCTGCCATTCCATACCGTTTTGTTCCATGGACTGGTGCGTGATGATCAGGGACGCAAGATGAGCAAGTCACTGGGCAATGGTATCGATCCGCTGGAGGTCATCGATAAATACGGTGCAGATGCACTCAGATTTACTCTGATCACGGGTAATGCACCGGGTAATGATATGCGTTTCTACTGGGAGCGTGTTGAGGCTAGCCGTAATTTTGCCAACAAGATATGGAATGCTTCAAGATTTATTATGATGAATATAGAGAAGGCTGATATCTCGGATGTAGCTCTGTCAGACCTGACGATTGCAGACAGATGGATTCTGTCCAAGATGAATGATCTTATCGTGGAAGTGACAGACAATATGGAGAAATACGAACTTGGTATCGCGGTATCCAAGCTGTATGATTTCCTGTGGGAAGAGTTCTGTGACTGGTACATTGAGATGGTAAAACCAAGACTCTGGAATGACGGGGATGAGACAAAGGCAGCGGCACTCTGGACACTCAAGACAGTGTTGATAAGCGGCCTCAAACTGCTTCATCCATATATGCCGTTTGTCACAGAGGAAATATTCTGCACATTGACAGATGAAGAATCTATAATGATTTCAAGCTGGCCTGAATATAATAAGGATTATGATTTCAAGGATGATGAGGCGGCAGTGGATAAGATCAAGGAAGCCGTAAGAGGCATCCGTAATATCCGCAGTGAGATGAATGTTGCACCAAGTAAGAAGGCAACGGTATATGTCGTTTCGCCAAAAGAAGAGATCAGAGATATATTTACGGCAAGTAAGAGCTTTTTCGGTATGCTGGGTTATGCCAGCGATGTTATCGTTCAGGAGAATAAGAACGGTATCGCGGATGATGCAGTGTCGGTAGTTATTCACGATGCAGTGGTATACATGCCATTTGCAGAGCTTGTAGATATCGCAAAGGAGATCGAAAGACTGACGAAGGAGCAGAACAGACTGGAGGGAGAGATCAAGAGAGCATCCGGTATGCTGGCAAATCCTAAGTTCGTTGATAAGGCTCCTGCTGCTAAGGTCGAAGAGGAGCGCGAGAAGCTGAAAAAGTATACAGAGACACTGGAACAGGTGAAGGAGCGACTGGTTCAGCTGACCAGGTAAACAGCATTTTTTAAGAGGGGTATCATGAATTACGAAAAAATTCTGAAAAAGAAAATTCAAACATATATGCTGACACCGCTTTTGGTATCATTGGTGCTGGCTGTCATGTGCATTTTTCTGTATTTTATCGATTTCAGATGTGCAGTGATCGCCAGTATTACGGTATCGTTATATATCATTACCCAGTTGATCCTGTATTTTATGGCGAAATCAAGTATTATGCCTATACTGCTCCGGTTTGCACTCGAACAGGGGCAGATTCAGAAAGAACTGCTCAAGGAGCTTGCAGTTCCGTATGCATTGCTGGATACAGACGGTAAGATTCTGTGGGGCAATAATCTGTTTGTCGAGCAGATAGGAGAGGGTTCCAAGAAGAGGATCAGACGTAATATATCGGCGTTCTTTCCGACGATCGGAACGGAGGTATTAAGCACACAAAGCCAGGTCAATGTGGAGCTTGAATTCGGGGATCTGAAGTACAATGGACTGATCAAGCGGATACAGTTTGATGAAGTCTTTGAGGATGATGATGCGGTCGTTGACCCGAAAGGTGAGGCACTTATCGCATTTTATCTGTTTGATGTGACTGAGCTGAAGCGCTATATGCGTGAAAATGAGGAGCAGAAGCTCGTTGCGGGACTTCTCTATATTGATAATTACGACGAGGTTATGGAGAATACAGAGGAGGTAAGACATTCTCTCGTTGAGGCTCTGGTTGACCGTCGTATTAATATGTATCTGTCCACGATAGATGCCATCGGCAAAAAGATGGAAAAGGATAAATATTTCTTTGTATTTCAACAGAAATATCTGCCGCAGCTCAAGGAGACAAAATTTGCCATACTCGATGAAGTCAAGAGTATCAGTGTAGGAAATGAGATACCGATCACACTCAGTATCGGTGTCGGTGCAGAGTCAAACAGCTTTGCAGAAGCTTATGAATATGCCAGAGTTGCAATCGGTCTGGCGCTTGGCAGAGGCGGAGACCAGGCTGTCGTAAAATACGGAGATAAGATATCCTACTTTGGCGGTAAGAGCTCGGGTACAGAGAAGACGACCAGAGTAAAGGCGCGAGTAAAGGCGCAGGCGTTTAAGGAATTGCTCAACAACAAGGATACTGTTATAATCATGGGACATAAGCGGCCGGATGCAGACTCATTTGGTGCAGCGGTCGGTGTATACAGGCTGGTCAAGACACTGGGTAAAAATGCGCACATCGTTGTCAATGAAGTGACTTCTGCAATAAGACCGGTGATATCCGGTTTCAAGGGGAACAGTGTGTATGGTGATGATATGATCATCAACAGTGAACAGGCGATCAGCAGCATGAATGATATGACACTTCTTACAGTTGTTGATGTCAATAAGCCAAGTATGACAGAATGTGAGGAATTGCTGTCATTGGCCAAATCAGTCGTGGTTTTCGACCATCATAGAGAGACCAATGAGAAGATAGAAAATGCAACACTTTCCTACGTGGAACCATATGCGTCTTCCTCTTGTGAGATGGTTGCGGAGATGCTTCAATACATTGATGAGAAGGTAAAGGTAAGGCCTATGGAGGCAGACGCAATGTATGCTGGCATCGTGATAGATACGGATAATTTTGTGACTAAGACTGGTGTCAGAACTTTTGAGGCTGCATCCTACCTGAGGAGAAGTGGTGCTGACGTAGTCAGGGTCAGAAAAATGTTCAGAAGTGATATGTATACTTACAGGCAGCTGGCAGAAGGTGTTTTGAATGCGGAGGTATATCTGAATTCATTTGCCATATCTTCTGTACAGCCGGAGGCATCTGATGCACCGACTGTTGTGGCTGCGAAGGTTGCAAATGATCTGCTTAATGTAGAGGGTATCCGGGCATCTTTTGTGGTAACGGAGATGGACGGAACAGCATATATAAGCGCACGTTCTGTGGATGATGTGAATGTGCAGGTCGTTATGGAGAAGCTGGGTGGTGGAGGCCATGCCAATATTGCAGGTGCACAGCTCCCGGGTATAACAGACGGACAGGCTATATCGCAGATCAAGGAACTTCTGGATACTATGTACAAAGAAGGCGATCTGTAAAACTTATTTCATGACATTTTTATGTATTATGATTATTTTGTGCTGCAGATCGTATGACCCGCCTGCTTTCTTATAGCTTATACCTTATTTTTGAATGACTTTTGCAGTTTTGGGAAGTTTTATTATTTTTATCCTGACACCAGATCATGTGCATGCTCCAGCGAACTCGCGTCATCTGCGGATGGTAGGGGGATGTAAGGACTTTTGGAAACGCGGGTCCTTAGGGCGAGCCTATAGGCTCACCCTTAGTACCCTTGCGTTTCCAATGGAGCGCGAGCGTTCCTGTAATCCCCCTACCATCCGCAGATGACACTCAGACATCACTTCCGCGTGCACATTGATGTCAGTATAAAAATAATAAACTTCTGACAAAACTGCGTCTCTTCAAAAATAAGGTATAAGCTATAAAAGACAGGAACCAGTACAATATATCAGCACAAAATAATCATAATATACAAAAATGTCATAGAATAAGTTTTGCAGATGACTATTGGATATATATTTAAGGAGGAATTATAGATGAAAGTAATACTTTTGCAGGATGTTAAAAGTCTTGGGAAAAAGGATCAGATAGTAGATGTATCAGACGGATATGCAAGAAACTATGTGCTCCCGAAGAAACTGGGTTTGGAGGCAACACCGAAGAATCTGAATGAGTTAAAGCTGAAGAAAGCACATGAGGACAAGGTGGCTGCAGAGATTCTGGCGGAGGCACAGGCACTGGCTGCTCAGATCAAGGAGGAGAGCATCACGCTGTCGATCAAGGTTGGAGAAGGCGGAAAGACCTTCGGATCCGTATCGTCTAAAGAGATTGCCGAGGCAGTAAAAAAACAGCTCGGACATGATGTAGATAAAAAGAAGATCGTTCTGAAGGAGCCAATCAAAACCCTTGGAACCCATATAGTAGACATCAGATTACATACCAAGGTGACGGCACAGCTCAGTGTCAAAGTTACAGAAGAAGCTTAAGGATGATTTAGAGGAAAAACAATGGATGAAAATAGTATCAGACGTATACAACCGCATAATAAAGAAGCAGAGCAGTCTGTGATCGGTGCAATGCTGATGGACAGAGATGTGATCTCTGATATTGCGGATCTGCTTTCCAGAGAGGATTTTTATAATACACAGTATGGTATCCTCTATGAGACGATGGTTGAACTCTATAATGAGGGTAAACCGGTAGATATGGTCACATTGTCGGATCGCCTGCGGATGAAGGAGGTCCCGGAGGATATCAGCAGTCCTTCTTTTATCGCGGAGGTTATTGCAGCTGTGCCTACATCTGCCAATGCCAAGCATTATGCGCAGATCGTACAGGATAAGGCGATCCTGCGTCGTCTGATAAAATTGTGTGAGGATACAGCCAAGGACAGTTATCTTGCCAATGAAAAGGTGGACAGTATATTGGAGGCGGCGGAGCAGAATATCTTCCGCCTGGTGCAGAATAGAAACGGTTCTTCGGATATGGTTCCAATCAGCAAGATCGTGATCAATGTAATTGGAGAAATTGAGGAAGCTGCCAAAAATAAGGGAAAAGTGACAGGTCTGCCGACAGGATTTACAGATCTCGATAATATGTTGACCGGTATGCATGGCGGAGAGCTGCTTTTGGTGGCAGCCCGTCCTGCTATGGGAAAAACTGCATTTGTCTTAAATATCGCCCATGACCTGGCTGTTATGCACGGAACACCGTGCGCGATCTTTTCTCTGGAGATGAGTAAGGAACAGCTGGTATCCCGTATGATAGCCATCGATGCTATGGTGGATTCCAAGAGTATGAAACTGGGTAATCTGTCAGATGACGATTGGGACAAGGTGATCGAGAGTACGGAGGCAATTGCCAAGGCACCGCTGTATATCGATGATAATTCGGCCATTACTGTGTCGGAGCTTCGTTCCAGATGCCGTAAATTAAAACAGAATCATAATATCGGGTTGATCATACTGGATTATCTGCAGTTGATGAGTTCAAACAGACCGGTGGAGTCCAGACAGCAGTTTATATCTGATGTATCACGCGCGCTGAAAAATATTGCCAGAGAATTAAATGTACCGGTCATTGCATTATCACAGTTATCCCGTGCGGTAGATTCCAGACCGGATCACAAACCGGTACTGTCAGATCTGAGAGAATCCGGCGCCATAGAGCAGGATGCCGATGTAGTTATGTTTATTTACAGGGATGAGTATTATAATCCGGAGACTACGACGAAACCGCAGACGGCTGAGATCATTATAGCCAAGCAGCGTAGTGGTGAAACCGGAAGTGTGGATCTGCGCTGGATCGGTAAATACACCAAATTCGCAGATCCGGAAAAACATTATCAAGGTTAATTAATTATTGCATAGATGCAAATAAGGCAGCAATCTCTTCCGGAGTGAGAGGTCGGTTCGGATCATCAGCCGGTGCTGCCGTATTGGTATCTGCGGCAGGAGAACCTGACTGTTCTGCTGCAAAGTCAGATATATCATCTGAATGGTCTATATTATCTGTAGTAGCATCTGAAGAATCAGAATTGGCTGTTGCATCAACTGAATTACCGCTGGCAGATGCAAACAGTGCAGCAATCTCATCAGGAGAGAGCTGACGGTTCGGATCATCAGCTGTCTCAGTCTCTGTATCCTTGGAAGGAAATGGAATTACGTCTGCAATAGCATCTGTATCATCTGCATCCTTTTCTGCAATATCTTCCATGTTATCTTTGCTTTCAACAGTATCCGTGTTTGTATCTTCACTTGACGCTGCAAACAGCGCTGCAATCTCGTCCGGTGTAAGAGGACGATTTGGATCAGCAGTTGGATCAGCAGTTGGTTCAGATGGTGCGTCTTGTGATTTTGTCTCGCTGCCACCGAATTCATTGAAGAAAGAATCAAGATCCGGCATGGAATCATCTTCATTGACTGACACATTGTTAGATTCAAATGCATCATCTTTGATTGACACACTGTTAGATTCAAATTCGTCATCCTTGATATCGTCATTTTTGATATCATCAGTTTTGGTATATGTCTCTGCAGTATCTGAAGACATCATGACGGGCATCTGTTGTAAGTCAGGAATCTCGAGTTTGATATCTGCAATCGATGTCTTTAACTGATCGATCTCCCGACTGATGTCTGCAAGTCCTGCAGACAGGTCTGAGAGAGCAGAGACCATATTGTTATTGTCTGTCTGGTTATATTTGATCAGGATCTTAACGGATTTGTTGATGGAATCAGTTATGAGAGAGGTCATTTCCCTGGTAAGTCTGTCGTGATCCTCAAGATTCTGTGCAGCCTGGCTGGCATTGGTTTCAGCCATCTGTGAGAGTATTGTGTTTGTCTTACGAAGCTGGACATACATTGCCTTGCTGAGACGTTCAACCTCACTGTCATCATCATGTTCCCTTAGCTGGGCAATGCTGTTGTTGATGACTTCGCTGATATAATTGTGGAGCTTATTCTCCTTTTCGATATGCAGGCTGACAGCTGCATTCAGCAGAGCATACAAAGATATAACAAGAATGAGGGAAATGCCTGCAACGTAGACAGCTTCATTTCGATATTCCAATATACAGTATATCCAGGCAAGGACAGCGGTGAAGCTTATCATGCCCATCGTTACGATTCTTTTATACAGACCTCTCATAGTGTTCTCCCGTGTAAAAATAATTCATATATATTATAATTATCATTTATTTTAGCATATTTTGGATGATTATTCCAGCTATTTGTTCCCAGAGCTGCAAAAAACATGTTTGCAGTTCTATATAGACGATAGCATAATATTCATTATACAAATATTAGGTCTAAAGATGTCGGAAAAAGATTGCCAGATAAGGAAGAGAAACGTATAATTATATTAAAAGAGCTATTTTTTAAATGGTTATAAAAAAGAAGTAATTGGAGATGGGGGCAGCATGGAACGAACAAAGGTTATGGTCGAATTCTATTCTGAGGAGCCATTGGAGAATGTTATGGCTATGATAAAATACCGGCCTGAAAAGATCATATTTTTGGGGCATAAGGATAATATGATCACAAAAAAGATTCACGATATTGAACATTTTCGTGATAATCAGTGCCCCGATACAGAACTGGAATTTATAGAGGTACCGAAGGATGATCTGAACCAGGCAATAGAAATGATGACAGATATCATCAGGGAATATCCGGGTGTGCGGTTTGAGCTGACTGGAGGAAGTGAGCTGATCCTGATTGCACTGGGGTGTATTGCCGCCCGTATGAATATCAGCAAGCTTCGAATCGATCCTTTTACCGGTAAAGAGATCGATATCCGTGGGTCAGAGGTCACAACGACAGATTATCATTATAAGATCGGAATCGCGGAGGATATCATTCTGCATGGAGGTCTCCTGACCAAGCAGACAGGAAGTTATGCAGACTGGCGGTTTACAGAAGAATTCCGTGAGGATATCAGGATATTGTGGGACATATGCAAAAAATACAAATCCAATTGGAACAAGTATTGTGCGACCATCGATGAACTCAGAAAAAATGCGGTGGATCAGCGTGACGGCTGGGAGGAGATATACAAAAATCCGCTGGGAGATGCAATCAACTTACTGGAGGATCTGTGGGATGCGGGTATGCTCAGGGATTATCGGGAGTCCGGTAAGAAGGTAAGCTTCCGTTACAAAAACAATATGATCAAAAAAATAATCGGCAAAGCCGGAAATATACTGGAGCTGCATGTCTACGAGGTGGCAACCAGGGACGGATATCTGTTTTCAGATGCGATCATCGGCGCGCATATTGACTGGGATGGAGAGATACATGACATGGAACATCCGGGGTACGACACAATGAATGAGATAGATGTCATTCTGATGAAAAAAGTTTGCCCGATATTTATCTCCTGCAAGAGTGGAAAGGTTGGAGGGCTGGCGTTGCATGAGCTGGAGACTGTTTCACGTAAGTTTGGTGGAAAATATGCCAGAAAGGCTCTGGTACTCGGGAGAGCCTGCGATGATACCACCGGGACACAGTATTTTAAGCAACGAGCCAGAGATATGCACATCTGGATCATCGATGACGTATTTAGAATGAGTGATGAACAGCTGCTTAATCGCTTAAAGAGAATCTGACAGGAAAATGTATGTGTATTCCCCTGCCGGCATAGTATTATTAACAAGAAATGTTAATCATGCTGTGACAGCGGGGGATTTTTATTTGGATACAGGAAATATAAGTGAGGGAATCTCTTCAGCAAAATGTGCAGAGGCAATCTATTCAAATGAATATGCGAGCTTCCTGGTCAAATATGACGGGGAACTCTTCAGTGTAAATGAGCGGCTTAGACCTGAATGTATGAATATTATTAACAGCCGTTTTCTGGTGGCATATCGCCGGATCGATACGATGAATGAGGGGGATTTCTTCAGGCTCGGTTACAGTATCGCACCGAAATGTTATGGACTTATGGATATGAGCGGTGTGGAGGCGACGGGCGCAGACAGGATCATGAATCTTCCCGGACTTGCACTGACAGGGAAGGACGTTCTGATCGGGTTTGTTGATACAGGTATTGATTACATGAATCCAATCTTCCGAAATGCGGACGGAACAACGCGGATTGCTGCAATCTGGGATCAGACGGAGCAGGTATATGGGAGAGGAGAGACGGTCTTTGGATATGGCGCGGAATTTACTGCAGCTGACATTGACCGTGCGATCAGGTCTGACAGACCGGAAGATATCGTTCCTTCCTATGATGAAGATGGACACGGAACTTTCCTTGCCTCGGTGGCGGCGGGGAACAGAGAGGCGGCGGAATCATTCAGTGGTATGGCACCTGAGGCAGGGATATTGATGGTGAAGCTTAAGCAGGCAAAACAGAATCTGAGAGACTTTTACCTGATCCGCGAGGGGGCAATATGTTATGGTGAAGATGACATTATCCTGGGCGTAAAATACCTGATCGACAAGGCGTATGCACTGGGTAAACCGCTGATCATCTGTATGGGTACGGGAACCAGCCAGGGGGATCATAATGGAAATACGAATCTCGAACAGTATTTTGCCAGTCTGTCCTCTCAGCGGGGGATATGTATCGTTTCACCGGTGGGAAATGAGCTGGGATATGGAGGACATTATTCCGGACATAACAGGATATCAGGCCCGGGTTTTGATGTGGGACCAGGAAGTCTATATGAGGATAATATGGAGATCTATGTCGGTCCGGGGGAACGGGGATTCACAATGGAGCTGTGGGGAAGAGCACCGGGGCTGCTTCGGGTATCGGTACTTTCTCCCACAGGCGAACGGCTGGGGGATGTGCCTTACAATAGAGACGGGGTCTCACAGCTTCGTTTTCTGTACGAGGGAACCAATGTATCCGTGGCAAATCTGGTGGTGGAAGGTTCGTCGGGGGATCAGCTTGTCTTTTTTCGGTTTGATAAACCGGCGGAAGGCATATGGTCTGTTCAGATTACGGAGATGACAGGTGTAGTGGGAAGAGGGTTCGATGCGTGGCTTCCGATCCGTGATTTTCTGAGCTCTGAGACCCGTTTTGTGCGTTCTGATCCCTATGTGACGATATGCGCTCCGGGTAACAGCAGAGGGACTGTCACTGTGGCGGGATATGATCACTATACAAATGCATTGTATGTGAATTCGGGAAGGGGATATACAAGACTGGGAAGTATAAAACCGGACATCACGGCTCCTGCAGTCGGTGTGTATGGAGCGTTTGCAGCAGGAAGAGGAGGAAGAATGTTATTTACAAGACGGGATGGAACCAGCATCGCATCTGCATTTACGGCAGGGGCTGCGGCACTTGTCATGGAATGGGGGATTGTAAGAGGCAATAATCCTTTTCTGAACACGGAGATCATGCGCCAGATGCTGATACGTGGGGCATCAGAGTCATCGGATATAGAATACCCGAACCGGGCATGGGGATGGGGCATTCTGGATCTGTATGGCACGTTTGAAACCATGAGAAATGTATAAAATGTACGGTTTTCCTGACAATCCGGTTTATAAAAAAAGTGTGAAAAAAATTTACATTTTAAAATAATATGATATACTTGATGTATCTAAAATTACAATGAAGAGGAGATAAAAAGTGAAAAAAGGAATAAGTTATGTATGTATAGCGACTCTGGCACTTGCGCTGACAGCGTGTGGGTCGGGTTCCGGAGATAAGGAAAAAGACGGCAGTAAGAATACTGCCACAGAGGCAGATGCAGAGAGCTTCAAGCTGGGCGAGTACAAGGGCCTTACAGCGGAGAAGACGATATTTACAGTCAGTGATGAAGATATTCAGTACGAGATAGAGACACTTCTGGCTGATTATACTGAGTACAACGAGGTTGAAAGACCATCACAGACAGGAGATTATGTCAATGTGTTGTTGACAGGTTTTGTGGATGGGCAGGTTCTTATAGATTTTTCCGATCCTGATGATGGGGGATATGACATTTATCTTGGTGGAGAGACGTTTGGAGCAGAGTTTGACGAGCAGCTGACCGGTGTGACCACAGGACAGGAATTGTCATTCAGTGTGACTTACAGTGATGATTTTGAGGATGTAGATCTGGCAGGTAACACTGTGGATTATGAAGTGACAGTAACATCTGTTATGGAAGAGATCGTTCCTGAGCTTACAGAATCGTTTATTGTGGATACACTTGGATATGCTTCGGAAGATGATATGCGTGAACAGATTACAAAATCTCTGGAAGCTGATAATGAGATGTACAGTGAATATATGGTGCGTGATGATCTGTTGCAGCAGGTTATCGCAGGTTCAACATTTGGCACATATCCGGAGGATCTGTATATGACCTGTAAGGCAAGGGTTGAGAGCGGATATGAAGCTTATGTTGAGATGTTTGGATGTGAGGATCTTCAGGGTGTATATGATCTGTTTGGCATGACAGATGAGGATGTGGAGGCAGAGATCATAGATCAGGTACACAGACAGCAGGTTATAAATGAGATCTGCAAGTTGGAGAATATCAGTCTGACAGATGAGATATATCAAGAGAGAGCTGCACAGTATGTGGCAGATTATGGATATGAATCCGTGGAGGATATGGAAACCCAGTTGGGAAAAGAAACCATTGATGAGTGGATATTGGAAGATCTTGTCATGGACGTGCTTGAGCAGAATGCAGTAATCACTGAGGTTGCGGATGATATTATAGATGCAACTGCCGGTGATGCAGAGTAATTAGATATAGAAAATCATAAGGGAAGGGCAGCCGGGAGGCTGCTTTTTCTTTGAATCAAAATGGCAGTGTGATATAGTTGAACATGTATTAAGCAATAAAATAGCCCGCCTGCTCCGTGTGAGGAACAGACGGGCTATACATATGTATAGCGGTATAAACCTGCTATATATTATTTGATCGTTACAGCACCCTTTAATGTGCTTGATGCAACGGTGATAGTTGCGCCTGCAACCTTAGCAGCACCATCCTTAAGAGGAAGTACAGCTACACCATCTGTGAAGTTCAGAGTGATAGTTCCCTCTGAGTTAACAGCGAAGAAATCACCAGTTACATTGTTGCCTGTAGCTGTCTCAACAACAGATACAGTAAGTACAGTAGAAGCGTCAACATCTACAACGTTGCCCTTTACGTCAACAACAGAGATTGTATATCCGCCTGCTGTCTCAGCGATGCTGTAGTTTGCAGGATCATTTGCAACGATCTTGACTACAGAAGATGTAACCTCTACAGGAACAGCCTTGCCAGGACTTGTGATCTGTGCATAGTATGCAACAGCATCCTGTGCAACCTGAGCAGGAACTGTAGCAGTAGCAACACCATCCTTGAATGTCAGAGTTCTTGTTACGCTTACGTTGCTGCCCTGACCCTCGTAGATCTCTACGTTCTCGATAGTCTCGTTGTAGGTTGTCAGAGTCTTGTTCTCATATTTTGCTGTAAATGTGAGGAGAACATCTGTACCTGCCTTGTACTCAGCAGCATCTGTAGTAGCTGAGATTGCCTGTACATTGTTATTTACAATGATTGCATACTCAAGTGCCTTCGTTGAGATGGTCTTACCATTTTTGTCAACCAGTGACAGAGTGATCGTAGGAACATCAGTTGCCTCAGCAGAGCACTTCAGACCGGTGATATCGATATAACCCTTGCCGTCAGCACCGATAAAGGTATCTGTTACGTCAAAGTATCCTGCGACAGGAATTGTATAAACGAGATCATAGGTTGTGGTATCTGTCCATGCCTGCTTGTAAGAATCCTCGATAGTAAACTCGATTCTTGTTGTCTGTCCAACAAGGATGTCTGCCTTAGGATCCTTTGTCACATTGATGACACTCGCCTTACGAGGTGCCTTTACAGTGAGTGGGAAATCAAACTGTGTACCATCTACATTGGATGTAGCACGTACTGTCAGTGTACCTGCTGCGCCGATTCCGGCAGTATTAACTACAATAAAGTCTCCGTCAACTGTAGTATATGTAGGAGTCTTGTTTATCATGTCTGCATTGAGGGCACCAAATGTGCTCAATGAGAATGACTGTCTGAAGTCTGCTGCAGATACAGAACCTGCTTCCATAGCATCACCATACTGATCTGTGAAGCTTACAGGAATCCTTACGATCTCGCCTGCAACTACGTCGATGTCAGATGAATTTGGATAAGTAATTGCTGCTGCATATGGAGCTTCTAATACCTCGATAGTATATGATGAGAGAACCTTATCTGCAGCAACTGCAGTGATGGTAGCCTTGCCCTTAGCGCCCTGTGGGATGGTGACAATAAGCTTGCCATCCACAACGGTTGCCTGTGAGCAGATTGTAGCATCGGTTGTTGTAAAGATCATCTCATTTGCATAAGAAGAATATACGCTCAGATCAACCGGCTGTCCCATCTCATCAACTGCATCATATTTTAATTCGATGGTCTGCTCGTCTGAGTTGTTCTGATATATTGTCTTTTCTGTTCCTAAGATCTGGATGTTCTGAATCTTCAAAGCCTTAATAGGAATCTCTTTTGTAACAACGATTGTAGGATCTGTTGTCAGATAAGCCTGAACAGATACACTGTCCTTGGTTACATCAACAACATTCCAATCTGTGTTAAGTAAGATGTAGCCATCCTCTACTCTAAGATTCAGGTTGGCGGTCTTAACCTCTGAATTAGAGCATGTTACATTCCATGTGAAGTCATCACCGGATACGTTGGATAATTCATCACCATACTGATCTAAGATTGTGTAATATACTTTTGATTTGTATGCCTTTAATACATAGTCTGTGACGATCTGGATATCAGATACCTTTGGATCACTATCTACGACAAGGGTTGATGTACTCTTGGCAGGGTCAAATGTCAGATCCTGGCTGGAAAGTGTTACAACGTATGTACCGACTTCATAGTTGGTCTTCTTCTCAAGTGTGAAGCTTCTGCCGTCTGCTGCCCATGTGGTTGCAACAGTCTGCTCGTCAGAACCCATCTTAAGAGTTATGTTAACCTTTTCCTGATCTGCTGCAGGGATTGCAGCGTCGAGCTTAACCTCGAGGATATCTGCATGTGTGATCTTGAAGGATGAGATTCCAGGTGCGTTATCCTTTACTGTGATCTCACATGTTGCAGCAGCTGCGGATGAACCAACCTTTACTGTGATGGTAGCATCGCCGACACCAACTGCAGTAACCTTACCATTCTCATCGACAGTTGCAACAGCTTCATTGTCAGATGACCATGTGAGCTTCTCGTTGCTGTCGTTGTTGGTTACGGTTGCCTTTAATGTGTATGTGTCATTTACATACATTGTGTAGCTCTTTGTGTCCAGTGTAACAGTTGCGTTTGACTTCTGGGTAACGGTGATCGTAACATTCTTGGTTACAGTTGCGCCTGCTGCATCTGTAGCTGTGATTGTGATGATAGCAGTACCTGCATTAACACCGGTAACCTTACCTTCCTCTGTAACTTCTGCAACCTGTGTATTGTCAGATTTGAAGCTGACTGACTTGATAGATACGCCTGTTGTAGCAGATGATACAGTAAGAACAGTCTGACCACCCTTCTCAGGGATGGATGTACCATTTGAAGCTGTTACTGTAATGTCCTTCAGAACCAATGTAGGAGTTACAGTTACTGTAAAGGTCTTCTTCTTGGTAGGATAAGCCTTTGAACTAACTGTGATCTTGGTAGTACCAGGAGCAATACCCTTTACAGTACCGCCTGCCGATACAGTTGCGATACTGGTATCTGCGGACTTGTAGCTTACACTCTTGAGAGTAGCATTAGAAGGTGTGATAACAGGAGTAATCTTAGTTGACTGACCAACCTTGATCTCATTTTTGTTAATTGTAGAGTTAGAGAGACTCTTTACTGCCACATTCTTGACAGTAACCTTTACCTTCTTGGTAATCTTTGCGCCTGATTTGTTTTTCGCACTGGTAGATACGTTGATGTATGCTGTACCAGCCTTCTTACCTGTGATGGTAAGCTTGGTAACACCCTTGGAGCTTGTTGGGCCCTTCTTTACAGTCGCAACAGTTGACTTTGTTGACGTAGCTGTAATCGCCTTACTTGCACTGCCGGATACCTTGACAGTTGCATTTACAGTGGTCGTTTTGCCAACGTAAATTGTCTTGGCTGTAGATGACAGTGAAAGGCTCGTGACATACTTGCTGGCAGCCTCAGCAGCCGGAACGGGTGTTATAATAGTGATAGCCATAACCAGCGTGAGAACGAGTGCCATAATATGTCTCGCATTTAAGATTTTCTTCATCTCAAATCCTCCTTTTTATATAGTATATGCCACAGCGCATATCTACTAAAATTATATCATAATGGGATTTTTTTCCATGACGGATTCCTCTTGATAATCGACGGATTTATACATATTCATACATGGAAAATTCTTGTAAATGAATATTTCTTATGTTAGAATATTTATAGCTGGGGACTTCATGTGCTATGAATGGGAGACCCTGGAATATACTGTGAAAAAGAGTTGTAACCGGCGTTGGGATAACAGGCCGGCAGCGGAGGTAAGAATATGATTTGTAAATCATGTAACTATGATAATAAGGAGGGGGCAGCATTCTGCGCACAGTGCGGAAAAGCCCTGACACCTGAGACACCGGAGGTTAATGCAAGTGAGATGAAACCGATGGAACCGAAGGGGACGGATGAGAAGACAGTTTCTCTGGATGCGGCTTTTGGTACTGAAAACAATCAGAATCAGACTGTTGCGAAGCCGGAGGAGAATCATGTGGGCGCTCAGCCGGAGCAATCTGCCGGGGCGGATGCTGAGGAAGAGAGAACGACGGTTCTCACAAGTGATATGATATCTTCTGCTTCATCAGTGGGTACAGCACCGATGGGAAATCCAACAGTCGCACCAATGGGAATGCCAATGGGAGCACCGATGGGAGCACCGGTGAATCCGGGGGCAGCACCTGGAAATGGCAGGGGACCTGCCGGTAATGGTCAGCCGATGGGAATGCCAATGGGAGCACCGGTGAATCCGGGGGCAGCACCTGGAAATGGTAGAGGACCTGCCGGTAATGGTCAGCCGATGGGAATGCCAATGGGAGCACCGATGGGAACACCGGCAAAACCACAGAAGCAACAGAAGGCGCCTAAACCACCAAAGGCTGCAAAAGCACCAAAGCCACCAAAACAGAAAAATAAAAAGTCAGGAAAAGGAACAAAGGTATACATAGTGATTTCTATTATACTGCTTCTGGCTTTTGCAGGCGTTGGAGTGTGGGGCTTCTTCTATTTTAATGACAAGATAGATAAGATCAATCTGGAGAAGGATGATCTTATAGCTCAGATGGACGCATCAAATGGCAATTATGAATCCCAGATCGCCGACAAGGACAGCGAGATTGCAGCGTTGGAATCAAAGGTAGATGAATATGAGTCAGAGATTGCATCCTATGATGACAAGATTGCTGATTACGAGAAGACCAATGAATCATATGCAGCATATGACGGATTGATTAATTTTGCAGGTTCTTGCGCAGGTCAGGGATATGCGGATTTCTTTGCCAGCGATACAGTGCTTCATCTTGGAAATGGAAAGGTGCCTGTCAAGATCTTCTTCAAGGTCGAGGAGAGCGGAAACGTGATCTATGAGGTTGAGAATTCTGCAGTTGCCACCTGTGAGTGGGATGAGAGCTGGGATGGAGATGTCGCTACACTGTATGTTTCTCCTGTAGGTTCCGGCAATACTACAATCACATTGTCCAATGATGTAAATGGTGAGACAATCAAGATATATGTATATGTAGATTAGCATTGTAATGGAGGCTGGCATACCGATATGCGTATCGGCGTGCTGGCCTTTTGTGCATAATATGGGGGGATGTTTATGGAGAAGGATTGGGTTGTTTTGCGTATAGATTCTGACAGGATGTTGGTTGGGCTTACTATCAAAGAGCCCGATGGGGAGGAACATCCATATTTTTCTCCTGATTTTGTGGAGAATTATCTGCGGGAAAATGGAATCACTGCAGGAATCAACAGAGAGGCCATCGCAGCATTATCGGATTATGTAGAATATGGTAAGGAAATCGTTGTGGCACAGGGGAAACCACCGGTTCCGGGCAGAGATGGATTCTATCAGTATACGGTTGCGCTGGAGGATGCAAGATCAAAACCGGTTGTTGAGGAAGACGGCTCAGTGGATTATTATAATTCGTTAAAACTGGCGATGGTGACAGAAGGGGATCTGATCGCCGTCTATGTTCCGGCTACCCCCGGTGAATATGGGTATACGGTTTTCTCGGAGATGATTCCACCGGTTAAGGGGCGGGAACTTCGACCATTGCGTGGCAAAGGTTTCGTGGTAAATGATGCCGGAAATGAATACAGGGCAGCCTTTGATGGAAGAATATACAGGGAAAATGACAGAATCATCGTGGATAAGGTTTATGTCGTCCGGGGAGATCTGGATATAGAACAGGGTAATATCCGGTTTAACGGAGATGTGGAAGTGAAGGGCGATGTCAGGAGCGGGCTGGAGATCGAGACAGACGGTGATATCTTCATTCATGGTCATGTAGGAAGCTGCAGACTGACAGCCGGCAAAAATATCACAATAAGAAAAGGTATTCAGGGGAAAAAGAAATGTTATATCGATGCGGGGCAGGATGTAGCTTGCAGCTTTGTCGAGAGATGTGCCATCCATGCGGGCGGGAATGTATATGCGGATTATATTTTGGACAGTGATGTATCAGCAGGCAATCAGGTCTGCGTCAGCTCCAAAAAGGGACTGGTGATCGGGGGAAGTATCTCGGGTATTCAAGGTGTTGTAGTCAAGGAAGCCGGAGGAGAATCCGGGACAGTCACGGTATTGCAGGCCGGGGTCGAGAAGGAAATGCTGGTGAAGATGGCAGATCTTGTTGCCAGACATAAGAAGGTGACAGACGAGGTTGATCTTCTGGACAGAAATCTGAAGGTGTGCGAGAGTCTGGAAGGCAGCAAGCGAACAAAAGAGACGGAGGCACTTCGTATGAAGATTCTTCGTGCCAAGGTCGTCAAAGCAACAGAGCAGAAACATTTATCAGGGGAACTGACAGCTCTGCAGGAAGAGGTCTACAGAGCGAAGAATCAGGCAGAAATAGAAGTGAAAGGGGTCGTTTATCCGGGTGTAAAAGTCAATATGGGACAGAGCTGGTTCGAGGTAAAGGATCCTTGCAAGGACGTTCGGTTCAGGCTCGTTCGGGAGGAGGTTGTCATGCAGTCCGGTTGCTGATATAAGAGCGGTGCCTGTCACCTTCGTGATGATCAGTTGCGAGCTGCATAATCTGCCACATCCTGCTTAAACTGGAGCCATGCATCCTCGTTTTGTACATAATAGAGAGGACATTCCTTGCCGGTCACATCATAGTGTCGGATGACATGGCTGGTATCGAGTCCTCCTGTCTTCATCAGCCAGGAGACGAGACGAACCAGTGAGTCGTAGGTGGCTTTGCTGAACTTACCGGACTCGTCCGGGTGGCACACTTCTATCGAAATGGTATCACGGTTGCGCCAGTTGCTGGCTGCGGACATCTCGTTTAAAGGGATACACTGGATAATCTCTCCGTCGAGTCCGACGATAAAGTGTGAGCTGACGGCTGATTCCGGATTGCAGTAGAAATCATGGTTTTGCTGGGCCGTGGTTCCGGGGTTGCCTACATAATGCACAACAATATCATTAAAACCGCCGAGCAGCACGCCGTCCCGGGATACACCGTCAACGGGAATCAGCTGTACGTCGATCCAGTCCGGGATCGCGGCTGTACTTATGTTGTCAAGTCTCTGCAATGTGGATAGTTTTGTGTAGCAGTCTTTGTTTCTTTTCGAAAAGCGTCCGCTTCCAACAAATATACCGATAATGAAACCGATGGTAAGAAGAATGAGAGACAGCGTGAGCTGTCTGACCCATGGGGTCTGTTTTCTTTTCTTTTTATTTGGTCTTCCTGAATTCATGATAAAGCCTTTCTTATGTATGATCCGTATAATATTTCCGGAGCATCATGCACTTGATACATCATGCGTCCGGCGCGGGCGTCTGTCACCGCAAAGCTCATTATATCATACGTTACTGTTGTCACAAAGATGTTTCTTTTTCTTTGTGTAATACAATATTTTTAAGCTGCATACACTGTACAAACAAGCATTCAGAGGTTTGTACAGGTGAAAGACTACATCAAACAGCGTGCTTTAGAAATCGGAAACGATTTTCGATTTGTCACTCAATTAGAAAATATATGGAATAGTATCATTTTAATTTGTTCTGATAATAATCGAAGGTCGAAGGAAGTCACTATCGTCCCTTGTGACACCGCTGACTTCGATACCGGCTTGCTCGCCTTCCTTTACAACATCAACCGGCTCGCGGTACTGCTGCATCCAGATGATTTTACCACTAACGACTCTGCCGTCTGAGAATTGAAGGTAAACTTCATCATCCAGATGTAACTCGCCTTTCTTCACTTCACCACTTAAGTTAAAGTGATCTCCGATTTGGAAACAGTCATCTACATAAACATAGCAGGCATTTGCTTCTTCTGAGAAGTCAAGTTCCGGAATGTTTTCAGACTCTGCATCCGATTGGGTTGCTGTTGTTTCTTCTGTTCCCTCTACAGCTTCAAACTTTTCTTCAAGTCTTTCATATAATGGAAGCTCGCCAAACATTTCCTGTCTCTTTTGGAGAAACTCTGTTAGCTGATTTTCACCATAGCTTGCACTGATATCACCATAACCTGATGGAATATAAATAAGGGATGGCTCGTCCATATATGCTGTATATTCTCCATCCGAATGAATATTTGTGATATCCGATGTATATACAATTAAGGAGTATTCATCAAAAATCCAGCCATACGTGATGAACGACATTGCAAATGTGCCGTCGTTTCCGGTTGGATGAATTAAACTATCCATTTCATCTTCCACTGTATGATCGAAGGAGGTAACGTGCAAATAGTTTGGATTACCAAAACGATTAATCAATTTCTTAAGATAGTATTCTTCTTCACTTTCAATCGAATACATATCCATCTCTGCACTAACGGTATCCTCATCAATACCCAAAGTATCAGGAAAATCAAGCCGTGACTCTAAATTCCAGATTCCCTGCTTCATCAATTCGTTTATTGTCATTGTTACATCATCTTTCCCGATGTATAAAGATGGCATATGTACACCGCCTTCATCTGCTACCGATGTGTAACTCTTATCATATAGGTTAGTTAAGTCCGAATAACTAATTTCGTATTCTCCTTCTTCCTCAAGGAAGTCTGCAACCGAATAAGTTTTAAGCGGACCTTCGTCGCCATTTACGTGCTCATGAGAACGTGTCTGATAATCTAACAAATCCTCATACCCAATTGGAAGTGTTAATTTATCTGCATACAAATATGCATTTTCCGGAGCTTCCAAAACGGCCTCTTCTGAATAGTCAATCGTAAAAAGCATATGCTTTTGTGCTCTTTCCTGATCACTGGATGAAGAAACAATTTCTTCCGTTGCTTCGGGTTCCTGATTGGAAGGAGCTTGTGTGCTTTCTGCCTCCTTCTTACCGCATCCAAATAAAGATGCTGCCATTGCAAGACATAATGCACCTGTCAAAACTCTTTTTCTCATAACTGCTTTGCCTCCAAATGATTTTACATGATATATCCTTCATGAATTTCTAATGAAACCACCGAATCATGAAATATACAAAAAAAATATAAATCTCTGTAAAGATAATTTCAATTATTTATTGACGGAGGAATGGTATTGAAACTCGTTTTTTGTGGTAAATTTCCGATTATACTTTCAGTTGTTTATATTGAAATATTACTATTTGGACAGAATCAAAACAGGTAAGGATGAATATTCAAATGAGGATTATCAAAAGAAGATTAGCATAATAGCTTAGAAATCCAAAATTTCAGCGTATGCTTATAGATTTCAAAAAGATATAAATTATTTTCCTGGTGCTATGGAAGTCTTATCCTGCATACACTGTACAAACAAGCATTCAGAGGTTTGTACAAGTGAGAGACTACATCGAACAGCGTGCTTTAGAAATCGGAAATTATATCATTGAGGAGGGCGCAACAGTCAGACAGGCGGCAAAGAAATTCGGCATCTCGAAGTCTACGGTACATATGGTTGTTACAATATGGAACGATTGAGTGGTAGGGTTGTTTGGGTGGTGGAGTAGGAGTTGCATTAAAACAAGATGTGACATTTGAACGCCCTAGCCAAAATGATGCATTGTTCAAAAAACGTAAGAAAATACTATAACGGCAAATGCCACAGATTTGTATTTGCCTGGGACATTTGCCGTTATAAAAAAGTAAAGTAGATATTAATTAGCAAAATCAAGTTCTGGATTACCGGTTGGAACTCCGATACTTACCATTGCTTTTTCAAGCCAATGATTTTCCTCGGGAACACTCATAAGGTTGGTAAGGTATGTGTCGTTTGAATCAAATATAAATTCAGCCCAACCAAGATTTTCTATGTCACCACCGATAAAAATGATGTGCTTGTATCCGTTTTTATCGGTCATATCGTAGCGGTAATAAGTTGAATCGCTGCATTCGCCTGTAATATCAATACGGACAGCGTCGAGGACAAAATAAATCCTGTCGTTTGAGATTTCGTAATATTTATCCTCGGCAAAAGCTTCTGCTTCAAATGTGACTTCTGTTGACTCCGGATTGGACGTCACGACTGTCTCTGTACCATCCGCCACTAAAAAGATATTTTTTATATAATTCGCCGCTTTCGCGATTCCTGCTCTAGTGGAAGGAATCACAAGTAGCATCAAAGCAACCACCGCTGCAATTGCCGCTTTCCTTGCTACATTGTAATGACACCACTTTGGATTGGCTTCCTTGGATTCTAATAATGCGTAGCGTATTTCGTCTCTTTTAGCGTCTGATAATGTAAGATTATCAAAAGTTTTCTTATATAATTCTTTCATAATAGATCCTCCTTAATTAATTGTTTTAGAATTTCTCTCGAGCGGTGCATCCGCATGGAAATGGTAGAAGTCGAAGTTCTTAAGATGCTTGCAATTTCTTTAAATGTATAGCCCTCATAATAATGCAAATGCACCACAATACGATATTTGTGGGGGAGTTTTCCAAGCGCACAAAACAGGACTGATTCTTCAGGTGACAAACATTGCGTTACGGGATCATTTTTACCAGAAAGTAAATCACAGTTTTGCTTCCATGCCGATTTGTGTAAATCTTTGCATGCATTGACTGTAACCCGTATGAGCCATGCACGTTCTTTGCCCGGTAAGAACTTTGGATGTTTCTCCATCAGCTTTAGAAATACATCTTGCGTGATATCTTCCGCATCCGGAACGGAGTAAGTATATCCTAGGGCGATTCTATAAACGGTATTACAATATCTGTCATATAGTTCCTGTATATGCTTGTCTGACATCTACATCACCTCCTTTTTTGGATTGTCGATTTGAGTACTCATATTATATAACGAATCAAAGGGCAGAATTAGCACATTATATTGAAAATTAGAGGATATGTCGTAGCAGTGATGGTAGTCATACTTGCAAAAATTGATAGATGTGACAAAAAAGAACAGAAAAATTCAGAAGAGCAGGATGGTGGTGCATTGTTCAACTCATCCAAGAGAGTTAAAATCAGGGTATTAGGGCATCCCTAACAAGCCGCACCTGAAATATCGACGAAAGTGATATACAAAGTGCGTGTCTTGCTGTTTCGAAGAAATAGCAAGACAGCTAAAAATTGCCATTTTATGACTAATTCGGATAAAAAGGATAATTCGGATAATTTTGCTAATTCGGATAATCTGACTATTTTTGCAATAAAAAGGGCTATTATTGATATATCAGGTACGTGAGGTATGGCAGGTATATAAGATACGAAAAACAATTGAATATTAGTTTTTAACACATTATCGTTAAGATGCAAAGATGGGTTTCAAGAAGTTAAAGTATTTCTTGAAATCCTTTTTATTTACAGAAAATGATAGGTCTAACGTTAAGTTAATTCTCATAGTATGGGAAAAAGGACATGCAGGAGAAGGAGGTGGGATTCCGCTTGAAAGAGAGAAAATTAAATTATCGTTTTCATAATCCAAATTCAGCGGAAGATACCGCAGATTTCTTATGTAAGTTACTAATAGAAGTTAATGCAGATAAGGTTGAACGTGCGATTGAAGAAGCTGCCAAAGAAGCAGATATAAATGAGGTAATTGATGCGTAATACATACAAATATGATTTAGAATTGAAAATATGAGACAAAATCTCAAATATGTGTTGCAAAACATAAAATATGGGATATAATAAATGTTAAATGGAGGGTAAAAAGTATGTTGTGTCAATTTACAGTGAAAAATTTTAAAAGCATAAGAGATGAAGTAACCTTTGATATGCAGGCTACTGCTATTTCTGAGCATGAAGATAGAATCATAAAGGATAAAGATGGAGAGTTATATTTGCCGGTGTCTGCAATTTATGGTCCAAACGGTGGTGGTAAGTCAAATGTTTTGGCTGCATTGCATACGTTAGTAGCAAAAATATTGCGTCCATTGTATATAACAGAGGACAATGAGAATAAGGCATTTTTACAGAAGAGAATTGTTGTAGAACCATTTGCTTTTTCTGAATGTAAGAATGAACCAACGGAATTAGAATTATTCTTCCGAACTTCATTGGCGGAATATAGATATATACTTCACATCAAGAGAGATGTAATAGTATATGAAAGCTTGGATAGAGTGAAGTTTGAAACCGGAAGGCGTTCTGCATTGTTTGAACGAGACAACGATGAAATAACATTAAAGGGTGCATTTTCTCAATTAAAGGTAAGTGATGATTTATCCAATACACTCACACTGCTTTCGTATTTGGGAATCACATATAAGAAAAATGCAGTCGTAAAAGATGTGTTGGGATGGTTTGAGTCAGGTATAGATTTCCTCAACTACGGTAATCCGATTCAAGAACTTAGGATGGCTGTTTCATCTTCTCAGGCTATAAAGAAGCTTATGCTTCAGATGATTCAGGAAATGGATTTGGACATTGTGGACTTTAGAGTTGAAGAAAAAGAAAATGATATGATAGAGGTATATACAAAGCATCGTGTTGCCGGTGTCGAAACCGAATTGGATTTGTCGGATGAATCAAGTGGAACACAGAAGATATTTGGTCTGCTTCCATTTATTGCTGCAAGCTTACTAACCGGAACAACACTTGTAATAGATGAACTTGATGCGAAGATTCATCCGGTGCTGCTTAAACATATCATAATGATGTTTAATGATATGAATATCAATAAGCACAATGCACAGCTTATATTTACATCACACGATTTGTCTACTATGAATAGCGAAGTGTTCCGAAGGGATGAGATTTGGTTTGTGGCAAAGGGAAATGAAGAAAATTCAAAACTCTATTCACTGGTAGAATTCAAGAACGAAAAGGGCGAATCTGTCAGAAAGGATGCCAAGTTTGATAAGCAGTATCTTGAAGGTAAGTATGGCGCTGATCCATACCTCAGACGAATCATAGATTGGGGGAAGGTCAATGCCTAAAAAAGCGGGAATGGAGAAATGGAAGAAGAAACGTCGTCAGGAATACTTGGAGATGAAGCAGTATCGATACTATATCTTCTGTGAAGGTCAGCAGACGGAACCACAGTATTTTGCCGGATTTAAGAAGTTGATAGAAGAGAATCCAATTTACAAAGATATGGTATTGATTGAGATAGAACCCTGCCAGGCAGAAACGATGCGTGTTATCGGTATGGCAGAGGATTATGTCAAGAAGAACAAGATTACAAAGGGGCAAATCTGGTGTGTATATGATAAGGATAGCTTTCCTCCGGAACGATTCAACGGTGTTGTGGAGCGTGCGGAGAGTTTGAATAAAGAAAATCCGGAACTGCAATATCATACCGCATGGAGTAACGAGTGCATTGAGTTCTGGTTTCTGCTTCACTTTGCTTATTATACAGCAAATAATCACAGATCGGAGTATATCACATTCCTGAATGATAAGTTCAAGGAGTTGGGTATTGGCAAATATCAGAAGAACATGAATGATATCTTTTCAATTCTGATGGAGTATGGTAATCCGAAACTGGCGATTCGATATGCAAAGCGAATCATAAAAGATGGAGAAGGTAAAACACCGACAGAGATTGCGCCGGGAACAAAGGTGTATGAGTTGGTGGATGAACTGGCGAAGTATTTGCCGGAGGAAGTACGAAAACAATTCACATAAAGAGGTTGAAGAGGAGGAAAAATGAAGAGCATTACAGAAGATAATGTATTTGAAAAAATGTTTGCAAAAGCAAAAGAAAAAGTGGAATCTTTGACAATAATTAGTGTTATTGGAATTTTATTGTACCGAATAGAGGCATTACGTAAGTTGTGCAAAGAAATTTGTTTGTATTTTACGAAGTGGTATATAGATATAGATTTGAATGTGATTAAAAAAATGTACTTGGGGTTAGAAACTATATTCAGAGTAATTATTATATTGTTCTTGGTTCTAAAATTACTAGATTGGATAGTGGAGACGATTTGGGAAAGATGGTTAAAGAAACAATCAGGAAAAGGAAGGTTTGAGGAAAGTCTTTTTAGATATTTAAATGACGCTAAAGTGTCACATTGTTTCTTATTAACTGGTGAATGGGGAACCGGAAAGACCTATGATGTCCAGAAATTTTTTCATAAATATTATCGTCATTCCAAAACTAACGTATATAGAATATCTTGTTTTGGACTGGATTCTAGAGAAGTCTTAGAAAGGGAGATAAATAAAACGATTGAGCAAAGTGATACTTCTTTTCGGGCATTTATAATTAAAGGATTACGTTTTCTCCCGGTTGTTGGCGATGTAATCGCAGAGTTTTTTAGGAAAACATATAGCTATAATTCTGCTAAGGAAGGCTCAATATTTATTTTTGATGATTTTGAAAGAATAACTTCCAAAGCAATAGTTAATGAGCGACCATCGCATCTTTATCAAAAAAATCATTCTTTGCTATCAGGTGCAACTGGAGGACGGAATAAAATATCCGACTTTGTAGAAATAAAAAAGGAATTCGAGTCTGTTGAAAAGGGCTTTGTACAGATTGAAAATTCGATTATTCAAAATTTAGAAAGAAAAGATATTGATAAGTATAATATTGCCGTTGGCTTGATAAATGATATTGCTGATATATATGGAATGAAGGCAATTATCATATGTAACTCGGAAGTGTTGGGAGATAAATTTATTCATGACATTTTAAGAAGCAAGTTAAATTGCCTTGAGTTTAAAAAAACATTACCTTTACAAGCCCAATATTCAATGATTGATAATTGTATAAATAACATGGTATTGGAGAACAAAGAAAAGCAAGACTTGCTCAATAAGTACTTAGTTTGCTTAAAAGAATATATTAGTAAAAGTAGGATTGATTCCCATTTTGATAATTTGCGCTTGTTTGGTGGACTTTTGGAGGCATTTGTTCATATTGCAGAAATGTTTGATAAAAATGATTTATCATTAGAATTTCTTAATTCATTGTTCAATAGTATAATGGTTACGCATGTGGCTTTTTATAACAAAAAAATAGAATGTTTAGATTCTTTTAGAACAGGTGCGAGTATAGAATTTATGATGAAATTATTTGGCGAAAATTCAATTAATTTCATTAGGACAGAGAAGGATAAATCGGATATTAAATGGATTGATATTACGGTTTCAGGATATTGGATTTTTAATTTGTCATACCCTCAAGGAATTGCAGACATTGTTGACGAGTGGCAAACATACAAATATTTCGCCACAGAAGAAGAATTATGCAAAATACCGCTCGAACAGTTAGATACGCAGAATTTTAATATGTTACATGTTTTGTACCGCCAAAAAAAGGTGGATATACATAATAAAGATGAATGGGATTATCGATATTATGTGGATGAAGCGTTAAAAAAATACGAATTGGATAAAATGGAAACGGTACAAAGAATTATAGATGATATGGGAAGAATTTTCCATGGTGCAATATATCAAGATTTTATGCTGTATCTTTTTAGTAAGTTAATTCAAGGGCACGAAGATGAGAGAGTAACAGGTAATACATATATTCATCAAATGTATAATACGTATTGTGAAAAAGGAACATTGCATTGAATGTGTGAGAAATGATATAAAGGCTTCTGGTTGATATCAGAAGCTTTTTACTTTATAATAGTCCTAACAGAACGCAACAAACCAAACAGAAAGGTAAACGACCATGAACATCGCAGCATACTGCAGAGTTTCCACAGATAAAGAAGATCAGCTCAATAGCCTAGAAACTCAAAAAGAGTTTTTCTTGGAATACACAAACCGTACAGGGGACAACCTTATTAAATTATATGCAGACGAAGGTATTTCCGGAACCA
>JBJEJF010000018.1:0-5096 GCA_051877775.1 Wujia sp.
CCCGGCTAACTGATTTCGAGTCAGCCCCGTTATGACCACTTCGATACGTCTCCATCTTTTAATGTGAAACCAATGATTCATAGACTGGTTTCTGTCAGCTTTGTTCTGTTTTGAAAACCGACTTTGCATAGTATATCATAAATAATTATGTTTTACAAGAAGTTGTGTGGAGCTGCGAAAATAAATGCTGTATTTGCCGGTATATGTAAGATTGTGAAATTAGTATGAAATTAAACTATTTTAACTTGATATCTGCTTTGCATTATGCTAATATTTCCCGGTAACTTTATAAAATCCATGTGAAATATGGATGATGCAAAGCAGGTAACAGTTTCAGTTTGGGTTTATTATAGGAGGACGATATGTTACAGCTAAAAAACATAGTTAAGGATTATGAGACCGGTGACCAGCCAGTACATGCCCTGAAGGGTGTGAGTATCAATTTCCGGGCAAATGAATTCGTCTCGATCCTGGGACATTCCGGTTGTGGAAAAACCACACTCCTCAATATTATCGGGGGACTCGATCAGTATACGAGCGGAGACCTGATCATCAAGGGTAAGTCTACAAAGCAGTATAAGGATAAGGATTGGGATGCATATAGAAATCATTCTGTTGGTTTTGTATTTCAGAGTTATAACCTGATCATGCATCAGAGTGTGCTGCAGAATGTTGAGCTGGCACTGACGTTGTCAGGTGTGTCCAAGGCAGAGCGCAGAAGACGTGCGAAGGAGGTCTTAGAGAAGGTTGGCCTGGGTAACCAGATTCATAAGAAACCGAATCAGATGTCAGGAGGACAGATGCAGAGGGTTGCCATCGCAAGAGCCCTGATCAATGATCCGGAGATATTGCTTGCAGATGAGCCAACAGGAGCGTTGGATACGGAGACCAGCGTACAGATCATGGATCTCTTAAAAGAGATCGCCAAGGACAGATTGGTTATCATGGTAACGCATAATCCGGAGCTGGCAGAAAAATATTCAACGAGGATCATTAAGCTGTTAGATGGTGAGGTAAAAGATGATTCCATGCCTTACAGTGATGAGGAAGCTGCGGCGGAGACTTACGGGCAGGAGGATCCGAAGAATCAGAAGCACAGGAGAATGTCCTACGCAACAGCACTCAATCTGAGCTTTAATAATCTGCTTACCAAGAAAGGCAGAACCATACTGACAGCATTTGCGGGCAGTATCGGAATCATTGGTATCGCGCTCATTCTGTCATTGTCGGACGGATTTAGGAATTACATAAAAAATGTAGAGGAAGATACATTGTCGACCTACCCGCTTGAGATAACGGATGAGTCGATAGATATGTCCTCCATGATGGGAATGATGATGGGAACGGACATGAAGAGCGACGAAGAGCATGATATGGATAAAATATATTCCAATAATTTTATCGGTGATTATATGAATACCATGCTGGGCGAGGTCAAGGTCAATGATATGGAGTCCTTCAGAGATTATATCGAAGAGGGAGATGGTCAGCGGATCAAAGACTATACCAGCGATATCATGTACACCTATGGTATCACGATCAATGCATACAAGAGCGATACCGATGAGATATATCAGGTAAACCCAAGTACGGTGTTCGACAGTATAGGATTTGGAACCATGTCGGAGATGTCAAGTATGGGAATGACGATGGGGACATCGGATGTATGGTCTGAGATGATCAGCAATCAGGAACTTCTGGAGAGCCAGTATGATGTCGTGGCGGGAAAGTGGCCGGAGAATTATGATGAGGTAGTTATGGTAGTGTCCGGGGCAAATGAGATAACAGACTATGAACTCTATGCTCTGGGACTGCGTGATATCAGTGAGCTGCAGGAGATGATGGGTGCTGCACTCAAGGGAGAGTCAAAAACATTTGATAATACTTCTTATACATATGATGAACTTCTTGCTCTGACATACAAGGTCATTCCTTCATCTGATTTTTATCAGTACGATGAGAAGACGGGCTGCTACACGGATATGAGTGATGATGCTGATTATATGAGAAAAAAGATAGATGACGGGCTGGAGATCAAGGTGGTCGGTATCGTACGTCCAAATGAGGAGGCTACGGTACATTCTATCTCGACAACGATCGGCTACCGTCATGATCTGGTAGAAAAGCTGATGTCTATGGCTGCTGAGAGCGAGATAGGCAAGGCGCAGCTTGAGGATCCTGATGTAAATGTATTTACAGGATATGAGTTCGGAACAGATCTGAACGAGGCTGCCAAGGAAGAGGCGGAAGCATCCTCAATGGAGAAAATGGAGGAGATGGGCATCGCCGACATGACCGAGGAGGAGTTGTATCAGTATATGGCAACCTTGCCGGCAGACCAGCTGCAGCAGTTTATGGAGAGTATGACTGCCAGCGCAGAATCGGTATCACAGAGTATGTCCCTGTCCGATCTGAAGGCGGCGGAGGATGCGACTTATGATGATAATCTGGTCTCGATCGGAATTGCATACGAGAATGACCCGAAAGTAATCAGGATCTATCCGGTAGATTTTGAATCCAAGGAGAAGATCATTGATGTCATCGAAGAATATAACGACAAGATGAAAGCTGCAGGAGAGGATGAAAAAGAGATATCCTACACGGATATGGTAGGCACGATGATGTCCTCCGTCAGCACCATAATTAATTCGATATCGTATGTATTGATGGCATTTGTGGCAATCTCGCTGGTGGTATCCTCTATCATGATTGGAATTATCACATATATATCCGTCCTTGAGAGGACCAAGGAGATCGGTGTGCTGCGAAGCATCGGTGCATCCAAGAAGGATATCTCCAGAGTGTTTAATGCAGAGACTGTAATTATAGGACTGGTTGCGGGCTTGCTCGGTATCGGTGTTACGGTTCTGTTGAATATTCCGATCAATATGATCATAAAGCATCTCGCAGGTCTGGAGCATGTTGCCAAACTGCCTTTGTACGGTGGAATCATACTGGTGCTGATCAGCATGGTACTTACAACGATCGGCGGTCTGATTCCTTCCAGAATGGCATCCAAGAAGGATCCTGTTGAGGCACTCAGAAGCGAGTAGAAACAAATTATATAAATAATGGACATGATAACCCCATAGACTATTACTATAAGTTTTAGTCTGTGGGGTTTTTTATGCTGAATTATATATGGGCATTTATGGTGATCGCCGGTGTGCTGGTTGGTGGAATACAGGGAGGAACTATGATAGGAAAGGTGGCGGATGGTGCGCTGGATTCAGCCGGGGAGGCGGTTGAACTCTGCATTGTTATGCTTGGTGTGGTCGGTATGTGGAATGGCATCATGAATATTGCAAAAGAATCCGGACTGATTGCCAGATGGACCAGAGGCTTTGATCCGGTTATTCGTTTTCTCTTTCCGGGGATTCCACAGAATCATCCGGTGCGGCAGGATATTGCCACCAATATGATCGCCAATATATTAGGCCTGGGATGGGCTGCGACACCGGCGGGATTAAAGGCTATGCGCGGCCTGGCAGATCTTGCGTTTGAACAGAAACTGTGGCTTGCAGAGGGAGATGATATCCGGGATGGAAAGCGTGCGGACGGACATATTGCAACGAATGAGATGTGCACTTTTCTGGTGATGAATATCTCGTCGCTTCAATTGATTCCCATGACGATTATAGCCTACAGAAGCCAGTACGGAAGTGTGGATCCGACAGCTGTGATCGGTCCCGGGCTTGCAGCAACACTGACCACAACACTGGTTGCGTTAGTGTTTTGTAAGATCATGCAGAGGAGGCGGAGGGGATAAATATATTGCTGAAAAATGATTCTCTTGCAGTTCATATAAAACCGTGATAATATTACTAATATCTATGTACAATAGAGAGTAATATCGTTATGTTAAAGTATGAAATGTTTATGGAGGAAGAAAATGAGAACATATTTAGTGACCGGAGGTGCCGGATTTATCGGTTCCAATTATATTCATTATATGTTTAAAAAGTACGGTGATGAGATTAGAATCATCAATGTAGATAAGCTTACCTATGCAGGTAATCTGGAGAACCTGAAGGATATAGAAAACAGAGACAATTATACATTTATCAAGGCAGATATCTGTGACAAAGAAGCAATTGCCAAAATATTTGCCGAAAATGATATCGACAGGGTCGTTCATTTTGCCGCTGAGAGCCATGTGGACAGAAGTATCAGGAATCCTGAGGTCTTTGTTGAGACCAATGTACTCGGCACGGCAGTTATGCTGAACTGTGCCAAAGCTGCATGGGAACTCCCGGATGGCAGCTTCAAGGCAGATAAGAAGTTCCTGCACGTGTCTACGGACGAGGTATATGGTTCATTGCCGGATGATGACAATGCATTTTTCTATGAGACATCACCATACGAACCACATAGTCCGTATTCTGCCAGTAAAGCTTCCTCAGATATGTTGGTAAAGGCATATATGGATACCTACAAATTCCCGGCTAATATTACGAACTGCAGTAATAATTATGGTCCATATCAGTTCCCTGAGAAGCTGATACCGCTGATCATCAACAATGCACTGCAGGGTAAGAAGCTACCTGTGTATGGTGACGGTAAAAATGTACGTGACTGGTTATATGTTGAGGATCATGCTAAGGCAATCGACATGGTACAGGAGCAGGGAAGACTGTTTGAGACATATAATGTCGGTGGACATAACGAAAAGCAGAATATCGAGATCATCAACATTATCATAGAGACACTTCAGGAGATGCTTCCTGACGGAGATCCGAGAAAGAAACTGGTGTCAAAAGATCTGATTACTTATGTTGAAGATCGTAAAGGACATGACAGAAGATATGCTATCGCGCCGGACAAGATCAAGGCAGAGATAGGCTGGTATCCGGAGACGATGTTTGCAGAAGGAATTAAGAAGACGATCGCGTGGTATTTCGAACATGAGGACTGGATGAAAAATGTCACCAGTGGCGATTACCAGAAATACTACGAAGAGATGTACGCGTAGAGCTTGAGCCGTGCACCATCTCCCCCACCCAGACGCTCCGGCTTGCAGGAAAGCGGCTGGGGGGGAGATGGTATAGGGCGAGAGCCCGCGACCGAGCCTGAAAGGCGAGGTACGCACGGCGAAG
>JBJEJF010000018.1:5196-16782 GCA_051877775.1 Wujia sp.
GGCGAGAGCCCGCGACCGAGCCTGAAAGGCGAGGTACGCACGGCGAAGGCGAGGTACAATAAGGAGGTATTTTACAGATGAAGGGAATAATTTTGGCCGGTGGTTCGGGTACCAGATTGTATCCGCTGACCAAGGCGATCTCAAAGCAGATCATGCCGGTATATGACAAACCAATGATATACTACCCACTGTCAACACTCATGCTGGCAGGAATCCGGGAGGTACTCATTATATCAACACCGAGGGATCTTCCTGTATTCCAGGAGCTGTTCGGTGACGGAAGCCAGCTTGGAATGTCATTTTCCTATGCTGTACAGGAAGTGCCGAGAGGACTTGCGGATGCATTTATCGTAGGCAGGGAATTCATTGGCAATGACAATGTTGCTCTTGTACTCGGAGATAACATTTTCTATGGACAGAGCTTTTCGAAGGTGCTTGCAAGAGCGGCGGCCAGGGAAAAGGGTGCGACGATATTTGGCTATTATGTAAAGGATCCGCGTGAGTATGGCGTTGTAGAGTTCGATGCGGACGGAAGGGCGATCTCCATCGAGGAGAAACCCGAGCATCCAAAGTCCAATTATGCAGTTCCGGGACTTTATTTCTATGACAATGATGTTGTGGAGATTGCGAGAAATGTAAAGCCGTCTGCCCGTGGAGAGATAGAGATAACATCCGTCAACAATGAATATCTCCGCCGCGGAGATCTTATGGTGGAGACCTTAGGCAGAGGATTTGCATGGCTTGATACAGGCAATCATGATATGCTGCTCGATGCGGCGGATTTTGTATCGGCATTCCAGAAGAGACAGGGGCTCTATATCTCCTGTATCGAGGAGATCGCATACAAGAGAGGTTTTATAGACAGAGACCAGCTCCTTAAGCTGGCTGAGCCATTGATGAAGACTGCATACGGACAGTATCTTGTGGATGTGGCAAATGGTCTGTAAAAACTGCGGCATTATAGCCGGATATGCAGAAACAGTAATTAGATAACCGGAGGATAGTACAAGTATTATGGTTGAAAAATATGGTAAGATAACAGTAGAAACCTGTGATATAGAAGGCCTTAAGGTGATTACACCGTCTGTGTTCGGTGATGAACGGGGCTATTTTATGGAGACATACAATTACAATGATTTTGCGGCTGCCGGGATTGACTGCAAGTTTGTGCAGGACAATCAGTCCAGTTCCAAAAAGGGTGTGCTCCGTGGTCTGCATTTCCAGATCAATTTCCCACAGGATAAGCTGGTTCGTGTCGTGAGTGGTGAGGTGTTCGATGTGGCTGTTGACCTGAGAGAGGGTTCTGCCACTTATGGTCAGTGGTATGGTGTGAGATTGTCGGCAGAGAACAAAAAACAGTTCTTTATCCCTAAGAATTTTGCGCATGGATTTATCGTGTTGTCTGACAGCGCGGAATTCTGTTATAAATGTACAGATTTCTATCATCCGAATGATGAAGGAGGACTCCTGTGGAGCGACCCTGATATCGGTGTGGACTGGCCTATGCCGGAAGGCATGACCAGAGATGATCTTACGATCTCAGACAAGGATACCAAGTGGAGCGGAATAAAAGAATATCGAAATAAATAGTATAACAGACAAAGGGATTGCCGATGATATGATATGAACGGCAGTCCCTTTTTTTTATATTATTCATTATATCAGGCATGCTGTATAGTGGATAAAAATGCCAAAACGCCGAAAAATGTTATTATAAGTATGAAAGCTCCGGCATTTATGATGCTTGTGATTGGTGTTGGGAATTTTGCATATCGCAGAGAAGATGGAATCTATATTGTGCCAATTGGATGCCTGAAGAACTAATGTATTCTGTGGATGAAAGCCCTTAAGAAGCTGCTTGAGTAGACTTCCGTCGGCTATGTAAAAACCTGGAAGATAAAATAAATATCATATAGCCCAATGGCATAAATATTACGAAAAATGTAAATATGGCATGTATATTAACAGAAAACCTTTTACTCACGCCGGTACTTAGCGAGGTACTGTCGAGCTTAGTACCGCTGCGTGAGTAATTGAGCGCAAGCGCGTTTTCTGTAATATATATGCCATATTTAACATCCATGCCATATTTAACATCCATGCCATTAGGTAACATTTTCCTATTTGCTACCCAAGTATTGTAAAAATGTTAAAAAAATGTTACAATACCAGCAAAATTGTTGAAAAAAGACATAATCACCAAAAGGAGAACAAAATGAGACGATTTAAGAGGCTGGTAGCGGGATTCATGTGCCTGTGCATGATGGCTACGTCAAATGGAGTCACGTCTTTTGCGGCGGAAACAGAACCGCAGGATGTGAGTGTACAGATGCAGGCAACAGAAGAACAGGATGCTCAGACGGCAACCGATTCAGATGCTTTGATGGATGCAGAGACAACGGCACAGACGGATGTGCCTGATGCAGAGACAGATCCGGAGACTGATACAGAAACAATGTTAACAGATGCAGAGGAGAATCAGGTTCTGCTTAATTATGTTGTTTTGGGAAGCGATTACATAGAGACTCCGGCGACACAGTATGTTGTAGCGGATATGGGATCGGAGGGACAGACGATCACAGATGCTGTTCTGCATTATGTAAACCATACAACAGGAACGGAATATGAGAAAACGGTTGACAGGATACTTGGAACAACAGTGTTGTTTAACCTTGAGTTTGCAGATGATAGTGAGTCGGGAACCTACGAAGTGCTATCCATAGATTATACGGTAGATGGAACAGATTATACGGTGACATTGAAGGATGCCGGTATGGAGGCTCAGTTTGGTGTAAATGAATATGCAGATACGAATCCTGATGCGTGGATCGTGGACGAGGAATCAGAAGAATGCGATACCGGTGTCATTGTGACAGATATCAGTTCAGGAGAGACTCTGGACGCACAGGGATTAGCACAGGCAATCGCGGATTCTGAGACTGGTTCATGCAAGAGCGGAACTTCGAAAAAAGATGGCATGGTTATCGTTTTGGATGCGGGACACAGCGGCTCTGATCCGGGAACTTCAAATGTCATAGATGGTGTTACATATTGTGAGAGAGATATTACATTAAAGATTACCAATTATTGTAAGGCAGAACTGGACAAGTGTACAAATGCAGTTGTGTATATGACACGTACTGATAACACGGAAGACTGGTCTCTGGAAAATCGTGTTGATTATGCAAGACAGGTGGGAGCGGATGTCCTGATTAGTTTCCACGTTAATGCAGCGGGCCCTTCTGCGACAGGAGCAGAGGTCCTGATTCCTAACAGCAATTATAATGCAGATATTCATAATACGGCAGAGGAGCTTGGTACGAAGATTCTTGAGAAGTTATCAGCACTCGGTCTTTATAACAGGGGTAATATCGTAAGGAATTCACAGGCTGAATACGCGGGCGATACGGTGAAGATATATCCGGATGGTTCTCTCGGTGATTATTATTATCTGAATCATTACAGTAAATTATATGGATTTCCGGGAATCATCGTTGAACATGCATTCCTGAGTAATCCTGATGAGGCAAGAAAGTATCTTACCTCAGACGCGCAGCTCAAGAAGCTGGGACAGGCAGATGCGGCTGCCATTATAGAGTACTATGGACTTACGACGGATCCGAATGCTGTGGAATATACAGTTTACAAGGGTGTTGATTACAAGGCAGTCTACAACTATGATTATTATATAAGCCACAATCCGGATATTGCCAAGAAATATGGTGGAAGCAAGTATCAGACATTGAAGCATTTTGTTAATTACGGTATGGCAGAAGGACGACGCGCCAGCAAAGACTTCGATGTAACTTCATACAGATACCGTTATGCGGATCTTAGAAAATCATATGGTATGGATCTGAAGAAATACTATATGCATTACATCAACAAAGGTAAAAAGGAAGGCCGTAAGGCAACCGGTACCAAGACGATGCAGAACCCTGTGACAGTATACAAGGGTGTTGATTACAAGGCGGTCTACAGTTACAGCTATTATACGAAGAATCATCCTGAGGTCATAGAAAAATGCGGTGATGACGATACTGCTGTATTAAAGTATTTTGTAGAAAATGGCATGAAAGAAGCGCAGCAGGCCATAGCAACTTTTGACCCTGTATCTTATAGAAACCAGTACGCAGATCTCCGAAAGCTCTATAGCAGAGATTATGTGAAATACTACATGCATTACATCAATTTCGGTAAGAAAGAAGGCCGTAAGGCGACCGGTGTGACAGAGCTTCAGGGAACGGCGACGGTATATGAGGGTGTCGATTATAGTGCGGTCTATAATTACAACTATTACATCGCCAAATATGCAGATGTAAAAAATGCCTATGGTGATGATGATTATGCAGTACTTAGACATTTTGTTCTCTTCGGAATCAATGAGGGAAGACGGGGAAGTGCGGATTTTGATGTCAAATCATACCGCAACAAATATGCTGATCTGAGAAGGGTATATGGCAACGATCTGAGAAGCTATTATCTGCATTATATCAATTATGGCAAGAAGGAGCGTCGTCAGGCAACCGGAGTTAAGACTCTCCAGGATGCTACCACGATATACAATGGCATAGATTACAGTGCAGTCTATGATTATAATTATTACATTGAAAAATATCCGGATATCAAAAAAGCATTTGGCGGAGATGAGAATGCCGTAATTGCGCATTTTGTTCAACATGGTATGCAGGAAGGACGTCAGGGCAATGAACGTTTCAGCCTGTCGTACTACCGTTCCAAATATGCGGATGTAAGAAATGCATATGGCAGCAACAATGCAGCATATTATATGCATTATATCAGATTCGGTAAAGCTGAGGGCAGAAAGGGAAGCTCCAAGGATGTAAATCCGACGGAGGACAAATACTACAGTATCATGGGAACCTCGACGGTATCTGTGGAGCAGATGGTAAAGTATTATAATGCCAATGCAACTTATCCGGAGTACTACAAGAATTCTGATGCACCGACGATAGAGGATTTCTGCCAGATCTATCTCGAGGAATGTAAGGCGGAAGGTGTAAAGGCAGAGGTTGCATTCTGTCAGGCGATGATGGAGACCGGATTCCTTAACTTTGGTGGGGCTGTGGATATATCACAGTATAACTTCGCAGGAATCGGCGCGACGGATAGTGGTGGAGCACCGGCAACCTTCTCCAGTGTTCGTCAGGGTGTCAGGGCACAGGTACAGCACCTTAAGGCGTATGCATCTACAGAAGCCTTGAAGAAAAAATGTGTTGATCCAAGATTCTCACTTGTAACAAGAGGAAGTGCAAAATATCTTGAGTGGCTTGGTATACAGGAGAATCCAAATGGATTGGGCTGGGCATCTGCCAAGAATTATGGATATAATATCAGAAAGCTTTACATAGCAAAATTAAAGACATATTAAGTATTATACAAAAGGGAGTCCTGTATAGGGACTCCTTTTTTGGTTAGTATTGAGTTCGTATTGCGGACGAATAGTATTCTGTGGTAAAACACCACTAATCATGTTATAATGTGTTCTATGATTTGATGTAGAACATTCGTGACTTTAGTCATGAGATGAACATATTTGGCTTTGACATGGACTCGCAGGCGTGTCTTAAATGAAAGGATGTTATTTACAGAAGAGGAGAAAAACATGCCGGATTTAGCAAGTTTTTATAATTCAAAACGAAGTGACAGCCTGTCAAGGCTCTCTGTACTGCTGTCGATAGCAGCGGGGATTGTAATGACAGGCTTTTTGTTATGGCTGGGAGTAACGGATAATATTGAAGTATATCAGAGTAGAGAGGATCGTGGCTTTGAGGTCATGGAGGAGGTGGCCTGCCGGGAGCTTGAGGATACTGCAACACCTATAGGTATCAAAAAGGAATATGTGTTCTCCCTGGACAGGAGGAGTTATCACGATGTAAGTCTTGCGTTTTATACTGTGCACCAGAATGTGGAGGTGTTTCTGGATGGGGAATGTGTTTTCCGGATGGAACCCGCGAAGGAGCGAAGTAACATCAAAACAGCCGGCAGCAACTGGGTTATGATACCTCTTTACAAAGAGGATGCAGGGAAAGAGATTCGTGTGGTGATTACGCCGGTCTACGCAAGCTTTCGGGACAGGCAGGTTGAATTCCTTTTAGGTTCGCCACTTGCCATTTACCGCTATCGTCTGGCAAAGGATTTGCCGCAGATTATTCTTGGTATCATGGCGGTATTTGTGGGAATTGTCTTTCTCTGCGTGGCAACTTACAATGTGATTGAAAAGGGACGGGGTAAGAGCCTGATTTCGCTGGGGTTGTTTTCTACAATGATGGGTTTGTGGAGGCTCACGGATACAAGGTTTACGCCTTTTATCCTGCCGGAGAAACCTGTCTTTTTGTTCTATGTGTCTATCTGTATGTTAATGCTGGGCATGGTGCCTCTGATGAAATGGCTTGAGGAGTATTTTGAGAAGGCGGGGCGGCAGGTACTGGATGTCTGCTGTATTGTGGATGTATCTGCGTGTCTGATTCAAGTTTTACTTCAGGTCTGCGGCATTCTGGATTTTCGGGAAATGTTGGCACTTACACATATCCTGATTGGAATAGATGTCGTTGTTGCGATTGGTATTGCGGTGTACGAACGGAAAATGTATCCGCAGAAGATAAAAATACCTGCAGCGGGAAGACTCTCCTATCTGTTTGTGGCAGGGGTGCTGGCAGATGTGGCAGCCTTTTATATTAAGGGGAATTCTTCGGGATTGTTGTTTTCGCTGATGGCATTTTTGTTCTATATCCTGTTTCTGGGAATTGCTACTATGTATAATTATAGTGAACAGGAGGTATGGATTGCAGAGCAGCAAAGGCAGATTGCTAATCAGGAAAAGGAATTGGCTGAGACGAAGCAGAAGCTGACGGAACGGCGTATTGCTGTTATGATGAGCCAGATACGCACGCATTTCATTTTTAATGTCCTAACCACGATCAGCGGTTTTTGTAAGTATGATGCGAAGAAGGCGGATGAAGCTCTGATTCGTTTTGCCAGATATCTGCGAAAAAATATAAAGACCATTGAGGAAGAAGGAATGATTGATTTTTCTGCAGAGCTGGAGCAGTTGGAGGATTATGTCGCACTGGAGCAGATGCGTTTCCCTGACAGAATCTTGTTTTGCAAAGATATAGAGGAAATGAATTTCAAACTTCCGCCTCTTACCGTGCAGCCACTTGTGGAGAATGCTATCAAGCACGGGCTGTTGGAGCATGACCGCAGCGGAATGGTGATGCTTCGAACGCAGAGGGAAGAGGAGATGGCTGTAATCACTATTACGGATGATGGTGCAGGATTTCTTCCGCAGGAAATAAAATCCAAGGAGAGTGTAGGTATCCGTAATGTCCGATACCGTCTGGAGAACATGGCGGGAGGAAGCCTTACTATTGACAGTACTCCCGGGGAGGGAACGAAAGTAACCATAAAAATACCGATGGAGGCGGCTGAATGAAAGTAATTTATGTAGATGATGAGACCGCATTATTGAATAACTTCCGTATGACGGTTGAAGGATTATCCATGGTGGAGGAACTAAGTCTGTTCCGCAAAGGTGAGGAAGCTTTGAAATGGGCACAGGAGCATCCCGTGGATGTGGCTTTTCTGGATATCCAGATGCCGGTCATCAATGGCATTGAACTGGCAAAAAAGCTGAAAGTCATAGACCGTAATATCCGTATTGTTTTTGTGACAGCATATGAGCAGTATGCGTTGGAGGCTTTTGGGGTAGATGCCATCGGCTATCTTTTAAAACCTTATTTTAGGGAGGATGTGGAGAAGGAACTGGAGAAGGCTTCTTATATTGGTTCACGACCAAGGAAGAAGATAGAAATACAGACCATGCCAGATTTGCTTGTGAAGGTAAACGGCAGTCCGCTGCATCTGGGGCACACCAAGCAGGAGGAGTTATTTGCACTGCTGGTTGACAGAGGAGCAGTGGGAATCACCGGTGGAGAGGCGATTGCCTGTCTGTGGCCGGATAAGTCCGTAGGAGACAGCATTTACTGGGTTACCATGTCGAGACTTAGGGATAAGCTTAAGGAAGCGGGGATTGACGATATTATCGGAACAGACGGAAAAACGAAATATCTTCGTACGGATCAGGTGGAATGTGACCTGTACCGGATACTATCGGGAAAGAAGGATGCGATTACAGATTATCATGGATTATACTTAAAAAGATTCAGCTGGGCAGAGGAACGTAATGGGCAGCTTGCGGAGCAGAAAAATCAATGGGAAAAGGAAGCCGGTAGTGAAAAATAATTAAAATATGGAAATATCTGTGACAATATGAGCAACACAATATAGATAGCAGGAGCTGTCTACATTGTGTTGTTTTTTGCGTATTTGTAAAAAGTGTGTAAAAGTAACCAAAATGTAAGGGTTTTGTAAGGATGGTTGTGCTATTCTATCACCGAGTATAAGCTGTTTCGTGACAAATGTAGAAATATCCGTTATGTCAGCGAAAGCTATATACCATGGAAAACTAAGGCGATGCATAGGAAAAAGTAATTTCGTCTGATAGATGAAAAACAAAGAAGGGAAAATAGATGAGTTATAAAAAGAAACAGCGACAAAATAAACTTCCTGTAATAATATTCGGATTTCTGCTGGGACTTTGTCTTGCTGTGGGCATGAGCCTTCGGGTCGCATATGCGGGAGATACTGAAGATGGAAAACTGAAGAATGGTAGCTTTGAAGAGGGACAGACGTGGACAAAATCTTATAATACACAGTCTCAAACCGCGATCCCTTCATGGAATACAACAGCCTCTGACGGACAAATTGAATTATTCAAAGAAAATACAGGAGTATATATTCCGGGTGTGATATTACAACCTTCGGAAGGGGATTACGCAGCAGAATTAAATGCAAACGAAGAGAGTACATTATATCAGAATGTCAAGACAACGCCTTCCAGTATCTATGAATGGGGATTGGATCATGGTGCCCGCAATGCTACTGACACCATGGCATTGGTCATTGGACCCGCGCAGACTTTCGATCCATCAAAACCGGACAACAATAACGATGGAAAACCGGATAAAGACGGACGGGATCAGCTGATGCAGATGGTAGACTGGCTGATTGCACAGGGAAAGACTTCTGTAAAAACCGAAGCGGGGATAGATAAGCAGATTGTTGTTTACAGTAAGAAATTTGCAGATGGTGGTACATTTTATGATAATTCGGGCAATAATGCCTTCAGTCTGACTCCAAGCTCGATTTATACTGAAGAGTGGCATATATGGATTATTGCGGATAGCAAGTCTACAAGCGGCACTAATCCCTGGGGGCATTATGGATCCAATGCAGAAGTATCTGGTGGTAATACGGAGGAATCCGGCAACACGGAGATAGATACGAGTAAGTATTATTTCTATACTGTACCGACAGGCCAGACAAAGACATTGTTTGGATTCGTGTCCATTGGAGGTGTAAATAATGGTATTCTCAACAGTAATAAGAGTTACGGTAACTTCCTGGACAACATTAATTTCAAGATTTTTCATCCATTGTCCGGAAGCTCGACGCTACATGGAAGCGGTGTGGTTGGAGGAAGTGATGGAACAACGTCGGGTGAAGGTGGTTTAAGTGATGGTTACAAGGTTACGGTAGATGATAATCTGATTACCTATGCCGTGGATGGGGAACCATTGAGGGTTCAGGCCATTGTAAAAAAGTCGGATGCCGATGATGGATGTGAATTTGTTGGATTATATTATACAAAACAGGATGTAGACGGAAATCTGGTAACCACATTTTTGCAAAAAGCGGGAAATGAGATTGATGATACCGGAAACTTAACAGCTGAGCAAAAGAAGGATAAATGGATAAAATCCACCGATGAAGAAGGGAATATTATTTATACCTATTATCTGGATAATATTACTTCGGCAACGGATCTGCACTTTGTCTTTATCAAGAGTCCCACAGTGACATATGATCCGAATGGTGGAAAACCATATGTTGTTGATAGGATTTATAATCAGGATGAAGAACAAAATGTATACAGCTTTAAACCTGTTGTAAATGGTGAGGAATATACATTTATTTCTCCGTATGTATCCCATGCGCCAGATGGACAAAATGATGGCTGGAAATTTATGGGATGGTTATTGACCGGTGATACAGTAACTTCAATTCCAGAGGGAACAGCTCAGATTCATGCGGATCAACTGGGGAAATTACTGCTTCCGGCAGAGCATACCATTGCCTGTGACTATACCGGAGAAGAGACTAAGAAGGAACAATATTTTAAAATATGGAATGGGAAGATAGCTCTGACTGAGAACAAAAAGGAAGATGGACAAAGCGTGGAGTGGAAACCAAGCGCTTCACAAGAAGAAGGTGTAGATACAGAGATAGACTATGCCAATATCCACAAAGGGCTTACCATGGTTGCACAGTGGCGCTGGCGTCAGGCATTTCTTCCACAGTTAAAAAATAGTAGTGGATATGCAAATTCCAATGTTGGCGGAACTGTCGAGATTACCAGTGTAAACTCATCGGACACCAATTATGATGCTACATATAATGGAGATGGTGGAAAAGCTTATTATGCGACAACGGATGAATTTATAACTGTCAAAGCAACGGCAAACGATGATTATGAATTTGAGGGCTGGTATGATGGAGAAGGGAATTTGCTTTCTACGCAGGCAATTTACAGTTTTACCGAAACGAAAGAAAAAGTGGGGACTTACTATGCAAGATTTTCCGGAACTGTGACTCAGACATATATTCGACAGATAGAGGATGGAGGTACATGGCAAAATATTGAAGGAGTAGAAGAGAACCCCGTAGGAAACCTGGACCGCTATTCTTATATCGACGTGGCTGGAAAAGACATCAGTGCCACAGCAACGGCTGGAACAGGTTATAAATGTATTGGCTGGTATGATGCAGATGAAAATAAAGTTGCTGATACAATGTTAAGTAATGAAGAAAAAACCATCAGTTATAAAACAACCGGAAATGCCACCTACTATGCAAGATTTGTACCAACGGTGACGCAGACCTTTATCCGGCAGGTAAAGAATGGTGACGGATGGAAAACAGTTACAAATAATACTGTAGGAAGCCTGAGTCGCGAAATTCATATTGATCAGGTAGGAAAATCGGTAAGCTCCAAAGCAACGGCAAAGGAAGGATATAAGTTCGTAGGCTGGTATGATGCAGATGGAAATGAAGTCGGTACAGATAAGTTAAGTCCGGACAAGCAAACCATTCAATATACAACAAACGGAGATGCCACCTATTATGCAAGATTTGAGAAAATCATGGTAACCGAGACCTATAAGCGTCAGGTAAAGAATGGTGATGGATGGGATGTTACCACGGATGATGAAGTCGGAACGGTCACTCCCGGAAGCGTAACCGTTGAGTATGGAAGTACAGCCGGCTCGACAGCGGAAGCAGGGGAAGGCTATGCATTTGTAGGCTGGTATGATGAAAGCGGAACAGCCGTAGCGGCAGAGATGTTAGGAGCAGAAAGTAACATCCTGAGCTACACCGCAACGGAGAACGCAACCTATATCGCAAGATTTGAAAAGATCATGGTAACCGAGACCTATAAGCGTC
>JBJEJF010000019.1:0-16574 GCA_051877775.1 Wujia sp.
TGATTTATTTTAGATTTTCTTGTCAGCCGTTTTTCGCGACAGCTTGTTTAATATAACACCGCATATTCCTCTTGTCAACAACTTTTTATGTATTTATTTTAGTACAAAAAGCAACTATGCTGTCAACGTATAATCGCTTTTTTATTTTGCCATGATATGTTTAAACTTTATATATTTTATTGTTTCCTATAATTTATTGTCCTTTTCCTTTTAATCATGTTATACTTTTTCCATTAACAGATTCATATGATACATATAGACCAGATCTTTACTGCATGGAAAGGGAGATGACAGATATGACCAGTATCAAAAATATCAGCATTAAAAACTTACTTGTTCTGACAATAGCAGGTTTCATCAACGCATTCGGTATCACCATATTTCTTGCTCCGGTTAATTTATATGACAGTGGAATTTCGGGTACCTCTATGCTACTGGCCCAGATTACTCCACCAGTTTTTTCTTTATCGGTTTTTCTGATTATCCTAAATGTTCCTCTATTTTTATATGGTTTCAAAAAACAGGGAAAACTTTTTACTATTTATGCGATATATACCGTAATAATCTATTCTCTTGGATCCTGGCTGATTACGGATATACTTCCGATAGATGTGCGTTTTGCTTCCCCACTTGCGGGCACAGACTTACTGCTCTGTTCTATCTTCGGTGGAATCATATCCGGTGTGGGAAGTGGTCTTGCATTGCGATTCGGCGGAGCCATGGACGGTATCGAAGTTATGGCAGTTATCTTTGCAAAACGTCTGGGTATTTCAGTGGGAACATTTGTCATGATTTATAACATATTGCTTTATATTGTCTGCGGTATTGTAAAAGGAAGCTGGATCCTGCCTCTTTATTCTATCGTTACATATTATGCGGCACTGAAAACACTTGACTTTATCGTTGAAGGTATTGATCGTTCCAAGGCAGCACTGATTGCCACAAAAAAACCGACTGAGATATGCAAAGCATTATCCCAGTCGTTTGAAAGCGGTATGACCATTCTGCCTGCCAAAGGAGGATTTTCAGGCGAAGAATGTGCCATGATATATTTCGTTGTAAACCGATTTCAGATCGGCTCACTGAAAAGTATTATCCACGAGATAGATCCCCTCGCATATATTACAATCAGCGATGTTGCTGATATATTCAGCTCCAACAGATGATATAAGACATACTGTAGCCGTGCAGTATCAATATTCGTCAAAGTACGGAATGCCAGTTACTATATAATCCTCATCCATTTCTATCACACTGCCATCGATGGCCATCACGCCAAAGAGGGCAGAACGATAGTCAGTCATATAAGAACTGGCTCTTCCATAATACACCCAGACCGGAGCCAGAACATATTGATTGTTCTCATACTGTACGGTTACATACTGTAGCCGTACAGTATCAAAATTCGTAGTACTGGATTCTGATAGGGCATCTTCACCATCTAATCTCTCCTGCATATATGTCCTGGCGATCTCATCCACTTGTTCAAACGCAAGACATTCCACATGCTCTGACATTTTTTCACCCATCGTATATAGCTGTGCTATCTCAAAACTGCTAATCCCGAAGTTGCATACATTCACCCTTATGTAAAACTGATTTGCTGCATTTTGAGCATTCCTCTCACCATTGTAGGATGACAGAATATATGTATGATAATTTAACATATTAGCTGCCAGAGCTGTCTCTATCCCTTGCAGGGAATATCCAAATAGAAAATTATATCCATCCAAAGTTTCCAATGTATCATCACAATATGTCTGTACAACACGCAAAAGCTTCATATCTTCATAGCCTATTTGGGTCAGAAAATCGGAAGCCGCCTTTTCCGCTCCATCAAAGTCACATGCATTTACAAGTGGAGAATCCATACTGACATTATTCCATTGATAATGCATCGGTTCCAGAATATATGCCTTTAATATATAATAATCATTCGGAAGCTCCAGATCATAAGTACTGCAATCCTGGGTACAAAGCAATTCCCATCTCTTCCCGTCAACATCCCCACGTAACCGACACGTCATAATCTCCATCGGTTCTCCCTGTGCATTCATCCGATTAAGTGCCGGCACCTCACAAAATAATTTTCCTTCCGGCATATCCATTACCTGCGATTCATCATAATGATCCAGATAATATACAATCTCGTTACCATTAAGTTCGTTTGGGATATATGTTCTCCCCTCCGTAATCTGTTTCAGATAAACCTGCTCATCCAGCAATTCCTCTCTGCTGCTGATTGCGTATGGTTTTATAACCTCATATTGCCCATCATCAAAAAAGGTATCTGCAAATGCCTTCAATGTATCTTCATCAAGTTCCCACTTCTTCATCTCATACACATTGATATTATCGATACCCGTGGACTCCACATCAGCATCCACCACTGCTTTGGTATCGTTTATCTCTGACTGAACTGTATAACTCAGATGCCCGGGAATCTCTCCTATAGCATTTTCATCACTATCCGTCTGCGTCACATTATCCGTATCCACCACATTTAGATCCTGCTTGATCTCTTCTCTTCCCGCTTTTCCACAGCCTGTCATACAGAACAATGTAACACACACCAATATCCGAACAAATATCTTTTTCATGCCAATTCCTCCCATCCTGCTATATGACTTTCATATTACTCATCATAGACACAAAATGTAAACGAAATGCATCAAAACATATACTTTCCCCATACATTTTTCTCGGCATCAAAAATATTTGCATAATGCATCAACGTTGCTCTGAATTCAACATATTCCTCAGGCAGCCCGGCAATCAAAGTATGCATATCCTGAACCGTGAATAGATCCTCCGCAATACATACCCGGAAATTCTCATACAGATGTTCCTCATCCTCTATCAACACATCTGTCAAAGGACCATAACCATTGCCAATATCTTTTTGATCTCCATATATATCCATCCATGATCTTACAGCTATTTTCCGTAAAAAGTCTGTCCAGATTGCATGTAAGGTCTCATCAACAGGGAACATATCCTTCAATGCCATCCTATGAAGCAGGATCACAGCCTTGCGCTTTTGAGTCTTATGACAATAACGGATCTTTTCATGCTCCGCATCCTCATAATCTTCCTCTCCTCCTGCCAAAAAAGGCACGAATCCACTGTCATCTGCCACGCAGATATACCGTGTACATGCCATATCCCATGATGAAATCCATTCTGCCGAACCGATATCTGTAAGATCAACCGGATTATCGCATCCAAAATCCCGTAGCCATACTGCTGCCATCCGCGCCAGATAAGAAACCTCAGGTATCTCATTTTTTTCCTGCTGCTCACCACCGAAGACAAGTACACGTTCCAATGCATCACATCCCAAAAATACGTTTTTTCCAATATAATCTATACTATGCGGCAATGCCACCCTCCGCAACCGCTCACACTGGGCAAATGCCCAATCTTCGATTCTTTTTACCTGCGCCGGTATCTCAACCTCAGTCAGATCACTGCGGCCCAGATATGCTTTCTTCTCTATCGTATCTCCTTCTACTTCAAGGCGCATGAAAAACCTCCTTCTTGTCTTACATGGAAAATGCCTCTTTTATACTATCATAATGCAGAAACTTTCCCTCATGCGCAATAGTCTGTATCTCATCTAATGTAGCCAGCTTATATCCATCCGTCTCTTCCTGCTGCAAATGAATATCCTGCTCTGTAAAATCACCTGTATAACGGTAGATATCCACAAAGTAATTATCTCCCTCATCGGGATTTTCCCGCTTATAAGAAAACAGGTATCCACCTTCCCAGCCGTCTACATCAAGTCCTGTTTCCTCCAGAATCTCCCGTTTGACCGCATCAGCCGAATCCTCTCCTGCCTGTGCAGCACCACCTGATACTTCCCACCAGCCTGGTGCCCAGGCCTTGGTCATCACCCGTCTGGTAATCAGGAATCTTCCATCGACATTCCGCACTATGCCAAGGACTGTCAGATGATATTCTCCCGGCTGCATATGCCAGTCATTGCGCTGCATCGTACGTCCTGTCCTCTGTCTATTTTCATCATATATATCCCATAATTCCATTTTGCTTTTTCCTTTCGTAAGTATTCATAATGAGAGATATATGTCATGATTATAGATGTCTGATTTCCGATTATCTCTTCCTCACAGACACGCTCTCGCTCGGATAAACACGTAACGGATACTAAACTCACTACGTTCGTTAAGTACCGACGTGTTTATACGGTCTGCTTAGGAAGAGATAATCGGAAATCAGACATCTATAATCATAACGCATTTCGTAACTCTCCGTGTCGTATTATAACAAATATCTACGTTAGAATAAAGCATTAATCTGCATAGCGGTATTGATCTGTACAGATCTGACTTCCGTCAATGGCATTTACCATAATCTCATATTGATATTGACCTTTAAACCTCCACGCAGGGACAATCATGAACTCATGTCCACCTTCAGTCTCACTATATAAACAATATACGAGTTCTATCTGTGTATATACAGGATGGGTTTCTTCCAATTCCCTTGCATATTCAATCAGATAATCCTGAATCGTCTCAAACGAAAGTATTTGCACTTCTTCAGTCTGCATCTCCCACTCCATCGGGAAATAATACTTCATTTCTAATACACCCTTGTCATTGATACTAAGCTCAATCCGTTCCAGTCTATCCCGATTATCCAGAATATCCGGCATGTTATCCGGAAAATAATCCCACATTATATATTCCGGCTCAAAATCAGTTCCGCTCAAATACACTCCGTCCAGACTCCGAAACAGAACAACCCCACATCCGTTTCTCCATTTATTCCCATCATCCGAATAAATATCAGCATTGTATGTTCTGACAATATCAAATCCATCTATTCCAAGTCCGTTTAAAAATGCCTGTACCTCATATTCAATCTGCTCCGGCTCCCTGACATATTCGTTATTCTCCGACTCATACCGATACTCTCCTGTCTCAAACTCTCCCATATCATTCCATTCTTCCCATGAAATATATGTATTCCCATGCTTGTTATCATCTCCGAACAACTGACCGACATCCAGCATAGTTAAATTTATGAACGTCATATATCCGCTCTCGTCACAGCCAAAAGAAAGGCAATAATCCATTCCAAGATAAGTAATCTTGTACTCATTTCCACTGAAATCTTCCGCAACCATATAGTCATCCGGAGCCGCATCATAATTTTCCTGATATTCACTCAGAGTTTCAGATGCCCACTCAAAATAACCCTCGTCCATTTCCTCCTGTCCACTGTTAACACGCTCTTCATACTGCGTAATATTATCCTGCTGATATTCGATCCAAGATTTCCAATAACTCTTCGGTTTTACTTCATCATCATACTGATAAACGATTCCCTCACTCAATGTTTCCACAATATTCTGTTTATAATCTTCCGTCAACCGAATGTTCTCCGTATAATATGCATGTAGCCCTGAAATACCTTCCAGATTTATATCTGCTGCCACATCTATCCCGGTCATTCCCGCGTCATTTCCTTCATATTCCCCATCCCAGCGTTCCGGCGCACCAATCTGTTCTGCAAGAGAATCAAACATTATTCCAGCATCCACCCCGTCCGTATCTGATGCCAGATTTTCATTTTCAACATATTCTACCTTTTTCTTACCACATCCAGCGAGAAGTATCATAGTAACTAACACCATAGTATATGCGACTACTTTCTTCATCTTATTCCCCCTTTGTGAACCGTCTATTAAATCAATTAAATTATAGCATATATTTTTGTATGAATAAAGCAGAATAAAATACACTATTTTATAATTCAGGGATACTAATACGGCTTCCGTCTATAGCATTTACCATAATCTCATTTATATATCCAGATTCATTTTGGGTGCTATAAAATCTCCACGCAGGAACAACCATGAAATCATGCGCTCCCTCACGCTCACTATAGATACAATAAACAAATTCAATACTTTTAAATACCGGATGCGACACATCCAACTCCCTTGCATATTGAATCATATAATCCTGAATTGCATCAAACGAAAGAATCTGCACATTCTCCATCTGCAATTCCCATTCCATAGGAAAAGAATAATGCATACCAAACACACCGGAATCATTGATTTCAAGTGTAATCTGCTCCAGCCTGTCCCGATTAGATTCCATATACGATGTTTCATCATCCGAAAAATAACTTATCTCCGGTTCATATTCCTCTGCACAAAGATATACACCATCCATGTCTTTAAATAAAACCATCCCGCAACCATCTAACCTGCTGCTTTCCTGTTTTTCATAAAAGCCAGTATAAAAATTTATATTACAATTTCGAACCATCTCAAAACCATGTATACCGAGTCGGTCCAAAAATGTCTGAGCCTCCTGTTCAATCTGTGATTGCTCCCTGACGTATTCATTATTATCCGGCTGATATTCATAATCTTTCGTATTATACTTGAAACCATTCGCATTCTCCCACATAATACTTATCTTCTCCGTGTCACTATCAGCTCCAATTAACTGACCAAAATCAAGTATCTCCAAGTCAACCGATGTCAAATATCCCTCATCATCACACCCAAAGCTGATGCAATAATCCATGCCCAAGTAAGTTATTTTGTATTCATTCCCACTGTAATCCTCTGCAATCGCATAGTCATCTGGTGCCGCCTCATACTTCTCCTGATATTCTCTCAATGTTGCATACAGTCCGTCAATATAATAATCATCATACGCCTCCGGATTACTGCTCATTTCGTCTTCAGCAGATGATATTTCATTCTCCTGATATGTGATAAAAGAATTCCAATAATCTTTTGGTCTCATCTCCTCATCATACTGATATACAATCCCCTCACTCAACGCTTCTACAAAGTTTTGCTTGTAGGTATCAGTAAGTTTTATACTTTTCGCATGATACACATTTACTCCGGTGATTCCATCCAGATTCACTTCAGTTAACACATCTATCCCAGTCATTCCCGCGTCATTTCCTTCATATTCCCCATCCCAGCGTTCCGGTGCACCAATCTGTTCTGCAAGAGAACCGGACATCGTTTCTGTTCCTATTTCTGTTTCTTCTCCTTTCGTTCCGTCTGTATCCGACGCCAGATTACTATTTTCTACATAATCAATCTTTTTTTCCTTATCACAGCCTGATACAACTATTATTAAGATCAATATCATCACCGGTGCACATAGTTTTTTCGTTTTGTACATCCCTTTTTCCTCCGCCCATATAGCAGTATCGCACATCTTATTTTTACATTTATATTATAGATATCAAATGCATATTTTTTGCATCAAAAGTCTATTCCCCAGCAAAAAAATATATCTACAATTCCTCCAGCAAAGAATGGAGCATCATAATGTGATATTCCTCGTCCTTAATGATTCTCGCCAGAACTTCATTCACATTACTATCCTGTATCATTTTGATATGCATTCTATATTGTTGAATTGCCTTTTTTTCACCCTCTATATCTGTCCATATCATTTTTTTCATATTTTCGGGTATTGAAATATATGACGGAGTCCACATTTTCTGCTGCCCATTCTGATATTTTGCAACATAATCGACATTCCCGCCCAACAGGCAGATCAGTTCTCCAAGCTTCTGCAAATGTATCATCTCTGCCATTGCAATACTCAAGATAATTTTTGCTGCCGAACAATTCTCACACGACATTCTGTTCTCATTATTAATGTACTGCGCGATTGTAGAAAGCTCTGATACCGCACCACAGTAATCAATACTGAGCAGCTCAGCATAATTCTTGTTTTTATTTTTAACCTGAACCGGCGGATATGGTAACTCCATGATAGCCGGTCTGACACTGGCAAAATTGCAATTATTGCTGATTAAGCTTTTCTTTTCCTCCATAACAAAATCCCCCAAATATATCTTATATAATAATATATTTGGAGGAGCTTCCTATGTGAATATTATTTTTTCTTCAAATCTCCGTTGGCTGGATTATTCAGCACCTTGCCATCTATATCAAACCGTGATCCATGACACGGGCAATCCCAGGAATGTTCAACAGGATTCCATTTTAATGCACATCCAACATGCGGGCAGCGTTTTTCCGATATCGTAAGCAGATTCACCGTTGCCTCACAACCATTGAACAAAAGCTGCGGTTTCAGCATATTCCTGGATGGATTAAAAACCTCTGCATAAGGATTTTCCTTTTCCATAACCATATCAGTCAATATCCCGGCCGCGACCATAGATGAAGTCATACCCCATTTATTAAAACCCGTTGCCACATAACAATCCTGCAATCCTTTTGAATATCTTCCGATATACGGTATGCCATCCAGGCTCATGCAATCCTGTGTAGCCCAGCGATATGCCTCAACAGCATCCGGGTAATATACATCCGCGAACGCACGAAGTTCCTGCCAGTTTCCACCCTTTTTACCGGTTCTGTGAGCTCCGCCACCAATAAGCAGATAATTCTTATAATTTCGGAAAGACATCCCTTTTTTCCTATCAGAGACATACATTGCTTCATATTGCGGTGTCTCCTCCAGTGCAAGCACATAGGAACGATGCTGATACATTTTAAGAAAATACATTCCATGTTTATTGTCTATCGGAAAATGTGTCGTGAATATAAGTTTCCGATAGGAAATCTCACCCTTGTCTGTCACCGCAAGATTTTCGGCAAATTCACGCACAAAAGTATTCTCATATATGTTTAATCCCTCTGCTATCCCGGCAAGAAACTTCAGCGGATGAAACTGTGCCTGATGTTCCAAGCCGACGACCCCGGCTACCGGAAATGGCAATTCACAGGTGTCAGAAAAAACTGGACGACACCCCAACCGATATAATGCATTTGCCTCTTTCTCAATTTTTTTTTCATTGTCAAGAGAATATACACATGCAGTCTTTCTCTCAAAATCACAATCTATGCTCTGACATAGTTCTGCATATTTTTCCACTGCATGCTGATTTGCTTCCAGATACATCCGTGCTTTCTCCATACCTGCACTTCTAAGAAGTTTCTGATAAATCAGACCATGCTGAGCAGTAATTTTAGCTGTTGTATCTTTTGTTATACCTGAAGCAATATTTTTCCCCTCAACTAACACATAATCCACACCATTTTGTTTCAACATATATGCGCACAGAATTCCTGCCATTCCGCCACCGATGATCAAAACGTCTGTCTTGATGTTCCCCTCAAGACTGTGGAAATGCGGCAGTTCCGCATGCTCTGTCCATAATGAATTCATAATTTGCCTCCATTTTTGCTCATAATGCAAATGAGTGTATCTATATGAAATTTATTTCATACCGATACACTCATTTATTCTACACATTACAAGGCTTTTTTACTCATTCAAAATTATTAATCATTATATCCATTTGGATTCATACTCTGCCATCTCCATGAGTCAGCACACATCTCATCGATGCCATACTGAGCCTCCCATCCGAGTTCTTCCCTGGCAAGGCTGGCATCAGAGTAACAGGTTGCAATGTCGCCCGGACGTCTCGGCTTGATCACATAAGGAATCTTATGTCCACAAGCTTTCTCAAATGCTTTCACAACATCCAGTACACTATATCCTTTTCCTGTTCCAAGATTATAGATCTTAACGCCCGGATTCTCCTTGATTTTGTCAATCGCTTTTACATGACCACGTGCAAGATCTACAACATGGATATAATCTCTGACACCTGTTCCGTCAGGCGTATCATAGTCATCTCCAAAGACACCCAGACATTCCAGCTTGCCGATGGCAACTTGGGCAACGTAAGGCAGAAGATTGTTTGGAATTCCCTTTGGATCCTCACCGATTAAACCACTCTTATGCGCACCGATCGGATTGAAATATCTGAGGAGTATTACATTCCACTCTGCATCTGCCGTATGGAAATCCGTCAGAATCTGCTCTATCATATGCTTTGTCCAACCGTATGGATTGGTTGGTGTTCCCTTCGGACATTTCTCGGTGATAGGTATAAATGCAGGATCGCCATATACAGTAGCTGACGAGGAAAAAATAATATTCTTGACACCATGCTTTCTCATCACGTCACATAAAACCAATGTTCCTGCTATATTATTCTGATAATATTCAAGCGGCTTTGCAACAGACTCACCTACTGCTTTTAGCCCTGCAAAATGAATGACACAATCTACCTTCTCATCCGTGAATATCTTATCCAGTGCATCATAGTCCAGGATATCGGCATTATAAAATGCCAGATCCTTTCCGGTAATCTCCCTGATTCTCTCGATTGATTTCTCACTCGCATTATAGAGATTATCGACTACTACTACATCATAACCTGCCTCAAGCAGCTCTACACATGTGTGACTTCCTATATATCCTGCGCCACCGGTTACCAATATCTTCATATTTATGTTCTCCTTTCATATTGCAGATTTATTTGTACATTGTTCGTTGTGTATTGTATATTAGTAATCGTACGTCTTATATCAGATCCATTTCCACGCAGACACGCTCTCGCTCGGATAAACACGCAACGGATACTAAACTCACTTCGTTCGTTAAGTACCGGCGTGTTTATACGGTCTGCTTTGGAATTGGACCTGATATACGACTGAGACAATAAAACAACTACAATTCCGACAATGTATTATCTTACAATATTCTACCTTTCATATTTCTTAGAATTTCATAAAATATTTTAATAAAGCAAATCTACCTTAACACATATTAACATAGTTTACAAATTTTATAAATGCGGCTCTTCCCACTTCATCAGTCTTATAAACGCCGGCACATTCAAGGATTTCCTTGAATACTAATCCGATTTCGTTTTGTATGATGTCAGTGATATTGTTCTCGTTTATCGTGTCATATTTTTTACGGAAGCCGTCCACCCAGTCGGCATGCTTGGCAATCGACTCTATACTTCTGATATCTTTTCCCGCGAGGATTGCCTGTTTCAGTTCTTCCAGCTCTTCTTTTAATCTTGCCGGCAAAACTGCAAGTCCCATAACCTCTATCAGTCCGATATTCTCTTTCTTGATATGGTGGTATTTCTCCCAAGGATGATACAAGCCCATCGGATGTTCCTCAGTTGTAATATTGTTTCTAAGCACGAGATCAAGCTCGAAGTTTCCGTCACGCATCCTGGCAATCGGTGTAATCGTATTATGCGGCTCGCCCTCTGTCTCGGAATAAATGTATGCATCCTCATCCGTATATCCGCGCCATGCGCCGAGGATCTTGTCCGCAAGATCAATGATTTTCTCGTCATCATCTCCGTTTAATCTGATTACAGACATTGGCCACTTCACGATTCCTGCACTGATATCCTCATAGCCTTTAAAGATGACCGGAATCTCCACAGGAGCCTTTGCCATGGCGAATTCATAATTGCCTCCCTGGAAATGATCATGACTTAAAATAGAACCACCAACAATCGGCAGGTCAGCATTCGAACCGACAAAATAATGCGGAAACTGCTTTATAAAATCAAAAAGTTTTCTGAAAGTTGCCCGGTTAATCTTCATCGGTACATGTTCACCATTGAACACAATACAATGCTCATTGTAGTAAACATAAGGAGAATACTGAAATCCCCATTTGCTGTGATCAATCTCAACAGGAATAATCCTGTGGTTTTCACGGGCCGGGTGGTTGATTCGCCCTGCATATCCTTCATTTTCCATACATAACAGGCATTTCGGATAAGAGGATGCCTTCATCGTTCTGGCAAGTGCAATCATCTTCGGATCCTTCTCCGGTTTTGACAGATTGATTGTAATATCTATATCTCCATATTCTGTCGGAGCAATCCACTTCATGTCTCTCTTCACACGATATGTCCTGATATAATCTGAAGCACGACTCAAATCATAGAAATAATCAGTTGCCGCTTTCGGTGACTCCCTGTATTTATCCCAAAAGGTCCTGATCACCTGACTTGGTTTTGGCATCAGCGTATTCATAACTCTGGTATCAAACAGATCCCTAAGCACGACGGAGTCTTCTTCAATGAGCTTTTCGCTGACTGCATAATCCAGAATTCCCTGCAAAACCCGTTCCAGATCTTCCGGTGTCTCAATCGGTGTAACCTGCTCCGGTTCCTCATAAGAATCAAGCTTCAACAGATCGAGGAGCATATTCGTCGTATAGATGACATCTTCCTCTTCTATCAGGTGCCTTGTTAATCCGTAATCCACTAACTGTCTAATATTATCATAAATCATGTTATCCCTCCTAGCATACCTGAATTCCACCATATGGTCTCACTTTCAGTACATGGCAAGTGTCATCACCAAAAATAGATTCAATGTAGTTCTTATATTCATCAACAGCTTCATTTTTAACAAATGCCTGTATCGTGCCTGCAAATCCGCCTCCGTGTACTCTGCACACGCCTTTTCCGCCCTGCAGTACGTACTCACTTGCTGCAAGTGCCACACTAACATTCTGCGTATTTACGTCCTTTGTGCTGTATATATTCTGGAGAAGTTTACTTGAAGAATCTCCGCTTCTTTTTATGACATCCAAAAATGTATCAAAATCATCATGTTTTAATGCATTTACACCCTCTGACACACGATTCTGCTCTGTAAAGAAATGGATTGCACGAAGCACACTCCTGTCTCCTGCCTGTTCACGTACCTTGGCAATATTTGAATAAAACATTTTGGGATCAACCTCACCAAGAACTTCTTTTCCAAAACATGCTGCTGCCCGTTTCATCTCTATCGGAATTGCAGCATAATCATCTGTCAGATCAGCATGTGAACCCTTGGTATCAACGATACAGAGACTGTACGCATGTGTCTCAAAATCACAAGGTACCTGTTCAATAACAGGATTTTCCTTATCCGCAAAGTCAATATAGATTAATCCGCCTACACTGCAAGCCATCTGATCCATCAGTCCGCACGGCTTTCCAAAATAAACATTTTCCGCATACTGTCCAATCTTCGCAATATCCACAGATGAAACAACTCCATCATTATAAAGTCCTGAAAAAATCGTTCCGATCAGACTCTCAAATGCAGCAGACGAAGACATTCCGGCCCCCATCAGGACATCACTGGTCACATACGCCTCAAATCCGCCGATAGCATATCCCTTCTGTCTAATACCGGCGGCAACACCTCTAATCAATGCATCTGTTGTCTCAAGCTCATCTTCTCTCTTCTCCACATTGTCCATATCCATCTCCACTATAGGAAAATCTCCTGATACAAGACGGATTTTATTATCTTCTGTCTTCGCAACAACTGCGATCGCATCAAGGTTGATAGAAGTTGCAAGGACATGTCCATGCTGGTGATCTGTATGATTTCCGCAGACCTCACTGCGCCCCGGTGCGCTGAATATCTCAACCTCCTTCTCGCCATATAACTCGATGAATCTTTCTAATGCAGCTACATACCGTTTTCTGTGATAATCAAGCAGAGAAGCATCAACATAAACCTCCCTGATTCTGTCATCAAGCTCTCCGTTCAAAATCTTTACTTTCAAATCATTAATCTGATTCATCTCAATTACCTCCTCAAATTATTTCCGATGTACTATAACTGTATTGTACAACAGTTCTTCCTCTTCCAAAATGTTTTCCAGTTACAAAAAACTGTCCATTTGTTAGATTTCATCTTGTAATTGTCCTTGAAGTATGATATTAAATATGATAATCAGAGTATTAATATATTTCATTTATTTTCCGCAAGAATCATAGTTTAAAACATGCAGGGAACAGGAGGGATAGAATGGAAAAAAGTATCTTTATGGAATTTCCAAAGGAGAGTAATGCCGATTTGTACCTGAACGTGTTCGGTCACTCAATTACTGAACCGCTGCACAAAGCCGGTCCTGCCGTGAAATCCTTCTATCTGATACATTTTATTTTAGACGGCGAAGGTGATTTTTTTGTCAATAACACACACTACAAATTAAAAAAAGGCCAGGGTTTTTTGATTGAGCCTGACCATCAGGCAACCTATATCTCCAATGAACACAATCCATGGACATATATATGGGTAGGATTTACAGGCAGAGAAGCCAAGAAAATATTGAATTCGATCGGACTGTCCCAGACCAATCCGATATTCACCTGTGATCAGGGGGATAAATTAAAAAAATATGTATTTGATATGCTGAAGCATAACTACTCCAATCAGGCGGATAATTACCGGCTGATTGGAATGTTATATCTGTTTTTAGCCGCAATCGCTGACGCACAAAAGGACAAGTTCGACACGCCATCCGGCAATACTTATGTAAACCATGCAATTACATATATCCAGAACCATTACAGTATGCCTGTAACTATTGAGGAAATATCTGATTATGTCGGTGTAAATCGCAGCTATCTCAGTTCTCTGTTCAAAGAATACACCGGCATGTCACCCATCAAATATCTTCAGAATTTCCGTATCACAAGGGCGCAGCATATGCTCCGGGTGACTGATCTTCCAATTGAGAGTATTGCACTTTCCTGCGGTTATCAGTCGGCGGAAGCATTTCACAAGATCTTTCGTCAGATCGTCAATATGTCACCAAAAGCCTTTCGGAACGAGCACCGGGAACGCACACTGATGAATCAGGACACCATGCGTAATAACAAGCCTGATTATATATCTGAGGACGCTGAGACCGAATTTTAAACCAGATTATCAGCTATCCTTTAAAATCTATATGCGATCCAAGCACCCTTTCACTCTCCGTCTGAATCGAATTCATCTTCTCATTTTGTGTATAATCGCTGATTTTTTTCATCAGTTCCTCCAAGGAACCGGCTGTTATCGTTACAGTATCTTCTTCATCAACATCATAATCGTCATCAGATTCAATCTTTTCAGTCTTTTGTTCCGTTCCTGCCTTTAAACGCTCTTCCTGTTCTTTGCGTTTTGCTTTCTTTTCCTCCGCCTTTTTTGCTTCTTTTTTTGCCTTTGCTTTTTTCTCTATACGTGCTTTCTGCTCAGCAGATGACTTTTTCAATACAGCAAAATAACTGGTCAGACCTCCGTCATTTACCTGCATGCCATATCCCTTTACCTGAGCACCTGTACTTTCAATGCTGCTCTTCATCTGTGATAAACCGGATGCAGCGTTTGCGATAATGCTCTCATACTGTCTTCGATAATCCTCATCTGTTGCCATCCTCTCTATCTTATCCTCATCGATAAGAACCACCATCTTCAAAGGATTTGCGTACTGTCCGGCCTGTGCTTTTGCAGTCTCCTTTTGATCTCTTGACACTAATATAAAGTCCATATTTCCATACTTTTTCTTAAGACTGTCATAGTATTCCGCAGCCTTATCACTTAGCTCCGGTTTACCGATGGTTTTCCCGTAATGATCTGTTTTTTTCGCATTGCCTTTTTTCTCTATTCCGGCCGACTGATATGTATTCTGTGCCAGGATATTCTCTGTTATATTCGTTTCCATTCTTTTACCTCCCATGTATATAAATTATTCCATTACATCAAAATTCTCTGTGGCAGCTGCCAAGGTGTCCTCTACCGCAACAACCTCCGGTCCGTCAGCAAATGCTTCTTCGCTGTCTGCTGCTTCTTCAGCATCCTCGTATTCCTTCTTTTCCTCATCATCCCAGAGCGAATCATATTTTTTCCTATCTCTAATCTTTGCCAGAGCACCTGCACTCTTCGCCATCTGATATAACTTTTCATCAAACTCCATTAATTTCTTTTCATCCTTGGATGGTACCTTATCACCATGCATAATACGTCTGGCTATCAGCATTATTTTTCCCATGTCTCTGGCATATTCAGCCATAGCATCTGCCTGCTGTTCGCCTGCTATCATATCATGCACAGAAGACCATTGTTCCATGAGCTTTTCCATATATTCATGGTACTCATTATATTTGTCCGAAACCGCATTGTATTGGAGTTCTAAAGTAGCAGCCTCATTTGCATATATTGAAGCTCCGTTCTCTGTATGCTTGATTTTCTCATCAAGCTCCTGTTTTTGCTTAGCAAGTGTATGTTTTTGCTCATTATATGATTTTAGCTGCACATTATAGGTTGCTCTTGCTTCCCCTACTTTCATGACATCGCATCCTTTCCATGCATTGTACAGATCTTTAAAGTGCACTCTGTTTTTACAAAACAATAATCTAATTCTACATCATGACATTAAAATCATCTTTCAGGGAAACAACATAGCGGATAAAGCTTAAGAAATATGAATACAAAATCAGGTACAGCAGAACTATACCTCAATAAAATATGTTACTTCATCCATGAAACATATTGCTCAAATCCTTTTGAGACGATTTTATATAATAGATATATCGGAGTTTTATTGTCATTTATTAACCAGCTTTGAACTCCCGCCAAAGGTTTTGGAGACCCTTGGTAATCCAAACAGAAAATCCAATCACATTTTTTACAATAAAATCAAAATAAATACTCTCATCTCAGCTATTGTAATATCTTAAATCTATAACAAAAGGCAGTACCCTAAGTGATACTGCCTTATATTATTCATTTTCTCAACAAATCGGAAGTTGTGCACTTTTACTGTTTCGTCTGTAATTCCCGGCTTGCCTTTACGGGTATTTCTGTATTTTTCTATTTCTACACGTAATTTTCGACTTGCCTTTACGGGTATTTCTGCATT
>JBJEJF010000020.1:0-3588 GCA_051877775.1 Wujia sp.
GTGAGAAAGCATTTATACTTAAATCGATTAATAATTGTTTATGTGTAGAGCGTTTTATGGATATGCTGCATAATGATGAAATCGTAGATATCCTTGAAAAAGAATATGGTTTTTCTGTGTCCGATTTTTATGAGTTTAACAGACAGGGGATGATATTTGATTATTCTTTTACAGATTCCTGCGGATAATGATTTTTTGGTTGTAATAAAAATGTAAGGATTACTCAAATATTTTATTGATTATTTGATAGGAAACTCAGATGTAACATTTCATTGCTGCGTACTTCATAGTTGTGGTATTTCCTTACTTTTTCCATACCACTTTCCGCAATATGGCAACGTTCATCTTCGTGGGCAAGATAATATCCGATCTTATCGAGCAGATCAGGGATACTCTCATATAATATCAGGTCTTCTCCCGGTGTGAAGTATTCTGGGATCTCTGCCTGATAATTGGATATAACAAATCCCCCCACAGCCATGATGTCAAACAGTCTCTGGGTCATGCCGGATTTGAATGTTTTGCTGGTGATCTCCAGATTTATTTTGCTACAATGATATATCTTCGGCAGCATGGTCTGTGTATCTGCGATGCCCTTATTGTGAATGGCTGGTAGCATGGAGGTATCGCTTGTGGTGTATAGATCCGTATTAAAATGCTCACTTACATCACACAATGTGTTGATGCGGTCGAGCATGGTAGAACGATAACCAAAATAGTAGTCGGCAATAATGCTCCTCGCATCGTCCATATAATCGGGTGGCAACTGCCAATCCATATGTTTCTTAAATTCTTCAATGAATTCTTCTGATAGTGAATCTTCCATAAAATTATAACCATATACGTTAAGCTGGGCATTAATGATTCCGTCGACGTATCCCATAAGATATGGGGGCAGAGATCTGCTAATGCGCTCGTGTGTACCTTTTTCTGCATATAGAGATCCGACAAAAGATACATCACTGTGATAGCGATTATACTCTTCTTCTGTGATAAACAGATCGTCATACTGTGTCGCATCGCAGGCAGCAGGAAGATAGTATATATTTGCGTCCGGATAGATGTGTTTAAACCTGTCGGCATGCATCCTGTCGAAGAAAAAAGTATAGTTGTGCGGCTCCGGAAAGGTGTTTGAATACAGAGAGTAGCATGGGCAGTCACAGAGCCATGACAGATAGGGCATGTTTAAAAATTTGCACGCCCGGGAGATGATAGGGATAAAGTTTATGGATATGATGAAAGAGACATCGGTTTGCTGCCCAACAAATGTAATGAGATTAGTCAGGTAGTCTGTATCATAATCTTTTTCTTTAAATGTCTGCCGGAATGGTATCACTTTATGTCCCATACTCTCAAATGCATGGGTCAATTTTGGCTCTATCAGATTGTCCCAGTAGCAGAATATCAGTTTCATCTGTCGTATTTATCTCCTTTTTCATCCCTGTTGTATAGTATTTTAGGTATGCATTTGGCTGTTGTCAACATAAATTAATTTGGCTGATGCATAAAAAGCCCCAATTTGGAACCTTCATATGAAAAAATGGAACTTTATTTCATGCGTAATCAAGTGATAAAATCAAAACAGAACTAAGATCTTATTCTATTATTTCCACACAATTTATATTTCTTATTTTCAACAATCTATAAATACGCAGGAGGATATTCTATGTACGATGAAAAAGATTGGAGGATTCCATCAGATGAGGATGGGGACGCACTTACCGGGCCATTGCCGTATACGCTTATGAATGACTATATGTTTAAAGCTTTTTTGCAGCGGAATCAGCGGGCATTAAGAGGGTTGTTGTGCGCTTTGCTGGGATTGAAGGATGAAGACATTTCGTCGGTTGTACTTCAAAATCCGATTGAGCTGGGGGCAACTACAGATGCTAAGATGATGATACTGGATATAAAGGTCATATTAAATAACAGTCATATCATTAACCTGGAAATGCAGGTGGAAGATTTTAATAACTGGGATAGTCGTTCTTTGATGTATTTGTGCCGCACATTTGATCAGTTGGAGGTAGGTGATGATTATGGAGAAGCACTTTCAGTGATTCATGTTGGAATCCTGAATTTTACACCAAAAGGGTTTCCTGAAAAACTTTTTACGAAATATAATTTTATTAATAAAGATACTGGACATGTATATAGTGAAAGGGTTACAATATATGTGTTACAATTAAATCAGTTGGGAAACCCTGAAGATGAGATGAATATGGCAGATGTGTATTATTGGGCACAGCTTTTTAGAGCCACTACATGGGAGGAGATTTGTATGTTAGCACAGAAACATGGTGATGCAGATGATTTTGTTTTTACATTAAAGGAATTAACCGCTGATGAAAAAATTCAGATGCAATGTGAGGGAAGGAGAAGATATTACAGTGATCTGGCTGCTGCTATCAGAAAAGGAGAGATGCTTTCACAGGAGAAGATTGAAGAAAAAAGCAAGGAGATCGCGGAGAAAGTCCGATTGATCGAAGAGAAGGACAATGAGATCATTGAGAAAGACAAGGTGATCGAGAAACTGGACAACGAGATCGCAGAGAAGGACAGGTTGATTGAGGAGAGAAATCAATCAATCACCGAGAAGGACAACAAGATCGCGGAGAAGGACAGGTTGATTGAGGAGAGAAATCAATCAATCACCGAGAAGGACAGAATAATAGCGGAACTGCAGAAGAAACTGGCTGCAGTTACCTCGGATAAATAAGATTATTTATAAAACAGGAGCCCCTGTTCCATAAGTATATTACTTGTGAAACAGAGGCTTCTGCAATTTATATATTATATATATCTGGAAATCTTATAATGCGTCAACAAGCTTCTTCAGTGCAGCGAGAGCCTCATCAGGAAGCTTATCATAACCATCTTTTGCAGTTGCAAACTTCTCTACTGCATCTACACGGTTCTGCATAGCAGCCTTAAGCTGTGCTCTGTAATCAGCGTCATTTAAGTCTGGCTTGAAGTCAGCTGTCTTTCCTGACCAGTCATACATAATCTCGATATCCTCGAAATCGCCCCACTTCTCGAACTTAGCCTTGCCCTCAACGATGGTCTCAAGGATTCCGAGTGTATCAGCAGGCTTACACTTAGTGCCCATGAAATCACCGGTATTTACGATGTAGCAGTCAACGTTCTTCTCTTCAACGAGCTTCTTGAATTTTACATAGTCGTTAACCAGAGGATATGTTCTGAATGGGTTTGCGTAAGGAACGATACGAAGTGCATTCATATCTGTACCGGCAGCAACACGCTCTGCTGTAGATGTCTTTGTTGCAAGTGTTGCACCCATGACAGAAGCAAGAGCAGAACCCTTAAGCTTAATTACTGGTGGGATCGTAGGATCCTTCATGATCCAGAAGATAGCATTTACAGGGGAATCGATCTTATCTACACGGTTTGGTGACCACAGCTTAGACTTGATAGCACGTCCGTTACCATTTCTGATATCTTCAGTAACAAGTTGGATCTTACCATCCTCATCCATAGTTGCAGAACAGTTCTGAACTGTAAGGAGGTATTTGTTATCAGGACATCCTGTAGGATAATCTGCTGTCTTATCAAAGTAAGTAGGCTCAA
>JBJEJF010000021.1:0-57197 GCA_051877775.1 Wujia sp.
GTTTAGCGCATAGTTCGATTTCAAAACGAACACTTTCCTCTTTTAGCAACTGTATTCGGGTTTACGTTATGTGGGTAACTTATTTTACTCACTTGATGATACGATAGATTTATTTAATATTTTTTTTATATTCAGAATAAATACAATTCCACATATTATTGCGGCAATTGCATCTGCAGAACATTCTGCATAATAAATACTCATAACATTGCCTGTGATCATTGGGAAAATAATTGCAAATGGAACAAGCAGAAAAACTTTTCTGAGCAATGCCATAAATAATGAAAGCTTTGCCTGCCCTAATCCCATAAAGGTTGTCTGGCATCCCATCTGTATGCCGAATATGAGCATTCCGGCAACAAAGACAGGCATTACTTTCTTTACGACAGCAATTAATTCTATATCGTCTGTAAAGATTCTCGCGTATATTCCCGGAAAACACATTGCTGATAACGTTATTAAGAACGATGCGATGATTGTTATGCCAATAATCAGCCTGTAAGTCTTTTTTACACGTTCAAGCTTCCCAGCACCATAATTATAGCTTAAAATCGGCTGTACACCCTGGGTAAATCCGCTGATCGGTACATTGATGAGCTGCATGATGCTCTGTAAGATCGTCAGAGATCCTACATAGATGTCTCCACCATATCTCTGTAATCCACTGCTTAATACGACTGATATAAGGCTCTCTGTACTTTGCATAATAAAAGGTGATATTCCAAGTGCTGCTATGCTTCCCACGATGCCCCACTGCAGGCGTAGATTTGCTTTTTCTATGTGTAATGATGTATTTTTCGATGTAAGGAATTTTAAGACCCATATTGCGCTTGCAAGCTGTGATATGATCGTTGCCAGTGCCGCACCGCGTACTCCCATATGAAATACAAATATAAATAATGGATCCAGAGCGATATTTAAGATTGCCCCTATCAGAACCGACAGCATGGCAGTCCGCGAACGCCCCTGCGCGGTGATAAACGGATTTAAGCCAATCGCTATCTGTACAAATGGTGTTCCCAGCAGATATATTTTCAGATATTCAGATGCATATGGATATGTGATATCACTAGCTCCTATCAGATATAAGAAAGGCTTTTCGATAATAAAAAATAATATCATCAATAAGATTGAAAATAATAATAACAGGCTGACCGCATTGGATAATATTGTTGTGGCCTTTTTCCTATCACCCTGCCCCATCGCTATCGCTGCAAGCGGTGCACCTCCAGCACCAACAAATGAACTGAAAGCTGTAATAAGCATTATAATAGATAAAGTAAGACCAACGCCGGTCAATGCACCTGGACCAACGAGATGCCCGATATACATTCGATCTACAATATTGTATAAGAGATTAATTAGTTGCGCAATGAGAGTCGGAATCCCCATAGATAATATCAGTCTTCCTATCCGTTCAGTTCCTAGTTTTTCTTCTGATCGCGCATTCATTTTATTATTTCCTCCGTTTTACAGTCTATATAACCATAACCAATGTACCAATCGTAATAAGTACTGCACCAATTATTGATTTTACTGTCATTTTCTCATGTAAAAAAATAAAAGCAAGAATGAGTGTAATGACAACACTCAGTTTATCAATTGGTACTACCTTCGATGCTTCTCCTATCTGTAGGGCCTTATAATAGCAGAGCCAGGATGCACCAGTTGCAAGTCCCGATAAGATTAGAAAGATCCAGCTTTTACGACTGATATCCGTAATTCCCTTCTGACCATGGACCAGGAATACCATTCCCCAGGCCATGACAAGCACAACAACTGTACGGATCGCTGTTGCCAGGTTGGAGTTTACACCATCAATACCAATTTTGGCCAGAATGGATGTAAGCGCAGCAAATATTGAAGATAATAGTGCAAAAACAAACCACATTTTCTTTCTCCTCCTGTATTTCTGATATAAAAAATTATAATAAATATAATACTATATGTTTATATTTTTGTCATCGGCACCCAGTTTCCGAAGGATATTCTTAAAGTAATCAGGAAGCTCTGAATGAAATTCCATATACTCTCCTGTTGTCGGATGTGTAAAACCTAATATACCGGCATGGAGAACCTGCCCATCTGTTTTAAATGGCTTTGTTTTTGGCCCGTATATCTCATCACCCAGCAATGGATGATTGATACTGGCCATATGAACACGTATCTGATGCGTGCGTCCGGTCTCAAGCCGACATTGAATGAGAGAAAAATTCTGATTCAGATTCTCCAATACTTCATAATGTGTTACTGCCCTGCGGCCCGTAGGATCAATAGCCATTTTTTTTCGATCTGTTTTGTTTCTTGCAATGGGTTTGTCAACAGTACCTGTCATGTCATGAAAATGGTTATAAACGATGGCTGTATATACTCTTGTAATATCGTGGATTTTGAATTTGGCAGCCATGGTTTTGTGTGATGTGTCATTTTTACAAACAACAATCAGGCCCGTGGTATCCATGTCGATTCTATGGACAATACCCGGGCGTTGTATTCCGTTGATGGAAGACAGACTGTCCCTGCAATGATACATTAATGCATTGACAAGCGTTCCGGTATTGTGTCCCGGTGCAGGATGAACAACCATTCCTTTTGGCTTGTCTATTATTATTATATCATCATCTTCATAAACTATTGTTATTGGAATATCTTCCGGAAGCACAGAAAGAATCTCTGGTTCTGGAATCAGGATCAGAAGATTGTCATTTTCTCTTAATTTGTAATTGGACTTGATTATTTTATTATTTACTGTGATACATGCATCATCAATCAGTTTTTGGATAAAAGATCGCGAGTATTCAGGCAGGACACAAGTTAAAAATCTGTCGATCCGCAAACCGATATATTCGGTATATGCATTATCAATTGTCAATTGAATGCTATCCTGTAATTCGTTTAATTCTGTAATATCATCAGAATCTGATAATTCGAAGGTGTTCATGCATTTCACCTGTCCTCTCCGGCATCATCGGAATGCTTTGGTTTTATACCAAGAATCTCGTCAAATTCTTCATTAGAATATTTAAAAACGATAAGCAGAAAAATGCCTATCATACTGATCACTACGAAAATATCGGCGACATTAAAAATCGGAAAATCGATAAATTCAAAGCAGAAAAAATCAACAACATAACCGAGATTGATACGATCGATCATATTACCCAGTGCGCCGGATACAAGAAAAATCAATGCGATTCTCAGTAATTTGTATTTCTTTTGGCCGGTTATGTTAGCATAAATATAAAAGCAAAACAACAATACCAATACTGTCAATATAAGAAAAACAATACGTTTTCCGGGGAACATCCCCCATGCAACACCTGTATTCCTTATATATGTCAGCGATAATATATGTTTGATAAATGGTCTTGATTCATTTAATTCAAAACTGCTTGTGATCATATATTTTGTCAGCTGATCCAATGCTGTCAAAAATGCAACAAGCAGAATTGGTAGAATAAGAATACGAATATGAAATTGATGATTGGTTGTATCATTTTTTTGTCTCATGATATGTTATATTTCCTTTGCAATATTATAGTTATATTTTCTTACCCATCAATTCAAGGATTGCCTGTCTCATATCTGTATCATTGACATTGAGATCGATATAAGCATCTCCGATATTGCGCAGCAGAATGAATTTTATCGTATCTCCCACAACTTTTTTATCGTTTTTGGTGTATGAGATAACTCTTTCAATATCCATATCTGCCGGAAGCTCCGGAACATGATATACCGAAAGAGCCTTCAGAATCTTATTTTTGTCTTCAGCAGTTATATTGCCCTTATTGTATGATATGATTGTTGCCAGCATACAGCCAATAAAAACACATTCTCCGTGAAGATATTCAAAGTTCATATATTTTTCTATTGCATGACCAAGTGTGTGTCCAAAATTAAGCAGTGCGCGCTCGCCTTTTTCTGTTGGATCATGCTCCACAACATCTTTCTTAACAATATTGCTTTCGCGTATCATCTCGGCCAATACATCAGTCTGTCTGTCCATAATCTGTGTCTGATTGGCACAGAGCCACTCAAAGTATTCAGCATTACGTATCAGACCATGCTTAATGATCTCCCCCATTCCGGAACAAAATTGTCTTTCGTTCAAGGTCTGTAAAACATTTAGATTGATGTACACAAGTTTTGGCATGTGAAATGCTCCAACCATATTTTTATAAGAATCAAAATCAACACCGGTCTTACCGCCGATGCTTGAGTCAACCTGTGACAACAGACTGGTTGGAATCTGGATAAAATCAATGCCTCTCAGATATGTGGCTGCTGTAAACCCTGTCAGGTCTCCAACTACTCCACCGCCCAGCGCAATGAGCAGATCTTTTCTGTCAAATTTTTCCAGTATGAGAAATTCATATAAATCTCTTACTACGTTTAGATTTTTACTTTGTTCTCCTTCCGGAAAAACAAAATTAACAGCCTTTTTACAACATGGTTTTATAGATAATAATATAGCATCCATATATAAGGATGCTACATTTGTTTCTGATACTACACAGATCTTTCTGTCTTGATAACCAAGATCATTTAACAGAGAAGGCAATCTGTTAAAATTATCAGAATAAACTATATTGTATATAGGCTTACCATCAAAGTGTACTGTCAGATCATTCATGTTTTAGTTCTCCTATATTACATTTTTAATAAAGTGTCCATTGCCTATGCAGTAGTTGTTTTGGCTGCATTGACCGGTGTACGTTTGTATTTTGTTCTGTCCTCGCCTGGTGTGCTCACTTTTAATGTCGATTCTCCACTCTTTTTGGTTGAGGTTACCGTACGTCCGTCAAATGGATTATAGCGTCCGTTTTGCTCTTGTGGATTAAATGGATCTACAAAATTCTCATTAGCACCCAGAGTGGAAGTATATACAGCACTGGTACTGTTAATGTCACCGCCACTGCCAAATTCTCCTGCACTTCCCATTCCGCCAAGTGTAGATTCATCGCGCATCTGAGGATCACCTGTAAATGCACCAAAGCTATCATTACCTGAATTCTGTGCAACAGGACTTCCGCCAAGAAGAGAGAGTGCCTTTTCATCTATGTATGCATCAACATCAAAATCCTCTTCTTTAAGGAGTTCAAACTGTTTCTTCATAAGTGATGAAAAATTAGATTTGTATGCAGCATATTGTGTTTCCATCAATGTTGCCTGTTCTGTTATCTCCTCAAGACGTTTCTCAGCATCTTCAAGGATGATCTTTGCCTTGTTCTTGGCATCAAGCACAATCGTTTTTGCTTCTCTCGTTGCGTTGGTCTTTGTATCTTCAGAATCTTTTTCAGCCAGCATCAGTGATTTTTCCAACTCGGATTCCTTGGATTTATAATGCTGCAAAGAATCCGTCAATGTCAGAACTTTTTCTTTCAATTCAGCGTTTGAACGGTAAAGCTGTTCGTAACTCTCTGCAACTGCATCAAAAAATGTATTAACATCTTTTTTGTCATAACCCAGTCCAACATGAAATTTTTTCTGTTGAATATCAACCGGTGTAAGCATCCCCTACTCCCCCTTGTAAAAACAAAAATTAATATCTTCCTAACTGAGGGGAGACTGTTGAATCATTTAAAATCTCCTCTCTCAAATCTCCGGATACTTCAATTGAATCAGGTGCTGCAATAAATATATTTGCAGAAATTGCCTGAAGAGAACCATTTAATGCATAGCAGGCTCCGCCAATGAAGTCAATGATTCTTTGGGCAGGCGCCAGTTCCAAACCTTCCATATTAATTACAATTGTTTTTCCACTTTTCAGAAAATCTGTGACAGTCTGGGATTCACTGATCTCCTGTGGTTTTATTACATACACTTCACTCTTGCTCCTATAATTTTCTGAACGTTGCCTTGTATTGTTGAACTCAACAAGTTTGTTGTTTTGTACCGGTCTGCTCTGCTGCTGTTGTTTATTGGCAGCTGTATAACCGGCAGAAGATGTTGAAGGTCGATTAGAAGAATAAGATCCTGTATAGGAAGACTTTTCTTGAACAGGCTCTCTCCTTACCTGTGTTTTTGCCCTTGATCTTGGAACATATTCTTCGTCGTCATCGTCATCATCATCGTCATCAAATAAATCATCATCAAATTCGTCATCGTCATCTAAATCTTTCATTTTAAAGAAGTCTAAAAAACTTCTTTTTCCAGCATCCTTAGCCATACCAAATCTCCTTTTATATATTGTAATTGCGTTCTCCGAAGATTCCTGTACCTACACGTACCATTGTTGAACCTTCTTCAATCGCAATTTCATAATCATTAGTCATACCCATAGATAGTATACTCATGTTAATATTATCAATGTTTTTTGATTTTATGTCAAGTAATAATTGGTGTAAATTTCTAAAATGCACCCTGTTTTCCTCAGGATTCTCTACAAAAGGCGCAATTGTCATCAGACCTTTTACATGAATATGTGACATATCTTTTATCTCATCCAGAAGATCATATATGTCGTTTTCATTAATACCAAACTTGGTATCTTCGTGTGCGATATTAACCTGGATCAGAATATCAACATCAACATTTTTTTTAGCTGCTTCTTTTTCAATCTCTCTGGCAAGATGAACAGAATCTACAGAATGTATCAATTTGACTTTGTCTACAATATATTTTACTTTGTTGGTCTGAAGATGACCAATAAGATGCCAGTTCACCGGAGTTGAAACATTTTCATATTTGTCCACAAGCTCCTGAACTTTATTTTCTCCATATTCTGTCTGACCATACTGTATCAATTCTTCAATGTCTGATAAAGGCTTTGTCTTGCTGACAGCAATCAGTGTGACATCATCACTGGAACGCCCTGATTTCTCACATGCTCTTTTGATGTTTAGTCTTACTTCATCAAAATTGTCCTTTAACATCATAAATCACCTCTCTATATTTTGTACAGCCATCTTGTATATAAAGACGTTACGGCTAGTATATGATCTGATTTTCGGTGACTGAGGATGAATCTAATATGATATTATCGTAGACATTCAACTCTTCGTCACTTTGAACCAGAATAAAATCATCAATTGTTTTTATTATCGTAACCATACGAAATTCTGCAATTCCCCGATTAGCAGTATATACACCATCGATCTTTTCAGTGGATAACAGGGAAACTGCCTTTGTATCGTTGGTATCGATATCTATCAGTACATCAGTGTCATTAAAAGACAGTGGGTCAACATAACAATATTCTTCATCTGTCTTATATATAACAGGAGTGACCTGTTTTATGGTAATTTCTCCGTTTTCATCCATGACCTGAATATTAAATCTGTTGGAACTGCTTTGATTGCCTCCGGCAGAAAGATAATTAAGCGGTATTTTGTATACTTCCTTTTCTACGATTGCAGATGCCGGAACTTTAAGTCCCAGATCTTCTTCCATGTATATCTCAACAGTCACAAAACGTTCAGTCAGATAATTCAGAAGATATTTGTTCAGGCTGATATTGATATAGCAGTTTTCATCCTTTCGGATGATCTCGAAAGGCATGGTAATATAATAGCTTGAATTATTGATCGTAAATCTTACATAAGATTTTTCGGCCAGGGAATCTGCCTGATCATTGGTTATCTGTGCAACAATATTCCATTCCTCACTTGGAATTATTTTTACAACAGGAGTCCCTGCACTGATTACATCACCGGTCTTCAATGTTTCCTTGCTGTATGTGGATTGATCAAAATCTTCTGCCTTGATGTCAGAAATATTATAATTCTCATATCCGTCGATATAGTATGTAACCAGACCACTGTACGGAGATGTTACAGCAGAAAGTGTGGCACCTTGACCATCAGAGCCTTTTACCTGCTGCATAATGATTTCATTGGTAAGTTCCAGAACCTTATTGTTAACATTATTCTGAAAATTATATGCATTGTAAAATGCAGTGTTGTTATATCCGACTTTATAAAGAGAGATAAGAGACCGGATCTCATTATAATCATCTGTAGTAAGAAGATCATCGTATTCATCCGAATCAGATATCACATTATAGACCTGACCGGATTCATCAACTGTACATACGGTAGAATTTTTTTCGATTTTTTCTCCATCCCTGATATAATAACATATATATCCTGAATTGTTTGCTTTGAGAACTTCCTCGTCTCTTACAACCAGACCATTTAATACGATATTATTGTTAATATTACTCTTATTTACTTTGTAAGTTGTGATCGGTTCCTTGCGGGCATAGTTGATTAAACTTATAATTACATACAGCAAAATAGCTGCAATAACGCACGTTGCAGCATTAATTTTTATGTCTCTGTTCAATTTGACAACTTTTTTCTTGTTATTCATACATTATCACAACCTGTAATCTTGAATATGGAATCTGCTTATAAAACACATACGATTGAATCCTTATATTGAGCGGGAACTTCGTTTTCTTCCACTGCTGTACTTATCACGAATATTACATCATATTTCTCGGATATCTTATTGATCTCATCGAGTATATCTGAAAGTTCGGCTGGATCAATATCTGCAAGCCACATAAAATTATCAAGGAAAATATGAGTCAAACCATGATTTGAAGAAATCAGACCCTGAATGAAACCGAGAAATGAATCTTTTCCACTTACATTAAATTCGTGAAGATTGATCAGTCTGATCACATTACTGAGCTCATACATGTGTTTATTGCTTTTGTCAATGTAGATGATAGAACCACTTGTGATCTTGCTTTCATTGTTGGCCATCTCGACCATTTTTCTTGTCTTTCCTGTTCCTTTTGCTCCAATAACCAGTTTTAACATCATTTTTTCCTCCATAGTATCTATAATATATTATAAAGAGTAGAACCCCCTATATCAGGCACAATAACTTAACCAAAGCATCATATAAGGCGTTTTTGGACGATCCGCTCGACGCAACAACAAAGTATTCCTTATCTCCACGTGTAAGATACATTGCCAGACAATTACCTGCGCCTGTTGTTGTTCCTGTCTTCCATACCTCTATATGATAGTTGGCAGGGAGATCTGCTTTATCCCGCATGAACATATTGGTTGCCCCTACATCCACATCATATGGAACATCATTTGCATCATAATATGTAAATGAATATTGAGATGACGCATCAATTGTGCGGATTAATTCATGCCTGTATGCTTCCTTGGTAATAAGATATATATCATAAGCTGTAGAATAATGATCTCTGTTATCCAGACCGTGTGGATTCATAAAATGTGTGTTCGTTGCACCAAGACTGTATGCTTTCTGGTTCATAAGATCACAGAAAGCAGCTGTATCTCCTGATACATAGTCGGCAAGTATCAGGGCAAAATAATTATTTGATTCTAAAAGCAGACCATACAGAAGATCTTTAACGGTTATTTTATCTCCCGGTTTTAACATACATGGTTCAACATCTTCTGCTGTAAGATCATACTGACGATTGATTGTAACAGTATCATTTAGTCCTATTTCCCCGGCTTCTATCTTTTCACTGACAATAATTGCCGTCATGAATTTGGTCATACTTGCCGGATACATACGACGATGTACATTTTTGGCAGCGTAGACTTCGTGATCGGTTTCATTTATAAAAAGTGCATAATAGCACTCATCAAACAGAGATGCATTATCATCTGCATTTCTATAAACAATTGTATCTGCCTGCTGCTCATACAGGCTGTGTTCAGGAAGTTCCGGACACAAATCAAAATCTCTGCCTGCTAATTCGGAATATTCATTTTTCACATTACAGTTTAAAGATGAAATTGTAAAAAAAACGATTCCAAAGCCAAGCAGGACGCAACAATAGCGTAAAATGTTTTTTAACATATTTATCTCCAGTAGTTTAGTGTTTGAAGAGCTCTCGCCAGTCCAAATCGCCTCTCTCCAGAGCTTTGATCATAAGTTCTGCAGTAGCAAGATTTGTCGCAAGCGGGATATTGTGAATATCACATAACATAAAAATGTTGTTGATATCAACGTCATGTGATTTTTTTGTCTGTGGATCCCGCAGAAAGATCATCATATCCAGTGCATTGCTTTCAATCATGGAACCCAGCTGCTGTTCTCCCCCGGTATGTCCTGCAAGAAATTTGTGGACAGAGAGATTCGTTACTTCTTCTATCATTCTTCCGGTCGTTCCGGTAGCATACAGTTCATGATGTGACATGATTCCGCGATATGCAATACAAAAATTCTGCATCAGTTTTTTCTTGGCGTCATGTGCTATTAATCCAATATTCATATGTTATTTCTCCTCTAGTATTTTGTTCTTTGCAAGCTGATGTTTAGCACAATCCCCATACCAGCCAAGATACTAAGCAGCGAACTGAGCCCGTAACTGATAAAGGGTAAAGGGATACCTGTATTGGGAATAATACCAGTTGCGACACTGATATTGATAAATGCCTGAAATGCAATCAGACTTCCTACTCCCGTTGCAATTAGCATGCCTTTGGTGTCCTTTGCGGACCTGGCAACCCTAATACATTGTAACACTATTAACAATATAATTGCAATAATAATTACACTTCCGATAAAACCTAATTCCTCTCCTATGACAGAGAAGATAAAATCAGTCTGTTGTTCAGAGATGAAGTTCGCATCTTTTACTGTGGCTATAGTTGAGGTGTTTAAACCCTTTCCTGATAATTGTCCGGAACCGATAGCCATAATGGAATTATTCTGCTGTGAATATTCTGTTCCGTACTGGCTCGGATAGATAAACTGCATGATACGGGCCACCTGGTAATCTTTTAAGAGTACCTGATCCGGTCTCTGTATATACCACAAAAAGCTGCCTGCAAGCGGTACAAAAATAAGAAGTACAAGTCCAATTATTTTATAACTAAGTCCTGCGACATACAACATGACAACCAATACGAGTGTCAGACAAACTGTAGTGGAAAGATCAGGCTCAATTACGATCAGAAGCAGCGATAATCCAGAATAAAGTGCAAACATTGCAATACATTTGAAAGTATTGATTTTGTCGTCATCTTTAAATTTGGCCAGCAGCACTGCAGTAAAAATGATCATAAACTGCTTTGAAAACTCTGAGGGCTGGAATTGTACACCTCCGCTTCCGCCTATGTTGATCCATCTGGTTGCATTATTGACATTTACGCCAATCAGTGGAACCAGTGCAAGCAGTACCAGATTCACTATGTAAAATACCATATAAAATCTGCATACAAAATCATAGTTTATGATAGAAATAAATATCATGGCTATGATCCCCACTACGGCACCGATGATCTGTCTTGATGTAAATGAACTGTCGGCACTGTTGATTACGATTATTCCTGTTATAACTGCTATAATAACAAGCGCAAGTAATTTGAAATTATAATCCCTGAGACTGAACTTTGTGAACATTTTTTCCCTTCTTCTTTAGCCAGCTAAAAAAGCCCTGATTATCCGGAACCTCTGTATATCCGGCTTCTCCTGCAATCTTTTTTGCTATATTCTCATATGCTTTTCCTGTTTTTGTATTAGAACCTGCAATCGGCTCCCCGCGATTGGTGGATATTACGATCGCCTCATCGTCCATGATGGTTCCAATCAGATTAATTGCCAGAATATCTACTACATCATCAACTGACATCATATCTCCACGGCGTACCATGTCATATCTTATTTTGTTTATGACGAGATCTATACGGGGCATTTCATTTGCATCAAGGATACCAATGATTCTGTCTGCATCGCGGATTGCAGACACTTCGGGTGTTGTTACAACGATCGCGCGCTCTGCTGCGGCAATTGCATTTTTAAATCCATGCTCGATTCCTGCCGGACAATCGATGATGATATAATCATATTCCGGCTTCAACTGTGTTATCAATTTTTTCATTTGTTCCGGTGCGATTGCCGTTTTATCCCTGGTCTGAGCCGCAGGAAGAAGATAAAGATTTGAATTCCCCTTATCTTTTATAATGGCCTGTTTTGCCCTGCAGTTTCCCTCTATCACATCTACTATATTGTAGACGATGCGATTTTCAAGTCCCATCACAACATCGAGATTCCGAAGACCGATATCGGTATCAATCAACAAAACAGAATATCCCAGTTTTGATAATGCATGTCCGATATTTGCTGTGGTGGTGGTTTTTCCAACTCCGCCTTTTCCTGACGTAACTACAATAACCTCGCTCATTTCTAATTCCTCCCTGATATGGTCAACTAATTTATAACTGACTGTTTGATGTATCACAGGCTATATACAAAAGCATCTTTTCTGCCCTTATAACCAGCTTCCGCATAGCCTTTAAGCTCACCGATGATAATAATGTTACCTTCGGAATATACGGATGCTCCCTGTTCGATATCACCGACAATTACTATGCTTTCGGCAGCATTTATTGACTGACCGCTTTTAAGACAGCCAATATAAAACAGTCCGTCTTTGTCAGGTTGTGAATTATTCGGTTTTTCTGATTGTATCGTCTCGGAACATTTTCTCTGAATATTAAGTCCGATGTCTCTTAAAGTATCTAAGATCGTTTCAATTTCATCCTCCGTTAAAATCTTGCCTTCGAAGGTAACTGATATAGGACGGATGTTGTGATAGTATTGCTTTGTCGTCTGAAGTTTTTTGGTTAACTCCTGAATAATCAGTTCGAGTGTGGCTTCAGGCGCAATAATCAATCGAATCCCCATCTTATTACCTTTAATAATAACGGGACTTATAATCATTCACCTCTTTTACTTAGTCTGATACAACAGTGTTTCCACTCATTTCCTCTTCAGCAAGCATATCCGGATCATATAGATATGCATATATAAATCCAGCAAGCTCTCTTGCATTACCGGATGAATAACCGTTTTGAATAACACATGTGACTGAAACCTCCGGATTCTCGTATGGCGCGTATGATACAAACAAAGCATGGTTCGGACGGATATCGCTCTCCTGTGCAGTTCCTGTTTTGCCGGCCACGTTTACACTGACCCTGTTGATCAGTTCACTGGCTGGTGTGTTTGCCGATACAACAGCACGCATACCAGCATGCACAGTATCCCATATATTCTGGCTGATCTCAATGTGATTCAAGACTGTTGCCTGATTGTCATATATAAGATTGCCCTGATAATCAGTTACCTTATCAATCAATGTCAGGTTATAACATGTCCCACTATTGGCAACGGTTGTCAGGTATCTGGAGATCTGAACAGGTGCATAGGAATTTTTTCCCTGTCCGATGGCGCTTCGGACAGCATCATTGTCAGAAACACTGGGTTCTGCTTCAGGTATCTCAACACCAGATTTGGATGTAAATCCAAACTGGTCGGCATATTTTTTCAGACGCTCGATACCAAATGCATCGTTATATTCTCCGTCTTCATCTGTGGCCAGTTCGTATCCCACCCTGTAAAAGAAAACGTTACAGGATTTCTGGATGGCATGCTGTACATCAAGATTGCCGTGACCTCCTGACAGCCAGCAATGCGGAGATGGTGATATTTTGTCAAAGACACCACCGCAAAAAAGGGATGAATACTGTTCTATGACCCCTTCGTTCATTCCGGCAACCGCTGAAACAATCTTATAGGTGGAACCCGGTGCAGTCTTCTGCTGCGTTGCACGGTTGATGAGCGGTGTGGTTTTATCCTCAAGAAGCCTGTTGTAATAGGCACCGTTTACCTCGTTTGTAAGATAATTGTTATCGTAGCTTGGATACGTAACCATAGCCAGAACATCGCCCGTCTGCACATCTGTGACAACAACAGATCCCGAGCACGGATCTAACGCAAGCATGGCAGGCGTAATATCAAGCTTTCTGATCTTTTTCAGCATAAACTCATATGCGTCATATGCACCATTTTTAAATTCTTCATATTCAGCATCGTTTTCTGGTGACAGAACGCCCTGCTGATATATCAATTCAACAATGCTGTATCCTGAAATTTCACCTAATTGTATCATGCTCTTAACGATCTGTTTGTCGAATTCAGGATCCTTTTCCAAATAATTTATAATATATTCACATAAAAGATTATAGATTTCGTCATTGTCATAATATGTGCTGGATGCCTCTATGGCTGATATATCAATTGCCTCTACACTTATCGCATATTTCAGATATTCTTCCAGCGAAATAGCATTATTGGTATATTGTTTGAATACATTACTGTCCTTGTCTATCAGGGAACCGTCATACACATCAGTGTCTCTTAATATCTCACATATATATTCCATATAATTCTGATATTCCTGAGTAAGTGATGATAATGGAGTGAATTCAACAGTCAGAATATCATTAAGCCGGTTCAATGTAGACTGTTTTCGTGCTGTAAATTCACTGTATATCTGCTTTTCCAGATCTGATGCATCATTTTCAGCCATCTTATCAATGGACAGATAATTGTTATTGAATAATCCAAAATATACATCAGAGATTGGGATATCTGCATTTTCACCCTGCTCTACCTGAAGCTGAGGGGTCAGATGTGCCAGTATGATCGATGCAATCTCTTTTTCCAGAGTATCATAGCAATATTTCTGAAGATCTGTATCAATCGTAAGATATACATCATTTCCGGCTGATGCCGGTGAAGTCTCCACAGTCTCAATAACCTTTCCCAGATTGTCGACATACATGGTTTCCAATCCGCTCTTTCCACGCAATTCTGCTTCACAATACTGCTCTATACCGGTCTTTCCGACCATCTCGTCTCCAATATATTTATCTTCATCTGATAGATTTTCATTGTATTGTTTTAATTCGTCGCTGCCGATTGCGCCAATATATCCTATAATATGTGCATAGTATACTGCATCATTGTATCTGCGGAGAGATTTAACGGATACAGACATTCCCAGCAGCTCATCACTGTTTTCAGTTATGGCAGCATTACTTTCCTCACTGATATCATATGCTATTGTGACCGGCATATATTGCTGATATCTGTTCAGCCAGAGTTTATATCTGCAGGCAACGATCTTCAATTGCTGTTCTTTGGTATATGAATCTGATAACCCAAACATTTTTTCACCAGACAGATATTCCATCACATCATCGGCAGATGCATTCTTTTTCTCATCATCCATTGTATCAAAATCTGTTGAGGAATATACATCCTTAAGAAAGTTTTTGAGCTGGTTATCTTTTACCGTATAGCGAAAGTTACCGGAACTTTCAAGCTTGATTGGAAAGTCTACATACAGACTGTCTCCGTGTTCTTCAAGAATCCGGATTGTACGAAACAGAATATTGTTCTTAAGTTCATTTTCTCCGATTCCGAGTTCCTTCGCACGGGAAGATATTCTGGTATCATTATTGTATACTACAGAGTATGACAATTCATTGTAGGCAATCAGTTTACCGTTTCTGTCATAGATATTGCCGCGCACTCCTTCTATAGATAAGGTTTTCTCGGATTTATAGATAAAATTATCCATATGCTCCTGTCCTTCCACAATCTGCAGCTCAAATAATCTTCTGACCAGAATTGCGAAGAGAACGATAATTACGATCGTAACGGGGAATAATCTATGTTTTATATAATCAAGTATGATCTCTTTGATGGAAGTTAATATTTCACGAATCATTTTGCTTCCTTTCCCTCTGATTTTTTCTTCAGATGACGATTTATAACAACATATAATTTATAGATTATAATTGTAAGCAATGCCGTACATAGCATTTCCGGCATGAAAATCTTTTGAAAATACAGTCCGAATTCCAATTGATTGTGAAGGAAGAAAAAGATAATATATATAACAAAATTGAAGATAAAATCATCAATTACAATCACGATCAATGGAAGAAGAACATCTTCTATCATATAATTCTTATGGAAAAATCCATTTACATAACCTATCAGCATATAAATGAGCATATATGGTCCTAATATTTCTGAAAAAAAGGCATCCATAAGAAATCCACTGAAAAATCCAACAAAAAGGCCTTCTCTTCTGCCACGCATAAGACCAAATGACATTGTAAGTATCAACAAAAGATTGGGTGTGATACTGTGAATATCATGAAATCCAAATACTGTGGATTGTAATGAAAAATTTATTATTATGAGCATTGCAAGCGCTATAATACGTCTCATAATAGATTGATCTCCTTATTCCTGAACGCTTTTTTTCCTGTCAGTGATAATTAAAACATTCGATATATTATTGAAATCCACTGCCGGTGTAATATATGCGGTCCGTGTAAGATTGTTTGGATCGTCCTCGATTCTGGATACATAACCGATGATCAGTCCCGGATGATAACGATCTGAGATCGTTGATGTAACAACCTTGTCCCCGACAGATACACTGGCATCCTTATCGATATTTTCAGCAATCAGATAGCCATTTTCGTATTGATTCAGGTTCCCTTTTACTGTACAGAGTGCATTAGACGGCATAACACGGGCACTGACATTGGAATCGTCATCTATCACGGCTCTGACTCTGGCATAATCATCATGGCATTCTGTAATGATTCCTGCCAGACCACCTCCACACATGACATTTGCACCTTCAAACAGACCGTCATTTTGACCTTTGTCGATATAAAATACAGCAAACCACGAGGATGCATCCTTGGCAAATACATTGGCTGCCGTCTTATTGTAATCCGGATATTGTTCATCAAGTTCGTACAGCTTCTGAAGTTCACTGAGCTCATTTTGTCTGTTCTGCAGCTGATTTATATCATTTTTGTAAGTCTCAAGTTCTGCGCGCAGAGCATCATTCTCTGCCTGAAGATCTTCGATCTTTTTTAGATTGTCTATCTTGGAATCAGTCCACAGGCCAATATGGTTAATACCATTTTGAATTGGTGTAATTATTTTCACGGTAATGTTCTTGACTGCCGCAACTTCATCTGCTGCAAAATATGATGCGAATATCAAACCTATACATATTATGGTGCACATAAGAAGCAGATATTTGGGATTGATATCCTTTCTTTTATCAAATTTCATTCTATGATTCCTCTTTCCATCATGCTTACATAGCATCCGTTTCCGACAATTATATGATCCGAGAGATGTATGTCCATCAGTAATCCGGCATCATATATTTTTCTTGTTGCCAGAATATCGGCTTCGCTTGGTTCAGGGTTGCCGGATGGATGATTATGAACAAGAATGATATTTACAGCTTCATACCGTAATGCTTCAATAAATATCTCACGCGGTGAAAATAAAGCTGCATTGATCGTTCCCTCGGATAATAACAATTCCTTAATTAACATGTGCGAACTGGAAAGAAGCATAAGATACATTCTCTCTTTGGACAGATATTTACACTTTTCCATATAATACAACGCAATTGTGTCAGGATTGTTAAAATTAAGTTCTTTTTTTAATCTTGTGTTATTCATTCGTTTTGCAAGCTCGGCTACAGCAAGGATCTGCGTTGCTTTTGCATCGCCGATTCCCTTTATATGGCATAAATCTTCGCGATTGATATAATTTAATCCTGCCAGACCCTTATGGAAATAATGTGTATTCAGAATTTTGTTGGATAAATCAATTGAACTTAGATTCTTAGTACCGTTTCTTATGATCACAGCCAGTAACTCCGCATCGCTCAGAGACGAGACACCCTGAGAAACAGCTTTTTCATAAGGTCGCTCAACACTTGCAATATCTTTTATTAAATTGGACATATATGCTCCTTCCACCTCTCCAGGTGCAGGCATATATTATAATACCTTATATATTATTATTCCTATAATAATACCGATGATACTTGCAATATTGATCGAGATCGTCAATCCAAAAGTGATCACAAATATCCCGAGATCCAATACTACCGGTTTGGATAGTCCAAAAGTTTGTCCGTATGCAAGCCATGATAACCAGCTTATATTACGGCACAAATGCCCGATAAAACCACCGAGTACGATTCCACTGAGCAAAATAAGCAACAGTGTCCATTTATTTTTATTCACAACTCCAGCCATATAATATTTCTCCCTTGATCCTGTACATTTCTTTATGAACAAACATTGATAAACATTGTAATTAGTCTACCATACAATAAGTCCTTTTTCTACTATTTTCTGTAGTGACATCATAATACCGAATTTGGCATGCGGATAGGTAAGTCCACCCTGAAAATATACCGCATACGGTTCCTTCATAGGTGCATCTGCTGACAATTCTATGGAAGCACCTGAGACAAATGCACCCGCAGCCATGATTACCTGGCTGTCATATCCGGGCATGTCCCATGGAACCGGTGTCACAAAGCTGTCGACCGGTGCCGCAGCCTGAATCCCTTCACAAAATGCCCTGATCAGCTCAGGACTTCCGAATTCTACTGCCTGAATGATATCATGTCTGCTCTCACTTCCGTTTGGAACAGTCTTAAAGCCAAGGTTCTCATATACGTTAGCTGCAAAAACAGCTCCTTTTAAAGCCGATGCAGTTACGGTCGGAGCCAAAAATAATCCCTGTGCGATATTTCTTGTAACACCCAGCGATGCTCCGACTTCTTTACCAAGCCCCGGGCTTGTAAGTCTGAATGCACAGTTTTCTATACATTCCTTTGTTCCGCAGATATATCCACCGATCGGTGCCAATCCGCCACCCGGATTCTTGATGAGCGAGCCAACGACCATGTCCGCTCCGACTTCAGAAGGCTCCATCGTCTCAACAAATTCTCCGTAACAGTTATCTACCATACATATGACATCCGGCTTAATGTCTTTAATAAAACGTATCACCTCTGCTATCCTTGCAACAGACAACGTTGGCCTGACATCATATCCTTTGGATCTCTGGATCTCTATTAATTTTGTCTTTTCATTGATGTTTTTTCTGATATTATCAAAATCAAAGCTTCCGTCAGGGAGAAGATCCACCTGGCGGTATGTGATACCATATTCAGCAAGAGAACCTTTTTGCTCTCTGATTCCGATCACACCCTCAAGAGTATCATAAACCTTTCCGACAGGTGACAAGATCTCATCTCCCGGTCTTAGATTTGCCGAGAGCGCAATGGTAAGTGCATGCGTGCCGCAGGTGATCTGCTGTCTTACCAATGCATCCTCAGTTCCAAATACTTTTGCATATATTGCCTCAATGGCTTCCCTTCCGGCATCGTTATATCCGTATCCTGTAGTACCATTCAGATGTTCCTCAGCAAAATGTACATCCTGCATTGCCTTAATGACCTTTACCTGATTTTGTTCGGCAATTTTATCAATCTCTCCATATCGTTTGGAAAGCTTTTCTTCAATGCTGCTACAGTAATCATATACGCGTTCGTTGATTCCAAGCTCCATATAGTATGATTTCAGTCTGTCTGTAACTTCTGTCATATCTTCCTCCAAAAAATAAATTATCCAGTCCGATGGTTCCATGCGGATTTCGCACTATATTATTATCTTACGCTCCTTAAGTCTGTCCATCATAAACGCGAGCTGGGTTTCTTCGGTTGTATACAGATCTTTGTCTACCCATATAACATCCCTTTCGCGTCTGAACCATGTAAGCTGCCGCTTTGCAAAATGTCTTGTGTCACGTTTTAGGACATATACCGCCTCATCCAGAGAATATTCATGATCCAGATATTGCAGGATTTCCTTATATCCAAGTCCCTGCATGGATACCATGTCCCTGGTCAAACCATATTTTTGTACAAGCTCACGAACTTCATCGATAAGTCCGTCGTTGATCATGATATCTACTCTCTGTTCGATCCTTTCATACAGTTTCTCACGATCCATATTCAGTACAAAATATGCAAAATTATAAGGTGATACCTTCTTACGCTCTGCTGCATTATGGTCAGATATCTTCTGTCCTGTCTGGTGATGATATTCTAGGGCGCGAATCACACGTTTTACATTGTTTTCATGTATGCTCCGGGCAGAAACAGGATCAATCTCCTGAAGCATCAGATATAGTTTGTGCGCTCCCTCTTCATTGTACATCTTTTCCAGAGTTTGTCTGTAACCATCGTCATCTGTCTCATCAAATGAAATGTCATTTAAGACTGCCTGTATATAGAAACCTGTTCCGCCGACAATGATCGGGATATGCTCTCTTGCATATATACCTTCCATCGCTTCAAGTGCCATTTGTTTAAAATCAGCCACACTGAACGCGGCATCCGGTTCTAAGACATCGATTAAATGATGTCTCACACCCTGCATTTCCTCTTTTTTTATCTTGGCAGAGCCAATATCGAGATGTTTATATACCTGAACGGAATCTGCCGAGATGATCTCACCGCCGACTGCTTTTGCAAGTCTGATGGAGAGATCTGTTTTTCCCACAGCTGTAGGTCCGGTCAGAATAATAAGTTTTTTTTGCTGATCCATATTGTTTCCTACTCTGTATTATTATTTTATACGGTTCGCTTGAACTTTTTCTCCAGCTCAGCTTCACTGATAGAGATGATGGTTGGTCTTCCGTGTGGACATGTATATGGATTGTCAAGCTGAAGCAGTTGATCGATCAATGCATCCGCCTCGGCGAAGCTCAGTTTCATATTGCCCTTGACTGATGCCTTACATGCCATAGTCGACAGTTTTCTGATAAATATATCGTTAGACATATAACCGGAATTATCGACCAGAGATCCAACGAATTCAAGAAACATTTCCCGCCCATGCAGTCCATACAGATTGCCTGGCACTGCATTGATCTTGAATTCATTTCCTCCAAATTCCTCTATATCATAGCCGATTTTCATAAACAAATCAAAATTATCCATGATTGCTTGTCTCTCAGCAAATGAAACTGTGATAATCATCGGAGGCATAAGCTGCTGGGAATATATTTCTTTTTCATGCAGATTTTTGAGCAGTTTTTCATAATTAACCTTCTCATGAGCAGCATGCTGATCCATAATATAGAGATTTTTTTCGTATTCGATCAACCAGTATGTGTCAAAAAGCTGCCCGATCAAACGATGCTTTTTCCTGGCTTTTTCAGTCAAGAAATCATCATCAAACAGGGAGGCCTGTGTTCCTGATACATCATGGAATTCCTGCTCTTCCTTCATTCGTTTCATATCCTGCTCATTTTTCACATAAGCAGCAACCGGTGTGTTCGGTTTCGGTGTATTACTTATTGATATATTGTTTTGGGGCTCGGAAACCGGTTGAACCGGCGGTACAGATCGGGAAGATTCATATTTTACATCGGAATCCCTGATCAGGTTCAGTGCGGCATTATCAGCTGTATGCTCCGTTTCCTTTTCCTGCTGTTTCAATGCTTCAAGAATCCGATATGTAGGACTGTACTTGCCCGCTCTTACATTACCCTGTGGTTTTCTGCTGACGGATGTCTGTGATTCCATATTTTTTCTGACAGTTTCATACGGCTCTGCCGGTTTTTCCCTGATTGGTGTCCGGTTATCCGGTGTTTTATCTGTCGCAGGCTTTGAAGTGTCCTTTGGAATAATTTCCTTGTGCGTCAGAGCATCCCTGACTGTATGTGTTATCACCTCAAATAATTCCCGTTCGTTGTCATATTTGAATTCCATTTTAGTTGGATGGACATTGACATCACATTTATCTGTCGGCAGTTCTATATAGAGAATCGTGAAAGGAAATTTGTGCTGCATCACAAATGTTTTGTAGCCCTCTTCGATCGCTCTGTTTACGATGCTGCTTTTTATATATCTCTGATTGATAAAATAATTTTCAAGTCCGCGGTTTCCACGTGATATAAACGGCTTTCCGATAAAACCGGATATTTTTATATGATCATCCTGATAAGATACAGGGATCAGATTGGAGGTAATATCCCTTCCAAAAAGCTGGTAAACGGTATCCTTTACATTCCCATTGCCCGCTGTATCGATCTTACTCTGACCGTTAACGATCAGTTTAAAAGAAATATCAGGATGAGATAAAGCAAGTTTCAGTACAAGGTCATTGATATATGAGCCTTCTGTCATCGGAGACTTTAAGAACTTTTTTCTCGCCGGTGTATTGTAAAAGAGATTGCGGACAACTATAGTTGTTCCGTCCGGAACTCCGACTTCTGACAGTTCTATCTCCTGACCTCCGTGGATCACATATTTTACTCCTGTCAGAGATTCTACTGTCTTAGTGATCATTTCTGTCTGAGAGACAGCTGCTATCGTCGATAAAGCTTCTCCTCTGAAACCGAGAGAATGTATGGAATTCAGATCCTCTGCCCTCTCTATTTTGCTGGTTGCATGGCGCATATAGGCCTTTTGGACTTCGTCCTTCGGAATACCGCATCCATTATCTGTGACACGGATTAACGATAGACCCCCATCCCTGATCTCCACGGTGATGGATGTGGCACCTGCATCAACAGAATTCTCGAGAAGCTCTTTTACAACTGAAGAAGGTCTCTCGATTACCTCGCCTGCAGCAATCTTATCAATTGTAGATTTATCAAGTAATTTAATCATAGTTTACCCTTTTAACCTGTCCTGCAACTCCTGCAGGTAAAGCATTGCTTTCATTGGTGTCATATTGTTCAGATCCATTGTCCTTAACTCGTTGGCGATTGCCATCTCTGTAGGAGATGAGAACAGGGACATCTGGTCATAGTTTTCTTCTTTTTCCGTTTTATTCTGTTCGGATTCTTTTATCTCTATAGCTCTGGCCTTGGAGATAATATCCGTATCAATGAGCTGATCGCATATTTCCCTGGCGCGTACCAGAACACGATCCGGAACACCTGCAAGTCTGGCAACCTGGATTCCATAACTTCTGTCTGCACCACCTTTGATGATCTTGCGCAGAAATACAATGTCATCTCCATCTTCTTTTACCGCAATGCAGTAATTGTTTACAGCTGACAGCTTTCCTTCAAGTTCTGTCAGCTCGTGATAATGTGTTGCAAACAGTGTCTTTGCACCCAGTATATTTTTGTCGGCAATATATTCAACGACAGCCCAGGCGATAGACAGCCCGTCAAAGGTCGAGGTGCCTCTTCCTATCTCATCGAGAATTATCAGACTGTCACAGGTCGCATTTCTTAAAATATTTGCGACCTCATTCATCTCGATCATAAAAGTTGATTGACCTGATGCAAGATCATCCGATGCACCAACTCTTGTGAAGATACGGTCACATAATCCAATATCCGCATGGTCAGCCGGAACATATGAACCTATTTGCGCCATAAGCACGATCAGGGCCGTCTGTCTCATATATGTAGACTTGCCTGCCATGTTAGGGCCTGTAATAATTGAGATACGACTCTCAACATTGTTCAAATAGGTATCATTGGCAACAAAACTGTCGTTAGCGAGCATTTTCTCAACGACAGGATGTCTTCCATTTTTAATATCAATGATTCCATCCTCGTTGATAGCCGGACGCACATAATTATTTTTTTCGGCAACATACGCAAGCGACGCAAGCGCATCAATCTCTGCAATATAATGTGCAGTCTTCTGTACACGGATCAGTGCCTCTCCGATTTTATCGCGCAGTGCAGCATAAGTCTCGTATTCAAGTGCGTATAGCCTGTCCTCAGCGCCGAGGATCGTGTTGGACAGTTCTTCAAGCTTATCTGTCGTATATCGCTCCGCATTGGCAAGGGTCTGCTTACGTATAAAATAATCAGGAACCATATTTTTAAATGAATTGGTCACTTCAAAATAATAATCAAATACTTTGTTGTATTTTATCTTCAGATTCTTGATACCGGTCGCTTCACGTTCCTGTGCTTCAAGATCAGCCAGCCAGTTCTTACATTCTGATTTGGCCATTTTCAGATCATCTATCTGCTTCATATAGCCAGCTTTGAAGATACCCCCTTCCTTTACTGAAACGGGGGGCTCCTCGTCTATGGCAGCATCAAGCTCGGTAAACAAATCTTCCAATGTGTCAATATCCTCATATATATCCTGAAATCTTGCACATGGCAGTTCATGTAACAGGTTCTTTATATCCGGAAGATAGCGGATTGAGTTCTTAAATGCCAGCATATCTCTCGGATTGGCCGTCTTCAGGGATATCCTTGTCATAAGACGTTCCAGATCATATATCGTATTCAGATATTCCCGAAGCTCCTCTCTGGTGATCAATGCGTTATTTAATGCTTCGATCGAATCAAGTCTCTGCTCTATTGCAGCCTTGGACATGAGTGGCTGTTCGATATATTCCCTGAGCTTTCTGGCTCCCATGGCAGTTTTGGTCTTATCAAGGACCCACAGGAGAGAACCTCTTTTCTGCTTATCACGCAGCGTCTCTGTCAACTCCAGATTTCTTCTGGTTGATGAATCAAGAAGCATATAAGAATCTACAGAATAAAGTTCAATATGATTGATATGTTGCAGACTATTCATCTGCGTATCGTAAAGGTATTGCAGCATTGCGCCGGATGATACGACTGTTTCCGGGAAATCTTTCAGCCCAAGTCCTTCAAGACTATTGACGTGGAAATGCCTTTTCAGGGTGATTCCGGCTGTCTCGTAGTCATAATAATGCTGTGGCCCCTCTGTCATGGAAATATTTAGCTTTTGTACTGTATAATCCATATCGATTCCAGAGTTCATAAAAGTATCCTGATATATGATCTCGGATGGCTGATATTTATTAATCTCATCGAGCACTTTTTCGGGTGTAACGATACTGCATACCTTAAATACACCCGTAGAGATATCTGCCACAGAGATTCCATATCTGAAATTATAAAATGAAATACTCATCAGATAATTGTTTTTGCTTTCATCCAATATCTCGCTGGACATATTTGTTCCAGGCGTAACGATACGGATCACCTCACGCTTAACCAGACCCTTTGCGAGCTTCGGATCTTCAACCTGTTCACCGATCGCCACCTTGTATCCCTTTTCAATCAGCCTGTTGATATAGATATCTGCTGCGTGATAGGGGATTCCGCACATAGGTGCTCTTTCTTCCAGTCCGCAATCTTTTCCTGTAAGCGTGAGCTCCAGTTCTTTGGAGGCTGTCAGAGCATCATCAAAGAACATTTCATAGAAATCTCCAAGCCTGTAAAATAAAATACAATCCTTGTATTGCTCCTTTGTCGCCATATATTGTTCCATCATAGGAGAAAGCTTTCCCATGTTATCACCTCACTAATTCACCGAGGAAGTAAAATCCTTTGCAACTGTTTAATTTTACTTCTACTGTCTCTCCGATAAGCCCGGAATCTCCCGGAAAATGTACCGTAATGTTTTCTTCGGTCCGTCCTGTCACCAGCTTCTCATCCTGTCTGTTTATCTCTTCGACCAGCACCTTTTTGACCTGACCCTCGTAACGGGCTATGCGCCGGTTCGAAATATCATTTACACGGGATAATAATCTGCCAAACCGGTCTTTTATAACATCTTCGGATATCTGGTCATCCATAGAGGCGGCTGGTGTCCCGCTTCTCTTGGAATAGATAAATGTAAATGCCTGGTCATATTGTACCTGTTCTACCATATCCAGGGTTGCCTGAAAATCCGCCTCAGTCTCCCCCGGAAAACCTACAATGATATCTGTTGTCAAAGAAATATCAGGCATAGCAGACCTTATTCTGCTTACAAGATCAAGATATTGCTCTCTGGTATATCTCCGGTTCATCTTTTTTAAGATATCCGTTGAACCGGATTGTACAGGAAGATGCAGATGTTTACAGATCTTCGGCTCGTCAGCCATGACAGCGATCAGTTCATCTGACAGATCCTTGGGATGGCTGGTCATAAATCTGACACGCTCAATGCCATCGATCCTGCATACTTTCCTAAGCAATTCGGGAAATGTAATATCATTCTTATCTTCCATCTGCACGATTTTCCCATCTGAATAATCAAATGACTTTCCGTAGGAATTTACATTCTGTCCCAACAGCATAACTTCCTTTACACCGGTTTGGACCTGTGCGGTTATCTCATCAATGATATCCTGAGGATCCCTGCTTTTTTCCCGTCCTCTGACATAAGGAACGATACAGTATGTGCAAAAGTTATTACATCCGTACATAATATTTACACCGGTTTTAAATTTATATTTTCGCTTCTGCGGAAGTGTCTCGACAGTCTGTTCGCTTTTATCAAGAACCTCTATAACCGGAGAACCCTCATCATACAATCGTGATATCAGTTCAGCCAGTTTATAGATATTATGGGTTCCGAAAATGATGTCCACATGTCGGTATTTCTTCTTCAATGTCTCGATGACATGAGGTTCCTGCATCATACATCCGCAGAGACATATGATCATATCCGGGTTCTTTTCTTTCAGACTCTTCAGATGCCCCAGATGTCCGTAGAGTTTTTGATTGGCATTTTCTCTTACAGTACAGGTGTTACAGATTACAAAATCTGCCCTCTCATCAGAGACCTCCTCATATCCGATTGCGTCCAAAATACCCTTTAACTTCTCAGAGTCATGCGCATTCATCTGACACCCGAATGTCTGTACATTGTAAGTCAGAGTACGATTCTTTTTTGCCTTAATTGTGAGCAGATGCTCCCTGCATCTGTTCATAAAATAGTATTGTCTATCCGGCTCCATAGCTGGAATCGTGCTGTTGTCCATCTTAATTTCCTTTCTGCTTGTCTGTTTTTTCATTTAACATAGTGAATCTGATTGAATTACACTAAGAAATTATTATACTACAATCTTCGCTATTTTTCCAACAAATAATATATCCATATTTTATTTTAAGAGACAATGTATTATAATATAAAAGTGAATTTCAAAAGATACCTTAAACGACTATAAATAATAAAAGAAATTGGAAAGTTATGATTGGAAAAGAAGCTGCACATGGTAAAATGGCAGCTTCAAAAGGTATGGTATGGAAAATAAAATTTATTTTGGTGAAGCATAATATGGAATAACCAATGTTGCTCCACAATAAATTTTCTCATTTGAAAGATTGTTGATACTCATTACTTCCTGAATGTAATCATCAATGGAATCATATTCCTCTGAAATGTAATCTCCTGCGATAGACCAGAGTGTATCATCCTCTTCGAGCGTTATGCATTTGAAATATTTTTCGTTGTGCGTGGACGCATTAACATTCCGGTCTTTTGATGCTGTACCTGTGAAAAATAAACTTAATGCAAGAATAATACCGATTGCAGTTATAATCAGCTTGTAGTGTCTATGAATGAAATAAATCGTTGATCTTATATTCATAATCTCTCCTCCTTGAACATGTGTTCTGTGTGTGATATTAATATATCGTACATTTGTTCGTTTGTCAATACTTTTATCGAACAAATATTCGTTTTTTATTTTCCTTTGGTGGCCACCGGAACTGTAATCAGTATATAACATACAAAGTACAAAAAAACTCCCTTATAAGAATGATTTTAAAATTCCTATAAGGGAGTCTGTGATTCTATAATATCAATATATCAAAGGTTTTCTAATTCCTGAAGCCATAATGATGCAACGGCATCACTCGGCATTCTCCAGTCTCCGCGTGGGGACAGGCATACACTTCCCACCTTTACACCATCCGGCATACAGCTGCGTTTGAACTGCTGACTGAAGAATCTTCGATAAAACATTTTCATCCATTTTAATATTGTATCCCTGTCGTACACATCATGAAAAGCTCGTTCTGCCATATAAAATATTTTGCCCGGTGTATAACCAAAACGCATCATATAATACATGAAAAAATCATGAAGCTCATAAGGACCTACTGAATCTTCTGTTTTCTGTATGATATTGCCATTTTCATCAGGTGGCAAAAGTTCAGGGCTGATAGGTGTATCAATAATATCCTGCAGGATATTAGAACAATCAGGGAACAGATCATATTCGATTACACTGTCAATCAGCCATTTTACAAGTGTCTTTGGAATACTTGCATTAACACCGTACATGCTCATCTGGTCTGCATTATAAGTGCACCATCCAAGTGCCAGCTCAGACAGATCACCTGTACCAACGACGATTCCACCTATCTTGTTAGCGTAATCCATCAGTACTTGTGTTCTCTCTCTTGCCTGGACATTCTCGAAGGTGATATCTTTATCAGCCATATTATGTCCTATATCTTTGTAATGTATAGTACAGGCCTCTTTAATCGGAATAGTTTTTACTGATATGCCTAGTTTATCCATAAGTGCCAGCGCATTCTGATAGGTTCTGTCAGTTGTTCCAAAAGCAGGCATGGTAATACCGACGAGATCAGTCATCGGTCTGTCAAGTTTTTTCAGAGTCTGAGCTCCTACCAGCAGGGCGAGTGTAGAATCCATACCTCCGGATACACCGATCACCATTTTACTGCCGGTGACAGATAAACGTTTTTTCAATCCTCCGACCTGCATATCAAATATATCTTTGCATCGTTCCAGTCTCCTGCTTTTTGATGCAGGAATGAACGGATGAGGATTTATAGTATACATTGCTCCGTCTGAGCTTATATCCTCACTTTCAATCTCAATCGTTCTTATATATTCCTGACTGCCATATAAGCGATATGCATCCTTAAAAGATTTTCCTTTTAATCTGTCAGCTTTAATTTTCCCTGTATCAATATCTGTGACCATCAGGTAGTCATTGGCTGCGATCTCGGAATTTTCTCTGATAATCCTTCCATTTTCGGCGATAATACTATGCCCGGAAAATATCAGGTCAGTACTGCTCTCCCCACTCCCTGCTGATACATATAGATATTCACATATCAGTGAGGTGGATTTATTCTGAACAAGTCTTCTTCTGAAATCTCTTTTACCGATTGTGTCATTGCTGGCTGACAGATTAATGATGAGCTCTGCACCAGCCATTGCAAGCCAGGTGGAAGGTGTGAGCGGTGCCCATGCATCTTCACAGATCTCCATTCCCAATGTAAGGGAATGATTGATCTGAAATAAAATATCGTTCCCAATTGGTATCGTATATTCAGGGCATCCATAGCCGAGAACATCTACGGAAGATATCTCATCTGCAGGGAGATCAGCCGCTGAAGAAAACCATCTTTTTTCATAAAATTCATTATAATTCGGCAGAAATGTCTTGACATGAATACCCTGTATCTTACCGCGATATAAGAGCATACCTGTATTATATAACTGATATCCGCTATATAAAGGTGTTCCGAGTATAATCAGCATATTAAGCTGCTCTGTGATCTCTGTGATCTCTGCAAGAGCCTGTCTGACAGCATTCCACAGTTCTGTCTGTAAAAAAAGGTCTCCACATGAATATCCGGTAAGAGCCAGTTCAGGAAATGCTATAATACGAACATTCTGCCTGTCAGCTTCCCGGATCATATCAATAATTTTGTTTTTATTGTAATTGACATCTGCTACACGGATATCCGGAACTGCAGCTGCAATTCTGTAAAAATCATACATATATTTAACCTACCTTTCCTGCAAGTCGAGTTGAAGTCCTTTCAGATAATGAATCGCAGCTCCGGATTCTGTTTTCAAAAAATACCGGCTGTCCAATTCATTATATTTAAAATTCCGTGGATGTCCGGAATTAACACGTTCCAGATAATCATGAAGTTCCCGAAATCTCAGATAATAAAATTCATTTCTCGCAGAAAACATGATTATAAGAAAGCTGATTCCCTGCTGCGCCTCAAAATCTTTCATAAACCGGATCTGGTGATCGTGGATGTTGCGCAGCGAGAATGTATCTGTAGAACATTCTTTTGCATCAAAACAAACCGGAATACCCTGGATGACTCCGATATAGTCGACAGTGGAATCTTTTTCAAAATATGCAAGTGAAATATTTCCATTTTCTTTGTCAATTTTTACGGGGGTGATAGGCGTTGGAATCTTCTGGACAAGTCCAAGTCCCTTTTCCCTGTATAGCTCATTTGTCAGATTGATCAGTTCCTCAAGTGTGGAACCTCTTAATCCCCTGGAGTTCCATGTCGCCATAGTTGTGCGTTCCTTTTCTTTTTCCGTTCTTCTGTCATGATACTTTGATCATATCTGTATTCGGGCAGTATCCAGTTTTAGGCCTGTGCATATCTTCTGAAATTCATCAGGAAGTACATCATATATGACAATCTTTTCAGAAGAATCATCCTCAGGTTTCAGGATTACCAAACCGGCATGAAGCAGATGATGCCTGAGACCATATTTCTCACGAAGCATTTTGTTAAATCCGGCATCACCGTACTTGGTATCTCCCGCCACAGAATATCCCAGATATTTCAGATGTGCCCTGATCTGATGAGATTTACCTGTAAACAGTTTAATTTTAAGCAATGTATAACCATTATTTACTGACAGAGGTTTAAATGAAGTTTCCACAGCGGAATAATTCTTACCATCATCCGGCTTCCCTGTTATACTGGATATATTTTCTTTTGTATCTTTTGTAATAAATGCTTTTGAATGGATCGGCTGTTTCATTTCTCCCTTTACAACCGTATAGTAGAATTTATCCACAGTACGATCTTTTAATATCCGGGTCAGATAACGGCTCCCTTTTAGAGAGACTCCAGCCAGTATGATTCCGGATGTATTTCGGTCAAGCCGGTTGCACACAGAGGGGGTAAAGGTTTCCCATGCCCGCTCGGACAATAATTCATGTTTTCGGCAGTAATCTATGATACATTCGTTGATAGAATAATCCGACATATCAGCCTTTTGTGATAAGATTCCTGCCGGCTTGTGTACAGCCATAATATCCCTGTCCTGATAGAGGACAACTAAATCTTCTGCACGAAGTGCATGATGTGTACGATCCTTATGCCGTGTACCGGAGGCTGAATGACTTTTCTCAGCCCTGAAGCCTGCAATCGTATCATCGGCAAGATAGAGTTTTATTATATCTGATTCCTGAATCAGTTCATCTCCCTTTGCCTTTGCATTATTCAAAACGATATTTTTTTTCCTCAACATTTTGTATATAAAGGATGATGGAGCCTTATTCAGATACTTCATCAGATATTTATTCAGACGTTGTCCAGCATCCTCTCTGGAGACAATTAATTCAACCATAAACACCATTCCCCATCGGATCATATATAGCATATCCTGCACATATTATACACATGTTGTCAGGATTTTTTCCAATATATGTTTATCGATCATTGCAGTTTTCTCATTTGGTGTACTGATCGACCGAACCTTCTTTGCATATTCATCAATATCATCAAATATCTGGATCGTATATTTGTACTTGCTGTCTTCCGTACAATTCTGAATCCATTTCTGATATTCCTTTTTATTCTCCTGATATGAGCGATCCAGAACCAATGCGATAATCTTACCATTTTTTACACATAGAGACTGAAAAAATTTCATACCTTCATATTGTGTTATCACAACATCAAAACATAAACCTTTGATGTTCTCCGATCCATTTTCTCTTAAAACACTGCATAAATGCTCATATTGATCAGCAGAAAGTGGTGTAAAGCGTGCACACATGATCCATGCAATAAGGAATTTGGCAAAAGGAAGTGTAAGCAGTATGGCAAACACGATCATAATTCTTCCTGTATCTCCAAACAACATCAGCATCGTAATTATGACAAATGCAATCATTGCCGCAAGTATCAGCGCAACAATGAGCCGGCTTCGTCTGTAGGATTTTAAATATCCATATTCACCCTTTTGAAATTTATTAAACATATATCTGCCTTTCCTGTTCCACGATTCTTTTTAAATGTCAGTGTATAAAACGTATAATAAGATTATGCGGTAAAAGTTTACATAACAGTCTAAAGGCTTTCATTGTAAATCCATATACGGATATATATGATCCGTGATAAGCATCAGAAAGAGCAAGTCTGACAACCTTATCTGCCTTAGCGCGCAATAGTTTTTTATATAATTTGGAGCTCTGATGTTCTTCTGCAATATCAAAAAACTCCGTAGAAACAGGTCCCGGACACACAGCTGTAACTGTTATTCCATTATTCTTTAATTCTTGATTCAAGGCCATAGAGAGGCTTAATACATAGCTTTTGGTAGCCGAATATACTGCAAAAGACGGCTGAGGTACAAATGCCGCTGAAGAAGCAATATTAATGATGTTGGCACATCCGGACTTCATATATGGTAAGGTGATCGATATCATTCTCGTAAGAGCTGTACAATTCAATGAACACATTCCTGTCTGTTCTTCTTCCGACAGATCTTCAAAACGACCTATCTTACCAAACCCTGATGCATTAACAAGGACTCGTACGTCTGGCTTATACGCTTCCAGCAGATTCCTATATTTTAATAATTGGGAAGTATCTGTTACATCACAGCCTATGACCCGTATCTTTACATTCTTGATCTGTTTTGCAAGCGCTTCAAGACGATCCAGTCTTCTTGCCATAACCCATATTTCATCCAGGGTACGAAATCTCTGAGAGATCTGGATGGCAAACTCTCTGCCCAGACCTGATGATGCCCCTGTAATTACTGCTACTTTCATGCCATTAACCTCCATCCGGCTAAATACTTGTTCTTCATAGTTCCATGACTTAACTTGCCCCAGCCTAACGGGTAAGAATCCACGCAGACAAGTGTCCAACCGTCATTTCCATCAACTTCTATCGTCTCGCCCTTCAGATAACGAATGACACGCTCATCATCAGACTGAAGATCTATAGAGTTTGTAAACTCTTCCATCTTAAGGTTCATTGCCAGAGACTGGCTTGGCTCAAAACGGTTCTTTTTGATCTCTCCCAAAAATAATCCGCATCTTAAAAGCCGCAAACCTCGCACAGAAGGAAATGATTCCGGAATATAATAGAGACGGTCTCCGGATATCTCCAGCCTGTTCTCCGGATATTCTTTTTTGATCATAGATAAAAATTCTTTAGTCTCCTGGTTGATTTTTGCTTTTTTGATTGGATAATCACCATGATTGCTAATGTTTACACTGGTTCCTTCTTTTTCAAGAAGGCAGACAAAATGCCCCTCACCTTCCAGTCTGTGAGGCCACAATCTGGCAGCTTTTTTCAGGTTGGGATTGCCCGTATCTGACCATTCCGGATGCCCATCATCAAACATATCGTTTTTATCAAAATCACATATGTGTAATCCTTTATCAAGAGATAAAAGATATTCTATAGATCTCTCATTTTCCAACGGCGAAAAAGTACAGGTTGAATATAACAGCTTTCCCCCCGGCTTCAACATCTTGACTGCTTCGCTGAGAATGTTTCTCTGCAGATCGGCAAAAAGTTCATTTCCGTTATTTTCCCATGCTGTTATCATAGATGCGGATTTCCTGAACATTCCTTCTCCTGAGCATGGTGCATCAATCAATATCTTATCAAAATACTCGTGGAAGTATTCGGATAAACGATAAGGTGCTTCAGTTGTCACTAACGCATTTTGAACACCAAATACTTCCAGGTTTTTTAACAGCGCTTTTGCTCTGGATGCACTGATATCATTGGATACAAGCAGTCCCGTACCATCCAGTTTTGCTGCAAGCTCTGTAGATTTACCTCCCGGAGCAGCACAGATATCCAGCACTCTGTCTCCTTTTTCAACCGGCATGACCTGAGCAGGTGTCATTGCGCTCGGTTCCTGAATATAATATAAACCGGCATAATAATAAGGATGCCGTGATGGTTTATCAATCTTTTCGTCATAATAAAATCCGTTTTCACACCACGGAACCGGTGTCAGATGAAAGGGATTGATCTTTAAAAAATCCTGAACACTGATCTTCATGGTATTAATACGGATTCCATGATGCATCGGCTTATCAAGACAATCTTCATATTGCTTGAATTCATCACCCAGCATCGAAATCATTTGTTCTTTAAATCTTTCAGGCAGTTCCATAATGTATCCTATATACCCAGACTGGGATCAACATAAGCCCGGATATAGATTCCATCCTCTCTGTATTCTTCCTCAAGCAAGGTTCCTGTCTTATGAATGCGATTAATCAACCCTGCATCATTGTATGGTATCAGTGTTTCGATATATTTTCTTGAATTATTGATGATCTCAGCAAGCACATCTGATAATCTGTCAAATCCGATATCTTTTTTTGCAGATATATTAATGATATAATCTGCGAGAAAATCTTTTATAGCCGGTATCTCATCAACCTTGTCAATCTTGTTAAATGCAGTCACAACCGGCTTATCCTTGACACCCAGATCTTTCAGTGTATTGTATACCGTTAATATCTGTGAATCTGCATGCGGATTGGATACATCAACAACATGAAGCAATATATCCGCATATCTGGCCTCCTCCAATGTAGAACGAAATGCATTGATGAGGTGATGCGGAAGCTTTCTTATAAAACCTACTGTATCGGTAATGATGATCTCCTGTCCGTTATCCAGCCGGTAATTGCGTGATGTCGGATCAAGTGTTGCAAATAATTTGTCTTCCTCCAATACACCTGCATTGGTCAGATGATTTAACAATGTCGATTTACCTGCGTTGGTGTACCCAACTATAGATACGATTGGAAGATTGCCGGACATACGCTGTTTTCGCATTACCTCACGATGCTGCTTAACATCTTCCAGTTCTCTGGAGAGCTGTCCTATTCTGTCTCTGATAATACGACGGTCTATCTCCAGTTTCTTTTCTCCCGGTCCTCTGGTACCGATACCTCCGCCTAACCTTGACAGAGAATCACGCATACCAACAAGTCTTGAAGATCGGTATTTTAACTGGGCAAGTTCGACCTGGATCTTACCTTCACGCGTGTTTGCCCTCGCCGCAAATATATCCAGGATGATCATGGTCCGATCCATAACCTTGGTATCTAACGTCTGTCCGAGGTTGGTCATCTGGATCGGTGATAGTTCATCATCACATACAACACCTGTTGCACCCAGTTCTTCCACCATCTGTGCGAGCTCCTCAGATTTACCTGAACCAAGATAAGTTGCGTTATCAATATGCTCCTTATTCTGTATCAGGCGTCCGACAACCACCGCTCCGGCAGTCTTGACCAGTTCCTCCAGTTCATCCAGATTTTCGTCTACGTTCTCACCATTATCCAGATTAACTGCAAATAAAATAACCTTTTCAATTAACTCACTATTTTCAATCATCCTGAGAATCTCCGATCTCGTAGATATCATTTATTGGCTGGGAATCTATATTAACTCTTGTATCAAGAAACGATAACATATCTGCACCGGCAGGATCTTCAGGATAAGATGCGGTATAGCTTTGTGCCAGTGTATATGCCTGATTGTAATTCTCCAGCTTTTCATAACACAATATCTCCATATATTTTAATTCCTGGATAAAACTGTTATCATCCAGAGCAAGTCCCTGATTTACGTATGAAAGTGCTGTGTCATAATCATTGTGATAGTAATAATAATCTGCATATTTGTAACATACATATGAATTAAGTCCCACATTGCGGACGTATATGTCATAGTATTCTAACATTTTTGCATAATTATTCTGCGCTTCATAGCAGGACGATGCATAAAGACACATCTCCATATATCCACGATCGACTGCTTCCGTAAAAGTGGAAACGTTTGAGGTTATGTCGCCCGAGGCATAGGCATCCAGAGCTTGCGTCAGCTCGATCATAAAGTTCACCTCATCCTCGTCATAATTGCGTTTGGAATATTTTTTGATGATCTCAGTATATACATCTCCGGCATTTGCATATTCTTCCATTTTCATATAACAGTCTGCTTTGTACAGTTCGATATCAATATTCAGATCCTCAGCAAACCACTGTTTACAGGACAGTGCCCTGTCGAATGACTCCACTGCCTCAACATAGTTACCCTGTTCATACAATGCAACTCCATCATCCCTATAGTCCCTTTTATGTGTAAAAACATGCAGAAATCCTGTAATGATAAAGATAATTGTCAGGGCAAAAAGTATAAGATTAATAATAATGGCCGCCTGTCTGTACGCTTTAGACCGCCTCTTCCTTCTTTTTTTGCTTTCTTTTTTGGACATCTATATTCTCCCGGCATTATTTGGACAATAATGCATGAAATTCTTCTAAAGTAAGATCGTTATTATGCAAAAAAGTTGCAGCTTCAATACCGACATATCTGAAATGCCATGGTTCATAATCGATACCTGTTACAGATGCTTTTTCAACAGGATATCGTAAAATAAATCCATATCTGTAGCTGTTCGCATAAAACCATTGTATGACAGGATCACTCTCCAGACTCTCGTCCAGGGAAGAAATCCCTTCAGGCACAAGATCAAGAGCAAGTCCCGTTTCATGTTCACTGCAACCGACCTGCTGCACTGTTTCCAATGTCTTTTTTAATGCATCTTCCTCAGACATGCCCTCGGCAACATACTTTTGTACATTATTATCAATAATAGACTGCTGTGCCTCACGGCTTCTGTATGCCGACAGGATATCATAATGAAGATCCTCTGCATTCAGATCTGACAGCATATTGGCAAGATTCTGATATGCTCTTTCATCCACATCAAGACCGCAATTCAATGTATGATGTTCAAATGTATATCCTTCAGCCAGAGGATTTTCAGTATTGACTAAAATCATAAGATCTTTATTGTTATCGTAAATAATTCTACACTGATCAGCCAGTCTGCGTTCCTCCTCAACACGTGGATCTTCCGTGGCATCGGCCGGAGTACTTATCTCAGTCGTAGGTTCTTTTACTGCTTTCTTTTTATTTCCCCCGATTGAAGAAAACAATTTACCCATTAATACAAAGAACAGAACAAGTATCAGAACAGCCAGAATAGTATAGATCAGCACACTAAAATCCTTAGCCTTAGTATGACGGACCAGAAGCCTGAAATACCATTTGAACCATCTGATCATCTTCCTGAAGAATCGCCTGATCTTCTTATATATTCTTTTTGTTTTCTTTTTTATCGTAAACCATATTCTTCCAAAGTCCATGTTATCCCCCATTTCCCTGTTAATAGACTATCAGATATGTAACATTATAAAATGTCGATATATTCTCCTGCCAATGCTTTATTCATGCTCCTTACAGCACAAAACTTACCACACATGGAACAGGTATCCTCATGTTCGGGACTTCTGTCATCTCTTATCGCTTTTGCTGTCTCAGGATCCATGGCGCACTCCCACTGTGCATCCCAGTCCAGCTTTCTTCGTGCATCAGCCATCTTATCATCTATCTCTCTGGCACCACGGACACCCTTGGCTATATCGGCTGCATGTGCAGCTATTTTGGATGCCATAATACCCTGTTTTACATCATCGACATTCGGAAGTGCAAGATGCTCTGCCGGAGTAACATAGCAGAGAAAAGCTGCTCCTGCAGAAGCTGCTATTGCTCCTCCTATTGCGGATGTAATATGGTCATATCCTGGCGCAATATCTGTAACAAGTGGTCCAAGGACATAAAATGGTGCGCCCATGCAGATTGTCTGCTGTATTTTCATATTGGCTGCAATCTGGTCAAGCGGCATATGACCCGGACCTTCTACCATAACCTGTACATCCTTTTCCCATGCGCGTTTGGTTAGCTCACCAAGCCTTACGAGTTCTTCAATCTGGCATACATCGGAAGCATCCGCCAGACATCCGGGTCTGCATGCATCTCCAAGAGATATAGTAACATCATATTCTCTGCATATATCAAGTATTTCATCATAATACTCATAGAAAGGATTCTCATTTCCGGTCATGCTCATCCATGCAAATACAAGAGACCCTCCTCGTGATACAATGTTCATTTTTCTCTTATGATTTTTGATCTGTTCAATGGTTTTTCTTGTAATTCCACAATGAAGTGTTACAAAATCAACACCATCCTCCGCATGGAGACGTACAACATCTATAAAATCCTTTGCTGTAAGAGTTGCCAGATCTCTCTGATAATGAATAACGGAATCATATACTGGAACTGTTCCGATCATGACAGGACATTCTGATGTAAGCTTTCTTCGAAAGGGGATCGTGTCACCATGTGATGACAGATCCATGATGGCATGTGCTCCCATATTAACAGCTTCCATCACCTTTTTCATCTCGACATCATAATCCTTACAATCTTTAGATATACCAAGATTAACGTTAATTTTGGTCTTCAGCATAGATCCAACGCCTTGTGGATCAAGACATTTATGATTTTTATTGGCACATATAACAACCTTGCCGGAAGCTACAAGCGGCATAAGTTCTTCAGTTGTCATAAGCTCCTTTTCTGCAACCTTTTTTAATTCAGGAGTTACGATTCCTTTTCTTGCTGCATCCATCTGTGTTGTATATTCTCTCATATCATACCTCCGATAAAAATACTCCTATAAAAGATATCATAAAATCCGTCAAAAAACAACATCAGTATCTAAATTAAAAGGTGGAATAGCCAATATGGTACTCCACCTTAAAATAATATGTAAATACTTTTTAAATCTTAAATATATTCATATTATCATCCAATTCTCTTGCCACATCCCGCAAATTATTAGATTTATCTGATATATCTTCAACGATAGCAGCAACCTCTGTAGCAGATGCAGATGTCTGCTCGGTTCCCGCAGCATTTTCCTCAGCAATAGCTGTAAGATTCTGAACGATATCAACGACATTTGTTCTTGCATTATCGAGAGACAATGCCTTGTTCGATATCTTATTAATGCCATCTATGGATTTGGAAACGCCATCTGCAAGCTGGTCAAATGCCATTTCGGTCTGCTCAACATGATCACTCTGTGCACGCATGATCTCTTTTACATCATACATTGTCTCGACAGCTTTCTCGGAATCAGATAACAATTCCTGAATGATCTCTTCTATCTTCTTAGCTGATTCATTGGATTGTTCAGCAAGTTTTTGAATCTCTGCCGCAACCACACCAAATCCACGCCCCTGCTCACCGGCTCTTGCCGCTTCAATTGAAGCATTGAGGGATAAAAGGTTGGTTTCTTCCGCTATGGATGTGATCAGCTTAGTTGCTTCACTGATCTTCATTGCGGATTCATTCGTCGTGTTTGTCTGATCTGCAATAACATTAATATACTCTTCAGCCCGGCTGTTGACCTTTTTAAGCTCGATCAATACTTCCTGGGCCTGCTCTGTTGTCTCCTGCATACTCTCAGCAAAGGCGCGAAGGTTATCAACTTCTGTATGTGTTTCCTGAATCATATTACCCATCACGATAATATTTTCAGTTGCCTGCTGTGTCTCACTTGCCTGTGATCCTGCTCCCTGTGCAATGTCATTTACGGCGTTTTCTACCTGTTCCATTGTCGTTGCAGTCTCGTTTGCATCTGTATTCAGAGCATCTGCGGCATCCATCAGATTATCGCTCTTTTCCTTTATGTTCTGAATAACCTTAATAAGCTCTGATATGAGATGGTCAAGCGCCCATGCCATACGTCCTGCCTCATCCCCCCTGGAACATAGCTTTTTCTGTTTTTCATCTGCTGTAAAATCCATGTTCGAGACGCGTATGGCAAATCTTGCTGTATCATTGACAGGTTTTATAAGCAGATATGCAATAAGTGACCCCATCAATCCAACATAAATAATCATAATAGCAAGAGCAATAAGACCATTTCTGGTCATTTTGCTCATCGTGGAGAATATTTCGTGGGAATCTGCCGTCACGACAACTATAAACTCCTGATCGTCATTGACGTAGATGCCTGCATATTTTTCCGTACCTTTAAAATTATATTTAATAACTTCATTTTTGACAGGTTCATGTTTTTTGATTTGTTCAACAGTCTGCTTGACGGCATTATTCTCAACAGGCTGTCCGATCTTGGCTGCATCAGGATGATACAGCATGGTTCCATCTGCTGAAACTACATATACATAACTGCTTGGAATTCCCTGTATGCCGACTCCATCAAGAGAATCCGACAGATTAGAGACGCTCAGGGCGATATCAATACCGTCAAGTTTGATCTCCCTGTCAAACATTATACCATATGCTTTCGCAAGATCTGTCATATAATTCTGATTGGTGGAATCTATGTTTTTTCTTGTCCCCGGAATGATTGCAAACCCCATCACGATACCTGATAATACTGCCAGAAAAGCCATGGCAAGTACGGTTTTAGTTCGAATTGATTTAAAAAAACTGATCTTGTGTTGCTCCTTTAAATCCATTTTATCCCCCCGCCCTTTAATATATTGTATTTAATATATTTTATCAAAAAAAGATATACTCATCAAGTAAATGAACATTCACCATATACTTTATTGTATATAGTTACAGGCAGCCAGTGCGGCAACTGTACCATCCGCAACTGCAGTTGTAAGCTGGCGCACATCCTTTGTTCGGCAGTCTCCCGCCACGTAGATACCATCTAAGTTTGTTTTACATGATTCATCTGCTACAACATATCCCGATTCATCAAGTTCTATAAAGTCTTTTACAAAATCTGTATCCGGCATACTTCCCACAGCAACAAACAATCCTGATATATCAAGCTCAATGTTATCGCCGTTTTCCTTATTGCGATAAGTAACAGAAGAGACAGAATCTGAACCGTTGACAGACAATAATACTGCATTGGTTATAATATCGACATTTTCCCTCTGTTTTAACTGGTCAAGTGCTCCCTGCTCTGCCCTGAAAGTATCTCTTCTGTGAATAAGATACACATGCTCACAGAATTCCGACAGATACTGGGCCTCACCGACTGCTGTATTGCCACCACCGGCAACCGCTACCTTTTTCTTACGGAAAAATGCACCATCGCAGGTTGCACAATAAGAAACGCCAAGTCCCCTGAATTTTTCCTCTCCCGGTATATCAAGCTTTCTTCTGGTCATTCCAGATGCAATGATCACTGTTCGCGCATCGTAAGTTTCCATATTGCCATGGACAAGAAACGTATTGTCTGTTTTTTCTATGAAATTCGCTTTGTCATATATTATCTTCATTCCAAGCGCACTGGCCTGTTCATACAGGGAACTTGCAAAATCATAACCTGAAATATGCCTGAATCCCGGATAGTTTTCTATATCCGGTGTATTGATGATCTGACCGCCATACGTCAGGGCTTCCAGTACCAGAACTGTTTTACCGGCACGGAGCCCATAGATAGCTGCCGAAAGTCCGGCAGTACCGGCTCCGATAATACATATATCTACCATATATGATACTCCTCCGAATAATCATTTAATCAACCAGTGCAAGGATCGCACTCTTTGGAACTGCACCTATTGATTTCTTATAGACTTCGCCTTTTTTAAATGCAATGACCATCGGAATACTCATAACATGATATTCCATTGCAAGTTCAGGGTTTTCATCTACATTTACCTTGCAGACCTTGATATCAGGTCTCTCCTCGGCGATCTGTTCAATGATAGGTGAAAGCATTCTGCATGGTCCGCACCAGTCGGCCCAGAAATCAACGAGGACTGTTTTATTCTCCTCCAGAACCATAGTTTTAAAATCTTCTCCAGTAATGTGGTAAACTGACATAATAGTATCCTCCTTTATTTATCATAAGTATTTACCAAAAATAGCATTTTATAATTGTTATTTTGCATTTGCAGATGCAAAATATCTTAAAATTATTCTAAATTGTATTCATCACGCAATGCACGTGCGGCATCTTCTATCATCTGCATAAGCTCTCTGGATGATATGATGCGTCCGTCTGCTCCGCGGACGATCTGTTGTATCATGCCGTCAGAGGTAGCTACAGTGATTGCATATTGTTCTCTGTTTTCATGTGTAAAATGTTCAATATATTGATCAGCCGTCTCATTTTCCCTGGTGTGTATTATACATATATTATCCTGAGAGCTTGTACTTCCTGTATTACCTTTAACTTTATATCCATCAAATACAAGTATAATCTCCTGATCAATGATCCCCTGATAATTGGATAATATGTGGATCAGTCTGTCTTTGGCCGCATCCATGTTGAATTCGGCTAATGCTTTGAGTTCATCACATGCAAAAATAACATTATATCCATCAACCAGTAACAGTTTTTTCCTATCCGGGCGATATGCTCTGACACTGCGATATTCCGGCAGCGGTGTTTTTTTCTTCTTATATCCCGGATGCTTGTCTTCCTTTATGTTTGCCGCAAATGTGCGTGCAAATATCTCATCTATCTCTTCAAGATCGATCGTATATTCAAATTGCTTTTGAGAACGACAGGCTGTAGCCGTTTCCACAGGGTCAATATCCTGAATATCGTCAAAGACATGCATATATTCAGGAACTTCATACCATGGAACGATAAATCCTGAACCATGCGAACAGAATACGGAGGATGAAGGATTATCTGTATCCTGTTCCGGATCATAACCGATCTTTGCTATGATCTCCTCGGCATTGTGGCACTTGTCATATCCACCAAAACTTACAGATATACTGCCCATACCTCTGGTGTAAGAGCTTAGATTAATCTGGTAATCCCGCATGGAAGCCACCGGCCCACGTCCCGTTATCAGAGCCCTTTCCCCGTCTATCTCAGGGAGATTCATACAGGCATGCATATTTTCGATATCTGTCATGGCGCGTCCCACCATCTCAGCCGGTATCTCAAGTCTGAAATTATAATACGGCTCCAGCAATATGCTTTCTGCCTGCATCAGTCCCTGTCTCACCGCCCTGTAAGTGGCCTGTCTGAAATCTCCACCCTCCGTATGTTTCTGATGCGCACGTCCGTTGATCAATGTGATCTTCACATCCGTCAGGGAAGAACCGGTCAGCACACCCGCATAGCTTTTCTCTCTCAGATGTGTCATAACAAGCCTCTGCCAGTTTTTATTCAATATATCTTCGCTGCAGGCTGCTTCAACAACAATTCCGCTTCCCGGTTCACCCGGTTCAAGTAGCAGATGGACCTCAGCATAATGACGTAATGGCTCAAAATGTCCGATCCCGATCACAGGACCGGCTATTGTTTCCTTATATGTTATAGTACCTGCATCAAAAGATGGAACAAAATCTAATCTGTCTGCGATAATACCTGTCAGTATCTCAAGCTGTACCTGTCCCATTAATTTTACATAAATATGTTCTGTTTGTTCGTTCCACGCAACCTGTAACTCAGGTAATTCCTCTTCAAGCTGTTTTATGGAAGGATATATCTGTCTTGCATTTAGTTGTTCAGGAACGATCATTCTGTATGACAATACCGGTTCCAGAAGATACATGGTATTACCGGTGTCGGCTCCAATTCCCTGCCCTGCTGCTGACTGGTTCAATCCTGATACAGCACAGATAATCCCTGCGGCAGCTTCATTACAGGTATCATATCTGTCACCTGTATATATTCTAATCTGATTTACTTTTTCATCTTTATATATACTGTCTTTTACATGAAGTGTCCCGCCTGTTATTTTCATATGTGTCAGCCGGTTACCAGCCTCATCTCGGGTGATCTTATATATTCTCGCTCCGAATTCATCTGTATACTGAGGTGCAATCATAAAACGGTCCATGGTTTCAATCAACGAACGGATTCCGTCAAGTCTGAGAGCCGATCCAAAAAGACATGGAAATATTTTTCTATCAGCGATCATATGGGAGATTCTGTTCTCTTCAACAGTACCTTCATTGATAAAGCGTTCCAAAACAGCCTCATCTGAAGACATCATAGCGATCTCTTCCAATATATCGTCAGACAGCAATGAAAAGTCAATACAGCCTTCCGACAATTCATTTTGAAGCATCTCCATAATTTTTTTATGTTCACCATCTGACTGATCCATTTTATTTACAAATATAAAAATCGGTATATTATATTGCTTCAGTAATCTCCATAATGTATGCGTATGTCCCTGTATTCCATCTGATGCACTTATAACGAGCACCGCATAATCAAGTACCTGAAGCGTACGCTCCATCTCAGCGGAGAAATCGACATGGCCCGGCGTGTCAAGCCACGATATGTGCAGATGTTCTGTCTCAAAAAATGCCTGTTTGGAGAATATGGTAATTCCTCTCTCCCGCTCTATGGAATCATGATCAAAGAGTGTATCACGGTTGTCAACTCTGCCCATATTCCGTATCTTGCCTGTACAATATAAAATTGCTTCCGACAGTGTTGTTTTACCTGCATCAACATGGGCAACGACACCTGCTACAATATTTTTCATAGGTATATCATCTCATCATTTCATAGCTTATTTTTTATCAATTTACCATAAAAAAATCAAAAATACAACTTTCATCCGGGCAGACTGTCAAATACACAGAGTGCTCCCCATCCCAGCAGTTCATTTGGCCATACAGCATAACCCGGTAAAGGCTTAGCACCCCGTATAAGATATGACTTTAACTTCTCTCCATAAAGATACGGGTCATTTCCATCAGTAATTCCCCATTGTAGCAGCATGACAGCACCTGATGTAACAAATGGTGTTGCATATGAAGTACCTGACACATAGGCTATACCTCCACCTGGCAGGGGAACATCAATATCTACACCTGGTGCAGCTATATCCGGTTTGATCACCCCGTCTACAGTATATCCTCTGCCTGAAAAAGGGGCATACGATAAAGTCACAGGATCATATGCGCCGACACTGATTACTGTTGAAGCACTGGCAGGTATTGTCATAGATGTATCAGGAGACGGAGTAAGAAAACGAACATCTGCACTGGTACTTGCTGCTACGGGAAGCCACATATCCAGTCTTCCGTCTGTAATGTTGCGCGGCTTTATCATCACACTCCATATCCCGGTCTGAATATAAGACTCCGTCGGAATAATTGACATATATATTTCCTGGTTTCTGTTGATTGGTGTTGGATATCCATTTATAACAGAAATGTTCATATCCCTGAGATTATACGACATGACCTCCTGATATTGTGAAAAAGGTCCTAATACCTCACCGCGTGGTGTTACCAGTGATATGTCAAGCTCATCTGCAAAACTGTGCCATGCCTGAAGATTAATTGCGTTGGTATATGGAGATACCTGAAAATCTACCAATTCATTGATTCCACGTTCAAGCTGCAACCGGATATGCCTTCCGGTATTTCCGTCATTTCCCATGCCGACAGCGATAGAGATACGGGCGATCCCCGACAGGGAATCAAGATAATCCTCCAATATGGAATTACCGCTGTGATTGCCATAATTATTCCCAAAACTCAGATTGATCGCAAGCGGTCTCTTATATCTGATGGCTGTTCTGACTGTATAATCCACAGCCATCATCAATGCTGTCGTCCTTGGAAAACCGCCATTATCATCTTCGTTCAATTTTACAACGATCAGATCTGCATCGGGGACACAGGATGCAATGACTCCACTTACACCAGTTCCATGTCCACTGTTGTCGGCTGATAATAATTCGACATTATTTTCTGTACTGTTTAGCGCATGTTCAATATCCTGCCTTGTATACTCCGTTCCGATTGAAGTCCCGTCCGGCGGATTACCGCTCAGTCCCTGATCCCATAGAGACAATATCCTGGAGGAACCATCTTCTCTGATAAATGCGCTGTGGCGGTAATCAATCCCTGAATCAATCACACCCGCCAGAACACCTTCCCCTTTTAGATTTAATTCACCTGTCTGAACCAGTTCCATGCATGACTGTGCAAAACCATTGATCTTTCCTGTGCGATATGGATCAACATTGCCTGTAACATCCTTTTCTTGCATTACATTTAAATTATTTTCTTCAAAATAGAGCTGTTTCGGCTTCTCTACAAAAATAATATCCGGCACAGATATAAGGGCATCGATCTTCTCGGACGGTATTCTTATCACTGCATAACCATTCAGTAATTCTGTATATGTAAAACCAACCAACTGACTGATATGTTCCAGGTTACCGGTATAGCGAATAATCAACTCCCATTCTTTGAATTCTTCATTATATCCGACATTTAAGTCCATGGAATTGACCCTCTCATCATATGGCGTCTGCAAAGCCAGATTTAATTCTGTGCTTAATTTTGATTCGTCCAAAATCACTTTTCCCTCCATAAAAATTACAATATCCACAAAGAATCAACATATCAACATGTTTATGTCGAATACATGTGTCGTGAAACAGCGAAATAATTAGAAATCATCCTACATCAAACGACGTTATTTTTATTCTTAACTATCTATAATCATGTGAAAGAACCGGGGAGGTGAACATGACATACTCTGTATATGCGGATGTCATATTGATATACAGTATCCTGATAAATGCTGCTGTTCTGTTTGTGACATCCATTATATTGCATGTGCATATCCATCCACTGCGTATTTTTTTCTGGTCTTCCATTACAGGACTAACAACAGAAGCCGAATATCTGTTGATGTTAAACCGGAACAGAATCATACATTACATATTATATGTGACAATATACATAATTATGATACTGTTCTATTTTGGCAGATTTCAGATTCAATTTCTTTGGATGCGTATCATTGCCCTTCTGGGTTCCATGTCAGTAATATATGGTATTCTGGGCATTTTTAAGCTAACAGGTCATCCGCATACGCTGTATGATATGACATTCGGAACATGCATAAGCATATTGCTTATCTCCTTTGCCGCAGTCATATTTATTTACAAAAAAAAATATTCCAAAAATATATATTATATACGGCTCATACAGGGAACAAACGAAATAACCTGCCGCGGATATATGGATTCCGGTAATCTGCTGCACGATCAGTATAATCACGCACCCGTAATTATACTGGACTACCGGCTCCTGCGGGATATGACCGGTCCACGTGGTTATGCATATATTGAAGAGTATCACAAAAATGGTGATTTTAATTATGCGGCCTTTGCCAATGCATCGGAGATTAAAATGTATCCTCTGCCATACCGGACTATCAGCGCAGAATTTGCATTGATGCCCGCATTCCGCCTTACATCCCTGACATTTCTTCACACAGGAGAAACTTATACGGATGTAACAGCAGGAATCAGCAGATATCCATTTACCAACAACCGATGCCAGATTTTACTGAACGAAGATTTAAAACCAAACAGAGAGGAGAATTCAAATGATTAGTGTTGTCAGTAATAACAAAATAAGATTCAATATCAGGAGCTTTGCCAATTACCTCATTTTTCCTAAGAACGAAGTACATTACATAGGAGGTGCAGAAATCCTTCCGGCTCCACTGTCTCCGGATGAGGAAGCATTGATGCTGGAACGGTTGTCCGAAGATGATCCCCAGGTCAAGCGTACGCTGATCGAACATAATCTGCGTCTTGTTGTATATATTGCCAAAAAGTTTGATAATACGGGAATCGGTGTGGAGGATCTGATATCCATCGGAACCATTGGACTTATCAAAGCTATAAACACATTCAAGACGGATAAAAATATAAAACTTGCAACCTACGCAAGCCGCTGTATTGAAAATGAGATACTGATGCATCTGAGAAGGAGCTCCCGTTCCCGGGTGGAGGTCTCAATAGATGAACCTCTAAACGTTGACTGGGATGGCAACGAGCTGCTACTGTCAGATATTCTTGGGACAGATGATGATATGATCTACAAAGACATTGAAGATGAAATCGATAAAAATCTTCTTGAGCAGGCCATGGATATCCTTACAGAACGGGAACGGACGATCATAGAACTGCGTTTTGGTATCGGACACGATGATGAAGAAATGACCCAGAAAGAGGTTGCCGATATGCTTGGTATCTCGCAATCCTATATATCACGGCTTGAAAAAAAGATTATAAAACGATTGAAAAAGGAGATGCTTAGACTGGGATAAAAGGTAATAAAAAAATGGCTTAAACAAAATGTTTAAGCCATTTTTTATGCCGGTGGCGGGACTTGAACCCGCACGACGTTGCCGCCAACAGATTTTGAGTCTGCCTCGTCTGCCAATTCCGACACACCGGCCAGCAACAGTGAATATAGCATATTTTATCCTGAGTGTCAAGTTGATTACAAGAAAATATCACCAGTCCTATGGTTTATTTTATTTTTTTAGCAACAACGACAAATCTTCCATTTTCTGTGTGATATGCACATGTTGAAAGCGTAATCAGACTGTCACCGTACGCAGCCGTAACAGGAATGTTATATCCGGTCAGAGATTTACAGTTAGATACATAGGAATCATACTCCTCTTTTGTACTGGCATTGAAGAACTCATAATATTTGAATCCGGTATAATCGACCGGATATATCTGCGTTCTGAATGCTGCGATAACTTCATAGGTACCATTTCCATATATAGTATCAAAAGTAATGTATTTATGCTCGCTATAAAAATCCTCATCCTCGTAATCTTCCAGGTCATGAAACATCTTTCCTGTCTGCATATGATGTCCATATATGATGATATTATCCCCAGGAGTCTTAACATCGGAAGCTGTATCGATAAACGGAGTGCCGGCCCGGCTGTATTCCCCATCAAAATCTCTGTGAAGATAATATTCTTCATCATCAGGAGTCTGCATAACCGGATAATCTATTACCATTCCATCGATGGTAAGCCACCCAATGAAATCATGATTCTGTCTGTATAATTCCTCGAATTTTTTTTGAACGGATACACCATCTATATCGACATATGAAACTGTGTCTGTCATACCGGCGCTGCCTATATTGATTCCATCCGGCTCATCCACCTCTTCTTCTGTAACGATCAACTGTTTCAATTCATCAACTCTGTTTTCACTCTTTCTACTGTCTAAGTAATAACTGATAAGATATATTCCACAGCCGACAAAAATGGCAATCAAAAGAAACATGGAAATAATATAAAGAATTCTTTTTTTCTTCTTCATAGTGATTATTTACCTCCGTGTAAAACGGTCATAACTCTGATAACATAACAAGGGGCCGCCACAACAGATCACATTATCCATTCTGTGTGACAGCCTCTCTGCTACATTTTTGTGATTCATTAAAAATATTTCTTACTTCCCCACAGATTATTCTGCTTGAGTGCACTGTATTCAGCATATGCCTGCTCCAGAATCTGCTTTTCATTCGGGAATTTAAGAAGGTGATACGCCTCATGATACTTGTAGTAACCTGAGTCCAAAAAATACTCTTCCCGCTGAGGCTTGCTATAATAGCTGTCAGCCATCATCAGATACCAATGAACATCTTTGTTCACAACATCATATGAAGTATTAAACGTATAATTGCTTTTTCCTACGTATTTGATTATCTGGGCATTGACGCCGGTCTCTTCTTTTACTTCACGCAAAGCAGTCTCATTATGCTGCTCATCACGTTCAACAGTTCCCTTTGGTAAGACCCATCCTTCATATTTGTTCTTGTAATTTTTGTAAAGTAATAAAATTTTACCTCTAAAGATTACCACACCACCACAGCTTGTTGCTTCAATCATTGCAATTCCTCCTGCATTGTGAAAAAATAGGTGTGTATTTTTCTACGTCATTATATCAGATATGGCATCATATATCAAGAATTACTGTCCGTAATATGCATCAAATACCTTCTTTGCGACAGAAGCCCCGGATACTCCATTAGAAGTATAGTCCTCCACAACAACACTTACAACCAGATCAGGATTATCCGGATTGGAGAAGCCAACGAACCATGAATTACAGTTACCCTCATTATCGTATTCAGCTGTTCCTGTCTTGCCCGCAACTTTGTAATTTGTCCATCCAAAATAACCGGATGCTGTACCGTAATCACAGACTCCTTTCATATATTCAGTCAATATGGCAGCTTCTTCACTGGTCATAATATCTCCATAAGTCTTATTGCTGAATTTCTTCACAGTAGCACCATCATCATTCTCTATGGCCTGAATCAGATAAGGTTTCATAAGCACACCGCCGTTAGCTATGGCAGATACGATCATTGCATTATGAAGTGGCGTGATCTGGGTATTTCCCTGTCCGATCACTGTCTGTGGCATCTCTCCCTGATCACTGTCGGCATTTATCACAAACTTGGATTTACTGTATTCACCATCAAAAGGCAGTTCTGTATTAAATAAAAGTCCGTCTGCCGTACTTCTGTAGCTGGCCTTATCCAGAGACTCACCGATATTGGCAAAGGACAGATTACATGAATATGCAAGTGAGTCAGCTAACGATTCCTGACCATGTACAGATCCGTAGCTGCAATGAATATTTACTCCGGAAAAGGTTGCAGATCCCACACAGTTATAACTATAGTCCTCATAATTATCATTTTCACGAATATACTCCAGCAGTGTAACGATCTTAAATGTTGAACCAGGGGCATACAATCCCTGTGTTGCACGATTCAGAAGAATACTGCTTGAAGCTCCCTCATCAGAATCCACATAATCCCATACTGCAGACATATTATTAGGATCATAATCCGGCTTTGAAACCATCGCCAGAATACGACCTGTATCAGGCTCCAGTGCAACAACTGCACCATTACAGCCTCCAAGCGCATTATATGCCGCTTCCTGCAGATCAAACCTGACTGTAGTTATCAGATTATCGCCCCTGTTTTTTTCTTCCTTAAGCTGTCTGTATACGCGCTCAAAAATATTGATATGGCTTCGCAGCATATAAAAATTACCCTGCAGTTCCAGACCGGCTTTTCCTCTTCCTTCATACCCTACCAGATGTGCAAACATGTTGGAATACGGATATGAACGGTTCGTATTCCCCGCTTCATCCGTACTGCTTGTTGCAATTACAACACCATCACTGGTGATTATATCTCCGCGTTCTACAACATCTGCAAAGGAATCCTGCCTGATATTCCTCGAGTTGGCAATGGTGACCTCCGCCTTAAACTGCATAAAATATATAACATATGCAATCATTCCGACAAATATTGCTACCATGGCATATATCAATACAATAATCGGGCGGTTCTTTATTTTATTGTTTTTCGCTTTTTCTTCCTCTTTTTGCAGGAACGCCTCCTCCGGCGTTAATACTCTGCTGTCTGATTCGCTCTTTTTCTTTTTCATTTTTGGTTGCCTCTTTATCACTGATTACACATACACCCTGTACGATTCCAAATATGATCAATGTACTCAACACAGAACTCACACCATAGCTGACAAGCGGAAGTGTAACACCAGTCGACGGGATAAATTTTGTCACCCCGCCGAGATTGAGCAATGACTGGATACTGAAGATCATACAAAAACCGAATGCTACATATTTATAAAATGGATTTCTGCATTTCATAGCTACATTTGCAAATGAAATAAATATACTTACAAATACAAGAATCAATGCAAGACCAAATATCACACCAAGCTCCTCGCAGATCGCTGAGAAGATAAAATCACTCTCGCTGACAGGTATGGTATCTGCTTTACCCATTGTAAGACCACTGCCTGCATAGCCGCCTGTACCCATGGCGAACAACGACTGAGATACCTGATAACCACCTGTATCTATAAAGCGGAACGGATCCTTCCACGCCTCCACACGAACCATAACATGGCTGAACAACGTATCCTTGAACAGGAAATATCCCCCCATTACCGCTCCTACACCAAGCGAAATGCCGCCAACCAGGAAGATCGGTCTCGATGTTGCCAGATATACCATGCATACATATGTAATATAAAAGATAACTGCAGCTCCCAGATCTTTTTCCAGAACAAGCACACCCATAAAAGCAGCTGAAATCATCGCATTTATCACAAGATCCTTTAAGGTATTGGCTTTTACAAGCATACTTGCCACGAAAAATACAAATAATATCTTCACGAACTCCATCGGCTGTAAGGAAAATGAACCGATCTTGATCCAGTTTCTTGAACCATATTGTTCGATACCGACATGCGGTATGAAAACCGTCATCAAAAACAGGAGTCCAAGCACACCATAAACAACGCCCATATCCTTAAGTTTCTTCCATTTGGTCATAATATAGGGAATAAATGCAGATATAACGAGACCTGCCGTAGCCATAATAAACTGTTTTATGGCAAGCGAAAAATTAAGTCTGGTCAATATCGTATAACCAATCAGAAGCAAAAATGCCGTATTGTTGGTCAGGAGTCTCGATGACCCTTTGTATATAGAATGATACACGATCATATAAAATACTGCGACAAAAATCTGGGCACCATAAAACACCAGTATCTTGAACGAATGAAGTCGAAGATACATGGTGAGATAACACAGAAAATGAATTATAAACACATAAACGATCTGTTTATTTAATTTTGAGCGCTTACTGTCCTCATCCTTCGATGTCATAACAGAGAAGCACTTGACAGTATATAAAACCATAAACAATATTATAAGGTATTTTGAAACCTCACATATAATGTTGATCATTTACTCTACTCCCCTATACCAATGGCCTGATGTATATATTTTATCCCGATTTTGTTTCCAAAATGTATCCTGTTCCTCAATTATGCTTCTGTATGCCATACGCATGACAGCATCCGTTTCCGCAGCATCTTCGACAGAAAACATCAGATTCAGATATGGAACATGCATATTCTGTATGATACTTTGTTGTGCACCAAGTATATTATATGCCGTTCCGTTATAAATCACATTACAGCATTCATCACATATGCACCGGGCAAAAAAAGTATTCCCTTTATCATCTCGGATCTGCGTATATTCATTTCTCTTTCTGCATCCGGATCTGTTGCATACCACGCACTGTGCAGACAGCATAACCTGTTGATAGCCATACAGATTGAGTTCGTTTGTTCCAATTCCAAGTACCTGGTATTCTTTTTGAACCAGTTCATGTGGATTCTCAAATATGGCATCCGGGCATATATCAAGTATAAATTCGCGTGCCTGTTCATTATAAGCATACAGGCTGAAACCGCATACGATCTCAAGCTCACCTATATTTTTATCCTGCATTGCACAGGCGAAACCATCTATATTTCTTATATATATACCATGTATCTTATCGTTTGGCAAATATTCCTCTAGCGAAAACGAAGAATGAATGATATATGGCAATGTAATATATATTTTAATATCTTTCTCTCTTAAACCCTGTAAAATCCCATCGGCAGCAGCTTTGTCATACAGGTGCCTGCTCATATAGATTCCATATACATATGGATGTTTTAGAACCTCCATGAGCTGCTCTTCTGTTGAAACACCAACCTTAATAAACCGATTATTATCCCCGGATGGATGGGATACACTATGATCTGACAGTTTCCCTCTGCTCTCATATATATTATCTCCTGTGTGACGCCTCTTATCCTGGACGATCAAAGCCTCAAGCTGCATGATTGCATTGCGCCGGAGCTGTTTTATTTTCCCCATAGGAACAAATACATTATCAGATATATCTATCTCAAGTGAATCCCAATAATATTCTGTATCGCCAAGCTGAGACAGTTTTTCGCGGATCTGATCAGGATCTGCCGGACGATTCCTGGATATATCAACGACATCATCAGAGATCGTCGTATTCCATATCTGTCCGTTTAACTCCCTTGTGACAGACAGTTGCATTTTTTCTCCGACATGTGCATAAAACACACCCGTTAGTCCTATTTTATATTCATCATTACCTGCGCTTAAGATGTTTTTTTCTATATTCTCCATCAGGCGGCTGCATTTTGTTCTAAAAACCGTCTGTTTTGTAAGAACATGTCTGGTTCCCGGCGCTTTTAATTCTACGACAGAATTTTTCAGCCCTGAGACACCTGTTGTAAGCTCTGCTTTTGAACCATCCTGATATGCAATCTCAATCACATCACCTCTGTATAGGTCATCCGACAATCTGACTCTGATCTTCCCATCATTGATCCCACATACTATCCCCACAGGTAATCCCTGGTGATTCGGACGTTCCCTGGAGATCATATCATGAAGAGGCTTCTCCATCAGGAAATAGCCATTGCAGAAACCTCCCCGGTTATATATGCCTGCAAGATCTCTTTTATACTCCCTGCACATGGATTCACTAAAGGTTCCATTCATACAGGCATCACGTACCTTGCGGTAGGCATCTACAGCGGAGGCAACGTAATACGCATTCTTCATTCTTCCCTCGATCTTCAGGGAATCGATTCCCGCATCGATCAATGCAGGAAGAAGCTCCAGGCTGCACATATCCTTCATGGATAATATATATTCACCATTATAGCATTTTCTGCACGGCTGGGCACAGCGCCCACGATTGCCACTCCGTCCGCCGGCCATGGAGCTCAACAGGCACTGACCACTGTATGCATAGCACATAGCACCGTGAACAAAAGTCTCCACCTCGATGTCAACAGAATCCTTTATTGTACGTATCTCATCCATCGCCATTTCACGTGCTGTGACAACTCTGGTTGCCCCCAGCGCTTTCATCATCTGAGCACCATATACAGACGTAATGTTCATCTGTGTACTACAGTGAACATGAAGATCAGGAAATATATCACGAATCCGCTTAAACACACCAAGATCCTGCACAATAACTGCGTCAAGACCGGCTTCATAGTATGGATTCAGATAATCATACAGTTCATTTATTTCATTATTTTTAAATAAGGTGTTTACAGTGAGATATAATTTTACGCCATGGATATGCGCATAGTCGATTGCACTTAGAATAGAATCGTCACTCAGATTCTCAGCATAGGCTCTTGCCCCAAAACGGCTGCCACCTATATAGCAGGCATCAGCGCCTGCTTTGACGGCAGCGACCAGAATATCATATGACCCGCAGGGTGCGAGTATTTCCGGTTTTTTTATATTATTGATCATTTCTACCCTTTTCGGCTTCCAGCTGAATTATTTTTCTCTGTAAAGCATTGATCTGCTCTTTATACTCTTCAACCATACGCATTGCAGATTCCTGTTTTATCTGGGATTCTATTACCTCATGTCTCAAGTCATAAAGTTGCTGCTCTTTGTTGCTGTCCTCTGACGCCATACTGTCTGCTTTTGCTTTTGCCTTGAAATAATCATCTGCTATATTTAAGGCAAGTAAAACGCCCTGATACTCTGTGTTCATTCTTCTGTACTGGTCTGATGTCTTGCATTCTGAGATCTTACCATTAATGTATGTCGCAACATTCTGAAGGTAATCTTCTCCTTCATATCCGCTAAGTGTATATACTTTACCATTAATTACAACAGGTATATCTACTTTATTTGCCATAATTATTCTCCTTTATCCTTAATCGTGTTCTATCATACTCTCCAAACCAAAATGTTTGTAACAATGCTCCGTTACAATTCTACCACGAGGTGTTCGATTAATAAAGCCATTTTTGATCAGATATGGCTCATAGACATCCTCCAGCGTACCTGCGTCTTCTCCGATGGCTGCAGCCAGAGTATCCAGCCCCACCGGTCCGCCTCCGAATTTGTATATCATGGTCTCCAGAATATTTCTATCGGTATTATCCAGCCCCTGTGCATCTACCTCCAGTCGGTCAAGTGCTGTTCTTGCAACCTCATAATCGATCGTTCCGTTATGTTCTACTTCAGCAAAATCCCTGACACGTTTGAGCAATCGATTGGCAAGTCTTGGAGTTCCCCTGGAACGCTTTGCGATCTCCAGAGCCCCTTCCTCATCGATCTTCACACCAAGGACACCTGCCGAACGGATAATGATCTGCATAAGCTCTGTCACATTGTAAAACTCCAGCCTGTTCACCACACCAAAACGATCTCTAAGCGGTGCTGTGAGCATACCGGCTCTTGTGGTAGCACCGATCAAAGTAAATCTTGGCAAGCTTAATCTGATCGATCTTGCACCGGCTCCTTTTCCGATAACAATGTCAATGGCAAAATCTTCCATGGCAGGATACAAAACCTCTTCGACCTGTTTATTTAACCGATGTATCTCATCTATAAACAGAACATCATTTTCGGCAAGATTATTCAGGATTGCTGCAAGCTCACCCGGCTTATCTATGGCCGGACCGGATGTAATCTTCAGATTGACGCCCATCTCTTCTGCGACAATGGCTGCAAGCGTTGTTTTTCCAAGTCCCGGCGGGCCGTACAGAAGTACATGATCAAGCGATTCTTTCCTCTTCTTTGCCGCTTCTATAAAGACCTTAAGATTCTTTTTTGCTTTTTCCTGCCCGATATATTCTGATAATGATTTCGGCCTTAATCCCTGTTCAATTTTATCATCTTCCGGTATAATATCCGTGCTGATAATCCGTTCCATATATCTTTGTCTTTCCCTATATAATCTTCTTCAGAGCCGCCTTGAGGAGCTCCTCCACTGTCATCTTTTCATAACCATCCACTTTTTTGATAGCGCGTAGTGCTTCCACATTAGAATATCCGAGGGCTGTTAGTGCCATGGCCGTCTCAGTTATCATATCATTACTGTCTGTTTCTGACAAGTCCGCAGAATCTGCAAAATCTTCAAAAACATCCTCCAATTTGAATTTATCCTTAAGCTCCATGACGACACGCTGTGCAGTCTTGGCACCGACACCATTTGCTTTGGCGATTGCTTTATGATCATCAGACAAGACCGCAATACGTAATTCGTCTATCGTCAGTACTGACATGATTGCAAGTGCTCCCTTCGGTCCGATTCCACTCACAGAGATCAGAAGCTTGAACACATTATTCTCATCTCTGGATAAAAAACCGAAAATGCTGATATCGTCCTCACGAATATGCATATATGTATACAGAGTTACTTCTTCATGTAAGACAGCGCGTCCGGTCGTATATGCGCTGGTCCATATTCGATATCCAATTCCGTTATTCTCCACGACAAGCATATCATTTGCAATATATTCTACTTTTCCTTTTATGTATTCAAACATATCTTTCTCCCAAAAAAAGGGTTGCCGTACTAACAGGATAGTGCGACAACCCCTATGTAATTTATTTTATAAGAACTCGAAGTCTGCTTCTTCCTCTTCTTCTCCATCACCGATCATCATACGATCACGTTTTCTTGCATCCTCGATCTCACCAACAAAGATCTCATCATCGTCATCTGAAACAGATGCTGATACACTGTCATCTTTTTTGAAGAATTTGGCTGAAGCGGATTCCTTTGGCTCCTCTTTTACTTCTTCCTTCGGTTCGGCCTTTACTTCCGGCTTAACAGTCTCTGTCTTGGATGATGCAACCTGCTCCAGCTTCTCGCTCTGCGCCTTAGCTTTCGCTATAATCTCTGCCGCTGCAGCTTCTGCATTCTTGATAATATCATCAGCCTTCTTCTTTGCCTCAAGATTATCGTCATCATAGGATGAAACATTCTCAAGCTTCTGAACCTTATTCTCAAGGTCAAACATCTTCAAACGGTTCTCCTGAAGAGATGAATTCAGCTTTTCGAGGTTACTTGATAACTCTGTATTTTCTTTATAAAGTTCATCGTATGCCCTATATACGGAATCTACAAAACTATCGACATCAATTGTTTTATAACCAAATAAGCCTTTTTTGAATTTCTGTGTCTTTATGTCTATTGGTTGTATCATGCATATCTCCTCCGTACCACTTAATCATGTATAAAATTATATCATAATAGCCAAAAAAAACAAGCATTTATTTAAAAATACAGTAAATCATCACAAATATGTGATATAATGAGCATTGCACAGGATTGCGCTTGCGGAAGCCTGTATAATGCGA
>JBJEJF010000022.1:0-30042 GCA_051877775.1 Wujia sp.
AAGAACCAGCGAACTGAGCATCTGAATGCATACGTCCGAGTGTATCTGTCATACCATATGATGCAGGACCTGCTGCCATGTTATCCGGATGAAGTGTACGGCCTGTACCACCACCTGATGCAACTGAGAAGTACTTCTTACCCTGCTCAATGCACTCTTTCTTGTAAGTACCTGCAACAGGATGCTGGAATCTTGTTGGGTTTGTTGAGTTACCTGTGATAGATACACCAACATTCTCATGATGCATGATTGCAACACCTTCCTGTACATCGTCTGCACCGTAACACTTAACAGTTGCACGAACGCCATCTGAATATGCTTTTTCATATACGATATTCAGCTTTGCAGCCTTGTAATCATACTGTGTCTCAACGAATGTAAATCCGTTAATACGGGAAATAATCTGTGCAGCATCCTTACCAAGACCATTCAGGATAACACGAAGCGGCTTCTGACGTACCTTGTTTGCCTTCTCAGCGATACCGATTGCGCCCTCTGCTGCTGCAAATGACTCATGACCTGCAAGGAAGCAGAAACACTCTGTCTCTTCCTCAAGGAGCATCTTACCGAGGTTACCATGTCCAAGACCTACCTTACGGTGATCAGCAACAGAACCTGGAATACAGAAAGACTGAAGTCCTTCACCGATTGCTGCAGCAGCATCTGCTGCTCTTCTGCAGCCCTTCTTAATTGCGATTGCTGCGCCAACTGTGTAAGCCCAGCATGCATTTTCAAAACAAATTGGCTGGATCTTCTTAACCTGATCATATACATCAAGTCCAGCATCCTTTGTAATCTTCTCAGCTTCTTCGATTGAGCTGATACCATAGCTGTTTAATACAGCGTTAATCTGGTCAATTCTTCTTTCATATGATTCAAATAAAGCCATTGTCGTTTCTCCTTTCCTCTTACTCTTGTCTTGGATCGATAATCTTCACTGCATCCGCAACACGACCATACTGACCCTTTGCCTTCTCCCATGCTGTGTTCGGATCATCGCCCTTCTTAATGAAGTCTGTCATTTTTCCAAGAGAAACAAACTGATATCCGATTACTTCGTTATCGGCATCCAGTGCAATACCTGTTACATAGCCCTCAGCCATCTCAAGGTAACGAACACCCTTCTCCTTTGTTGCATACATTGTACCAACCTGAGAACGGAGACCCTTACCAAGATCCTCAAGACCTGCACCAACTGCAAGACCATCATCTGAGAATGCGCTCTGTGTACGACCATAAACAATCTGAAGGAATAACTCTCTCATAGCTGTGTTAATTGCATCACAAACAAGGTCTGTGTTAAGTGCCTCAAGAATTGTCTTACCCTGCAGAATCTCAGCTGCCATAGCTGCTGAATGTGTCATACCGGAACAACCAATTGTCTCAACCAAAGCTTCTTCAATCACGCCATTCTTAACGTTCAATGAAAGTTTACAAGCACCCTGCTGTGGTGCGCACCAGCCAACACCATGTGTAAAACCAGAGATATCTTCAATCTTCTTTGAGTGTACCCACTTTCCTTCTTCAGGAATAGGAGCTGGCTCATGTTTTGCGCCCTTAGCTACCGGACACATGTTTTCAACTTCCTTTGTGTAAATCATTTTGAGACTCCTTTCAATTAATAAAATATGATTTTAGACATTTTTCTGTATAGAAAAACATCACTGTCTATATTTTCTCACAAACTCTCAAAATAGTCTACTGTTTTTTCTAAAAAGAAAATAAAAAAAGCTCAGACACCCCCAATGCATAAAAAAACTGTCATGCAATCGGATAAAATATATTATTATCCTGATTACATGACAGCATCACTGTTCAATATCCTGTTTTATTTTTTCTCTTTTCCAAGCTTCTTGGATTCCTTGGCTTCTTTTTCTTCCTTAACAGGTGAATCCTCTTCATCCTTCACAATTGCAGATCCTGCTTTTTCAACCTCGGCGATCGCATTCTTGTGCATTGGGATTCTGCAGTTTTTGTTATTTCCAAACTCTACAATAACGGTCGTATCATCTACGATATCAAGAATCGTTCCGTAGAATCCGCCAGTCGTCATGATATTGTCTCCCGGTTCCATCGCATTGTGGAGTTCCTCCATCTGCTTCTTCTGCTTCTTCTGTGGACGGATCAAAAGGAAATAAAATACAGCGACCCAAACAACAATTACGAAAATAATTGAGCCAACTGAACCTGCCGTCGTTGCAGCTTCTGTTCCATTTAATAACATATATGTTCCTCCTATTTCATATTAAAGCCTTCCAATTTCTCTCGCTTGTACTGTGTAAAGCGATGTTCCTCTATGGCCTCTCGAATCTCACTCATCATATTATTATAAAAATACAAATTATGCAATACACAAAATCTCATTCCGAGCATTTCTTTTGCTTTTAACAGATGCCTGATATAGGCCCTGGAATACCTTCTGCATGCCGGGCACCCGCATCCTTCCTCAATTGGTCTGTCGTCGGTCTCGTACTGCGCATTAAATAGATTTAACTTTCCATGGTTTGTATAAACATGTCCATGTCGACCGTTTCTCGATGGATACACACAGTCAAAGAAATCCACGCCCCGCTCTACAGCCTCAAGAATATTGGCCGGAGTTCCAACGCCCATCAGGTATGTCGGCTTTTCCTTCGGCAGATATGGCACGGTAGATTCAATGATACGATACATTTCCTCATGGGTCTCTCCAACCGCTAATCCACCGATTGCATAACCGTCGAGATCCATCTCCGCGATCCTCTTTGCATGCTCGATCCGGATGTCATCAAATACACCACCCTGGTTAATTCCAAAAAGCATCTGCTGCCTGTTGATCGTATCATCAAGAGAATTCAGACGCTGCATTTCATTCTTACACCGCACCAGCCACCTTGTCGTCCTGTCAACAGAATTCTGAATATATGTCCGATCTGCTTTGGATGGAGGACATTCATCAAAAGCCATGGCGATCGTCGAGGCCAGATTAGACTGTATCTGCATACTCTCCTCCGGTCCCATGAATATCTTCCTTCCGTCGATATGAGAATTAAAAGTTACGCCCTCTTCCTTGATCTTGCGAAGCCCTGCCAGTGAAAATACCTGAAAACCACCTGAATCGGTCAGAATCGGCTTATTCCAGGACATAAATCTGTGTAGTCCCCCCATCTGTTTTACGATATGATCCCCGGGTCTTACGTGCAGGTGATATGTATTGGATAATTCTACCTGCGTTCCAATCTCCTCAAGATCTTCTGTTGATACGGCACCTTTTATAGCTGCGATCGTCCCTACATTCATAAACACAGGAGTCTGTATCGTACCATGTGGTGTTGTTACCTCTCCCCGTTTGGCGCACCCGTCAGTTGCAATCAATTTATACATTATCTGTTACTTCCTTTATCCTTCTGATATATTATACACCTGTCATTATTTTGTATACATTGGATAAAATTCTAACATAAATAAAATAGGATGAAAAGTCCATTTTTCTTTTACATTGAATTTATCCGCATCCGCGGTTATAATATAATAAATTCTTGACCAGGCGCCGAAAGGAGTTTACAGCATGTTTAGAATCTGGGGACAGCTATTCAAAAACCATAAGGTGATAAAAGATCACATTGTATGCATCGAAGATTACAGCATGACGCGCACACAAAAAGTCTATAAAGCATTAGAAGAAATATGCTACGAATTTGATTTGTCCAAGCCCATATGGCTCAAAGCCAATCAGACAGCATTTATACAGCGATCCCGCACAAGATTTACACAGGATAATTTTATAGAACAGATAGATTTTGATTATCTTGACTTTCAAGTAATAGAGGAGGAGTATTAAGCATACTCCTCCTCTATTACTTATACTATATATACAATATACTATGATTATTCATCATAAGAATCCTGCCCGGTATAATCATCTTCTGCATATTCTTCTTCAGATTCCTTGTCTGTCGTATATGTTTCTTCAGAATATCCTTCCTCAGATTCCTCGTCTGTCGTATATGCTTCTTCAGAATATCCTTCCTCAGGTGTTTCATCTTCAGTTTCCTCAGCCGGCTCTTCATCCTCATCAGAGAAGTATGACGAGTAATCTGTATCATCCTCCACTTCCTCTGATTCTACCGTTGTCTCCTCCAGCATCTCATTTATCTCATCCAGATTGCCACCCTTCAGACTTCCGATGATCTTAGCGATCTCATTTAATTCATCAATAACACTGTTCAGCTCATCCAGATTAGAACCACAGAGATCTGCAGAAGATTGTGCATTTGCAGCTATCTCCTCGCTGGCAGCCTGCTGATTGGCAAGTCCATCGATAATCGTATTGTTGGAAGCATCAAGGCTATTGCTCAAATGATCGAGCTGCTTCATATCACCATGCAGTTCATCTACCACACCCGAGATAATCTGGAATGACGCATCCGCAGCATCAATGTATTTGGCCTGTTCCTCCACAGCCTCTACACTGCGTCTAACCAGTTCTGAGGAATGATCTGCAAGCTCTGTAACACCACGAAGGAGCTGGGTGATATTGTCTATGGAATTTCTTGTATCATCTGCAAGATTACGGATCTCATTGGCAACGACAGCAAATCCACGTCCCTGCTCTCCTGCTCTGGCAGCTTCTATAGATGCATTCAATGCCAGGAGATTAGTCTGACTGGATATCTGATAGATGATCTGTGTGATCTCCTCAGCCGAAACGATCTTCTCACACAATTCCGCTGATACTCTTGTTACATCCTCATTTGCAACATTAATGTCATCAGATTTATGCTTGAGGTTCTCAATAATTTCAAGACCTGAATGAATGGATTCTATAGCTCTCTGTGTAGAAGCGACCGTACTGTCCTTAACATCGATCAGATCATCAATGATATTCTGGATCTCCTGCGTCATCATCGTAGAATGTTCCATATTCTCAGCTGTTGCTGATATACCACATGATATGGCATCAACGGACCTCGTCACTTCCTCTGTCGCAGCCTGGAAATTATCCAGCTTGGATTGCAGACGTTCAATATGCGCATTACCATTATCCACGATCTTAACCATATTGCCGGTTATCTCTTCCTGATATGCCACATGATACTGGATCTCCTGTTTGTCTGTCTCCTGCTCACGGAGTGTAATGTTGCTTGCCATAATAATTCCAACTGTAAAAATAACCGCCAGGAGAAGGAGCTCCATCCATGCAACAGATGACATAAACCCATCATTTGCGATATGTATGATCATGCCAGCCAGCGTTCCGGCCACTGATATGCCGCAGGTGATAATCGTATGAAGCGAATCCATATATACAACGCACATACCCATCGCCACAAATACAGGGAGCACATCAACCATCGAACCCGACACGAGTACACTGACAAAGATCAGAACCGCAAACAACGTGACAGATGTAAACTTGGTCAGTTCACTCCTGTCATTTATGATATAAAATACGATATTACCTACCACAAACAGCGCAAACAGAACCAACAGCGGAACGAAGCCTTTCTGGGTTCCATGACTCAGGATCAGGACGATGATCCTTGCAATAGCAAATGCTGTCATAATCTTGATCGTCAACGCATTCTTTTTGGATAGTCTCATTCCATTCATGTATGTCACCTCATCTTTTTCTAAATGCTCATAACTGATTTTATTATATCAAAGCCTACAATTAAAGTCCACAACAAAACCTGACAATTTATTTTATTTTTCCCCTTTTTTTGAGATTATTCATCGTTGCATACATATACCCTAATTCTCTATGGCAACAATCCATAACTTATGATATCATTATGTGGAAATACTTCAGGTATAATATATTATAAAATCGAGGTAGCTATGTTTCAGATAAATGACATTTCAAAATCATATGGAAAAAAACAGATCTTAGACCACGTCTCTCTGGCAGCCGGTGAAGGCGAATCCATCGGTATTCTCGGAACCAACGGTTCAGGCAAATCCACACTTCTGTCCTGCATTGCCGCTTCCTATGCAGATAACAGGGAATGGAAAGTCGGATATGTTCCACAGGAAAACCCTCTGTTTGAAGAACTGAAGCCCGTCGACAACATAAAAATGTGGTGCAGTCTGTCTAAGTCCGAGATCATACAGGCACTTAATGAACCACCTCTCAACATGATGGGAATCAACAGCTTTCTGGATACACCTGTACGCAAAATGTCAGGCGGTATGAAAAAGCGGCTGAGCCTTGCAACTGTTCTGATTAATAAGCCGCAGGTTCTTCTCATGGATGAGCCTTTTGCAGCACTGGATCTGCCTGCCAAACAGGATATTCTGTACTACATGCAGAGCTTTTGCAAACAGGGCGGAATTATTATCGTCGCATCCCATGATGAAGATATTTTTCACTTCTGCAGCCATGTGTATCTTCTGAAAGATGCCCGGCTTTATAATACTGCCGAGCTCACCGAACATGGCATTTCATACATTGATATGCTGAGGAGTAAATAAATCATGAATAAATTCAGACTATTTTTGAATCTAATAAAATCCAATCTCAATCGTCTGAGATATTATATTCCGGCGGTCCTTATATCAGTCTGTCTTCTGCTTGGCGCATGTCTTTTTGCCGGCAATGTCATCTCCAAAAACATATATAAGGAAAATCCTTTTTCAACGATAAAGCTTGCCTACTACCTTCCTGATGATCAGGATCTGAAGTACAATATGCTGGCACTCAGTATGCTGGAGAAAATGAACAGCATCAAAGAAGCCGCAGAATTGATCAGGGTAAGTGACGTCGATCAGGGCTACCAAATGCTCGAACAGGGAGATGTTCTGTATTATATCATTGTTCCGGACAACTTTTTTACGGGCATCATGGACAGCACAAATCCCCCGCTCAACATTGTCGTCAGAGACAATTCCAACGTCTCATCATTTATAGCAAACGAACTTCTTATGTCCTATGCCAGATATCTCGGTATAGCTCAGGCAGGTATTTACAGTGCCCTTGATACGTCCCGGGCGCACGGTTATACCGGTGAACAGGTCGCACAGATCCAGGATAAGGTAAATGTCATTTATCTGGAGCGTGCACTGAATAAGGATGGATATATAGAGACAATTGATGTCACCAACGAAGGTTCATATACTCTTCTTCAGCATTATATTGCTGTGGCTGTTATGCTGACGCTGTTTTTTATTACCTTCGTATCTGCACCTTTGATCCGGGATTACGGACAGGGTATCACAGATCAGCTGCGCGCACATTCCGTCAATCATTTTGATGTTTTTATTAATAACATGATAATCACCATGTGCACACTCTACATCGGTTATCTTCCATGTGTTCTGGGAATCTCCGTGTGGCAGAAAGCATTTCATGTGGCAGGACTGTACCGTATTCTGCCAGCCCTGCTTATGATCAGCCTTATCATCAACATTATCAATATAATATGCCGCACCGGATTTATTCAGCATATGGTCACACTTGTTGTTACACTGGGTATTGCATACATTGGAGGAGGCATCCTTCCTTCTGCCCTGTTGCCCGCAGTCGTACAGGAGCTGTCCAAATATATGCCGGGTGAATATATAATATCCGCTATCAGCCAATCTCTATTTGGAATGTAGAAAAGGAGCAAAAATGAAATTAACCAATATAATTACAGTCTATACAAAACGAATACTGGTTCACCGGATCTATATCCTTATGCTTGCTGTCCTTCCAATATTGACAGCAATCTATACCTTATTGCCTGCTAAAAGCCAGTCCGCAGATATTCATGTTGCACTTTATTCTGAAGAGACACCTGATAATACCGACGCATTACTTGATTCTCTGGATTCGATTCATTCTCTGTATGATTTTTATCTCGTCTCCAATCAGGAGGAACTGCAGAAAGCTGTCAGATCCGGTTATGCAGAATGTGGTTATATGATTCCTGCGCTTTTTTTTGATGACTACATTGCCGGTCATACCGAATCCAATCCGATCATACAATATACGACCCCATCCACGGCACTTGGCGCAACGATCAACGAAACTATATTCAGCTGTATTTTCAAATTATGTTCGGGTGATATTCTTCTGATCGGTGTAGACGACCACGCACTTGACAATGATCTGTTGGAACGTCTGGATTATTATTCTGACAGTGATGATATATTCCGGATAGAAGATACCGTCTCCGGTGAATTTTCTTTTTCTAATATAACTTATCAGGTAAAGCTTCCCGTGTATGAATTGTGCCTGGTCTTCATTCTTTTTTCCGGCCTGCTTGGTCTTCTGCTGTACCAGCAGGATGTCGAGAAAAATATGTATGTAAGTCTGAACCATACATCAAGGCTGAAGCTTCGCTGCATCTCTGTCGGGACTGCCATGATTCCCGTTCTGGCAATGAGTCTGCTATGCGCCTGTATCATGAATATCTCCCGTTACAGGATACTTCATCTGGCGATCTACAGCCTATGCTTCTATATCGGCACCCTGCTCCTCAGTGTGCTGATACAAAAAAGCACGCTTCTGGTTAAGATACTGCCACTCATACTGCTGGCAGCCACCATAGCATGCTTTCTTTCAACACTCATATAATTCATTAATCATGACTTTCCATGCCAGATATTCCAGCTATCCAAATATCTCATCATGGATATCTATATCTGCTTTTGCGCCTGTCGCCTCTGTGACTGCCTTGACGATGCGGTCACATTCCTCCACAGGGATTTCCACCTGAAATGTCACCTTTTCGGCATACACCGTATCAAGGATCCTGATATCAGCACTGGCAAGGATATACTGAATCCGTCCCACATCCGTATAATCAGCGACAATATCAACCGGGCGGATCCTCTGCATCAGCTTTGTCTCGCAGGCAAGCAGTGCCTCTTTGGCAGCTTCTGTATATGCACGGACAAGTCCTCCTGTTCCGAGGAGGGTACCACCAAAATATCTGGTGACCACAATACAGATATTATGGATACCTGAATTGTTGATAACCTCCAGTATCGGTTTTCCGGCAGTCCCCTGTGGTTCTCCGTCATCCGAAAACCTGAGCAGCGGCATATCTGCTCCGATGGAAAATGCAAAACAATTATGTCTCGCATCATAATGCTTCTTTTTGATACGATCTATAAATGCGTAAGCCTCCTCCTCAGATGATACCGGCTCTATCTGTCCTATAAAACGGGATTTCTTCTCGACGATTTCTCCCTCGCCGCCTTGTACAAGATTGAGGTAGCTGTCTATCATATTCTCTCCTATTGATTATCAAGCAGTTTCTTTAATTCACTCATAAATGTATTTGCATCCTTAAACTCACGATAAACAGATGCAAACCTGACATATGCAACCTGGTCCATATTCTTCAGCTCATCCATGACGATCTCACCGATCAGCTTACTCTCGATCTCCTTGACTTCCATGCTGAATATCTTATTTTCGATATTATCAACACATTTTTCGATCTGATCCACCGAAACCGGTCTCTTATGGCAGGATCTTACAACACCTGATTCGATCTTTGCACGATCGTAGGTCTCCCTGTTTTTATCTCTTTTTATCACAATGAGAGGAATGGTCTCAACTTTTTCGTATGTTGTAAACCTTTTTCCACACTCATCACATTGTCTTCTTCTTCGGATCGCCTGATTATCATCAGCAGGTCTCGAATCAATTACTCTTGTATTGTCATCTCCGCAAAAAGGGCATCTCATATCTTAAATCTCCTTATCTGTGTATTTCAATCATCTGCAGATGCCGCGATCATTATAATCTCGGTATCTCTCTGTCATTTACCTTTCTGATATCACAGGCATCTATATCGACCAGCACGATATCCGGTCCGATACGAACTATGTTACAGAATCTGATATAGTATTCTGTTGACGATCCAAAACAGGAAAACAACTTGCCCGGTCCGGGTACTATGATCGCAATCAGCCGGCCCGACTCACAATCGAACTCAATATCAGCGACATATCCCAGCCTTCGGCAATCCTTACAATTGATTACTTCTTTTTCTTTTAACTCCAGAAACCGCATATAAAACTCTCCAACCGGCGCATCAGACCACTTTTTATATTATATTCAGGAGCTTTCATATGGTTTCAGATTTCTGTATAATACTAACGGACATCTCCCATAAAGAAGATCGCAATGGTTCCGGGGCCTGAATGTGCACCGATCGTAGGGGTGACACCACTGATCACCAATTTGCCCGGATGGTACATCTCTTCGATCAGACCTGCCGTATATTGTACATCTTCCTCCACATCTGCGTGACAGATAATGATAATTTCCTGTCTGTCCTTCCAGCTGCCCATTGCAGTCCCCATCTCTTTTACCATCTGCTGCAAAGATTTTTTACGTCCGCGCACCTTGGATTCTGCAACCAGCTTACCCTCGTTGTCAACATGCAAAAGCGGTTTGATATTGACCATGGTACCAAATGTTGCTGCCGCCTTGGAGATCCTTCCTCCACGCTGCAGATATTTCAGATCCTCCACAGTAAACTTATGCACAATATTCATCTTGATGCTTTCGAGATTCTGATAATTCTCCTCCACAGACATTCCCTTTATCTTGTTCTGCACAGCATGGTATAGCAGCATGCCCTGACCACCCGAAGCGCACAGTGAGTCTATAACGCAGATCTTAGAATCAGGATATTTTCCCTCAAGTTCATTTTTACACATAAATGCGTTGCCCACCGTACTGCTGATACCTGATGACAGGCACATAAATAATACATCTTTGCCATCCTTCAGTGCCTTCTCAAAATGCTCCGTGATATCCTCGATATTGGCGGCAGCCGTCCTGGTTGGCTGTCCTTCGCGCATCCCTTCATAGAATTCATGGACCGACAATTCCCTGTCCTTGCCATATGTCTCACCATTTATCTCATACAACAGTGATACAATATCCACACCATTTTCCCTGACAAATGTCTCCGGCAGGTCATTCGTTGAATCTGCAATAATAACGTAATCCCTATCCATTTTCTTCTCCAATCTTAAATGTTATCGAATAATTTTAACAGGACATTTTTCTTTACATGTTCCACATCCTGTACATTTTTCATAATCAATCACAGCCAGATTATTTTCCACTGTAATAGCACCCTCCGGACAGTTTCTCTGACATAGGCCGCAACCGATACATCCGGTCTGGCATACCGCTTTCACCTCTTTACCAAAGTCCCTGGAATTACACTCCACTATGGCTCCGGCATCATACGGCACCATCTCAATAATATGTCTCGGACATTCGAGCACACACATTCCGCAGGCCTTACATTTATCAGGATCAATCACGGCAATTCCATCAACGATAGAGATTGCACCAAACTGACATACCTTCCGGCATGATCCGTAGCCAAGACATCCAAAGCTACAGCCTTTTGGTCCTCCTCCCGGAGCATTTGCAGCTAACTTACAGTCCTGCGGACCTACATATTCATAGACATCTTTAGCCTTATTACAATCTCCGGCGCATTTTATCTTCGCAACCATCTTCACGGAATCCGTATCACCACCGACGATCTCCGCTATCTTTTTGGCAACTTCCTCGCCACCTACAGGACAGCCGCTCGGTTTTGCCTCTCCTTTGGCGATAGCAGCCGCCAGACCGTCACATCCCGGATATCCGCAGCCTCCGCAGTTATTGCCCGGAAGCATCTCTCTGACCTTAACCTCTGTCTCATTCACTTTAACCTTGAATTTCTCGCTGGCTACACCGAGGAGAATCCCGGCAAGTACACCGACAACACCCACAACCGCAGCAGCGATTACTATTGACATTATATCCATATTCTCCTCCTGCTTATTTTAAAAGTCCGTTCAGTCCCATAAATGCGATCGCCATAAGTCCCGCCGAGATCAGGACGATCGGTGCTCCCTTGAAGCTCTCCGGCACATCGTTATGCTCGATCTTTTCACGTATTCCTGCCATAATAATGATAGCCAGTGCAAATCCTGCCGCAGAGAAGAGACCGTTAACGATCGACTCTCCGATATTAAGTCCATCCTGTACGTTGGTGAGTGCAATACCCAGCACTGCACAGTTCGTCGTGATCAGCGGCAGATATACACCAAGGGCCTGATACAGGGACGGAACCGCTTTTTTCAGGAACATCTCCACGAACTGTACCAGAGATGCGATGACCAGTATGAATACGATCGTATTCAGGTAATCCAGATGAAGTGGAACCAGCACATAGTAATAGATCAGGCTGGTCACGGCAGAAGCAATTGTCATAACAAAAATGACCGCTCCACCCATACCGGCTGCCGTACTGACCTTTTTCGATACACCCAGAAATGGACAGATACCCATAAACTGGCTCAATATAACGTTATTTACCAGAGCAGCCGAGATAGCTAATAATATAACATTCATATTCTACTCCTCCTCTGTACTTTGTTTTCCCTGACACATCATGTTCTGACAAGATGCACAATCAGCCAGCTTGCAGAGATTCGGTGCTTCACCGGTCTTCTTCGCCTTTTTGATATTGCGTCTGTTGATAAATGCAATGATAAATGCCAGCACCAAAAATGCACCCGGCGCTGAAATGAATATTCCCACCGGTTCAAACATTCCCTGGTCACTCAGTATCTGAATCAGTTTGTCATCAGCATGTGCTGCGATCAGTGTATTCAGGTTATCCATGAAAGGATAGCCAAACACGCTTCCTGCACCCAGTATCTCTCTGATGATACCGATGATCGTGAGTCCGACTGTAAATCCGAGTCCCATTCCAATTCCGTCAAAGATCGAAGGAATAACCGGATTCTTGGAAGCATAAGCCTCCGCCCTACCCAGGATGATACAGTTAACTACGATCAGCGGGATAAATAATCCCAGACTGTCATTCAGGCTTGGAATATAAGCCTGAAGCAGGAACTGCACGATCGTGACAAACGAAGCAATGATAACGATAAATGCCGGTATTCTTACCTTATCCGGTATTAATTTTCTCAACAGAGAAATCATAAAATTACTCATGGTCAGGATCACCATGGTAGTAAGTCCCATCCCAAGTCCATTGATTGCAGATGTTGTGACTGCCAGTGTCGGACACATGCCAAGCATCTGAACAAAGGTTGGATTTTCCTGGATGATACCATTGTGTAAACGTTCTGTTATCTTACCCATATTAATACAACCCCCCTATGAAACACATCACAGCATTTACTGCATCAACCACCGCCGATGTTGTAATTGTTGCTCCTGATATTGCATCGATCTCGCTGTCTGAGGTCGAGCCGGTCTTCGTGTACGTAAACTGTCCGACTTGCTTACCTATGAACTGTGACAGGAATTCTTCATTCTGCGCTTCCATGCCCAGTCCCGCTGTCTCACTGATAGACAGGAAAGAAATTCCCTGTATGCTGCCATCCACAGAGACACCGACAGCCATCTGGATATCTCCGCCGTAGCCCGCGCTGTTGGTAACAAGTATGATGAAGCCGGCAGCCATGCCATCCTCATCCGCTGCAATACTTATCTCATCGATCCTGCTGTCCTCAAATCCTTTATTGGCTATCACTGCATTGACATTATCCATATTAATATCTTCATCCGTCAATGTAACGATCTCGGAAGCAGAAGGGAAGACCTCTGTATAAGCCTCCTGCTTTGCTTTTTCTTCTGCATCCTGAATTGGTTTCTTGGTTATATTATAAACCGCGCCAAGCGCAGCACCCATGATAAGCGTAATTGCACATATCGCTGCGATCGCAAGCATAATTCCCTTTATATTCATCCCAGAACCGGATTTTGAGTCATCCTGTTCTTCCGTATCAGAGATTTCTTTCTCCGGTTCATCAGCAGCTTTCTTTTTCCTGTCCTTCTTTTCCCGTACTTCTCCGAAGGCTTTTGGTACTGTCACACGCTCAATCAACGGTACGAACAGGTTGGAGATAATAATCGCATAAGACACGCCCTCTGCGCTTCCTCCAAAGATACGCAGGCAGAATGTCAGCAGTCCAAGCATCAGTGCGTAGACCACCTTGCCGGCAGATGTGATAGGAGATGTCACATAATCTGTTGCCATAAACCATGCACCAAGCATCAGTCCGCCACCACACAGATGTGCAGCTGTAAATTCCAGAACATTATAGTCCTTCACCACAGCATAAATTGCAATACATGCCGCAAAGCTTCCAATATAGATAAGTGGGATCTTCGGACTGATAACACGCTTACACAGCAGATAAACCGCACCAAGCAGCAATGCCGCCACCGAAGTCTCACCGATCGTTCCTGCCGTGTATCCGAGGAACATATCTTTTATGTCTACCGCTCCGCCTGACTTAAGCACTGCAAGCGGTGTTGCCGTTGAGACACCATCATATATAAAAGCTGTCATATATCTTGAAAATGCAAGGAGCAGAAAACATCTCGCAGCCAGTGCAGGGTTCATGAAGTTCTGTCCAAGTCCGCCAAATAACTGTTTTACGACAATTATAGCAAATGCACATCCAAGTACAGCCATCCAGATCGGAAGCCTCGGTGGAAGGTTCATTGCGATCAGAAGTCCCGTTACAACCGCAGAGAAATCACCAACCGTCACTTTTTTATGCATGCAGTGCTGCCACAATGCCTCAAATCCCACACAGGATCCAATACACACAGCCACCAAAAGCGCTGCATACCAGCCGTGGAGATATAAACCAAAAGCTGTCGCCGGTACCAGAGCTATAACAACATCAAACATGATATCGGATGTCGTATCCTTACTTCTCACATGAGGTGATGATGATATTTTTACATTCAGATTCTCCATTTACTCCCACCTCCTACTTTTTTCTGCTGGCCAGAATCAGTTTCCTGGTTCCGGCAATGGTTTGTGTCAGATGTCTCTTGGCAGGACATACATAGGAGCAGCATCCACACTCACAACATTCCATGCCATTATACTTCAGGAATCCATCTATATCATTCTGGTTGGCAAGCGTAGCCAGTTTATTCGGCATAACACGCCCAGGGCACACACTAACGCATCTGCCACACCGGATACATGCACTCGGCTCGTATTCTGCCACCTCATCCTTCGTCATACAGAGGATCGCCGACGACGATTTGGTAATCGGGATGTCCGTCGTATAAATCGCCTTACCCATCATAGGTCCACCGGCTATGATCTTCTCAGGATCAGAAGAAAATCCGCCCGCAAGATCAATTAATTCCTGGTAATTGGTTCCCGTACGGACCAGAATATTACATGGATTACTGATTGCATCACCAGTCACAGTCACAAGTCTGTCAATCAGTGGCTTTCCTTCCCGCACAGCCTCACATATTGCGTATACCGTATCTACATTATGTACGATACAGCCCGCATCAGCCGGAAGCATCTTGGAATTGATATATCTGCCTGTATTGGCATAGATCAACTGTCTTTCTGCTCCCTCCGGATATTTGGTCTTCAGGGAATTAACCGTTATGGTGTCATCCCCACTCAGTTTCTCCCGAAGCAGTTTGATTGCCTTTGGTTTATTGTCCTCGACAGCTATTATACCCTTTGCCCCCGGGAACAACGTCAACGCAATACGAAGTCCTTCGATCACCTTATCAGCTTCATCCATGATCCGGCGATAATCAGATGTAAGATATGGCTCACATTCTGAAGCATTTACGATGATATAATCTATGTCATTCGGATTTTTTGGAGAAAGCTTCACATTGGTAGGGAATCCGGCTCCGCCCATTCCGACAACTCCGGCATCCCGGATCGCATTTAACACTTCATCCTTCGTCAGTTCAGACAAAGGCTTATCGTTCGGAACGTACTGAACCGACTCAAATTCATGATCATTTGTTATTACAATAGAATTAACTTTGGAACCTGAAGATGTCAGTCTCGGTTCAATCACCTTTACCGTTCCTGACACAGATGCATGGATATTTGCAGAAACAAATCCTCCCGCTTCAGCGATCAGCTGCCCCACCAGAACACGGTCACCCTTTTTTACCACGGGTTTTGCCGGAGCACCGATATGTTGACTGAGCGGATATACTGCATCCCCTTGTGGGAGATATTCGATCACATCCTTATCCATGGAGAGTTCTTTGCCCTCATAAGGATGTATGCCTCCTTTAAAAGTAAATTTCATGATATTTACCCCGCTATCACAATAGTATTTGCGTGTACTCACACTTATAGATATTGTAATACATCATCACGTTTTTTACAATAAAGCAGCAGGCATTTTAACAAAACTTTTATAATTTAACTAATTATTTTTTTAACTTGAAATAAGTAGACACGGCTCCCGGAATCAGGATTATCAAACCGGCATAAAATTTCAACAGGCACAGTACGATTGCCCCCACCCCATAGATTGAACCTGCTATAATCATGTACTTCTTTTCCTTCTCCATAAAACCCTCCTGTTATTTTGAAAAATGGATATTGTGCATAATAATACCTGCAAAGATCCCGATGATAACGCCTGCTATAGTTCCGGATACAGCAAGAACTGCCATATAATACATAATTTTTGCATTTTCCATAACGCACGCAGCCACCATAAGCTGTCCAAAATTATGGGCAACAGCGCCGCACACACTGACACCCGTAATCGAAAATACTTTGAATCTCCGCACAAGGCACATGACAAGAATACTGAGCAAGGCGCCGGCCAGGCTGTATATTATGACCGCAAGATTACCGAACAAAATGCCTGAGAGAACGATACGTCCAACGCTGATAACAAGCGCCGGCCTGACACCAAGCTTCTGCAGGGCAATGATCGTAACTACATTAGCAAGTCCGAGTTTAATACCCGGCACAGCAAAATGTATCGGAACAAGATTCTCCAGATAAGATAGTATCATTGCAAGAGCAATCAGCACACCACACAATGCTGTAAGACGGTTATTCGTCTGTTTTGATTGTTGTCCCGCTTTTTTCATGATAATATCCTTCAACTTATGACCTGTTATTTCACTTCAACCACCAACTGATGCGGGAGACATATGATCGTCTCTCCCACATCAGATATTGAATCATGCGATACACATATTTTATCCGGACAATCTGCTTCACTGACATAGGCTTTTCCATCCCGGATGACGACCAGATTATATCCGCGTTCTGTCCTGACAGGGTAATCGGCATCTTCATCCAGACTGAGTGTAGTCTGCACCTCTCCACCTACAGATATCTGCAGATGAAACCCTGTTTTTCTTTGCAGATTATAATAAATAATACAGCCAAAACCCACAAAAAGCAATGTGGAAATCAGAATTATATCTGCTACGATCTGCTTTTTTTTATGCGTTTGCCTCATCTCATCGCTTCTTTCATACTCTTCACATACTCGGCCACATATGGCACCGCATCTTCACCATACTTCGCAATGATCTTAACGATGGCACTGCCGACAATGACACCGTCTGCCGACTCTGACATTTTCTTTGCCTGCTCCGGTGTAGAGATGCCAAAACCCACCGCACACGGAATATCCTGTGCCTTTTTTACCAGGGATACCATCTCCCCGATATCCGTAGTGATCTCCGTTCTGGTTCCTGTCACGCCAAGAGAAGATACGCAATATACAAAACCGTCAGCTTCTTTTGCTATCATGCTGATTCTGTCATGTGACGTAGGCGCGATCAATGAGATCAGTGCAAGTCCATACTTCCTGCATATAGGGTCAAACTCATCCTTTTCTTCGTATGGAATATCCGGCAGGATCAATCCGTCAATACCGATCTCCTTGCATGTACTGATAAATCGTTCCGATCCATATGAAAACACTACATTTGCATAAGTCATAAAGACCATGGGAACCTGAACTCTCTGTCGCAATTTTCTGACCAGATCAAATATCCTGTCAGTCGTAACATGATCCGGTCCTGATAATGCCCTGATATTAGCCTCCTGGATCACCGGTCCCTCGGCCGTGGGATCTGAGAACGGAATTCCAAGTTCGATCAGATCTGCACCGGCATCCTCCATGGCATAGACGATCTGTTCTGTGGTCTCCAGATTCGGATCTCCACAGGTTATAAACGGAATAAATGCCTTTCCATGATCAAATGCTTTTAATATACGGTTATCTGCTATATTACTCATGAATATCCTCCCCTCTGTAACGCGCGATTGCTGCGCAGTCCTTGTCCCCACGTCCTGATATATTGATGACGATGATCTGATCCTTTTCCATCGTCGGTGCCAGCTTCATGGCGTGTGCCACTGCATGCGCACTCTCTATAGCAGGAATAATGCCCTCTATGCGTGACAGATATTCAAACGCCTCCACAGCCTCATCATCTGTGATGGCAACGTATTCCGCCCGTCCTATATCATGCAGATATGCATGTTCCGGTCCGATACCCGGATAATCCAGTCCTGCTGATATGGAATATACCGGTGCAATCTGTCCATACTCGTCCTGACAGAAATAAGACTTCATTCCATGGAAGATACCAAGTCGTCCGGTGTTCATGGTCGCAGCAGTCTCAAATGTATCGATACCACGTCCTGCAGCCTCACAGCCGATCAGTCTGACATCCTTATCATCGATAAAATGATAAAATGCACCAATCGCATTAGAACCTCCTCCGACACAGGCAAGTACTGCATCCGGCAGTCTGCCTTCTTTCTCCAGCATCTGCTGCTTGATCTCACGGCTTATGACAGCCTGGAAATCTCTGACGATCTGTGGAAAAGGATAAGGTCCCATTACTGACCCAAGAACATAATGTGTATCGTCGATTCTGGAAGTCCACTCACGGAAGGTCTCTGACACGGCATCCTTCAGGGTTGCTGTTCCTGATTCAACAGCATGCACCTTAGCACCAAGCAGACGCATCCTATAGACATTTAACGCCTGTCTGATCGTATCCTCCTTACCCATATATATCTCACATTCCATACCCATCATAGCTGCCACTGTTGCAGTCGCAACACCGTGCTGTCCGGCGCCGGTCTCCGCGATCACTCTGGTTTTTCCCATTCTCCTGGCGAGCAGCATCTGGCCAATAACGTTGTTGATCTTGTGTGCTCCCGTATGATTCAGGTCCTCACGTTTCAGATATATTTTTGCACCTCCGAGATCCTTAGTCATGTGCTCTGCATAATATAATCTGCTCGGACGCCCTGCATATTCATTCAACATCTCCGTGAGCTCTGCATTGAACTCCGGATCATCCTTATACCTGAAATATGCTTCCTCCAATTCATTCATGGCGTTCATCAGGGTTTCCGGTATATACTGTCCTCCATGTACACCAAATCTGCCTTTAGACATTTTTCATCCTCCTATTACATGTAATCTTCTATTCAGACTGACGGATCAGCCTGACCGCTTCTATCATTTTCTCTCTGTCTTTGTATCCATCTGTCTCAATTCCGGTACTGATATCGAGACCATACGCACCGACCGCAGCTGCCTCGGAGAGATTGTACAGATTAATCCCGCCTGCCAGGAAAAATGGTTTGCCACATATAGATGTCTGCTCCCGATCACGTACCCGTTCTATGATATCCCAGTCAAACTGCTCTCCCGTTCCACCTGGTATGCCTTTCCTGTATGCATCCAGCAAAAGATAATCCACGTCAAGTTCTGCTGCCCGGATGATATTTTTTTCATCCGTCACTTTAACCGCCTTTATGACAGGACAGTCACTCATCTCTCTTATCTTCCTGATATACTCCGCATCCTCATGCCCATGCAGCTGGATCACATCTATGATTCCTCTTCCGGACAAACCGGTTACATACGCCGGATCCGCATCCACAAATACACCGACGGCGCGGATATCCCGATGCAGCAGAGATTTCATTTCTTCTGCCTGCGAAGCTGTAACCTTCCGTCTTGTATCGGCAAAGATAAATCCGACATAATCCGGCATCGCCTCATTTGCATATACTATATCACAGTTTCTCATCATACCGCATAATTTTATTTTCTGTTTCATATGCTATATCTCCCGCACCGCTTTATCCGGTATCCTATGGTCTTAATGCATCCAACGCTGCTTTTTTATCAGGGCTGCGCATCAGGGTTTCCCCTATCAGCACAGCATCTGTACCGTTTTCCACGAGACGGAGCACATCATCCCTGTTTTTGATTCCGCTCTCTGAGACAAATGCAACATCCGTCGGAACCATTTTCCTTAATCTGGAAGAGTTGTTGATATCCACCGTAAAGGTTTTGAGATCCCGATTATTGACACCAATGATCCTGGCATCCGCTGCAAGTGCCATCTCAACCTCTCTCTCATCATGTACTTCGACTAACGCCGACAATCCAAGTTCTCCTGCGACAGCGAGGTATTCTGCAAGCTCAGAGTCCTCGAGGAGTGAGCATATCAACAACACCGCAGATGCACCAAGTGTCTTCGCCTCGTATATCATGTAATTGTCCACCGTAAAATCTTTGCGCAGAACAGGTATCTTCACCGCTGAGGCGATCTCCCTGAGGTATGAATCCTGCCCCAGAAAATAATACGGCTCTGTCAGGCAGGAAATTGCTGCAGCTCCCGCCGCCTCGTATTCCATTGCAATATCCAGATACGGAAAATCCTCTGCGATGACACCCTTGGACGGAGATGCTTTCTTGGCCTCGCATATAAAAGATATTCCCGGTTGTTTCAATGCCGTGTAAAAAATATCTTTCTCTGCCACCGGAAGTGACTCTGCCATGGCGCGCATTTCCTGAAAAGGTATCTCCTTTTTCCTCTCCGCTACACGATATCTGGTTTTTTCAGCTATTTCATCTAATATCATATCAACACCTCTTATAATACCGGATCACGCATTTGTTGCTTTTATGAATTCCTCAAGCTTAGCATACGCTGCACCGGAATCTATCGCCTGGTTGGCAAGTCTGATACCCTCGTCGATCGATACCCCTTTTACAATATGGATCGCAGCGCCTGCATTGAACACAACTGCATCCCTCTTCGGGCCTGTCAGCTTTCCACTCAGAATATCCCTTACAATCTGTGCATTTTCTTCCGGTGTTCCTCCGGTCAGATCTTCCTTCCTGCATCTTGTGAAACCATACTGTTCCGGTGTAATCTCATAAGACGTGATCTCATTATCACGAAGCTCATATACTTTTGTAGGTGCACTCAGTGATATCTCATCCAGACAGTCCTCTCCATAGACTACCATTGCCGCCTTAAGTCCCAGTTCCTTCAATGCAAGTGCTACCGTCTCCAGGAGATCCTCACTGTATACCCCCAGAAGCTGATGTGTATTTCCTGCCGGATTGGTCAGAGGCCCCAGTATATTAAATACTGTCGGCACGCCAATCGCCTTTCTGACGGGACCTACATATTTCATAGCCGGATGATATTTCTGAGCAAACATAAAACACATATCCGTATCTTTCAGGATCTTCGCGTTTTTTTCCGGTTCAAGCATAAGCTGTACGCCTAATGCCTCCAGACAGTCCGCAGTACCACATTTACTTGATGCAGCTCTGTTGCCATGTTTTGCCACAGGAACACCGGCCGCACTTGTCACAAAGGAAGCCACAGTTGAGATATTAAATGTATTAGCGCAATCCCCGCCTGTACCAACGATATCGATCACATCCTTGCCTGCCCTGTCCACCTTGGTTGCATATTTACGCATTCCATCAGCACAGGCAGATACCTCTTCCGGAGTCTCCCCCTTGATATGCAGTGCTACCAGAAATGCCGCAACCTGTGCAGGCTCTGCAGTACCTCCCATAATCTCATCCATAACGTCAAGTGCTTCCTCTTTCGTCAGTTTTTTTCCATTTGTAACTTTGCTTATTGCTTCTTTAACCATAATCACACACTCCTTTTTACTCAATCGTTCTGGTTATTTAAAAAGTTTTTAAGAATCTTCCTGCCCTCCGGTGTCAAAATAGATTCCGGATGGAACTGCACACCATACACCGGATACTCTCTGTGTTCAACTGCCATGATCTCTCCATCTTCGGTTCTTGCTGTTACACGCAGGACCTCCGGTATGGAATCATTCTGTGCCGCCAGGGAATGATATCTGGCAGCCTCTATCTTCTCCGGCATCCCACGAAACATTTCACTGTCCGTGTCCAGCGTGACGACCGACATCTTACCATGCATAAGCCGTCCGGCGTATCCGATCACTCCACCGAAGGTCTCACAGATTGCCTGATGTCCCAGACACACACCAAAGATCGGTATTTTCCCTTTGAAGTAATCGATCACTTTCTCACATATCCCCGCATCAGACGGTCTTCCCGGCCCCGGAGACAAAATGATGTGAGACGGATTCATCTGTTCGATCTCATCCACTGTCATCTCATCATTACGTATGACCCTGATATCAGGATTAATCTCTCCGATCAACTGATACAGATTGTAAGAAAAACTATCGTAGTTATCTATCAGTAATATCATTTTTATCCTCCATTCCATATACAGACACTCCATATTCAGATCACCATACTATGATCATCATCGCTGCATCTGTCTGCTACATATCATCCTGCGACATCTCGATGGCAGTCATGACAGCTTTTGCTTTATTGATACACTCTGTGTATTCATTCTCAGGAATGCTGTCAGCGACGATACCTGCACCTGAACGTACAAACACCTTGCCGTTCTTCTTAAATGCAATTCTTATAGCAATGCATGTATCAAGATTACCGGTAAAATCGATATAGCCGATCGCTCCACCATATATACCTCGCTTATTATCTTCAAGTTCATTAATAATCTCACAAGCCCGGATCTTCGGTGCCCCTGACAGGGTTCCTGCCGGCAGTATAGCGTCCACAGCATCCGTTACGGAACAATCCTCACGAAGTTCTCCTCTTACCGTAGAACCGATATGCATTACATGAGAATATCTCTCTATGGACATATATTTTTCCACCTCAACAGAACCGAACTTACTGATCTTACCTATATCATTTCTCCCGAGATCAACCAGCATATTGTGCTCCGAACATTCTTTTTCATCAGCCAGCAATTCTCTCTCAAGCGCCAGATCCTCCTCCCGCGTCTTTCCTCTCGGCCTTGTTCCTGCCAGAGGGAAAGTATGAAGGACTCCGTTTTCCAGTTTTACCAATGTCTCCGGCGAAGCACCTGCAACCTCTATGTCATCTCCGCTAAAATAAAACATGTATGGAGATGGATTGATCGTTCTGAGCACCCTGTATGTGTTGAGCAGGCTTCCCTCAAAATCAGCCTCAAGTCTGTTGGATAACACTACCTGAAATATATCACCCTCATAGATATAATGTTTTGCCTTCTCAACCATTGCACAGAACTCTTCTTTTTCAAACAGCCTTCTGTATTCCGAAGTCAGTCTGGCCGGTTCCTCTTCTGCCGGTTCTCCGTGTTTTATAAGCTCTATAATTGCTGTGATCTCTTCCACTGCTTTCACATAATTCTCCATTATGTTATCTGTTTTTGCATTGGCAATGATTATCATTTTCTGTTTTACATTATCAAAGGCGATCACCTTGTCAAACAACATGAGATCAACATCGTTGAAGCCTTCTTCGTCCTTTGCATCCAGACACAGCTTTGGCTCACTGTATTTTATGTAATCATATGCAAAGTATCCTACCAGTCCTCCGGTAAATGGAGGCATACCTTCTATTCTCGGACTCTTGTATTCTGCTAATATCTCATTGATACAGACTTCCGGATGCTGTACCTCTTCTTCCCTGATTACCGTTCCATTGACATCCGTCACCTTCAGATGTCCGTTCATACAGGTCAGGCACAGCTTTGGCTTATATCCCAAAAATGTGTATCTTCCCCAATTCTCCTGATTTTCCACACTTTCCAGCATGTAACAGTGTCCACTGGCACGTTTCAGTATCCTGAGCACCTGAATAGGCGTTGTAAAATCTGAATATATCTCTTTACAAACAGGTATAACTTTATATGTCTTTGCCAGTTCCGATGCCATTTCCAATGTAGGTTTAATCATCTTATGCCTCCTTGTCCGCTTTGCGCTCTGAGATTTCACAGCCTGTCCGCCTTTTTTTGCAATAAAAAAGTCCTTGACAAACTGTTACATTTGTCAAGGACGGATAAACATTTATTCCGCGGTGCCACCTTGCTTCATGATCCTAATCATGCTCTTATGAGATACCATCATATCTCCTGCAACTAACGTATGCAAACGTCATGGAATACTCAGTATATATACCTTTGACCATGCCCTCGGTGGTCCATTTGCTATACTGCGTTCTGTCCGGCTCTCAGCTTCCCGGACTCTCTGTGAGTGCACATATAACGTTATCTCCACGTCATCGGTTTAAAGTAATTATAAATCATTTTTCTGATATGTCAATTATTAATTTATAATTTCGACAATTTTTTAATTCATTTTCATTTGAGACAGCTGTCTAACCATCTCCATATCATCAGCTGTAACTTTCATATTTGTGCATAACGTTTTACCGCCTGATGTCGTAACGTTTACTTCGATAATACTTCCTTCATCTATCGCCTGTGCTGCAGCTCCAAGAAACATCGGTATCTTTGGATGATTGTTTCTGAAGCGATCCAGCATTCCCTTTATCTTCATAAGTGCCATCGGATTCATTCTGTCACCTCATTGTCTTTCTCATCGTCTATCAGTTTCCCTTTTTCTACGTTCGGGCGTATAAACTGATGATATGCATAATCCCACAGAGACTTAGAGCCTGTCGGCGTGATCTTATTCCTGTTCAACACCTGACTGAGCCGTATTCCACGCTCTTCCCAGCTCTTCCCACCGGTTGCCGCATTCAGCATAAGAGGCTGAATATTATCCATCGCTCTGGCAAACCTTGCCTCCGGTGTCTCACAGGATTCAAATTCATCAAACAGTGCACGAAAACGCTCCTGCTGATCCTGTGGCAGCATCCCATATAATCTGTCAGCTGCTGCAAGCTCACGCTGTTTCTGCGTCTTCTTTCCGTTTTCATCATAGGCATACGTGTCACCGGCATCGATCTCCACAACATCATGAAGTAATATCATAGACACTGTCTTTAACAAATCGATCTGTTCATTCGAATATTCACTAAGTAGTATGGCCATTACAGCCATGTGCCATGCATGCTCCGCATCATTTTCTTTTCTGATTCCATCCGTAAGGTACGTCTGCCTTGTAATAAATTTTTCCCTGTCGAGTTCCCGGCAAAATGCGATCTGCTGTTCTAATCTTTCAGAACAACAGGACGTTTTTTCATCAATGTGTTCCATATTGCCTTTCCTCCATATATCATTTTATGATATTGTCACCAGACATGAACACACTGCCGGAGTGCTGAATATCCTGCTGTCACTGCATATATCTTGTCCAATACTCCAGATATCTGTCATGGAAAGTAGTCTGGTACGTCCTTCCCACAGGTATCTCATAATCATCGTCCAGAATGACCCTGTCTTTCTCAACAACTTTCACATAATCCATATTCACGATGAAACTGCCATGACATCTCGCAAATGAATTGCCAAGTACCTTCTGCAGGTTCACCAACGTCATATAACTGCTGTAGAGTTTATCACCTACATGTAATACGATAAGCCGCCCCATCTTTTCCACATATGATATCTCCCTCGCCGCAAGAAATACAGTGTGCCCATCACATACGAACTTTACAATATTCTCATGTTTTTTGTCAATATGCATCGTATAAGCTTTTCTCAATGCACGCGGAAGTATCTGTTCCATATCTGACTTCGGCATATTATAGCAATGATTCGTTTCATACATTTCGGCTGTCAGCTTCGGTACATCAGACAGATAAATGAGCTCACAATCCGGCAGCTTACGGTTAAGCTGCTTTGCAAGCTCGATTCCGGTATTTTCTCTTGTATTTAATCTTATATTCAGGATCATAATATCGCAATTAAGTCTGTCTTCCTTCAGTTCACTGTTCAGCTTATCAGCTGTATATATCTGTATGGTAAGCCCCGGAATTCCGCTGTTCATAACGATATTTCTGGCTTTTTCTGCATCTTCACGAGAATCATCACATATTATCAATCTCATAGCTGGTCTCTCCCCTATTGTTTATCATATTAATTCCCATACTACGAAGATTAACATATTTTTAACGATTTATCTACTATTTATTTCATTATTCTACAAATTTCTACAGAATACGCATCTACCCGGATTGAATCACATAATAGTTTGAATTAGCGTTTCATTTGTGGTACATTCTATATTATATAACAAATGCCGGTCAAAGCTGCCGGCAAGACATAACGTTTTTATAGGGAGAATATCATGGTCACTTTATTTTTAGATAAAAATATACTCAGTAAAAATATTGAAATCTCAAAAAAGCTGGCAGGATCCAGTAAGATCATCGCTGTCGTAAAAGGGAATGCTTACGGGCTTGATCTGGTGAATTATTCCAGGATGCTGGTGGAACAGGGTATTACGACACTGGCTGTAACCGATCTGGAGGACGCCCTCGCTCTGCGCGCTTCAGGTATCACCTGTGATATCCTTAATCTGTCTCCTGTCTATGATCCTGACGATATCCGCCGGTCATTTGAACAGCACATTATAATCACTGTTACCTCCCAGGCCTGTGGAGAGGCAGCCGAGAAGATCGCATCAGCAATAAATATCCCAGACTTCCATCCGGAGTGTCACATTGCCATAGATACCGGTCTCGGAAGGCATGGTTTCTTATGCAGTCAGGCAGATCTTGTGATTACGACGATCCGCAATATGAAACATATTAAAGTGACCGGTATTTTTTCACATTTCTGTTCCTCAGCATATAAAAAGGATCCTAACACTGCGCTGCAGCTGGAGCGTTTCCTTACGCTGTGTGATACATTAACCCGCCAGAATATTGATATCGGATGTCGTCACATTGCCGCTACCTGTGCCTTCCTCCGATATCCCGAAACCCGTCTGGATGCTGTACGTCTCGGTTCTGCCCTTGTGGGAAGGATACCATTTCCTGACAAGTGGGGATATAAACCTGTCGGACGTCTTGAGGCACCTGTTGAAGATATCAATATCGTTCCTGCAGGTCAGACAGTCGGCTACGGGCATGCTTTCACGACCAAAAAAGAGACCAGGATCGCAGTTATACCTGTCGGATACACCCACGGTCTTGGTCTCCAGAGGATCAATGACTGTACACAGTTCTCACAGATCCCACGTTTCATATATCATATTATAAAAAATACGCTTCACCCGGATATCATCTATGCCCATCACAATGACAAATCATATCCGGTACTTGGTTTTGTAGGCATGACATCTCTGGTAGTCGACATCACAGATTCCGATGTGGAGATCGGAGATATCATGTATTTTTCAATCAATCCAATGTATGTGGACAGTAAAGTAAACCGGAGATATTAGATCCTCGATATCATTTTGTGAGCAGTTTTTTATACAGGCTGTCCACACATATCGCCCCAAGCGGCGCTGTGATCAATATGGATAATACTGCTACCGTAAGAACCATCTGCCCACAGGGCAGCCCCATAGATAGCGGTATTGCACCTATTGCAGCCTGCACTGTCGCCTTGGGTATATATGCCAGCATACAGAACAGTCTTTCCTTCCATGTAAGGTTGGTCCCTGCAACGCAGAGAGCCACACCCACCATACGAAACAGCAGTGCGAGAACCACCAGAACAACTGCCATGGTCCCTGCGGCTACTGCATATTTCAGGTCTACCTCTGCTCCGACCAGCACAAACAGCATGACCTCTGCTCCAACCCACATTTTGTTGTATTTCCCTGACAACCGTATTGCAAGAATGTCATACTTCTGTTTGATCACGATTCCAATACTCATGATCGCCAGCAGACCCGAAAACGGCACAATGCCCTCCAGCTGATTCTGCGCCTCGATCAATAAAAATGAGATGCTCAGGATAATCAGTATCTTGACAGAATCCCTCATATGAAATTTCTTGAAGAACCATACCAGACATATTCCCACCAGAATACCTGCCAGGATTCCCAGACCTATCGATATCGGGATCTGAAGAAAGCTCTGAGCTTCCATATGACCGCCTGCTGCCACACCCGAAAATGCGGTGAACATGACGATTACAAAAACATCATCCACAGATGCACCTGCAAGAATAAGTTGTGGAATACTGTGTTCCTTTCCATAACCGGATTCCATAATCCGAATCATTCTAGGTACGATCACAGCCGGAGATACAGCCGCCATCACACTTCCCATCAATGCAGCTTCAACTACCGTAACACCCAGAAGCGGAGGAGCAAAAAGAACCACGGCCAAGATCTCAAAACATGCCGGGACGAAACACATCAAAACAGCCGGTCTGCCTACTCTCTTCAGATCTGCTATATTCAGAGATAATCCGGCTCTGGTCAGTATTATAACCAGTGCAAGCTGCCTCAGATCCGCAGAGATTGCCAGCAGTGAATCATCCAACAGCCCAAGCACATGCGGTCCCAGCAGAATACCTGTAATGATCATTCCAAGCAGACTGGGTAATCTCATCTTCTGAAATAATCCGCCTAACAGCAAACCACACAAAAATATCAACGCAAAACTAGTTAACATAATTCCCACCCTCTTCCGTATTTCATGAATCGCTACAGTTACATCCCCTTATCTGTCTCTGTCTTCCCGCGCCCATCCAAATGCATACTTTACAGCCTTATGCCATCCTTTTATCATCCGTTCACGGTCTGTCTGTCCAAGTTCAGGACTAAAGTTATGATCTATTCTGACATTTCCCGTGATCTCATTTTGATTGTTCCAATATCCGACTGCCAGTCCTGCCAGATATGCGGCCCCCAGAGCTGTCGTCTCAACACAACAGGGACGACTCACCGGAACACGACTGATATCTGCCTGCGTCTGCATCAGGTAATCATTGGCACAGGCACCTCCATCCACTTTGAGTGTATGGAGACTGATTCCGGAATCTTCGTACATTGCTTCGAGGACATCATTCACCTGATATGCTATGGAATCCAGTGTCGCACGCACAATATGACACCGGTTGACTCCTCTGGTCAGTCCCACTATCGTTCCTCTGGCATATGGATCCCAATATGGGGCTCCAAGCCCTGTAAAGGCAGGTACCACATAACATCCGTTTGTGTCCTCCACCTTAGTTGCAAGTTCCTCACTATCTGCTGCACTGCTGATGAATCCCATCTCATCCCGAAGCCACTGCACCGCTGCCCCTGCAACAAAGATAGATCCCTCAAGTGCATATTGGACCTGTCCGTTTAATCCCCATGCAATCGTAGTAACCAGTCCATTATTGGAATAGACCGGTTTATCTCCTGTATTCATCAGCAAAAAGCATCCCGTTCCATATGTATTTTTGGCATCTCCTGCCTCATAACAGTTCTGTCCAAACAAAGCCGCCTGTTGATCTCCTGCAGCTCCCGCAATCGGTATCTCCCCGCCAAACAGGGACGGGATCGTCATACCATATATCTCACTGCTTTGCCGAACCTCCGGCAGCATACTCTCCGGTATATCAAAGAGTTTCAGGATATCTTCATCCCACTTAAGCGTCCTGATATTGAACATCATTGTCCGGGATGCATTGGAATAATCCGTCACATGGACACGCCCACCGGTCAGTTTCCAGATCAGCCACGTTTCCACAGTACCAAATAACAGTTTTCCCTGTCTGGCTTTTTCCCTTGCTCCCTCCACATGATCGAGGATCCATTTTATCTTGGTCGCAGAAAAATAGGCGTCTATGATAAGCCCTGTTTTCTCTCTTATCATCTCCTGTCTGTCAGCCAGAGATTCGCAGTATTCTGCAGTTCTTCTACACTGCCATACGATAGCATTATATACAGGGATTCCTGTTTCTCTATCCCACACTATCGTCGTCTCTCTCTGATTCGTAATACCTATGGCCGCAATATTCGAAGCCTCCGCACCGATCTTGGACATAGCCTCCACCGCAACTCCGAGCTGTGTAGACCAGATCTCATTGGCATCATGCTCGATCCAGCCGGGTTTCGGATATATCTGTGTGAATTCCTTCTGCGCCATACTGGCGATATTACCCTGCCTGTCAAATAAAATACATCTGTTACTTGTCGTTCCCGCATCCAACGCCATAATATACATTCTGTCATTTTCCGAGCCTGGCATAACATCCCTCCCCTTCATCAT
>JBJEJF010000022.1:30142-57004 GCA_051877775.1 Wujia sp.
ATGTGCCCCAAAGATACGCTGATATCCGTAATTTAAATTACCTCCGGCACTGTTCTCCCTGCAGTTTTTTATAGCTTCTTTTATCCCGTTTTGTACCGTAGAATTCGCATTGTTCTTCTGATAACGCTCATCCACTGCTTCAGCTGTGACCCGGTTCTCACATTCTGTATTTCCACACCCGGTACAGATTCCTTCGCAGGCCTGATTCGGATTCTCTGACAAAGCCGCATAGAAAACTACGCTCTTAGAAGGTGACATAACACCATAAGTATTTGCCGTGATCTCATCATGATCCATCAATCTGTCACAGGCCGTCTGAATGTCTCCTGCAGATATTCCGGTATCGTCTTTCAGATCAGCTTTATCTGCAGTTTTTTCCGTTTTGTCTTCTTCACTGCTGTCCGGTTGCTTTCTCTGCCCTTTGATATCACGCAGCAATTCCGGTATCTCTGCCACAGGTATCTCATTTCCGATAAATATATACTTTTTTACATAACGTCTGTGAAATCTCGCGTATGACGCATTGAACTCTGCATACATCCCAAGAAGCAGCTCATCTGCCAGGCAATCAAGAATATATGCTGCGTCTAACTGTTCATTTCTGACATAATGCTCCTGAAGCCTGTCCACACCTGCGCCAAGCGTCATTGCTACGATAGCCGCAGGACCATCGTCGATGGCAGGGATCCCCGTCACCTTCTGATTGATACGGTATGCCGCATATGGTCCCATACACAGCTTCATCTGTTCATACACCTTTATTATCTTTTCCCTGTCTGATTCCAAAAAATGATATTTACGTAATATCTGATCAACAAATGCATCAAGATTCTGCTGTTCAGCTGACATTCTGACCTTCATCTGCCATATCCCCTATCTTCTAGTCTTCGCTGGAAATAAAATCATATATATGTTTATATACCCGTTTTTTATCCTTTTCATTCAGAATTTCATGCCGCATTCCGCGGTATAATACAGCTTTTACATTCTTATAGCCCCGTTTCTTCAGGAAACGTACACTTTTCCCAAACTGCTTCGGATTACGATTACATGGGTCATCCTTTCCCGACAAAAAGAGAATCGGCAGATCAGGATGCTGCATCTCCCATCCTTTTGTGCTGTAAGTCTGCTGTGTCAGTCTGATCAGCTGAATATATCCGTCTACGGTAAAGCAGAAATTGCAATGTGGATCACGATTATATCGTTCTACGACAGCTGGATCAGAACATATCCAGGCATGCAGCATTTTCTCATCCTCAAAACGCTTTTCATATTGTGAATGTATCACTAAATAATCCAGAACACCGGAATGTGCATGTCCACCCTTTATTTTTTCCATGAGAAGCGCTGCCCCAAGACCAAGCAATGTACCTGCCGGCTTAGATGGGCTTCCAAGAACGATCAGTTTATCTATATCCGAATCATATTGTTTCAGGTAACAACGTGCTGCAAGAGACCCCATACTGTGTCCTATTAAAATATACGGCACGTTTTGTATATTCATCTCTTCCTTAACGATCATCGTAAGCTGATGGATGTCCTCAACAAGCGCCTCATAGCCTCCGTCATAAAAATATCCCAGATCCGCATCCGACTCTACACTTCCTCCATGTCCTCTATGATCATGAATGACGCAGAGATACCCCTGGTTTGCAAGGTATTCCAGGAAATCATAATATCTCTCTTTATGTTCACACATACCATGCACCATCTGCACGACACCTTTTATCGGACCATCCGGCAAGACTGACATGCAGTCGATCTCCAGCTTATCCACATCAGAAAAAAATTGAAATTCAGAAAATTTTACTGCCATCTCTGTTCCTCCAGTTCTTCATCAGGCTAATATATCCAGTGTTCCATTTAATTCTGTATAATCATTTATCACAGCCTGTATATAATTAAATCCATCCGTACTCAGATTCGGGTTGTCTCCCTTTACTGCTACAATATGCCTGATTCCTGCCGCCTCAGCCGCAGTTATTCCTGTCACAGAATCCTCGAACACAAGACATCTTTGCGGTTCTTTATGGAGCATTCTGCAGGCGACGATGTACATATCAGGATACGGTTTTTCCCTGATTCTCCGGTCCCTGTATACCAGATCTTCCGGTTTAAACCATCTGTACAGATCGAAGATCTCAAAATAATACATGACATTAGAGAGACTTGTCGTAGTCGCGATCGTTCTCGGTATATCATACTCTGCAAGGTAATCCAGAAATTTTACAAGTCCGGGTGCAAGAGCCAGATTATCCTTATCGTCACTGCATAGTCTACGGTATATTCCCTCTTTTTCTTCCGAGAACTGTTCCAGCATATCTTCTGATATCTCATACCCCAGAAAGTGTTCCAGGATCTGTCTGCTTGACTTACCAATGATATATTTGTCGATATCCCTGGTATCTAGGTCTGCATCCCGTAACCTCCTCCACATAAGAAGTCCATGCACGTATATGCTTATCCGAATCAAAAAACATCGTACCATTGAAATCAAATATCACACCTATTATATCCTGTAGTCTGGTTTCTCCCATCTTTTACTGCACCCCGTTCTTCTGACATATATCCTGCAGACAACATCTGTCGCAGTACGGACTGGTTCTTGCCGTGCAGACCTCCCTGCCGTGATATACCAGCCTGTGGCATAAATCACTTCCCTCTTCAGGCGGAACAAGCTTCCATAATGCCATCTCTACTTTTTTCGGTTCTTTTATATTGTCAACAAGTCCAATGCGATTGCATAATCTGATGCAGTGGGTATCTGTAACAATGGCCGGTTTTCCAAATACATCCCCCATAATGAGGTTGGCACTCTTGCGTCCTACCCCAGGCAGCGTAAGAAGCGTGTCAAAATCATCAGGGACTTTATCTTCAAACTGTTCATGTAAAATCTTCATACATGCGCTGATATCTCTGGCCTTACTTTTTCCAAGGCCACATGGCCGGACGATCTCTTCTATCTCCGCAACCTCAGCACATGCCAATGCCTCAACTGTCGGGAACTTTTTATAGAGTGACTGTACCACAACATTCACTCTGGCATCCGTACACTGAGCAGCCAGTCTGACCTCGACAAGGAGCTTCCATGCCTCATCATAATCCAGTGTACACTCGGCATCCGGATATTCTTCTTTTAATCTTTTTATTACCTCCATCGTACGCTGTTTTTTTGTCATATGTTTTCCTCTTTCTGTTTATTACATAAATAGTATTATTATATGAAAAAAGGGCTGCCGCATTTATCCATAGAACGTATGCTATAAATACGGCCACCCAGCTTATTTATCATCATGGCATCTACTGCTCCAGTAAAACCTTTTTTGCTCTCGCGTATCGCTCCAGCAACGCATTATTGTATACGGTATCATCTCCAGGCAGCCTTGATGCATCACTGTTATGTTCCAGATCCGCCAGCTTTACACGGGTAGCGATCTCATTTGTCTTAACGATCTCAATATAATCGGCATATTCCATACCCGGGATCCTGGTAATACAGCGAAGTGCCTGCAGAACCTCTTCCGGGAACCCTTCGGCCCGCACATCATCGAGCGTATAATCCGTATCCTCAATCACATCATGCAGCAATGCGACGCAGATATCATACTCTGTCTTCATCTGCTCAGCAACATGGAATGGATGAAACACATACGGAACTCCACCCTTGTCTATCTGTCCGTCATGCGCCTTATAACATAACCGCATTGCTTTTTTGGTCAACTCAGTATACAACATTATTCTATCCTCATATGCCATGTATTAGCAAGCGCACATTATCGCAATGCTTATTTATATCATAACAGAAACAGACAGGATTTCAACCTTTTTTTATCTCCGGTATCATACCGGATAATTCCGTTTTTTCTTCAAATTGACTATGGTAAATGAATCCTTTTTCGTTTTATTTTTTAAAAAAAATGGTAAAAAAAAATCCGCTGGGGAAAGCGGATTTTTCTGCGTTATATAAACGCGAAGGAGAAATGTGTGTCTTTCGACACAAAATATGAATCTTGGGGGGATTCCATATATATACAAGGTAATGTATTGGGGATACATCACCAAGATACCTTTGTTATCAGACAGGCATTTTATCTTATGTATCTCTGATTCATTTGTAAAAAAATATCTTCTGCAATATCTTTTGTATCTCTATGTCCTATCTGCATTTGTTATAATACTAAAAAAAAAATGTCGATTCTATCATTTTTATGTCTTTTTTTATATTTTTTTGTTATACTAATAAAAGTAATGAAAAATAAGTCTACAGTCCATATGATTTTATGACAGAGGAGACCCAACCATGGATATAAAACATGAATTAAATCATAAACTTTTCTCACAGAGAGAAGAAAACAGTAAACACTTAGAGTATGAAAAAGAATTCGGTTTTTACCGTGCCATTGCCTCAGGCGATATAGATGATGTAAACCGGAGACATCAACAGTATATCGACTCTGACGGGTATACAACATCAGAATCAAAAAATGGCATATTATCTAAAAATCCACTACAAAACCGCAAATTTCATTTTGTCATCCTTGCTGCCATGATCACAAGATTCTGTGTAGAGGCGGGTCTGGAGCGCGAGATAGCCTATAACATGAGTGATATCTATATTCAGAAGGCTGATCTCTGTACATCCGTCGCGCAGATCGATACCCTGCAATCCGGTATGATCAATGATTTTACGTTGCGTATGCGTGACAATCAGAAGAAAAATGTGTATTCCAGACCGATTGCCAAATGCATCGATTACATCTATAACAATCTTCATCACAAGCTCCGCGTGACAGACATTGCAGAGCATCTTGCAATGAACCCATCCTACCTGTCCAAGCTGTTCTCCAAAGAGGTGGGAGTATCTCTGTCCGCATATATAAAAGATAAGCGTCTGGACGCAGCCGCACAGATGCTTCAATATTCTGACTATTCCATCACGGATATATCAGAATATTTTGATTTCTCCTCTCAAAGCCATTTTACTGCAGCATTTCAGGAGAAATACGGCATAACGCCCAAACGCTATCGGGATAAATTCGCAACCAGATCAATGCCGCTTAACGAATAAAATTCGTTCGAATCTTTGCATCACGGTCCGGCACAACAATGCCGGACTTTTTTCCTGCCTCAATGCATTGAAGCAGCCATGCCATATTGTCAGCAAGAATTCGAAGTGTCTGCATCCCCTCTTCGTCCTGCATCACTTCCTCAGGCGTATTGCCGTGTACCTGATTCCAGTAATTAGATGTAACGATCGGCATGTTACTGATACTAAAATATTTGTTTAACTGGTCAAATGCTGCAGATGCACCGCCCCTCCGGCAGCTCACCAGTGCCGCACCCGGCTTTCCGTCCATATAGCTTCCGCCGGCATAGAATGCGCGGTCTAAAAATGCAGTAACCTGTCCACTGGCACTTGCATAATATACCGGAGAGCCAACGATCAAGCCATCCGTATCACGCATCGCTGATACAAATTCATTTACCTTGTCGTCAAATACACATTTTGCACTGCCTTTACATGCTCCACACGCAATACATCCCGCCACCGGCTGCGTTCCGATCTGAAACAGCTCAGTCTCAATTCCATGGCTCTCAAGCCTTTTTCTTACCTCCGTAAGCGCTGTATATGTACAGCCGTTTGCCCTTGGACTTCCATTTAACATCAAAACTCTCATGATCTTACACCTTTCTTATATTTGTTTCATAATAATTTATTGTCCTGCTATTTTTGCCGCCAGCTCCTCCAGATACATCCAGCGTTCCATCTTATCTGACAGCTGTCTGTTCAATGTCTCCTGCTCCTCATACAGCTTTTGGAGAAGTGCAGAATTGCTCGCGTTTTCCTCTATCTCTGCCTCCTTGTCAGCCAGTTTTTTCTCCAGTTCGGCGATATCCTGCTCTATAGTATCATACTCCCTCTGTTCTTTATATGAGAACTTCAGTTTTCTCTCATGTGACGGTTTACTGTTATTTTTTCCATCTCCACTGCTGTTGCATTTTATTGTGTTCTCACTATTATATGAATCTTTTCGCTCATTTAACACCTTGTCGTCTGCATCATGACTCATATCCCGCAGCCTGTTCTCATAATCTGTGTAACCACCCTCACTCTGCATCAATCGTCCATCCTGCTGAAACGCAAATATCCTTCTGACCACCCTGTCGAGGAAATATCTGTCATGCGATACCGTGACCACGATTCCTTCAAAGTGATCAAGGTAATCTTCCAGTACCGCAAGTGTTGTGATATCCAGATCGTTGGTCGGCTCATCTAATATCAGCACATTTGGTGCCGACATTAAGACCCTGCACAGATACAGTCTTCGCCTCTCACCACCTGACAGCTTACCGATTAGCCCGTATTGCTCCTCACCCTTAAACAGAAATCTCTCCAGAAGCCTTGCGGCCGTTATCTTTCCCTCGTCCGTCTCCACATATTCTGCCTCATCCCTGATATAGTCGATAACACGCTGCTTCTCATCCATATCCTGACCCATCCGGATCTCCTGTGCAAAATATCCGATTTTTACGGTCTGTCCGATCTCAACGGATCCGGTGTCCGGCGTTACCATCCCGAGAATAATCTTTAACAGTGTACTCTTGCCGCAGCCATTTTTTCCTATGATTCCGATCCTGTCATTTTTCAGAAAATGATATGTATAATCATTTATGATCGTTCTCCCATCATAGCATTTATTGATATGATCCAGATTAATCGTCGTACGCCCGAGCCTCGATGATACAGAACCTATCGAGACAGCTTCATCCTTCTGCGGTGCACTCGTATTTTTCATCTCTTCATATCGTTCCAGCCTTGCTTTCTGCTTGGTTGATCTGGCTCTCGCTCCACGTTTTACCCACTCCAGCTCTACGCGCAGGATAGACTGCCTCTTCCGTTCCTCGGCATCTGCAATGTCTTCACGCAACGTTTTCAAGCGAAGGTATCCGGAATAATTTTCCTCATATGAATATATTTTCCCTTTATCCACTTCTATGATTCTGTTGGCAACACTGTCCAGAAAATATCTGTCATGCGTGACCATGATAATGGATCCACGGTAATTTTTGAGCTGTTCCTCCAACCATGCCGACATTTCATGGTCAAGGTGGTTTGTCGGCTCGTCCAGCAACAGAATATCCGCCTGCGCAAGCAATACCTCCACCAGCGCCAGCCTCTTTTTCTGCCCTCCGGACAGATGCCCGCATCGCTCTTCAAAATCCGTGATTCCAAGCCGGGTCATCATCGCTTTGGCATCGCTTTCCGCAGTCCATCGGTCATCTCCTGACTGATTACTTCTCATTACAGCCTGCAATACTGTATCACCATCCGCAAAGACAGGTGTCTGTGGCAGATAACGCACTGTATATCCATTGGCCATGATGATCCGTCCACTGTCCGGTGTATCCATTCCGGCTATCATTTTAAGCAACGTTGATTTACCGGTACCATTGATTCCGATGATTCCCGCCTTCTCTCCCTCCTGGAGAAAAAAAGAAGCCGAATCAAATATCTTTCTCACGCCATATGCCTTTGTTATTCCATCTACTGTCAATATATTCATCCAAGCAACTCCTTTAACAATCTTTCGTAATAATCCGAAAACAGATTATCCTTCTTCCACACTGCGCACATTTCGTGGCGTACCTGCCAGCCTCTTATATTGATCCTTGCAAGCCGCCCCGAGCAAAGCTCCTCCTCTGCCGCCTTTTCATACATAAAGGAAATCCCACAGTTATCAAGTACCAGTTCTTTTATTGTATTCATATTGGCGATCTCAATCAAGCCTGAAAAATCAGCCAGATGAAGATTGCGCTCCTCCAGTGCATTTTCGAGAATCTCCCTCGTACCTGACCCTTCCTCTCTGACGATTATACGCTCCCTGAGCAGATCTGTCATATCTGCCTGACGCCCCGCCATAGGATGTTCGGGACTGCAAACCGGTACAAAGTCTTCCACAGCATAGACAAAATTATTATAATTCATCTTCTGAAAGTTACCCTCAAGTACAGCAAAATCTATCTGCCCGGCTTCCAACCTCGCAATCAGCTCTTTTGTATTGGCAGTCTCCATGTGAATATTGGCAGAGGGATGTTTTCTGATATACCGCCCGATGGCATCTGATATCATAAAATCACCGATCGTAAGCGTGACACCAAAACGGAATTCCTCACGTTCCTCCTTTGTCTGTTTCAACTGTTCCATAAGATAGATCTCATTGTTATGCATACTGACCATCGCCTCATAGAGCATCTTCCCTTCCTTGGTCAGATATACCTTTTTCCCCTCACAACGAAACAGCAATACATCATAGTATTCTTCCAGCTGTCTGATATGATTTGAAACAGCCGGCTGTGTGATGCCAAGCAATTTTGCCGCTCTTGTAAAATTCATCTCCTGACATACAGCCAGAAATGTCTCGACACGAAAATCTAACATACTGCCTCCCGATACAAATATTTATATAATGATAACATATTTTTATCATTATATAAATATTTATAATTTTATTTTATTGTAATTATATGGTATATTCTTCCAGTAAGGTTATAGTAATGCGACATAAATAAATGCTTCGCAATCAGCCAAGTCTTATTTTTACACGGGAGGAAAGAAAAATGAACTTTATCAAAAAGAATTGGATGGGATTCCTTGTATGTCTGGTCATCGCTGTTCCATCCTGGCTTCTCGGAAAACAATTTCCGATTATCGGCGGACCGGTCATAGCCATACTTCTCGGCATGATCATCACATTATTTATCAAAGACAAAAGCAAACTGGAGGATGGCATTAAATTCACATCCAAAAAGATATTACAGTATGCCGTTATCCTGCTCGGCTTTGGACTCAATCTGAATGTCATATTTGAGACCGGAAAACAGTCTCTACCGATTATTCTGGCAACTATATCAACTTCCCTGATCATAGCATTTATCCTGTGCAAGGTAATGCATATTCCGGGCAAAATATCCACACTGGTCGGTGTTGGTTCTTCCATCTGCGGCGGTTCTGCAATCGCTGCAACAGCCCCTGTCATAGATGCTGATGATGAAGAAGTTGCACAGGCAATCTCTGTCATCTTCTTTTTCAATGTATTGGCGGCAATTATATTTCCTAATCTTGGTAAGCTGATCGGCTTTGACACAACATCCGGAGATGCCTTCGGAATCTTTGCCGGTACAGCGGTCAATGACACATCATCCGTCACAGCGGCAGCCTCCACCTGGGACAATATGTGGAATCTTGGCAGTGCTACACTCGATAAGGCTGTGACAGTTAAACTCACCCGTACACTTGCCATCATACCGATCACACTGGTTCTGGCATTTATCCGCACCCGCAAGGAGGCAGGCAACGGCGATGGAAGCAGCAAGGTAAGCTTAAAGCAGATCTTCCCATTTTTTATCCTGTACTTTATTGCAGCATCCATCATCACAACGATTGCTGTAAACTGTGGTGTCAGCACTGATTTCTTCAGCCCGATCAAGGATTTGTCCAAGTTCTTTATCATCCTTGCAATGGCAGCCATCGGATTGAATACCAACATTGTTAAACTTGTCAAAACAGGTGGCAAACCACTTATCATGGGATTCTGCTGCTGGATCGGTATCACCGGCGTAAGTCTTCTCCTGCAGCACGTTCTCGGTCTGTGGTAAGATCAGTCTCATAACAAACAAATAGAAAAGCTCCGAAGTGAAATGTTATCGTTTCACTTCAGAGCCTACCTGAATAATAATATAATTTTCATCTGTATCTGTTCTCCCTGCACATCGCATCTGAATCCGTATCTAGATATAATAGCTTACTGTACTTTCTGCCGGAAGTTCCCTTTCGTTTTTTTTCTGAAACTCATCATATAGATATGATTTTTTTCGTCTCTGCCGCCTGAAGTCATCCTGTTTTTTCTGTCTTGGATTCATATAGACCGGGGCAGCAAGTTCCACTCTATATAAATCTCTCCCAATATAGCCTTCTGCTTTGACCTCCCCCTTTCTCCAGGTCATCATATATGGATCATCATCTTTTACTTTCGATATTCACTTTCATTATTTCCTTCTTGTTAATTATATCGGAACAAACCAATCAACTCTTAACGCACAAAATATTTTATATCACGTCTCCTGACGGCCTCATGTGTGCTTTCCTATGATATAAAAATATGGGGATGTCTGAGACACCCCCATATAATAAACTCATTTATCAGGTTTCATTTCCTGTTATTCACATTTAAATCCACGATATATTATATCTTCTCTGCCAGGTCCATTGGATACCATCGTAATCGGGAATCCGATCTGCTCCTCGATGAACTCAATATATTTACGGCAATTCTCCGGCAGATCATCATAATTTTTGATGCCTCTGATATCCTGTTTCCAGCCCGGAAGAATCTTTAATACAGGCTTTGCCTTCTCCAGCTTAGACGTGGTTGGAAAATCTGTAGTAACCTCTCCGTCTATCTCATAACCAACACATACCGGAATCTCATCCAGATATCCGAGTACATCAAGTACCGTGAACGCAACATCCGTCGTGCCCTGAATACGGCAGCCATATTTGGATGCCACACAGTCAAACCATCCCATACGTCTCGGTCTTCCTGTCGTTGCGCCATACTCACCACCATCACCGCCACGACGTCTTAACTCATCTGCTTCTTCACCGAATATCTCACTTACAAATGCACCTGCACCAACGGCTGAAGAATATGCCTTCACAACAGTAATGATCTGCTTGATCTCATATGGTGGAATTCCTGCTCCAATCGCACCGTATGCAGCCAGTGTAGAGGATGATGTTACCATCGGATAAATACCATGATCCGGATCCTTCAAGGAACCAAGCTGCCCCTCAAGCAGAATATTCTTACCTTGCCTGATGGCATCATAAAGATATGCTGATACGTCGCATACATAAGGTTCTACCATCTTCTTATATTCCATCAACGTATCAAATATCTCGTCTGCGTCAAGTAATGGTTTGTGATAGAGATGTTCCAACAATATATTTTTCTGCACGATAACACGCTCTATCTTCTCACGGAGCGCAGCCTCATCAAAAAGTTCACTGACCTGAAAACCGATCTTTGCATATTTATCCGAATAAAATGGTGCTATACCTGACTTCGTTGATCCAAAGGACTTACCCGCCAGACGCTCCTCCTCATATGCATCAAACAGCACATGATATGGCATTACCATCTGTGCCCTGTCAGATACCAGAATCTTTGGCATAGGAACATTTTTATCTGTAATTGATTTAATCTCATTGAACAGCACCGGTATATTCAGTGCAACACCATTGCCTATAATGCTTGTCGTATGGTCATAGAACACACCTGACGGAAGCGTATGTAATGCAAACTTACCATAATTATTAACGATAGTATGGCCTGCATTTGCACCGCCCTGAAATCTAACGATTATGTCAGCTTTTTCAGCCAGCATATCTGTAATCTTACCCTTACCTTCGTCTCCCCAATTGGCTCCAACGACTGCCTGTACCATAATGTATCATTACCTCCATCATACATTTTTTATTGCGGATCTTGTTATTAACCTTCAATTCGTACAATTGTTATTATACAACAAATCCAGCAAGACTTTCTAAGTATATCTTAACGTGTTTTATAAGTAAAATCAATATTATTTATAAATGATATAAGAATTATTTATACCATATTGCTATCCGTGTTGTCTGACTATATTTCTTCCTCCCTGTGCATTAACAGATCGATCAAGGCAGATGCAGCTTTGGTCATCGGCATCTTCCGATCCGAGATAACACAGATATCTCTCTCCGGGATGTCACGCTCGAATTCAAGCTTAAATAGTCTTCCGCTCTCTAACTCATCTCTGGCAAAATCCTCCACCACACATCCAATACCGAGATTTCGCACCGCGAACTGGGTGACGATCGCACTGGTTGCAAGCTCAAATTCAGGATATAATACTACATCATTATCCCTCAAAAAAGCGTCTATATAACGTCTGGTACTTGTCTTCTGCTCCAGGCAGATGATCGGATAGGACACAAGTTCGCTGTATGCCAGTTTTCTTCCTTTTAGTTCACGGAAGCGTTCTCCCGCTACAAAAATATCCTGGATCTTCCTGCCGCGGTACACCTGAAATCTGTCATTGACTTCAAGCGGTGTACTAACTACCCCAAAGTCAATACGCCCTGCTGCCAGATGATCTATCGTGCTAGGTGTCGGAGCATTTGTAACGTTTACCTTGATACCCGGATATAGTCTGTGGAACATTTCAAGATACGGCAAAAGATAAAACTGCAGAGTCATATCGGACGCACCGATCCGAATCTCCCCACTCTCAAGTGTGAGCATCTCCATCAGCTTGCGCTCTCCAAGCAGGATCTGTTCATATCCCTTACTAACATAAGAGTAAAGCGTTTCTCCCTCAGCAGTAAGCGCAACACCCTTAGAACGCCTCACAAACAGGGCAACTCCCAGATTGTCCTCAAGCTGTTTTACAGCCTGACTGACCGCTGGCTGCGACAGACATAGTTCCCCTGCCGCCTTTGTTACACTTCCACATCGAGCAACAAAATAAAATATTTTATAATACTCCAGATTAATGTTCATATTCCTCATCCCACATTGTATAATCCCGCTCAAAGAGTTCCTCTATCATCTGTTTTTTCAAAAGACCCGGATTCACCTTTTCCAACAGTTTTTCCTGCACAAAAAGCTTACTCTTAGCCTTGTATTTTGGCAAATGATTTATCTCCTGTATCCTTGCCAGCTCCGGCCTCCACATCCATTTTATCTGGTTCTCCAGCTTACATTTCGGATTAGGCTGTGCAGGCCGGACTTCTGTGATCGTGTATGGATGATTCTCATCGTTATCATTTGCCTGTACACAGATGATTCCCCAGCACTTCGCAATATGTTCACTGACATGCCTTAAATGAGATCTCCCGATGACAATATAATTTCTGTCACAAAATTTATTATAATCCCTAGCCTGCCGTTTTAATCTCTCATAAGTATCCGCATCACTCTTTATCTCAAGCCCGATTATCTCATGTTCCACGATCATGATAACATCCGCTCTGGAACGTCCCATCCGTTTCTCCTCAAATATTCTGTTTTTCCCGTATTTTTCATCGAGGAAATCAAACAATGGTTCCCTGATATCCCTGTCATACATACTCTGTTTCCCTACAACAAATATTATTTATTCTTCACATATGAGCCAAACGATGATATACGCTTGCAGACATCCACATAAAGTGAAAAAAAACAGGCGCCGGTCTTTTGGCACGATACCAATAACCGGCGTCAGTTTTATTTATATACAGAATACTATACGTTGATCTCTGCTTTTACACCGAGTATGTCACGGTTCGCATCCAGTATTGGCTGAACAACCTCCTGCAGGAATTCCTCGGTCTGTTCCGGTGCACGTCCCACAAAGTTCTTAGGTTCAAGCAGCGCAATGATCTCTTCCTTAGACATGCCAAATGCATCATCTGCTGCAATCAGATCCACCAGATTATTTTCGTTACCGTATTTCTTGACCTGTTCCCCGGCCATCATGGAATACTCACGAATCTTCTCATGAAGCTCCTGACGATTACCTCCTCGCTTGACTGCATCCATCATAATGTTCTCTGTTGCCATAAATGGAATCTCTTTCATGAATCTCTGATAGATAACCTTATCATATACTACCAGACCATCCACGACATTCAGATACAGATCAAGGATACCATCTATCGCCAAAAATGCCTCAGGAACAGAGATTCTCTTATTAGCAGAATCATCCAGGGTTCTCTCAAACCATTGTGTTGCAGCTGTAATTGCCGGATTTAAGGAATCTACCATCACATAGTTTGCGAGGGATGCTATCCTCTCGCTGCGCATAGGATTTCTCTTATATGCCATAGCAGATGAACCAATCTGATTCTTCTCAAACGGCTCCTCTATCTCCTTCAAATGCTGCAGGAGACGGATATCATTTGAGAACTTATGTGCACTCATCGCGATACCGGACAGTACATTTAAGACACGGGCATCCACCTTACGTGAATATGTCTGACCGGATACAGGGTAGCATGCATCAAATCCCATTTTCTCGGCAATCATGCCATCTATCTTACGCACAGTCTCATGATCTCCATTAAAGAGTTCCAGAAAGCTTGCCTGTGTTCCTGTAGTTCCCTTGGAACCAAGCAGCTTCTGCTCACTTATCATGTATTCGATATCATTCAGATCAAGCAGAAGTTCCTGCATCCAGAGTGTTGCACGCTTTCCTACTGTGGTCGGCTGTGCCGGCTGGAAATGCGTAAATGCCAGAGTTGGAAGATCCTTGTATGTTCTGGCGAATTTGGCAAGCTCATCAATGACATTGATCAGTTTTTTGCGAACAAGCTTCAATGCCTCTGTCATAATGATAACATCCGTATTATCACCCACATAACAGCTGGTCGCACCGAGATGGATAATGCCTGCGGCCTTCGGACACTGCTGTCCGTAAGCATACACATGACTCATTACATCATGTCTGACAAGCTTCTCACGTTCCTTTGCCACATCATAGTTGATATCATCGACATGACTCTTCATTTCCTCGATCTGCTCATCCGTGATCCTCGGTTCGCCATTTGCGTCCTTTAATCCCAGCTCTTTCTCTGTCTCGGCAAGAGCGATCCACAGTCTTCTCCATGTCCTGAACTTCATATCAGGTGAAAAAATATACTGCATCTCTTTGCTGGCATATCGCTCTGACAACGGACTTACATACTTATCATTATTCATGTTTTATCTCCTCTATCGTTATTATTGATATTATTGATCATGTTCTCCTCTGATATCCTCATTTGGAGGGTCTATCGGCCATTTGCCGGTAAAACATCCTTGGCAGTATTGTCTGCCACCTGTAAGCTCCGGCAAACGTTCGAGGCTCAGATATGCCAGTGAATCTGCACCTATGATCTCGCATATCTGATCGATCGTTCTATTATAAGCGATCAGCTGATCGCTGTCTGGAACATCCGTACCAAAATAACACGGATACAGGAAAGGAGGTGATGAAATTCTCACATGAACTTCCTTTGCACCGGCTTCCTTCAGCATACTCACAATACGGTCGCTGGTCGTTCCACGCACAATTGAGTCATCGATCATAATTACTCTCTTACCACGCACGGCATCCGCCAGAACATTTAATTTTACGCGGACACTGGATTCTCTCTGACTCTGTTTTGGTTTGATAAAGGTTCTGCCTACATATCCGTTCTTGACAAAAGCAGTTCCGTATGGGATACCTGATTCCAATGAATATCCCAGAGCAGCCGCATTACCGGATTCCGGGACACCTACAACCATATCTGCCTCCACGGGACTGTCCTTAGCCAGGCAGCGTCCGGCTATTATCCTTGAATGATATACACTCATGCCATCTATCACACTGTCAGGTCTGGCGAAATAAATATATTCAAAGATACATCTTCCATGCTCCTTCTGACACATGTCTCTGTGGGACTCTATGCCATTTGGCGTGATCACAACGATCTCTCCCGGTTCCACGTCACGTACAAACTCCGCGCCGATCGTATCAAGCGCACAGCTCTCCGATGCCAGAATATATGCATTATCCCTCTTACCGATACACAATGGCCGGAATCCAAAAGGATCTCTCGCACCGATCAATTTTCTCGGACTCATGACGATCAGAGAATACGATCCCTGGATCTTCTGCAACGCATTTTTTACAGCTTCCTCTACAGAGGCAGTCTTCACACGCTGTCTGGCGATATGATACGCAATAACCTCCGAGTCGATCGTAGTCTGGAAGATCGCACCATCATACTCCAGCTCCCTCCGGAGTGCAGGTGCATTGACCAGATTGCCGTTGTGGGCCAGGCCCAGGGTTCCCTTTACGTAATTCAATACAAGTGGCTGTGCATTCTCCCTTGTACTGGCTCCTGCTGTAGAATAGCGCACATGTCCCACACCGATATTACCCTTTAACTTGTCCAGATCATCCGGTGTAAATACCTCGTTCACAAGTCCCATACCTTTGGAGGATAAAACCTTTCCCTTAGGTCCCTCCGTGTCCGAGACTGCGATTCCACAGCTCTCCTGTCCCCTGTGCTGCAATGCAAACAAACCATAGTAAATAGTTCTCGCCACATCATTTCCGTCAAAATCATACATTCCGAACACGCCACACTCCTCGTGCAGTTCGTCATCCTGATAATGTTCCATTACATCGCTCATATGTAGTTTACCTTTCATAATAAAAAATCAGCATATAGATGATATGCTTAATCCCGGATCTATGACTTATAAAACCAGTCAGCCTATCCACGTCTTCCGCATATCAGAATTGTAACAAATAAATTATGCCCCACTTCGCACAAACTGTCAAATGATTTATTATTTATCTACATTTTGTATAGCCATAATGATTTTTTTTTGTTATAATTATGAAAAATAGAAAATCGAAAATACGATAATGGAGGATTGCTATGCAGGAAAAAAGGAAGCATGAAAGACTTCCGATTAAGTTAAAATTAGAAGTCTCGAATCTTTTCAAGCAGGACGGTATCAATATTGATTCGATCGATACAGAGATCGAAGTATTCGACATTTCCAAAGCCGGAATCGGATTTATGTCAGAATCCAAGCTCCCGATCGATTATTATTTTAATGCGACTCTGGAATTCGAAAATACAGATGAGATCATCCTGTCCGTTGTAAAAATCTTATATGTTACTCCGATCGGCGATTCCGGTTACCGCTATGGATGTGAATTTGTAGGGCTTCCGTCCATGTATGACCACATCTTCGAGGAATACGCCAAAACATTATAGATTTGATACCACAGATATAATGTTCTGCAGAAGCCAAAAAGGAGCCGGCACATATGATTCCCTGATCAAATGTGCCGGTCCCTTTTTGGCTTCCGTTTTATACACCAAGATACTCTTTCAGTGCATCCTCCCACTCCGGGAACTTAAAATCCGTTGTAAGCCGGAGCATGTAATTATCCAGAACAGAATAAGCTGGACGTTTTGCAGGTGTCGGATATTCGTCTGTTGTAAGTCTGTTCACTTTTACATCCATACCTGAATACACAAATATTTTTTCGGCAAAATCAGCCCATGAACAGTACCCTTCACATGTTCCATGAAACAGTCCATAGTTCTCAGTCGGTTCCAGCACATGTATCATCTCTGCCAAAGCCTTTGCACTGGTCGGTGAACCAATCTGATCAGCCACTACTCCAACCTCTCCTTTTTCCTGTCCAATCGACAACATAGTCTTTACAAAGTTCTTGCCATCACCATACAGCCATGCAGTACGGATTATAAAAAATCTGTCAGCAAACTGCTTTACGAATTCCTCACCAGCCAGTTTTGTCTTGCCGTATGCACCAAGCGGTGCGACAGGAGAGAACTCATTATATGGCTCAGTTCCTGTTCCGTCAAAGACATAATCTGTAGACACATGAATCATCTTTGCACCATATTTTGTTGCGGCAATACTGAGATTACGGGGACCAATTGCATTAATCTTATATGCCAGATCCCACTGGGATTCACACGCATTGACATTGGTGTGTGCCGCACAGTTAATGATAACGTCCGGTTTTTCCTTTTCTACAAAAGCCATAACCTTCTCTACATCGGTAATATCAAGTTCGGCAACGTCTGTGTTGATCAGCTTTACATCGTCACCCTCATATTCTTTATTGATCGCCCTTCCAAGCTGTCCGTTGCAGCCTGTTACCAATATTTTTCTCATTATTTTCCTCCATCATTCTCCATATCATTCCCTGTATATTCCTCAAAGATATAAAGGTCCTCATCATTATGAAATGCCTCCGTACTGTCTCTCTTGAGCAACACGATCAATGTCTGAAACAATAGTTTCAGATCAAGCCAGAAGCTGTATTCCTCAATATACATCAGATCCAGAATCAGCTTGTCTTTTGGAGAAGTATTATATTTTCCTGCAATCTGTGCATATCCGGTGATCCCGGCTTTGACACGCAGCCTGTATTCAAATTCAGGCAAAACAGAAGTATAATTGAATATATTTGCAAGCATCTCCGGTCTCGGACCGACCACACTCATATCTCCCATCAGAACATTATAGAACTGAGGGATCTCATCGATGCGGTATTTCCTCAGTATCTTACCGACTTTCGTGACTCTGTCATCATCCTCGATCACAGAATAATTCTCTACATCCTCACGCATGGTTCTGAATTTGTATACTGAGAATATCTTGCCATTTCTTGTTGCTCTGTTCTGCTTGAAGATGACACTTCCTCCATCCTCGACCTTGATCATGATCGCTGTCACGAGCATGATAGGCGATGTAACGATAAGTGCAATAGCAGAGATCACAATATCCATCGCTCTTTTTATAAAACGCTGCTCTAAGGTAAGTCCTCCGGAATAACTGCCATACATGGATACATCATCCAGAATCACATGTCTGGAGCTCTGCTCTATCACATCATGCATCTCCGGATTATAGTAGACATTTTTCATATTCTGATAGCAGAACTCGACGATATCTGTCCGCTCTTTGATCGGAACATCATAGATAAAGATCGTCTCATGCGTCATTATATATTCCTTTAATCTCGCGTCCCTGTAATCAGCGACCTGCGAGATCTTATACTGCAGAGCATATTTTTTTACACCTTTAACGATCTCATTTAAACTCTGCTGAGAAGATGTGATAATGATACAGTTTTCCGGATCATATATTTTGAAATACAACATATGTCCGCCATACACATATATCAGGATCACAAGCAGCTGAAGCACAATGATCGGAATCAGCAGATGCGGCTGTTCCAGCATGAACTGCTTATTGTTCTTCTCGTTTGTGTTCATGACAGAGAGTGCCAGCATAGAAAATATATCCGTAAACAGCATCGTAAGTATCAGGGAATGTACGATTGGCTTACTCTTCCTTTTACCCAGATCATAGCGTCCGTATATATTGGAAAACATATATGACATAATAATATATGTCGCAATTGTCACGAGCGATGTTCTGGAGAGATTCAACAGCTGCCAGTTGCTTTTTGCGTAGGTTCCATAAAATATCCAAAACAGGATCAGATACATGGTGACCTTCAGCACAAATATAATGGTTGTTTCAAACTTCCTTAGTTTTTTCTTCATCTCTAAATCTGATTTCCTCCCACAGGTTCTGCAATGCTTTCAGAACACTCTGCTTAGAATTATTGTGCTTCAAAACCTCTTTCTTTAATAGTGCGGACAACATCATCTACATATTTTTTACATAACGCATCCGTCTCTGCCTCAACCATAATCCTGATCAAAGGTTCTGTTCCGCTTTCACGCAAGAGGATCCTGCCATCATCTGCCAGCTCCTGCTCAACTTTCTTTGCTGCAGCAAGAACCTCCGGATCATTCATTACCTCCGCTTTGTTGTTAACACGTACATTAACCAGTAGCTGCGGATAGATATTAAGTCCTCTCGTGAGCTCTGACATTCTGGTCTTGCTCTCGATCATAACCTCCATAAGCTTAAGTGAAGTGAGTACACCATCACCGGTTCTCGCATTTTTGGAGAAAATAATATGACCACTCTGTTCTCCACCCAGAATGAAACCATTTTCCATCATACACTCATAGACATATTTGTCACCCACTGCCGTCTTCTCATAATGGATTCCCTCTGCATCAAATGCCTTATACAGGCCAAGATTGGACATGACAGTTGTCACAACTGTATTGTTGGTAAGCTGTCCGTGTTCTTTCAGATATTTTCCGCAGATATACAGAATCATATCCCCGTCGATCAGATTTCCCTTTTCATCAACAGCAAGACATCTGTCAGCATCTCCGTCATATGCAAATCCTGCATCCAGCTGATTTTCCACGACAAATCTCTGAAGTCCTTCAATATGTGTAGAACCGCATCCGTTATTGATATTGGTTCCATCCGGATCATTGTTGATGACGTACGTCTTGGCTCCCAGCGCATCGAATACAGCCTTTGCAACCGTAGAAGATGCTCCATTCGCACAATCAAGACCGATCCGCAGATTCTTAAATGCACGGGTCGGAAGTGTCATCAGATATCCTATATATCTGTTTCTTCCCATGGAATAATCTGTCGTTCTTCCAATGTTTTCTCTAGTGGCAAAAGGTATCTCAGGAATCAGTCCGTCGATATACTGCTCTATCTCTTCCTCCACGGATGCATCCATCTTGGAGCCCTGGTTATTGATGATCTTAATACCATTGTCATAAAATGGATTGTGGCTGGCTGATATCATAATGCCACAGTCAAACGCATCCGCTCTCACGATATATGATACACTCGGTGTCGGAGTCACATGCATCAGGTAAACGTCTGCACCGCTGGCAGTCAGTCCTGCAACCAGCGAATATTCAAACATATAACTTGAACGTCTGGTATCCTTACCGATCACGATTCTCGCTCTGTCTCCGTCTTTTTTATCTTTACCAAAATAATATCCCAGATATCTTCCGACTTTATAAGCATGCTCCACAGTCAGATCTTTATTTGCCTCTCCCCTGAAGCCGTCTGTTCCAAAATATTTAGCCATACTGAATTATGGTCCCCTTTCTTTTACACAATATTAAGGTGATTATATTCCAAATTTGCCAAAAAGTAAAGAAAAAGCCCTGCTGTCGACGTATATATAAATATATTCAACAACAGGGTCATTCATTCACTTATATCTGTATCATGGTTTCTAATCCCAACCATCACAATAATCATCTTCCACATCAGCATCATACACGATGTTCAGACTGGTATCCCTGATATCCTCATTGCCCATGATATCTTCATCAGCAACCGCCGCAATCTCATCGTGCTCCTGATCAATTCCCTCGAGATCAGATGCAGGATTCAGATACAGACCAATCGCTTTTCTCTTGTTGACCAGAGTAACTTCCGTCTTCTCCCCTCCAAATTCTCCATCCAGTGTCCACGGGATCGGAGTCTCGCTTCTGATGATTACTTTTGATGCTTTACACTCGAAAAACATCTCATTGCCTTCAATATCATTTTTAAGGAGTGCGGTCAGGATCTGCTGCAACTCAACAGCATTCTGCGGCATCTTAATAAACAGACAGTCAAACTTCCCGTCATCAAGCACCACATGTTTTGCTCCCCGGATCTTAAAACCTGCCACGGAAAAAGAATTGGTGATCATTCCGTAAATGTACTCACCGGTAACCACTTTGCCATCAAAATCTGCTTCCAGCTGAAATCCCCGGTAATTCGTGATATTCTTCAATGCCTCAACAATATACGCAGAATGACCCATCACCTTTTTCAGCGACTGATTGGTACTGTAAGAGATATCTGTGAATATTCCAAATGCAGCAATATAAATGAAATTCTTGTCATCCATACACCCCACATCAATGAACATTTCATCGCCGGTTACGATCTGCTTTGCTGCTTCAAGCGGTTTTCTGGATATCTTCAGACTTCTCGCAAAATCATTTGTCGTACCGACAGGAATATACCCCAGAGGGACCTTCTTTTCCCCCATCTTCATATATCCACAGACAGTATTCTCAAGTGTTCCATCACCGCCGGCACACACGATCAGGTCATACTCTGCGCCATCAGCGCACACCTTCCGCTCCGCATCCTCCGGGCCGGTCGTAGGGTATGTCACGACCTCATAACCAGCCTGTGAAAAAACCATAATGATCTCAAACAGATCATTTTTTATTGCTGTTCTTCCAGCCTTTGGATTAATTATAAACAGAAGCTTTTTTTTCAAGGTATAAATCAAGTCCTTTCTTTCTGAGCTTACATGCAGGACAATGTCCACATCCATCACCTTTTATGCCATTATAGCATGTAAGTGTCATATTCCTTACAAGATCAAAACCGCCCAGCCTGTCAGCCAGCTCCCAGGTCTGTTCCTTATCTATCCACATTAATGGTGTAATTATATCAAATTCATAATCCATTGCCAAGTTCAAAGTTACGTTCAAAGATTTAATAAATACATCTCTGCAATCCGGATATCCGGAAAAGTCGCTCTGCGAAACACCTGTTATAATATCATGAACACCCTTCTGTTTCGCGAATATAGCAACAAACGTAAGAAAGACCATGTTTCTGCCATCCACAAATGTATTTGGTGTCCCGGTCTCCGGCGCATTCTCGTCCACTGTCATATCCATCCGGGTCAGTGAATTCGGTGCGAGCTGGTTCAGAAGCTTCATATCGAGCACAGTATGCTCCACCTCAAGCTTCTCACAGATCTCCCTGGCACACTGAAGCTCCAGCTTATGTCTCTGATTATAATCAAAGGATACCGCATAGACCTTTTTATAGTGTTTTCTCGCCCACAGAAGGCATGTTGTACTGTCCTGTCCACCGCTGAAGACAACAACCGCAGATTCTTTGTTACTTAATTTTTCATCGAGCATCGTATTTCCTCCATTTCTGCATTCCTTCAATCTCAAACCCTTATACTTCCGTTTACTTTAAAAGCATCATCAACCTGTTCTGCAGCTGAATGTCATCCTGAAAACGTCCATTCAACGTAGTCGTTACAGTCTTGGCACCGGCCTTCTTGATTCCTCTGGCTGTCATACAGCTGTGACAGGCTTCAATGACAACTGCAACATCATACGATCCGGTTACTCTGCTCATAATATACGCTATGTCTGAACCGATTCTCTCCTGTAGCTGAAGCCTTTTTGCAACCATATCTGCGATCCTGGCTATCTTACTCAAACCGAGCACTCTTCCATTTGGTATATAGGCAACGGAGACTTTCATATCATACATCAGGGCCATATGGTGTTCACAATAGCTGAATACCTCAATATCCTTTACAAGTACCATGCTTTCTTCTGCCAGCGCATAATGTGCCGGTGTGTTATTTTTTTCCTGAGAATCACCTCCCGGCTGTTCAAAGGATTTGTTGAACATTTCAGCAATCTCATCATTGCTGTAATTCATCCCCTCAAAGATCTCTTCATACATGCGGGCGACTCTGTCCGGTGTCTCCCTTAATCCTTCACGTTCCGGATCATCACCCAATGCGGTCAGTATTCCTCTGACATGCTCCTTAATTGCTTCCTTATCAATCGCCATGTTATACTCCCTTTCTATCCGGTTCCCAGATATATTTATGCAGCTGCAGCTGCAGCCTGATTCCATTCATCCTGTATTTTTTCATATATTCCACAATATCTGCCGGACTTATTCTGTCAAACGCAGAGCTCCAATATACAGTCGTCTTATCCTCCAGTCCATATTGTGCAATAATCTCCCTCGCCCTGTCCATATCCGACGCATCTGATATAACAAACTTTACCGCATCCTTTTTTGTCAGCCATGCATAATTGTCCGTCAGCATGTGATTCTCCATTCCACTGCCGGGCAACTTATAATCGAGGGTAAAGACAAGCCTGTCATCAATATCTTTAAACGGTTTGATATCCACCGAACCATTTGTCTCTATCTCAACTCTGAGTGAGGTATCCTGAGCCAGCATCATGAGCAGTCGGTCTATATTGTTCTGTATAAGCGGTTCCCCGCCGGTCAGAGTCACATTTTTCACGCCTGTCGTCCTGATATGATCACAGATCTCCTCTGCACGCATGATCTGATATGACACGGTATCTGTATTTGCCCATTTTGTATCACAATACGAACAATTCAGATTACATCCTGCAAAACGAATAAAACACGCAAGCTCTCCTGCAGCCTGCGCCTCTCCGTTGATACTCACGAAATGTTCTACAACCTTATATCCTTCCATCACACATTCCCATTCTCTCTAAAATGAAGCAGGCATATAAGATGCACAGTTCTTCGGTGTCTCATACACAGTTACCTTCAGCACCCTGTAACCCTTTTCTGTCATCTCATCATAAAAAAACCTGGCAAAGTTCTCTGCAGTCGGTCTGAACATGACCTCAACCACTTTAAAGTTCTCCTCATGAAGTGCATCCAAAGTCTTTCTTTTCAGACTACCTATCTCCACGATCAGACAGTGATCCAGCGCCTCCACGATGGCATTCAGGTCATCTTTCAATTTGGAAAAATCAACGATCATTCCTCTATTTTTACCGCCCATCTCAAGTGCATCACTTCCAACCTCTATCTCTGCAGTCCACCTGTGTCCGTGGATATTGGAGCATTTTCCCTCATATCCACTCAGAAAATGTGCACTGTCAAAGCTGGCGTTTGTTGTTAATGTATACATCTTCTTCCTCCTATCAAAAAAGCCGCAAGTACCACAACGCACTTACGGCTCAGATTCTCTGATTATGCTGTCCTGGTTTTATTTATAGACAGGATGGTACAAACGAACTGTCTTATATTATTTTATACGCCAAGAAACTTCTTAACTTCTGTCAGCATTTCATCCTTATCACAGACAGTATCATGACGAACCGGCGCTGTTCTGATATCTTCAATCGCCTGTGGTATTTTAACACCTGACAATCTGTTAAGCGCATCTACCAGCTCAAAATCTGTCTGCTTATCATACTCATGGTCGATTGCATTCATAACACTTCGGGTGAATTTATATGGACTTGCTGTAGATGCAATGACAGTCGGCAATGTATCTTTTGTCTCTGCCTTGTATTTATCATACACTGTTGCAGCCACCGCTGTGTGTGTATCCATGATATACTGGTCGGATTCATAGACTTTCTTGATCGTTGCTGCAGTTTCTTCCTCAGATGCGTAGTTGCCATAGAAATCTTTCAGATTCTTCTTCATATCATCTGTAATTGTATATGAGCCTTTGGTATTCAGTTCCGTCATAAGCTGCTTATTCTTTTCTGCATCATTGCCTGCAATTCTATATATCAGTCGCTCCAGATTGCTGGAGATCAGAATATCCATAGAAGGTGATGATGTAAGAATAAAATCTCTGTTCCTGTCATAGTTACCTGTCACAAAGAAATCGTACAATACTTTATTCTCATTGGATGCACATATAAATTTGTTGATTGGAAGCCCCATCTGCTTTGCATAATATGCAGCCAGAATATTACCAAAGTTACCTGTAGGAACGACTACATTGATCTTCTCCCCTGCCTTAATTGTTCCATTTGCAATCAGGCGGGTATATGCATATACATAATATACCATCTGAGGAACAAGACGTCCGATATTGATTGAATTGGCAGATGACAGCTGATATCCCTTTGAATCGAGATACGCATTCAGCTCGACATCAGAAAACATTTTCTTCACACCTGTCTGCGCATCATCAAAATTGCCTCTGATACCAACTACAAATGTATTGTCTCCCTTCTGGGTAACCATCTGCTTCTCCTGAATCGGGCTCACACCATTCTTCGGATAGAACACTATGATCTTCGTACCCGGCACATCTGCAAAGCCTGCAAGTGCAGCCTTTCCTGTATCACCGGATGTTGCGGTCAGTATAACGATCTCATTTTTAACATTATTTTTTCTGGCGGATGTTGTGAGCAGATATGGAAGGATAGACAATGCCATATCCTTAAATGCTATCGTTGAGCCATGGAAAAGTTCGAGATAATATGCACCTGCTTTATGTACCAGCGGTGCGATCTCCGGAGTATCAAACTTCTTATCATAAGCGCTGTCGATACAATATCTGAGTTCTTCCTCTGAAAAATCCGTAAGCATCAGCTTCATAACATTATATGCTACCTCACGATAATCCATTGAGGCAAGTTTCTCAAGAGATACATCAAACTCCGGGATATCATCCGGAACAAACAGACCTCCTTCATTGGCAAGGCCTTTCAATATCGCCATAGATGCTGTTGCTGTCTCATCTGCATTTCTTGTGCTTCTGTATATCAATTCCATCTCTCTACTCCTTATAATAGATATTAGATAACTATCCGTATGTTACAATACCACATCCAATATGTAAAAACAAGACAAAAAAATACTGATGCACGAAAACCATTTCATGCATCAGCACTTTTTATCTACTGTATCTTACGGTAAACGGATGCGCTCTGTCTTCCAAATGCGAGAGCCTCCTGATGTGTACTGAAGAATATGTCAATTCTGTTACCGCTGATCGCACTTCCACGATCCTCCACTGTATATACCTGACCATTGATAACAAGCTGTGTACCGAATGCAAAATTAGATGGTGCTGCGATCGTCCTTCCCGCAGTTGCAATCGTACCGCTTGCAGTCGTCGGATTCTCCATATTACTATATGCACCACAACAGATCGGACATGGACAATATGCTGTAAGAATGTACTCTCCAACATACTCATAAGTTCCACTTGCATCTGCATATGTAGGTGCTACAGTCGGAGCGGTAACGACCACTGTCTCCTCCTCAACAGTTGCCCCCGGCTGAACATGCTGTGCAGTCAGCGCCTCCAACGCTACCTGATCTTTCTTATCCTGTCTCTTTGCGGAGAGGATCTCATCGATCTGTTTCTCGGATTTCTCAAGCTGTGCAAGTTTGTCAGTCTCATAATTGACATTGACCATATCGTCGTAGCTGATGCCTGCAACTTCAAAGGTATTTCCTGCAAATGCTTCTTTCTCACCGGCAACATCCGCAACAGTCATCATAATACCGACCGATGCATCCCTGTCACTCAGACGATCCGCAAGACTAACCCCGCATACTGCGACCATGGCAACAGCTACAGCTGCTGTCCCAGCCACCCTGTAGTGCTTTAAAACAAATTCCTTTGTATTCTTTTTTGCCTTATCAAAATCAAATCCGTTAAATGATTCTTTGATTTTATCAAAGCTCAGTTTCATACTTTCACCTCTGTGTGAATCTTCTTTTTCAATTTTGTTACAAAATCGTTACATTTCTCACACAAGATGATTATATGTTATAAGAC
>JBJEJF010000023.1:0-56864 GCA_051877775.1 Wujia sp.
GAAACACCCGTAAAGGGGAGCCGGGAATTACGTGTGGAAATAGAAAACTGCAGAAACACCCGTAAAGGGGAGCCGGGAATTACGTGTGGAAATAGAAAACTGCAGAAACACCCGTAAAGGGAAGTCGGGAATTACGTGTGGAAACAGAAAAATGCAGAAACACCCGTAAAGACGAGCTGGAAATCACAGACGAAATAGTAAAATCGTGAACTTCTTATTTGTAGAATTGGAGAAACAGAGGTACATCCGGAAATGTTACAGTCTGATAATGCAGTCAGTACTGCTTACGATACTTTTAGTCCATGTTGGATGCTGAACAAGGAATATCCGGTTGGAATTAAGTTTATTCAGGATGGGAGTCCCTGGTATGAATATATTTGGGTTTTTTGTTTGCTATAGTTGGAATTCTTGTGGGGATTTGGTTGTTTGGTATAGATAAGGACATGACCAAAGAACATTAGTAAAAAAGATTACTGCTATATCAATATATCGTTCAATATATCACGCAATCTACGTTCGTGTGGATTGGGTGATTTTTGTTATGTTAGAGAAGATCAATCATCTTTAAAACCTTTGTTTTCTTGGCGGTATCACAATATTTCAGTTTATCCATAATTTTATCATCTAAGGTCTTTTCTTTTTCTTTATCGATTCTGTAGGTATATTCTCCGCTGATGAAATAATCAACACTACATTCAAGTATATTTGCGATTTTGACAAGTGCAGTAAGTGACGGATTGGCACGGCCACACTCAATGTTTGAAATGTGTGAGGGATTGACGTTTAATAAATTAGCAATATGCTCCTGCGTAATTCCTATTGATTGCCGGCGTTCCTTTATCTTTAGGCCAATTGTTTTAAAATCCAGATCTGTCATGAATTTCCCTCCTTTTCTATTATTTATTATGTCATAATTTTAATGTACTATTTCTGTTAGAATAATGAGATAAAACAAAATGATATTAGCTATAACTAAAGTTATTGAAAGAATGTTCCGATAATTCATATGAACCGTTTTTGATTTTTGATCTTATGAGGTAAACCTATGAATGTCGTTGCACATAATATACTTGCTATAAATGCAAACAGACAATTCAATACAGTTAAGAAGGGTAAAGCGAAATCCACGGAGAAATTATCGTCAGGATATCGCATTAACAGGTCTGCTGATGACGCTGCAGGACTGTCTATCTCAGAGAAAATGCGCAGGCAGATCAGAGGACTCACACAGGGAATCAAAAACACGGAGGATGGTGTATCTGTATGTCAGGTTGCTGACGGGGCATTGGCAGAAGTCAGTGAGATGCTTCGCCGTATTACTGAACTCTCTGTGCAGTCAGCAAATGGTACATACACGGATGAAGACAGAAGGGCAATACAACACGAGATTCATGAGATCCTGCAGGAGATTGATCAGATTGGTGACAAAACCCGGTTTAACGGGAAACATCTGTTCAAACTGCAAAGTGACGGGACAAGCGTGGACACCGGTATGGATAGTGGCAATGTATCCGGTGATTCGGGCCTCAATGTAGCGGAAGTGATTCAAAATAGTTTTTCAATAACCGGAACACCGGCAGGCATATCAGCCGGTGATTATGTTATTAACGCATCAGAAGGTGGAATCTCTGTCGACAATACGAGCCTTAATTGGAGCAAATTTGGGGCTGCAGATGGCAGTCACTTTCAGATAGATAATATTGTGGCAGGAGATTATTCTCTGTCGTATAAGGGTATCAATATATTATTTCATGTACCGGATGGAGCAACTTCAAATGATGTTGTGAATGCAATTGATAAAGCATCTTTTACAGTTAAAGAAACGAATAAAATTGTCAATACAGTAAGTGTATCTAATCTGAGTGTAACGGCGGGAAGCCAGACAGATACATTGCTTATGGGAGCATGGCATTCTGCGGAAAGATTCTCCTGGTTTGTTGCAGACGAAAATGGAATAACCTTTAAGGGAAAAAATCTGTATGGGAGCACAGGTTACCTGAAGACCTGGGCAGATCTTGGAATTACAGATATAAATAATGCCGGTGGACATACCGTACAGTATTCAGATAATGTCAGTGGCATTTCTTTTTCTGCGCAAATTGCAGATGATGCTACAAAAGAAGACGTAATTAATGCATTTAATAAGATGAAATTTGACTGGGATTATATTGATTGTATGGAGACACAAAATGCTGTAAAGGGAATTACTGTTGGTTCCGGAGATATTACGAATAACTTTACAGCGCCTAAAGTTAACAGCACCACTTATTTCCATCATACAGCAAATAGTGATCTATATGCGGAGTTAGGGTATACAACTCCAAGCTCAATTGTAAATGGCATTACGGTTGATGTTTCTCTGGGCGTAAATGCTGCCGATAATGTAGAGCTCATTTTGAGTTCAAACGGACATAGTGTCAGCACAGTTATGAATTCTTCGAATAGCAGTGGTACCTATGCACAAATGGGAGGATTTTCAAATGATCCCACAAAAGTTTTACTATATGTAGGAAAAACGGGGACGGCGGATGTGAAAAATGCAGCATTAAAAGAGTTTATTGCTCAAAATGGAAGTGCGACTATTGCGACGCTTCACCTTCCGGGTCCTTACAAATATTCTTTATCGTTACCTGAGGTAACAAAGACAGAGTATAGTATAGAGAATGTTAAGACCGGTACACTGCCGACGCAACCTGTCACACCGGATCCACCACAACCAGTTACACCAAATCCTCCGGTAGCGCCAACACAAGGTACCCGGTCGTTCTGGATCCAATCAGGCAGTGAAGCTGGTGAGGGTATGTATCTGGAGATTGATCCTATGGATACAACAATCCTTGGTATCAATGACATGGATGTATCGACCATTGATGGTGCAAATCATGCGATGGACGCAGTTCAGGAGGCATTGAAAAAAGTATCTGCCAACCGTAGCAGGATCGGAGCACAGCAGAACCGTCTGGAGTATACGATAATGAATGGACAGAACGAGGTGGAAAATACTATGTCTGCTGAGTCCCGTATCAGGGATACCGACATGGCAAAAGAGATGACTGCCTTTTCCAAAGAGATGATTCTGGAGAACATAGGGCAGGCGATGCTGGCGCAGGCTAATAAAAGTAATCAGGATGTATTATCGCTGTTAAGCTGACGGAATGCCTGATTTACAAGCATAAATCTAATCAGAAAAGGAGTGCACTTATGATAAAAGATATTGAAAGAATTACATTAGCCGCTCTGTCAGAGATATATATTTCCCTGCATATTTTTGATCTGCAGGAGGATGTATGATATCCTGATTATATATAAATTACACATATAAACATGAAAATATGCAGAATTAAGCATGAAACTGCATAATAAAAAATGAAAAATATTCAAAAAATTTCTATATCAATCATAAAATGCACAAAATTTTCACTATTTATAAAAAAATTTTCTATGTTTTTTACCACAATATAAAAATATAATGAGTATAGTCAAAGAGACGGAAAAAACAAAAAAAATTCATAGGAGGAAGACGAGTATGAGAAAACGTAAATTATTATCATTGCTTGCAGTAGCAGCACTTTCAGTTTCACTTGTTGGTTGTGGTTCATCAGGAGGCGGAGACAATAGCAAAAAGCCGCTTGTATGGTTCAACCGTCAGCCATCCAACAGCTCGACCGGAGAGATCGACATGACTGCAATGAACTTTAACGAGGATACCTACTATGTAGGATTCGATGCAAATCAGGGCGCAGAGCTCCAGGGTCAGATGGTACTTGATTACATTACAGCAAATGCAGAATCAATTGATCGTAACGGCGATGGCATCATTGGTTACGTACTTGCAATCGGTGATATCGGACATAATGATTCAATCGCACGTACACGTGGTGTTCGTTCAGCACTTGGAACCGGAGTAGATGCTTCAGGTGCAATCGATGCAAGCCCTGCAGGTACTAACACAGATGGCTCAGCAACAGTTGTACAGGACGCAACGATTGAAGTTGGTGGAAAAACATATACAGTTCGTGAGCTTGCTTCACAGGAGATGAAGAACTCAGCCGGTGCTACATGGGATGCAGCTACAGCCGGTAATGCAATCGGAACATGGTCAGCATCTTTTGGTGATGAGATCGATGTAGTTGTTTCTAATAACGATGGTATGGGAATGTCAATGTTCAATGCATGGGCAAAGGATAACAAGGTTCCTACATTTGGATACGATGCAAACAGTGATGCAGTAGCAGCAATCGCAGAAGGCTACGGCGGAACAATTTCACAGCATGCAGACGTACAGGCTTACCTTACACTCAGAGTTCTTCGTAATGCACTCGATGGTGTAGATGTTGACACAGGTATCGGTACACCTGATGCAGCAGGTAATGTTCTGACAGAGGGCGTAGATTACAGATACAGTGCAGAAGAGAGATCATACTACGCTTTGAATATCGCTGTAACAGCAGACAATTATCAGGATTTCATGGATTCAACAAAGGTTTATGACAAGGTTGCAAATCAGCTTGATGCATCCACAAGTCCTGAGAAGAAGGTATGGCTTAATATCTACAACGCTTCAGATAACTTCCTGAGCTCAACATATCAGCCACTTCTTGAGAACTACGATGACCTTCTTAATCTCAAGGTTGATTACATCGGTGGTGACGGACAGACAGAGTCCAATATCACAAACCGTCTTGGTAACCCAGGTGAGTACGATGCATTTGCAATCAACATGGTTAAGACAGATAATGCAGCATCTTATACATCGATCCTCAGCCAGTAAGATACGGCACGACAGCATATAAACAAAAAAACCCGGAGGGGTGTCAGGAGCTCCTGATACCCTTCTTTTACTAAAAGAATATAAATGTAGTAAGGGAGTATAGATATGGCAGAAGATAAGAAGGATAACATCTTATCGATTCGTGGCATGAGCAAATCATTCGGAAGAAACAAGGTTCTGAATCACATCGATCTGGATGTGAAGAGGGGCTCTATAATGGGTCTTATGGGTGAGAATGGTGCCGGTAAATCGACGATGATGAAATGTCTTTTTGGTACATATCAAAAAGACGAAGGCACGATAATTCTGGATGGAAAAGAAATCAATTTCTCCGGTCCTAAGGATGCCCTTGAGAACGGGGTTGCCATGGTTCATCAGGAATTGAATCAGTGTCTTGAGAGAAGTGTAATAGATAACTTATTCCTTGGTCGCTATCCTAAGAATTCCGTAGGTGTGGTGGATGAAGGAAGAATGAAGAAAGAGGCATCAGACCTGTTCCGTAAATTAGGTATAACAGTGAATCTGACACAGCCGATGAAAAATATGTCCGTATCAGAGCGGCAGATGTGTGAGATCGCTAAGGCAATCTCCTATAACTCTAAGGTTATCGTATTGGATGAGCCTACATCCTCACTGACGGCGCCTGAGGTTGCAAAGCTCTTTAAGATGATGAGACAGTTGAAAGCCCAGGGTATCTCATTAATTTACATCTCGCACAAGATGGATGAGATCTTCGAGATATGTGATCAGATCTCGGTTCTCCGTGATGGTACACTGGTTATGACCAAGGATAGCAAGGATACAGATATGAATGAGCTGATCTCGGCGATGGTTGGCCGTTCGCTTGATAACCGTTTCCCGCCTGTTGATAACACACCGGGTGAGACTGTTTTGTCTGTAGAGCATCTTTCTACCAAGTATGCGCCTAAGCTTCAGGACATTACCTTTGATGTGAAAAAAGGTGAGATATTCGGTCTCTATGGTCTGGTCGGTGCAGGTCGTACTGAACTCCTGGAGACAATATTTGGTATCCGTACAAGAGCTGCCGGGCGTGTATATTACAATGGAAAGCTTATGAATTTCCATTCTCCGAAGGATGCGATGGATCATGGTTTTGCCCTGATCACGGAGGAACGTAAGGCAAACGGTCTGTTCTTAAAGGGAGATATTACATTTAATACGACGATTGCAAATATGAAGCAGTATATGTCCGGTATTGCGTTGTCAAATGACGAGATGATCAGGGCAACAGCAGAAGAGATCAGGGTTATGCACACAAAATGTATGGGACCGGACGATATGATTGCGAATCTTTCCGGTGGTAATCAGCAGAAGGTTATCTTCGGCAGATGGTTAGAGCGTTCTCCTAATATCTTCATGATGGATGATCCTACAAGAGGTATTGACGTAGGTGCAAAATATGAGATCTACGAACTGATCATTCAGATGGCGAAACAGGGTAAGACGATCATTGTTGTCTCATCAGAGATGCCTGAGATCCTTGGAATCACGAACCGTATAGGTGTCATGTCAAACGGACATTTATCAGGTATTGTTAATACCAAGGAGACAAATCAGGAAGAGTTGCTGAGACTCAGTGCAAAATATTTGTAATGGAGAGGAGTACAGAATATGGCAAAAGATGCTAGAATTCTCTCGGCAGAAGAGGAAGCAAAACTCTTAAAGCCGATAGATGAATATGTAGGTAAAATACAGTCCCAGATAGATGCGCTGCGTGTAGACGGTTCGGATAAGGTTCAGTCCTTGAAAACACATATGTCTCTCGCAAAAGAGGACAAGAATTATACAAAAGAAGAGCGCGCTGCAGTTATCGCTAAGGATAAGGCAGAATTGGAGAAGGCAAAGGCAGTTGAGGCTGCAAACAAAGACAAGATATCCAAGCTGATCGCTGATGCAGAAAAATATCTTGCAGAGCACTATGACAGTGATTATTATCAGAAGGTCGTTGCAAGCTGCGAGGCTGAGAAAGCGGCTGAAAAGGCGGAATATGAGAAGACTTGTGCAAGACTTAAGGTAGAACATAATCAGATCATTGCCAAGCTGACAGACAAGCAGGAGATCAAGGACGAGAAGTATGTATACAAGAACAGGGTCTTTGATGCAGAGATGTCACATGAATCAAGACTTCAGGAGATCAAGGACAGAAAGCATGATGCATTTGCTCACAGATATCATCTGATCGATCTTCTCCGTATGTCGAAGTTCACATTTGGACAGAAGCAGGCTCAGAACATCGAGAATTATAAATACACATTTAATACATCACAGTTCTTGTACAAGAACGGACTGTATATTGTAATCATAATGATATTCATCGCTTTGTGTATCATTACACCGATCGTTAAGCATACACAGCTGTTGACAGTTGCGAATATACTGAATATCTTACAGCAGGCTTCACCTCGTATGTTCCTTGCACTTGGTGTAGCAGGACTGATCCTTCTGACAGGTACTGATCTGTCTGTAGGACGTATGGTTGGTATGGGTATGGTTACCGCAACCATCATCATGCACAATGGTATCAATACAGGTGCTGTATTTGGTCATATATTTGACTTTACAGGTATTCCGGCAGCAGGAAGAGCGATTATCGCACTTATTGCATGTATCATTCTCACAACACTGTTTGCTACGATTGCAGGTTTCTTCATGGCGAAGTTCAAGATGCATCCGTTTATTTCGACTATGGCGAACATGCTGATCATCTTTGGTCTTGTAACGTATGCTACCAAGGGTGTATCATTTGGTGCAATCGACTCCTCCATTCCTAATATGTTTATCCCGAGAATCGGTAATTTCCCGACTATCATTCTCTGGGCAGTTGTAGCAGTTATCGTAGTATGGTTCATCTGGAACAAGACAACATTTGGTAAGAATCTCTACGCTGTAGGTGGAAATCCTGAAGCGGCAGCAGTATCAGGTATCTCCGTATTCAAGGTTACACTTGGTGCATTCATCCTGGCAGGTATCCTCTATGGATTTGGTTCATGGCTTGAATGTAACAGAATGATCGGTTCAGGTAGTGCAGCTTACGGACAAGGCTGGGATATGGATGCCATTGCAGCCTGCGTAGTTGGTGGTGTATCATTTACAGGTGGTATCGGTAAGATCTCTGGCGTTGTAACCGGTGTACTTATCTTCACATCACTTACCTACTCACTTACCATTCTTGGTATCGATACAAACCTTCAGTTCATCTTTGAGGGTATTATCATTCTTGCGGCAGTAACCCTTGACTGTCTCAAGTATGTTAAGAAGAAGTAATTAAGCGTTATATTGTATTAAAATGATATGGCACGCATCTGTGTTCCCCTATTCTATATATAGATGCGTGCCATAATTTTATATTTTTCACAGGCATTGGATTTCAATACTACAGGATTTCTGCTATAATTACAGAGGGATTAATTCGTGCAGGTGAAATATGCAGGAGGCATGGGAATGCAAAAATACAAAGTACTTCTTGTGGATGACGAAGAAGAGGTTATGAATGTCATCGAACATAAGATTAATTGGGAGGAGCTGGGCTTCGAGGTCATCGGTAAGGCGCAGAATGGAGTAAAAGCGCTGGAGATCGCCGAGAAGGCGCAGCCGGATGTCGTTATTACAGATATTAAGATGCCATATATGGATGGACTTGAGCTGGCGCGGAGATTAAAGGAAGAAAATCCAAGTATCCGGATCATGATACTGACAGGCTTCGATGAGTTTGAATATGCAAAAGAGGCAGTCCATCTTGAGATAGAGGAATATGTATTAAAGCCTGTTAACGCCAATGAACTTTCAGAGTGTATGAATCGGTTGAAGGAAGCCTTGGACCGGGAATGGGATGAAAAATTAAATGTAAAAAAGCTGGAAAAATATTATATGGAGTCGTTACCGTTGCTTCAGACGAACTTTTTCTGCTCGCTCATTGAGGGCAGAGTTCAGGAAACGGATATCGATAAGTTTCTAAAAGCGTACCAGATCTCGTTGAAGGGACCTGTATTCTGCTGTGTTGTGCTGCATACATCGGAAAATCATGTCCCGGATGCAATGAGTCCTATGCTGCTCACCATGTCTGTACAGAGGGAGGTTCGGGAGAAGCTCAGCGATAAATGGAAATGCGAGAATTTTACCTACCTTGGAAATGTTGTCATGATCGTTGAGATGCAGTCTGAGGAATATATCTCACAGCTGACAGATGATTGTGACAGATTCTGCAGATGGGCTGACCGTTTCTTAGGTGCGGTCGTAACAGCCGGTATAGGAAAGGCGTGTGATGCGCTGATCAATATCAGCACATCCTATGAGGGGGCAAGGGAGGCGATCTCCTACAGGGTGCTTTACGGTACCAAACGCTCCATCAATATCAGCGATATCGCCCCGAAGGGCCAGGAATTATCGATGCAGCTGGAAGATATTAAAATGAATGACCTGTTCAAGGCGATCCACCTGGGTGTGCGGGAGGATATTGAGAACGCTGTTTACGGTATGGTACGCAGCCTTAAGGAAAGTGCACGGACGGTGACGCAGTATAATTTTGTCGCGATGGAGATCGTGGGACATCTGTATCGCTTCTGTGCGAATAATTATATGAATTTTGATGATCATACAGGTGATATCAAGAATCCGTATGAAACCGTTCCACAGATGGATGAGAGTGCTCTGACCGCATGGATCATCCATGTGGCATTGTCCATCAGTGATGAATTGAAAAATGCCAGAAACTCCTCACTCAGACATCTGATCACAGAGGCAAAAAATACAGTGCGGGATAACTATCAGGATCCGGATCTCTCACTGGATACAGTTTGTTCCAAGCTCGGCGTATCGAATTCGTATTTTTCTTCTGTGTTTAAAAAAGAAGTGGGACAATCCTTCATCACCTATCTTACGGATTATCGGATGGAGAAGGCACAGCGCCTGATTCTTGAGACAAATGAAAAGAGCTACGAGATAGCAGAACATGTAGGATATGTAGATGCCAATTACTTCAGCTATGTTTTTAAGAGAAAATTCGGTATGTCACCTTCAAAGTACCGTTCAGAGCATACAGGGAAATAATATATGGGGAAAAAAGAAGATAAGAGAAGAAAAGGAAAAAAAAGAGAACATGATATCCAGTCAATGATCATGGCAGTTCTCACGATGCTTACCGTAGTCACATCCGTAACGATGGGACTGCTGTTGTATAATCGGTATGAGATGGCCATGAGACAGGTGGAGGTACAGGATGCCCAGACACTTATGGTGAGTACCGTTGATTCTATAGAGCATTATCTGCGCAATATGAGGCAGGTATCGGATACGATTAATTATAATGTCATCCAGGAGCTTGATGTATCCAGTATGGAATTCAATCAGGAGTTAAGTCTGCTCTATGAGATGAATAAAGACAGGATCCAGAGTATTGCACTGTATGATGATACCGGTAAGCTGATTACGGCGGAACCGGTCACGGCGCAAAAGGAAGATGTGGAGATCACACAGCAGGGCTGGTTTGTGAAGGCTATTGATGAGATCGAAAATATGCATTTTTCTACACCGCATATACAGAATCTTTTCCGGGACGATGCATACCGGTATCACTGGGTCGTGTCTCTGAGCCGGGCGGTAGATATCATTGATGGTGGCAGTCCGCGAAATGGTGTATTGCTTGTGGATATGAAATACTCTAATATCTCAGAGATACTTGATAAGATCAACCAGGCAAATAATGGTCAATATTATTATTTGTGTGATAGTACCGGTAAAATCATTTTCCATCCGCGTTCCATGGAGATAAGCAGAGGTCTGTTCGCAGAAAACAGCGATGTAGTGGCGGTATATGAGGATGGCATCTATGATGATACATTAAACGGTGAAAACAGAAAGGTTATAGTCAGTACGATATCCTATACAGGCTGGAAGGTGATAGGGGTCATCCCCCAAAATGTCCAGACAGACAGCTTGATACGGTTCCGTTATTATATTATGACGATCGTCACGCTGCTGATCATGATGATTCTTTTTGTGAACAGGGTGATCACGAAAAAGATATCCAGCCCGATACTGAAGCTGGATGATTCTGTTAAGGCATATGAAGCGGGTGAAAAGCCGAATATATACATCGGGGGTTCCTCCGAGATCAGGCACCTTGGACATTCGGTTCAAAAATCATACGAGCAGATTGAGAGCCTGATGAAGGAGATCGTGGAACAACAGAACGAACGGAGAAAGACCGAGTTAGATGCCCTGCAAAGTCAGATCAATCCACATTTCTTATATAATACTCTGGAGTCTATCACCTGGATGATAGAGGGAAATAAAAATGAGGATGCAGTGTTCATGATATCTGAGCTTGCCAAGCTGTTCCGTATCAGTCTGTCCAAGGGGAATACGATCATCAGTATAGAGGATGAGATACAGCATTGCCGGAGTTATATGAATATACAGAAATACCGATATAAGGATCGTTTTGAGATACAATATCAGATCGATAGGGAAATATATAATTATTGTACCGTAAAGCTTATATTGCAGCCTATTCTGGAAAATGCAATCTATTACGGAGTCGGGGATATGGATGAGGATGATGGTGGAAGAATTGTCATTAACGGCAGAATTGAGGATAAGGATATCTATATTTCCGTGGAGGATAATGGAATGGGAATGCGTGAGGAGGATGTGCGCAATATCCTCACGGATAACCAGAAGGTGCCGAAACATGGTTCCGGTGTTGGATTAATAAATGTTCATACCAGGATCCAGCTGATGTTTGGCAGCGAATATGGTCTTGCTGTTGAGAGCGAGGCTGACGTGGGTACAAAGGTGACCATACATTTGCCTGCTGTTCCATTTACGAAAGAAAATTGTGATGAGTTGGAAAAATCAAAAATCTGGAAAGGGTAATGAAGATGAAAAAAAGCAGAATAACCTTCCTGATCGCAGAGATTTCTCTGGCAATTCTTACGATCTTTTTTGTGAGACATATTTTCTCAGATGAAGAGCCGCAGAGGCGTGTGGCTGTGATCGTTGAGAATTCAGGGGATGAAAAATGGGATTCCTTTATCAATGGAATGAAGCAGGCAGCAGATATTCAGAATATTCATCTGGTTATATGTAATACAGATGAGATCGAGAATGCCGAGGAAGAAAAAAGTTTAATCTATGAGCAGATGGATAATAATATTGACGCATTTATCGTGCAGTCGGCGCCTGGACATGATGTGATGGAACTGCTTGAAGAGGTGGCCCGTGAAAAGCCGGTGATCCTTGTGGAAAATGATGTTCTTGTCCCGGAGATTGCTGACAATATACATGCAGTATCGGAATTCCCGAAGATCATGCCGGATAATTATGATATGGGATATCAGCTTGGCATGGAACTTCTGCGCAAAAACGGACACGACATACAGGGGAAGACCGTGGGTATCGTGAATGGTCTGGCAGATACAGACAGTGCGGAAAAACGCAGGCAGGGCCTGAAGGATGCTTTGGCTTCGTCCGGTTGTGAGATAAGCTGGGAGATATATACGTCACATGATCAGAATATCGCTACAGCGGTTGAGAGAAAACAACAGGTCGACTATATAGCGGTGTTGGAAACGGAAGCATTAGAGCAGCTTGGGGAAATGACTGTCGATGAAAGCATACAGGGAACATTGCTGTATGGAATCGGCAGCAGTATAAAATGTGTCTATTATCTGGATAATGGTATGATAGAGAGCCTTGTGATGGCAGACGGGTATGATATGGGATATAACAGTGTCGTTGAGATATCACATGCATTAGAGCATAGTCTTTATTCGATACCGGATCATACAATAGCGCTAAAAGTGTTGCAGAAAGAAGATATTTTTACAGAAGAAAATCAGCAGTTTCTTCATACATATGAGTAATGTATGGGAGGTGAAGATGGATGAATCATGGTATAAAAAGATATTTTGTCCTATTGCTTGTTATGGTAGTCGTTTTGTGCGGTTGTGGGAAGCAGGATGTTGAAAAACGCACGACAATGAGAGTCGGTGTCGTCCTGTATACGCAGGATGATCCTTTTATCAATGCCCTGACAGACTGCCTGAAAAAGGATTTTGAGTCGATGGAGTCAAATGGGCTCAAGATAATCATGACAGTGAGAGACGGCAGGGATGACCAGTCCGTGCAGGACGATGTGGTGGAAGAGATGATAGATGCAGGCTGTGATGTGCTCTGCGTGGATCTTGTAGACAGAACTGCGCCGTCAAAGATTATTGAAATGGCTAAAAAAGAGGATATACCGATCATATTCTTCAACAGGGAGCCTGTGCGTGAGGACCTGATGCAATGGGAGAAAATGTATTATGTCGGAGGAGATGCACAGCAGTCCGGTGTGATGCAGGGAGAGATCGCAGCAGATGCTATCAGCGCAGACAAACAGGTGGATCGCAATCAGGATGGAAAGATCCAGTATGTGCTTCTTGAGGGTCAGGCGGGACATCAGGATGCCATTATCAGGACTGATTGTGCTGTAAGGACCCTGATAGATGAGGGGATAGAGCTTGAGAAGCTCAGCTACCAGTTCGCAGACTGGAATCGTGCTCAGGCGGAAAATAAAATGACCCAGCTGATTAACCAATATGGTGATGATATCGAGCTTGTGCTGGCAAACAATGACGAGATGGCGATCGGTGCGGTTGCGGCCTATGACAGGTTGGAATATGATGCTGACAGGCGTCCGATCATATTTGGAATAGATGGTCTCCAGGATGTACTGACAGCTGTTGAGGAAGGAACCATTCAGGGAACGGTCTATAATGACAAAGAGGGACAGGCATTGCAGATGGCTAATCTGGCAGTGGATCTGTTTGAGGGCAATTCTCTGGCAGAATATGACTTTCAGGATGAAAAATATATCATTTTATCATATCAGAAGGTCGATTCATCGAATGTGGCAGATTATATCGGAGAAAAATAAGCTGCCTGAATGCGTATAAAGTATTGCTAAGAAGGGTGTGAAAAGATACTATGAACCAGATGCCTGTAGAAAATGACTGGACTACTCTGTATTATACGGAGATGAATCCGGAGAAAAGACAGAGTATATTAAATGAGAATCTCTCGGAGCCAAAGACAGAGGCAGACGTGTTCAGGGAGAAACTGTGGGTTGCAAGATATGGGAAGAGAAAACCGAAAAACGATGCATTCGTCGGCTATCTGATGAATCTGAAATATATATCAGAGAGCGGTACGGTAGATATCGGTGGAAAAAAGAAGAAGCTCGCCCTGGAGATCATTCATGGACTGAACCTGTATGAGTTTGAGAAAAAAAGCGCCGAGCAGCAGGACATTATATTCCGTGAACTTAAAAACACCTGCCTAAGGTTCATTGATATCAGCGCAAATGGGAGAGGATTTACTTCTGTTATCTTTGGAATGGGTCAGCTCTCAAATGAAAGTGTGGCAAAGAAGATCGCTGATCAGCTGAGTGTAGTCGTGTACACGGCACCGCATCTGCTTCATATGGACAGGGAATTTGCAGTTCTGCAGAAGGCGGCTGCAGAAGCTTTTCGTGAGGTGTATCCGAACAGGGAGCATTTTCTGAAGAAGTGTTGATGTCTGATCCGACAGGCGATGAGATGTCCGGTATGGCGGTCAGGATGATGTCTGATCCGATGAGTGAGATGGCAATAGCAACAGGAGGGCAATATGGATTTAACAAGGGAATGGTATAGGAATGAATTCCTGGATCATGAGATGCTTGAGAGTCATAGAGAGATCGAGTCGGAACTTGATTTCTATATGGCGATTGCGGATGGCAATATCGATTTTGTACAGAAAAACTGCAATTCCAATGCCTTTATGAACCCTGAGGGTATGGGGGTGTTATCGGAGGATCCGCTTCGCAACATAAGATATCATTTTGTCGTGACAGTTGCTATGGTGACCAGATACTGTGTGCATGCGGGGATGGAGCAGGAAAAGGCTTACAATCTGAGTGATTTCTACATACTTAAGATGGATAAATGCAAATCGATAGAAGAAATATCGCGTCTGCATGATAAGATGAGCATGGATTTCTGCCAGCAGATGAATGTGATAAAAAGCAGCCAGATCCTGTCAAAACCGATTGTATTATGCATGGATTACATTTACAGCCATCTGCATTACAGGATCACGATCAGGGAGGTTGCAGAGCATCTCGGATTATCGGAGGGGTATTTATCGAGATTGTTCAGTAAGGAGATGGGAGTCTCCTTCAGCAAATATATCGTTAGCCTGAAGATCGATAAGGCAAAGAATCTGTTAAAATTCTCGGATTATAGTATCAGTGAGATAGCCTATTATCTTGCATTTTCGTCGGAGAGTCATTTTATTCAGGTCTTCCGGAAAAATGTTGGCATGACGCCCCAGAAATTCAGAAATAAGAATTTCCGGAATGCGTGGACATTGAATACAAAATAGGATATGTCAAGATTGTGATAAATAAATCATTATTATTATATGTTCCCTGTGATGTGATTTGATAAATTATATCTATCAAAATCAGAAAAGGGGGCATATTTTTATGTTGAGAAGAAAAAGCGCAATTTCGATAGCAATTGCACTGTGTGTTGCTTCGACGTCGGTACCGGTCAACGTGTTTGCAGCTGATCCGGATATCCGGATTGCAGAAGAAGACGTGCTGCAGAGTGACGCAGGGGATAAAACTCTCAGCTATGAAAACTATTCACTTGCATGGCAGGATGAGTTTGAAGGAACAACGCTGAACAGAGAGGACTGGAACGTTGAACTGCATGAGAAGGGATGGGTAAATAACGAGCTTCAGGAGTATGTGGATTCTGAAGATAACATTCAGGTGAAGGATGGTATGTTATATATCAATCCTGTGAAGCATGTTACAAGTATCGCAGGAAAAGAAAATAAGTTTGTTAATCCGGCATTTACAAGTGAGCTGGATGGATGGACCGAGACGATTGCGATTCCTGCATGGGGAGAGGGTTTTGTGGCTGATGCAAGCCATTCATTTGCAGATGGGGCTATAGTTTATGATATAAAGAATCCGGGTACGGATAACTGGCATGTACAGCTGAAGCAGGAAGGTATTAAGCTTGAAGCCGGTAAGACATATACGGTTCGTTACAATATTACTTCAACAGCAGACCGTTCATTCCTGACAGGTGTTCAGAATGCAACGACATACAATCCGTATGCTGAGTCTGCGCCGGCGCTTACAGCTAATACACCACAGACCGTCGTATTTGAGTTTACGATGAGCGAAGATGATGAAAATGCGACATTTTATATTTCACTTGGCAAGATGGCTGAGGGTGAGACCCCTGCATCGGTAGTCACCATATCAGATCTGATGATGATCGAGGGAAGTGCAGCAGATCTGGACAGTACAGAGGAGTCTCATGATGAGGTTTCTTATACATCCGGCCGTATATCAACACAGAATAAGCAGGCATTTACATATGGTCTCTATGAAGTAAGAGCAAAGGTGCCTGAAGGACAGGGCTTCCTTCCTGCATTCTGGCTTATGGCTGAGGATGAGAACGTATATGGTCAGTGGCCAAGATGCGGAGAGATTGACTGTATGGAGGTCATGGGTCAGGATACCAGCAAGGTATATGGCACGATCCATTACGGAAATCCTCATTCAGAGAGTCAGGGAACCTATACGCTGGGCGAGACTGACAGCTTTTCAGATAATTTCCATACTTTTTCATGTGAGTGGGAGCCGGGCGTCATCCGCTGGTATGTAGACGGAGTCCTTTATCATGAGGAAAGTGACTGGTATTCAACGACTGAGGGACAGGGAACACTCACATATCCTGCACCTTTTGACCAGCCATTTTACATTATCTTAAATCTTGCTGTAGGTGGTAGCTGGGTTGGAAATCCTGATGATACGACAAGCTTTGACAACAACCCATATGTAATTGATTATGTAAAAGTTTACCAGAAGGAAAGCTACGATGAGAATGTAACGCGCCCGGAGAAAGAGGTTATTCTCCGTGATCCGGATGCAAATGGTAATTATGTAAACAATGGTGATTTTGCAGTTGCAGAAGCACTTGATGATGAGCAGGACTGGAAATTCATGACAGCATTAAGCGGAGAAGCTACAGCTGAGATCAAGGATAACGCTATTGCGATCAAGACTGCAAATGAAGGTACAGTCGACTATAGTGTACAGCTTGTACAACCAAATATTCCGCTTCAGAAGGGTGCCAGGTATGAGGTAAGCTTCGATGCCTATGCGTCGGCAGACAGAGAGATGAATGTGGATATCAAGGCTCCGGATTATGGTTACAAGTCTTATATGCCTACAAAGGTTGCTGCACTTACAACTGAAAAACAGAAGTATACATATGAGTTTGAGATGAAGAGTGATTCCGATGCAAACGGAAGACTTGAGTACAATATGGGTGCTGCAGGTTCTACGGCAGATATCTATATCAGCAATGTTGTTATCAAAAAGACGGCTGATCCGGATCCGAATGCTGTAGAAGAGAAGACGGTACTTGCAAATGGCAATTATATTTATAACGGAAGCTTTCAGGAGGGAGATAACCATCTCGGATACTGGGAGTATTCAGCGGAGAATGCTGATGTTACAGTGACAGGATTTTCAGATGGCAGAAGACTGAAGATTAGTGCACAGGATACAGAAAAGGATGCTGTTGTAAATCTTGGACAGACAGCACTTGCATTTAAGGAAGGCGCTCCATATACACTCAGCTTTAAGGCACAGGCAGATGTTGACAGCACAGTTGAGGTAGTGCTTGGAGGTAATAAGTATCCGGTAGCGGTTAGCGGGGACAATAAGAACCAGATATATTCTGTTACTATCCCTGACACTGTATCATTTGCAGATAAGGATATCTCATTTGAGATCAGGACAAAGGGTGTCGTATCCCTGGATAATATGAGCCTGGTAGAGTCTGCGCTTATTAAGAACGGTTCATTTAATGACGGCCTTACCGGTTTTGAGGTATATGTGGACAGCTCAGCAAAAGCATCATATGTTGTGGATAGTCTGAAGGAAGATAATGCGCTGGATGTCACAGTAAATAACACAGGGGATGCAGACTGGAAGATCCAGATCAAGCAGAATAACGTTCCGCTTGAAAATGGCAAAAAATATGAATTAAGGTTTAAGGCAAAATCCACGTTAGGCAGAAGTATCCGTGTCATTATGCAGGGTACAGAGAGCAAGGGATGGGCAGTTTATTCAAATGATAATATTGTTAAGCTTACAGATGAGTACCAGACATTTACAGATGTATTTGAGATGACTGCAGATACGGATGAGGAAGCATTTTTGAGTATCTGCCTTGGTAATGTGGATGAGATTATCACAGACCAGCACAGAGTTGTGATTGATGATATTTCACTCGTAGAGCATGTGCATACAGTTGTGACAGATCCGGCTGTGGACCCGACATGTATGGCAGAAGGGCTTACAGAAGGCTGTCATTGTTCGGTATGTGGAGAGATTCTTGCCGCACAGGAACCGGTTGCGAAGGTTACACACAACTATGCGCCAACTGTTATAAAGGCAACAACAACGAAAAATGGCTCTATAATTAAGAAATGTACAATGTGTGGGGATGTGGAGAGTGAAACTGTAATTGCACGTCCTAAGAAAATCAGCTTATCTAAGACAGTATTTAATTATAATGGCAAGGTTCAGAAACCGGAGATCAAAGTGATCGATATCAATGGAAAAGAGATAGCATCGTCAAATTATACTGTCAAATACCAGAGTGGCTGTAAAAATGCCGGTACATATAAGATTTCAGTTGTTCTTAAGGGGAATTATTCCGGAACAATGACAAAGACGTTTAAAATTATACCTGTCAGACAGTACATCACATCAAGATTCAAAGTAAAAACATTTATGCAGAAAAATGTTGCAAAGAGCAGTCAGAGCATATGGATCGGGGCAAGAGCAAAGACGAAACTCTCATACGTATCTTCAAATAAAAAATATGTGACTGTGACAGAAACAGGAAAAGTTACGGTTAAGAAAGGGGCACCAAAGGGAATATATACGATTACGGTTACAGCAGCTGCTTCGGGAAATTATAAGCAGGCTAATAAAACTATAAAAATAGTTGTTAAATAAAAGCATAGCCGGAACTGGCTATCATGTACATGGTCCATGTAAGGGATCCGGTGCAAAAAATATGGCATATGGTATATCATATGCCATATTTTTTGTGCAATTCTTTGATTTCACGAAAAGAAAAGATCAGCATAAGATATCTATATAACAGAAAAGAAAGTATGTGTTATGAGTATGAGGCAGAAAGATCATGGACCAGATCCATATGCGGTTAATATAAAACGGGAATCTGTTGAAAATACGGATTTTCGTTTTGCTGTGTGGACGGGAGAATATTTGCAGATGACACTGATGTGTATTCCGCCGCACGGGGAGATCGGACTTGAGAATCACGCTGATACAGACCAGATTATTCGCGTGGAACAGGGCGCGGCAGTCGTCATGATGGGGAAAAACAAATGCAGGCATGATTATGAGAAACAACTGTGTACAGGAGATGTTGTTTTTGTGCCGGCTGGAACGTGGCATAATATTGTCAATACCGGGAGAGCACCATTAAAGGTGTCCTCTGTTTATGCGCCTCCAAAGCACCCGAGGGGAACTGTACAGCATACACAGGAAGAAGCTGAATATATGTAGAATGCGTACAGATTATTGATTTTTCAGATGCAGATTGCTATAATTGGTGTGAATTGGGAGAAAATGACATTCAAGTATTATTCTGTATAATATTCTGATACTCTATTATTGCATCCGGTATTGGATTACTGTGTGTCAGTTATTACTATAACAATGCCGGAGGCACTTTTTATCATTGCATATGATATAATGAGCAATGAAAATAATGAGATTATATTGATAAGCGGACGGGTACGAAGGAGAATGCAGTAATATGTCTGAAAACTGTAAGAAAGTATTTAAAAATATAGGAATTGTAATGGGATGTATCCTGATCAATCTGGGTGGTAAAATGCTTGCAGCATATGCGGAACTGCCTGTCTGGATGGATATGACAGGTACATGTGTTGCAACATATTTTACAGGCCTTCCGGGCGGGATCATCGCGGCGATGATGAATAATCTGCTGTTTGGTTTAAAAGATATTACTGCTCTGGCATATATATTTACAGGCATAATGTTTGCATGGGCATTTCATTATTGTGTAAAAAAAGGATATATTGAGAAATTATCTATGGCACTGGTATCGAGCTTCTGGCTTGGAATATTGTGTATGATTCTGTCTACACCTGTCAATTATATGCTGCGTGGAGGACGGTGTGGCAATATATGGGGCGATGCATTGTATGATATGCTGGACTGGCATGGTATGTCCCGCTGGATCTGTTCATTTGCGGGCGAAGCTGTTGTGGAGATCGTGGATAAGCAGTTCTGTGTTTTAGTTGCCTTTTTATTGATTCGATTGATTCTGAAAATTCAAAAAAATCCCCAAAACATTAAAAAAGTAACAGGAATCACGCTTGCATTTATAATGATTATGGCGACTGTCTGCCCTGCTTATATTGCATATGCAGAGGAAGATCAGGAGGAGACATATGCTGGCGAACTCTATAATAATTGTTCCGGTTTGATTTCTTCTGAGGCAAATGTAGTGGCGGAGACTGCGGATGGCTGTATCTGGATCGGAAGCTATGCGGGCTTAACCCGGTATGATGGCAAAAATTTTGAGTTCATGCAGGATAGTGGTATATCTAATGTTACAGCCATGATGACTGACAGCAAAGACAGACTGTGGATCGGAACGAATGACAGGGGTGTTGCGCGTTATGAAGATGGCAGATTCACGTTTTTTACAATAGAAGATGGATTGACATCAGATTTCATCCGCTGTTTTGCAGAAGCCTCTGATGGTACTGTATACGTTGGTACGACGGAAGAGATATGCAGATTTGAGGTTGATGATACAATTATAGCTGCAGATGAACATATCAAGGGTGTCACATCAATGGTGGCTGTTGATGAAAACCTGATTGGTGTAGACGGATCAGGTGTTTTATTTCGTATGTCTGCAGAATCACTGGAGATTACGGGGGAGAAGCAGAGCGGAAAGCAGACGTATAATGTTATAAAGGGGACAAGCCGTGGACTTCTGGTGGGAACATCGGGTGATGAACTGTGTAGCGTGGATATCAGCGGAGGAACAATAGAATTACAGAGAATAATGCGGATACCTTTGGGTGGTATCACATATTTTGAGGAAGATCAGAGTGGTAATATCTGGGTATGCGGAAATGATGGATTTGGATTTGTTGATACTGATATGCACTTCCGTGAGCAGCGTTTTGAGGGCTTTGACGGTTCCTTTGCATGGATACATGCAGATTATCAGGGAAATATCTGGCTGGCATCTTCAAGGTATGGTGTGTTGAAGATGGCAAGGAACCAGTTCTCTGATATCTTCGAGAATGCGGGTATTGCGAGTGCGACTGTCAACGCTGTTACAAAGTATAAGGGATATATGTATTGTGCCACGGATACGGGGCTTTGTATCCTGGATCCTTCAGATAATAAGGAGATTCACAATGCATTGACTGCCCGTCTTGAGAATGTACGTGTAAGATGCCTGTTGGTGGATCATACGGGGCGTCTGTGGATTGGAACATATGGGGAAAATGGGTTGTTGTGCTGGGATGGAGAGGAGATCCTGGAAACATTTACAATGAATGGGAAGGGAACGACCAGCGACAGATTCAGATGTCTGACGGAGCTTTCGGATGGAACCATTGTAGCGGGAACGGCTGATGGATTGAACTTTATCCGGGATGGAGAAGTTGTGGGGACTGTCACAGGTGAAGATGGATTGGGGAACACACAGATTCTGACGGTGGCATCCGGGCAATATGGCATTTTGTATGTGGGGACGGATGGAGCTGGTATATATCTGGTTGATGAGAATGATTTCCGGATCAAAGAGTGTCGCTCCAAGAAGGAAGGTCTGTCCTCAAATGTTGTTCTGCGTATTGTGCCATACAAGGAAGGATATTTTGTGATCACAAGCAGCGGTCTGTGTTATATGGAGGATGGCGTGATTCGTTTTCTGGATCAATTCCCGTATTTTAATAACTATGATGTGATCATCAGAAATGAAAAGGCATATGTCCTGTCAAGCGCAGGTATTTTTATCGCGGATGCAGATGATATCATATCGGGGGAACCATTTCAGTATCAAAAGTATGATGTCACTGTGGGGCTTTTGCAGGGACTTACAGTGAATTCATGGAGTTATGTGGATGAATATGGAGATATTTTCCTGTGCAGTAATAGTGGTGTAGTCAGATTCCGTATGTGGGAGAATAATCATATGCCCGATTTTAAATATGGTATAACGTCAGTTTCATGCGATGGCCAGCTCCTGGAGGAAGAGGATGTGGTTTATGAAATCCCTGAGAAAACACGAAGGATATCCATTGAGGGCTCTGTGAGAAATTATGCCATGACCAATGTTAAGGTACGTTTCTTTGTGGAAGGAATGGACGAATACGCCCAGGTCGTTGATTACAATGATATACAGCCTATCACACTTTATAATCTTACTTATGGAGATTACAGGGTGCATTTTCAGATCATTGACAATAATGGTGAAAGTGTGCTTGAGGATAAAGTCTATGTGCTTCGTAAGAATGCACAGATGTGGGAAAAAGACTGGTATATGATCTATCTCTTTATCGTCGGTGGGGAGATTTTTGTATTTGCAGCATGGACGATAGCCATGACGGTGGGATATTTCCAGAGAAAACGGAGACAGGAAGAACAGTATCAGGAAAATGAGAAGTTCCTTACAGAAGAAATAAACAGGGCAACGATTGAATTACAGGAGAGTAGGAATGAGGTCAAAAGACTTTTAGATCAGACGATCATGGCCCTCAGTTCAACTGTGGATGCGAAGGATCGTTATACCAGCGGTCATTCCAGACGTGTGGCTGAATATTCAAGGATGATTGCGCGCAGGATGGGCAAGAGTGAGGCGGAACAGGAAGAGATTTATTATGCAGGTCTGTTGCACGATGTGGGGAAAATACGAGTGCCTGATGAGATCATAAACAAGCCGGGAAAGCTTACAAGGGAGGAGTTTAATTATATTAAGCTTCATCCGGTTGCAGGTTATCATATATTGCGTGGCATATCAGAGAACAGCCGTTTTGCGGAGGGGGCACGGTTTCACCATGAACGGTATGACGGAAACGGATACCCAATTGGTCTGGAAGGAGAAAATATTCCGGAGATCGGGCGGATCATCGGTGTTGCTGATGCGTATGATGCGATGGCGAGTGACAGAAGTTATCGAAAGGCACTGCCTCAGAGTGCGATAAAAAAAGAAATAGAGATGGGAAAAGGAACACAGTTTGATCCTGCTATCGCTGATGTTATGCTTGCACTGATTGCGGAAGATAAAGAATACCGTATGAAGCAGACAGAAGCGGAATGGAAAAATATACTTGCTGTAGATGATGACCTGATGAATATCAAGATGGTTGAGTTTGCAATGAAGGATGAGAGCCAGTACCGCATATTCGCTGCAGAAAGTGGAATGGAGGCGCTTGAGATCGTAGATAAGGAGAAGATAGATCTTATCCTGCTTGATGTCGAGATGCCGGGCATGGATGGTTCTGAGACACTGGAGAAGATTCGGGAAAAATGTGATCCTGTGGTCGTGTTTATGACTGTGGACCGTGATCTTGCTACGATACGGAGAGCGCATGATGCAGGGGCGGTGGATTATCTGACTAAGCCTTTCCTTCCGCTGGCATTAAAAGAAATCATACACAGTGTTTTTAATATGGATACAACGCCGGGAATGCATGAATAGGCAATGCGCTGTTATTTTATTTTGTTCTTGACATATCTCATTAATTTGTTATAATTATATCAAACATATGAATAGATGTTCATATGTTTGATAATAATAAAAGAGAGGTAGATATTATGAAGAAGACATATAAGATAGAAGTTGATTGTGCCAATTGTGCCAATAAGATGGAGGAAGCAGCCAAAAAGACTGCGGGCGTCAAAGATGCCGTTGTCAATTTTATGGCTTTGAAGATGAATGTAGAGTTTGAGGATGGGGCAGATATCGATGATGTTATGAAGAATGTACTGAAGAGCTGCAAAAAAATTGAGGACGATTGCGAGATATACATATAGCCGGATGACTCTGTCTGATATGAGGGCTTGATATCTGATCGTGGGTACGATTCAGAACGTGAGTGGAGTATCAGATTGAAATTATGGTCCGGAATGGAGGATTGAAGCATGAGTAAAAAGCAGAAGAAGATGTTGATTCGTATTATTATTGCAGCTGTTTTGATCGTGGCTTTGAAATTTGTCCCTGTGGAGGGGATTTTCAGGTTTTTGCTGTATATGATTCCATACTTTGTGGTCGGTTATGATATTTTAAAAAAGGCTTTGAAGGGAATCGTGAACAGACAGGTTTTTGACGAGAATTTTCTTATGGCAGTAGCGACAATCGGTGCGATTGCAGTTGCATTATCCGGCAGCGGTGATTATACGGAAGCGATAGCTGTTATGCTTTTCTATCAGATTGGAGAACTATTTCAAAGCTACGCGGTGGGCAAGAGCAGGAAAAATATCAGTGCATTGATGGATATTCGCCCTGATTATGCCAATATCGAGCAGGATGGAAATCTGGAACGTGTGGATCCGGATGAAGTGGAGACGGGTGCGATCATTGTTGTTCAGCCGGGTGAAAAAATACCGATAGATGGCATTGTGGAAGAGGGAACTGCAACATTGAATACCAGTGCACTGACCGGGGAGAGCCTCCCGAGGGAGGTTACTGTAGGAGATGCGGTTGTCAGTGGATGCATAAATATGACGGGAGTCTTAAGAATTCGGACAACAAGGGCGTTTGGTGAATCAACGGTATCAAAGATTCTTGATCTGGTGGAGAATTCAAGCTCCAAGAAATCCAGATCAGAGAATTTTATTTCAAGATTTGCGAGATATTATACACCGGCAGTATGTTATAGTGCGCTGGTTCTGGCTGTTATCCCACCGGTTATCAGAATGCTGTTTTTGGGAACGGAACCGGCATGGGGAGACTGGATATACAGAGCACTCACATTTCTGGTAATCAGCTGTCCGTGTGCACTCGTGATCAGTATACCGCTTAGCTTTTTTGCCGGGATCGGAGGTGCAAGCAGAGAAGGTGTGCTGGTCAAAGGTTCAAATTATCTGGAAGCACTTGCGAAGACAAGGTATGTTGTGTTTGATAAGACAGGCACAATGACGAAAGGTGTATTTGAGGTGGTTGGAATACACCACAGTGAGATGGAAAAAACGCAGCTTCTGGAATATGCGGCTATGGCTGAATGTTTTTCTAACCATCCGATCAGCAGAAGTCTTCAGCGGGCATATGGTCGGAATATAGATCAGAGTCGTGTGACAGATGTGGAAGAAATTGGTGGAAACGGTGTTACAGCCCGGATTGATGGTAAAGTAGTGGCTGTGGGAAATGATAAACTGATGCGCCGCATCGGTGTGGAATATAAGGAATGTCATGATGTCGGAACCGTGGTACATGTGGCAGTGGATGGAAGATATGCCGGACATATCTTGATTTCTGACATTATAAAACCGACTGCAAGAGAAGCAATCTGTGCATTACACAGGTCGGGTGTCAGCAGAACGGTTATGCTGACTGGAGATGCGAAACGGGTTGCTGATCAGGTTGCGAAGGAATTGGATATCGATGAGGTATACAGTGAATTGCTTCCTGCTGACAAGGTTGCCCGTGTGGAGGAGCTTCTGGAGAAAAAGGGAGACAGAGAACTGCTGGCATTTGTAGGTGACGGAATCAATGACGCTCCGGTATTATCCAGAGCGGATATCGGGATTGCCATGGGTTCCATGGGATCTGACGCGGCGATAGAAGCAGCGGATGTCGTGCTTATGGATGATGATCCAATGAAGATCGCGAAGGCGATCAGGATATCCAGAAGGTGTCTGCGCATTGTGCATCAGAATATTATCTTTGCGCTTGGTGTGAAGGCTGTCTGCCTGATTCTCGGAGCAGTGGGTATTGCGAGTATGTGGCTGGCTATTTTTGCAGATGTCGGAGTTATGGTGATAGCCGTTTTAAATGCAATTCGTGCGTTATTTGTGAAGAAGATATAAGTAGCGTCGTAATATAATGAGGTGAAATTATGGCAGAAAAAGAAATAGAATGCTGCGAAGCAGAAGAAATCCATGAGGATCTGCTGCAGGTCGTCCGGGATACCATGCCGGCAGAGGAAGAACTCTATGATCTGGCAGAGTTGTTTAAGGTATTTGGAGATTCTACAAGGATCCGCATCCTTTTTGTGTTATTCGAAGCAGAGGTGTGTGTATGTGACCTGGCACAGGCACTTAATATGACACAGTCGGCAATCTCACACCAGCTCAGGATATTGAAGCAGAATAAACTGGTGAAGAGCAGGAGGGAAGGTAAATCGATCTTTTATTCTCTGGCAGATGGTCATGTCAGAACAATAATTGCACAGGGAAGAGAACATATAGAAGAAAAATAAATTCTTAAGTACACCTCTTTCTTGTTCTTTGTCTCTTTTTGTTGTAAAATGGTATGGAATGCTGGTTATTACAAATAGAGAAAAAGAATGGGAAAGGGGATTTTTTTATTATGAGAAAAAAGATAGCTGCTCTAATGGCCGCAGTGTCCATGATGTTGGCTATGCTTACAGGTTGTGGGAATAAAGGAAATACACCGGATGATTATGCAACAAATGCGGGTTATGAGAGCATAGCGCAGAACAATGCGGGAACAGCAACCGGTACAGATGGCATTGCACAGGGGATTCCGAAGGAGGATATAAAGGTTGGTGTTCTTTATATCACAGATCCATCAGAGGGAAGCGGATATTCCTATACGCATGATCTGGGTATTGTGGGAATGCAGGATAACCTTGGACTTTCATCGGATCAGATCGTCAGAAAGATAGTGGATGACAGTGATGCCGCTGCAACCAGAGAGAGCATACAGGAATGTATTGATGAGGGATGTAATGTAATATTTACCACGAGCTGGGGATATATGGAGACAACGGCTGAGATGGCGGAGGAGTATCCGGATATATATTTCTCACATGGAACAGGTTATATGTCCAATGGTAAGAATTTTAATAATTATTTTGGACGGATATATCAGGCAAGATATCTGAGTGGCATCGTTGCAGGTATGAATACCACAAGCAATAAGATAGGGTATGTGGCAGCACAGGATATTAATAACTCAGAGGTTACAGGTGGAATAGATGCCTTTGCGATAGGCGTAGAGTCGGTCAATCCGGATGCGACGATATATGTTGTAGTGACGAACAGCTGGTATGATCCTGAGAAAGAGGAGGCTGCATCCAGGAAGCTTCTTGATATGGGATGTGATGTGATGACCCAGCACTGTGACACACCATATCCTATGACGCTTGCTGAGGAATATGGCGTGTATGGAATAGGATATAATTCGGATATGAGCAAGGATACGCCGGATGCATGTCTGACAAGTGTTATCTGGAACTGGAGTGCGTATTATACATCTGCGGTGAACAGTATCATAAATGGTACATGGGACGGAAGCAATTACTATGGCGGAATGGCTGAGGGACTGGTTCAAGTGACTAATATCGCTGATTTTGCGGTTGAGGGAACCAGAGAAAAGGTGATTGAGGAGCAGAAAAGGATAGTCAGCGGAGAATTTAATGTCTTTGATGGCGTCATGGAAACCAATACCGGAGAGATGGTAGGAACAGAGGGCGGAACGCTGGATGATGCCACGATAACTGGGGCATTAAACTGGTATTACAGAAATGTTGTAGTTGTGGAATAGGAGGATACTTATGAAACTGACTATTAAAAGAAAGATAATGCTTTGTTCTCTGGGACCGATTCTCCTGCTCGGCATTATCGTTATTGTTATGACAAATACATATATTAAAAACGCAATTATTGATCAGGTACGCAATTCCCTCCAGGGAACCGCAATTGCGACAATGGCGGCATACAATCAGAATTCCGGTGAATATTTTGAGGCTTCCAATGGTGATATATGGAAAGGAAGTTATAATATATCACAGTCAGAATCTCTGGTCGATATCATCAGGGAAGATTCAGGCATGGAGGTAACATTTTTCTATGGAACCAGGAGAATCATGACATCTGCAGTAGATGCGTCCGGAGAGCGAATTCTGGGTTCGCCGGCAGGTGAAAAGATTGCAGATGAGGTCCTTGTCAAAGATAAGTCATATTTTAGTGAGAATGTATCTATTGATGGAACAATTTACTATGGTTATTATATTCCGGTACATCAGGACGGAATCGATGAGCCGGTGGGAATGGTATTTGCAGGCCTGAACAAGAAAACGACCATGCAGAAGATCGATAGAATTCTGAACTATATTATCTGTATTGTGTTGTTTGTCATGATCGTCTGCATTGTTGTGGCGACCATTCTTGCAAACAGTATATCACGAGCTATGAAAAAGAGTGTGGACAGTGTGACAGAGGTGGCTTCAGGAAAGCTTAATGTTGAGATTGACGAAAAACTGATGGCACGGCAGGATGAGGTGGGAGCACTCACACGTGCGATCGCCGGACTTAAGGATGAGTTAAGTGCTATTCTGGGCAGTATCAGTGATAGTGCGAACATGCTGATGGAGGCATCTGATGTACTTGAACAGACCTCAAATGAAACTTTTGAGAATATGAATAATGTGAAGCAGGCTGTGGATGCCATCACGGATGGCGCAACTTCTCAGGCGGAGGATGTCAGGGAGGCTTCTGCCAATGTGGAACATATGGGTAATCTCGTGACAGAGACAGACAGGGAAGCCGGAGATCTGAATAATAGTGCTGACGTGATGCGGGTTTCAAGTGATCAGGCAACGGATTCAATCACAACATTGAAACAGATCAGTGAGGAGGTCATGCGCGCTATTGACGTGATTGCAGAGCAGACCAACCTGACAAATGAATCAGCAAAACAGATTCGCGAGGCATCTAATTTTATTTCTGAAATTGCAGAGCAGACGACACTGCTCTCACTGAATGCAAACATAGAGGCGGCCAGAGCAGGAGAATCCGGAAAAGGATTTGCTGTTGTTGCTACGGAGATACAGGGACTTGCAGTGGAATCGACCAACACAGCGGATAAGATCAATGAGATCGTTGCAGCACTGATGCAGAATTCTGAAAATGTTGTATATACTATGGCAGAGATTCAATCAGTGATAGGGCGTCAGAACCGACATATAGAAGATACAGAGGCTACAGTAGGAAGAGTGATGGATGAGATTCAGTCTTCTGTGGGAAGTATCAAGAGTATTGAGGTAAAAGCTAAGGAGCTTGAGAATGCCCGTGCAGGTATTGTTGAGATTATGAATAAATTATCTGATATTGCAGAGGATAATGTGGCAAGTACACAGGAGACAAATGCGGTTATTACTGAGGTTGCCGAAAGCTTCAGGAATGTTGCTTCGTCAGCAGAGAATCTTCGCCGTACAGCACAGGAACTTGCACAGCATATAAGTAAGTTTGAGTTATAAAGGAGTCAGATATATTGATTAGAGATAAGAATCCGATTACGCTGGGAACACATTTATCTATCGCAGGAGGGCTGGTAAAAGCAGCAGAGAAGGCTGTGGAGATAAAGGCTGACACATTTCAGATGTTCAGCCGGAATCCCCGGGGGTCGGGTTACCGGGATCCGTCTGAGCAAGAACTGGAACGATTCCAGACATATTGTAGAGAACATGGAATTGGTCCGGTACTTGCGCATGCTCCATACACGCTCAATCTTGCGAGTGCCAAGCCGGAGGTGTATTCTTTTGCCTGCGATGTAATACGACAGGATATTGTCAGGATGGACAGACTTGGGATAGAGTATCTGGTATTTCATCCCGGAAGCCATACCGGAATCGGAGCGGATGCCGGTATAGAAAATATTATAAACGGCCTGAATCAGGCGATAGATGACGATACGCATATTACAATCCTGCTTGAAACGATGTCCGGAAAAGGCACGGAGATAGGTGTGACGTTTGAGGAATTAAAGGCGATCCGAAGTGGGATTGATCGGCCTGACAGAGTCGGTATCTGTCTGGATACCTGTCATGTGTTTGCGGCGGGTTATGATATCGTCCATGACCTGGATGGTGTTCTGGACGAGTTTGACCGTGTACTCGGTTTGGACATTCTGAAAACTGTTCATCTGAATGACAGTATGATGCCGTTTGCATCTCACAAAGACAGACATGCTGTGATTGGTGGTGGGGAGATAGGGATGGATGCACTTCTTCATGTGGTGCGGCATCCGGCTTTGAGCGGCCTTCCATTTTATCTTGAGACACCGCTGGATGATGCGGGGCATGGCGAAGAGATTGCAGGGCTGAAGAAGACATTATTGGATACTATGGAGGATAATACAGATGACGGAAAATAACAGCGATGGACAGCAGAATACTGTCCGGACATGTACGCATAATTGTGAAAGCTGCGGTGCAGACTGCAAGGACAGGAAAAAAACAGGATTTGAAGCGGAACTTCATTCGGGTTCCAATGTAAAGAAGGTGATTGCCGTAGTGAGCGGTAAGGGTGGTGTAGGTAAATCTCTCGTCACATCTTTGCTTGCAGTGATGTCACAGCGCAGAGGACAGAAGACTGCGATTTTGGATGCGGATATTACCGGACCGTCGATTCCTAAGACCTTTCATCTGACGGACAGAGCACAATCGAATGATGAGGTAATATTTCCTGTCGTAAGTAGAAGCGGGATCGAGGTCATGTCCATGAATCTGCTACTCCCTGATGAGGATAATCCGGTCATATGGAGAGGTCCGGTCATTGCAGGGACTGTAAAACAGTTCTGGTCAGATGTATTGTGGCAGGATATCGATTGTATGTATGTGGATTGTCCGCCCGGAACCGGGGATGTACCTCTAACAGTATTTCAGTCGCTGCCTGTCGATGGAATTATCGTGGTGACATCGCCACAGGATCTGGTATCCATGATAGTCGGAAAAGCAGTAAAGATGGCTGAGACGATGAATATTCCGATTCTTGGAATTGTTGAAAATATGTCATATTTTGTCTGTGATCAATGTGAGAAAAAGCATTTCATATATGGTGAGAGCCATATTGAAGAGATCGCTGAACGTTACGGAATCCGGCGTGTTGCCAGGATCCCGATAGAGCCAAAGCTGCGTGAAAAGGTAGACGCAGGTGAGATAGAACATTTTGAGGGTGATTGGCTGGATGATATAGCGGATGCCATCGACGGTATCTAAACGTCATTATCCGGATACTGTGTCATGACAGTCAGAAATTCATCAAAATGGGAATCAAACAGGGCTGTCAGTTTGGGATCGAACTGGTGTCCTGCCTGCGCCACGATCTCGGCGCGTGCCTGTGCAGGTGACCAGGATTCTTTGTAGCAGCGTTTGCTGACAAGCGCATCAAATACATCTGCGATCGCAACGCAGCGTGCATATAAATTGATCTCTTCCGCCTGCAGATTATGCTGATAACCTTTGCCGTCAAATCGCTCATGATGCTGCTGAGCGATACATGCGGCGATCTGCATGATCTCCCCCGGAGAGTTTTCTAATAATTTGTAACCATAATCAACGTGTTTCTTGATTTCTTCGAATTCATTATCTGTTAATCGTGCAGGCTTATGTAATATTTCCTGTGGAACTCCTATTTTACCCACGTCATGCATCATGCTTGCGACACTTACTTTCCAGGTCTCTTCATCAGACAATCCCATGGCATGACACAGAATCTCTGTATACGCTGCGACACGTTTGACATGTTGACCGGTCTCGCGGCTTTGCGCCTCGACAAGTTCTGCCAGTGAGCTTACAAGTGTCTGCTGGTCCTCATAGAGCTCATTGTTTTTGGCAACGAGAGTACTGATCAGCCGCTGCAGCTTTGCGGTGACACTCAGACAGATGATCGAGATGGCGAAAAACTCTATAATACGTGGAAGAAGGCCATACAATAACACACCACGCATAGTGATGAGCGGTTCGTCGGGCACAACTTTTAACTGGAAAGCAATCAGATGACTTGCTGCCATGACCGGTATACTGAGGATCGTGGTGTACAGTACACTGGCACGATCACAGTACAGACATGCTACGACTACAGGAAAAACCAGCATGATAATGACATGGTAAGACAAGATCGAATATAACAGTCCTGCCATGAGTACCATCAGTGTGAGGACAAAATATCGTGCAAACTTATTGTAGATGTGAAAAAAATCATATAATATCGTCGGGATAAACAGAATCAAAATGGCAGTCAGAACGGTTGGATACAGCATGGCTGATATTTTGAACACATGCAGCTTATTCAAGAGCATGACAAGTACCATAAGAAAAATCATGATCCGACATATAAAGGACATACGCCGGTCAGCATCGTTTTCAAAATCTTTTATTAGTTGATTGGTAAAATTCATTGGAACCCTCTATTCTTAAATATGATTTAATTTGACTGACAGGGTCATTTTATGATGTTTGCTGTGTTAGTGTCAAGCTGAATTACCTGTAATTATCCGTAAATTTACGTGTATTTCTTTTTTTTCGATATAATTTTACATTATAATGTGCATCCCATTTAACACTTTTTTAACTTAACATAGATTTAACACAGGGCGGATTACAGTTTTTACGTTCGTTTCTTATACTCTTTTTTGCAATGTGGAAAGATTAAAAAACAAAAAAGGAGAGAAAAAAATGAAAAAAAATTTTAAAAAGCTTATGACGGCAGTTCTTGCTGGAACGATGCTTGTTGCATCCCTGACCGGATGCGGTAAAGGCGGAGCAAATGATGAGATCACAGTTGTATCCAGAGAGGATGGTTCAGGTACCAGAGGTGCATTTATTGAATTGTTTGGAATAGAGGAAAAGGATGCGGATGGAAATAAGATAGATCACACGATCTCTACAGCTGAGATCACCAATTCCACATCAGTTATGATGACAACGATTGCCGGAAATGAGGCTGCAATCGGGTACATATCACTTGGTTCCCTGGATAATACAGTAAAGGCTGTCAAGATTGACGGAACAGAAGCTTCTGCTGAAAATGTTAAAAATGGCTCATACAAGGTATCAAGACCATTTAACATTGCAACAAAGGGAAGTGTAAGTGAACAGACACAGGATTTCATTGATTTCATCCTGAGTGCAGACGGCCAGGCTGTTGTTGAGGATGCAGGATATATCAGTGAAGGTAATACAGGAAGCTATACAGCAAGCGGTAAGTCCGGCAAGATCACAATCATGGGTTCTTCTTCCGTAACACCTGTCATGGAGAAACTGAAGGAGGCATATGTTGCTCTGAACCCGGATGTAACGATTGAAGTACAGCAGTCTGATTCAACAACAGGTATGACATCTGCCATCGAGGGTGCCTGCGATATCGGAATGGCATCCAGAGAGCTGAAAGACAGCGAGATCTCAGAGGGTCTTACAGCACAGGCTATCGCACTTGACGGAATCGCAGTTGTTGTCAATAACAACAGTGATATCGAAGAACTCTCCAGTGAGCAGGTAAAAAAGATATATACCGGTGAAGTGACAAAGTGGTCTGAACTGAAATAATAAATTTTGCCGGAGTTCATTGCATCAGATACAGTGAACTCCGGTAAGATTTTATATTGAAGTATGGACAGATGGAGGCAGTATGGATAAGGGAAAAGAAAAAGTTATGCATATCGTATTTGCAATTGCAGCCTGTGTATCTATCCTGGCTGTTGTTGTGATATGTTTGTTTATGTTTGCAAATGGTGTCCCTGCAATGCATGAGATTGGGCTGTTTAAGTTCCTGTTTGGCAGGGTGTGGAAACCAAATGAGGGACAATTTGGTATCTTTCCGATGATCGTGGGCAGCGTTTATGTTACAGCAGGTGCAATTATCATAGGAGTACCTATTGGACTTCTGTGCGCTATCTTTATGGCAAAATTTTGCCCTCCAAAAGTACATAAGGTGTTGAAACCGGCAGTAGATCTTCTGGCAGGTATACCGTCCATTGTATATGGCTTCTTTGGATTGATGGTTATTGTACCAATTATGCAGAATATATTTGGAGGAAGCGGAAAAAGTATATTAACAGCATCCGTTTTACTCGGAATCATGATACTTCCGACTATCATCAGTGTATCGGAGACTAACATCAGGGCGGTTCCGGACAGTTATTATGAAGGAGCGCTTGCACTTGGAGATACGCATGAGAGAGCAGTGTTTAAGGCCGTTGTGCCGGCTGCCAAGTCAGGCATTCTGGCAGGAATTATTTTGGGTATAGGCCGCGCCATAGGTGAGACCATGGCCATAATCATGATAGCCGGCAATCAGCCTGTAATGCCGGAGAGCCCTATAAGCGGAGTCAGAACCCTTACTTCGAATATCGTTATGGAGATGGGATATGCGGCAGATCTTCACAGAGAGGCTCTGATTGCAACAGGTGTGGTATTATTTGTGTTCATTCTCCTGATCAATCTGTTGTTTTCTGTTGTGAAAAAGAAGGGGGCGTAAATGATGGATGCAAGCAATGCAATGAAAGAACAGGATATTAATAAGATCGTTCCGATCAATGTGTCAAGCTTTCGCGATAAGCTGGCAGCATATAAGAGAAAACCATTTTCACTTTTCCTGCTTATTATAGTCAGTTTGTCGGCACTGATTACAGTGGGTGTGCTGGGAGCACTGATCGTGTATATCGTGGTTAAAGGCGTCCCTAATATTACAGCCGATCTGTTTGCATGGGAATATACCACAGAGAATGCATCAATGATGCCTGCTATTATCAATACGGCACTGATGACGTTGTTATCTTTGCTGATCGCGGTACCTATCGGAGTATGCTCGGCGATCTATATGGTGGAGTATGCAAAACGTGGCAATAAGCTGGTCGGTATAGTTAGTCTGACGACGGAGACCCTCTCAGGTATTCCGTCTATCATATATGGATTATTTGGTTATCTGTTGTTTGTTATTGCGCTGAAATGGGGGCTTTCATTTCTGGGTGGTGCCATTACATTGGCTATCATGGTTCTGCCTACTATCATGAGGACCACAGAGGAGGCCTTAAAGGCGGTTCCGGATTCATTTCGGGAAGGAAGCTTTGGATTAGGTGCCGGTAAACTGAGAACTATATTTAAGATCATTTTGCCATCTGCCATGCCTGGTATTTTGTCAGGTGTTATCCTCGCTATAGGAAGAATTGCCGGTGAGACTGCCGCACTTCTCTATACAGCGGGAACACAGGCGAAGGTTCCGAGCAGTCTGTTTGACTCAGGATGTACATTGGCAGTCCATATGTATAAGCTGATGTCTGAGGGATTATATACAAAACAGGCATATGCCACGGCAGTTGTGCTGCTTCTGATGGTTATAGGCATTAATGCACTGTCTGGATATATTGCAAAGAAATTCCAGAAGGAATATTAAAAGGAGATTACGAATGGGCAATTTTAAGATAAGTAATATGGATTTATATTACGGTGAGTTTCATGCATTAAAAAATATTAATCTTGATATACCGTCAGGACAGATCACCGCATTTATCGGTCCGTCAGGATGTGGCAAGTCAACACTTCTAAAGAGCCTGAACCGTATGAATGATCTGGTTGAGGGATGTAAGATCACCGGAGAGATCACGTTGGACGGAGAAAATATATATAAAGGGATGGATGTAAACCTGTTGAGAAAACGGGTCGGAATGGTATTTCAGAAGCCAAACCCGTTCCCTATGAGCATCTATGATAATATAGCGTACGGTCCGAGAACCCATGGTATACATAACAAGGTAAAGCTTGATGAGATCGTCGAGAAATCCCTGCGGGATGCGGCTATCTGGGATGAGGTGAAGGACAGATTGAAAAAGAGTGCACTGGGTATGTCCGGTGGACAGCAGCAGAGACTCTGTATTGCGAGAGCACTGGCGGTAGAGCCGGATGTCCTTTTGATGGATGAACCTACAAGTGCGCTGGATCCTATTTCTACCTCCAAAATAGAAGATTTGGCTGTTGAATTAAAGGAGAAATATACTATAATAATGGTAACCCATAATATGCAGCAGGCTGCAAGAATCTCTGATAAGACAGCTTTTTTCCTACTTGGTGAGGTCGTAGAGTTTGATGATACTGACAAACTGTTCTCGAAGCCTAAGGATAAGAGAACGGAAGACTATATTACAGGAAGGTTTGGTTGATATGAGAGTTGAGTTTGCAAAACAGCTGGAGACGCTCAATGTTGAGCTGATTAAGATGGGAGCTCTGTGTGAGAAAGTAATTGACGGAGTGACCAATGCCCTCTTTAGCGGTGATATCGATTTTGTAAAGAAAAGCCATGAAGGAGAGCAGCGGATCGATAAATGTGAGAGGGATATTGAGAGCATATGCATGAATCTGTTGTTGAAGCAGCAACCGGTGGCGTCTGATCTCAGAAATATATCCTCTGCGCTCAAGATGATTTCCGATATGGAACGGATTGGAGATCAGTGTGCGGATATCTCTGATATGATTCGATTTACGCAGGGACACGATATGTATGAGTTCTCACATTTGTCCCAGATGTCCGAGGCTGCAAAGAAGATGGTGCATGAGGCGGTTGAGTCATATGTGCAGAAGGATCTCGGCCTTGCCCGGGCGGTTATGGAATATGATGATCTGGTCGACAGACTGTTTGATGAAGTAAAGCAGGATCTGATCAGGCTGATCGCATCCAATCCTGACAATGGAGAGTTCTGGATCGATGTCATAATGATTGCAAAATACTTTGAACGGATCGGAGATCATGCTACCAATATTGCAGAGTGGGTTGAATATTCGATTACAGGAGAGCATGTTAAATAATGATATACGTTTTAGAAGATGATAACAGTATCAGAGAATTTGTTGTGTATACGCTCTGTCACATGGAACTCCCTGCAAAGGGATTTGACAGACCGTCTGCATTCTGGACAGCTATGTCACAGGAGAAGCCGGAGCTTTTGCTGCTTGATATCATGCTGCCTGAGGAGGATGGATTGTCCATCTTAGAAAAACTGCGGTCTGACAGCGAAAATAAATCGATTCCTGTTATCATGCTTACCGCCAAAGACAGTGAATACGATAAGGTTCTTGGTCTGGATACAGGAGCAGATGATTATGTTGCTAAACCATTTGGTATGATGGAGCTTGTGGCACGTATAAAGGCACTCTTAAGGAGAACTGAATCTGGTGGAGAACAGAAGCGGGATTCAGATGAAAAGGTATATGAGACAGAGCATATAAAAGTTTACCCTGAACGTCACAAGGTGAAGGTGGATGGAATGGCAGTCAATCTCACATTAAAGGAATATGAGCTGCTCTGCCTGTTGATACAGAATAAAGGAATGGTGTTCACCAGAGATCAGCTGCTGAACCGGATATGGGGATATGAGTTTGATGGTGAGAGCCGCACGGTCGATGTTCATGTCAGAACCTTGAGACAGAAGCTTGGGGACGCCGGAGGCTGTATTGAGACAGTGAGAGGCGTGGGATATAGAATCAGAGAAGAAGAGTAGATATATGACAAAGAGGATATTTAAAAATACAATGATCGTCGTCCTCGTGGTCATCATGCTGTCCGGACTGGTTATATTTGGAGTGATATATAGTTATTTCAACAAACGTCTGGGCAAAGAGATACGAAACGAGGCGGCATATATTGCGCGTGGAGTGGAAGAATCCGGCATAGAATATCTTGAGTATATGGATGATGCGGAAATAAGGATCACCTGGGTGGCACCGGATGGAACTGTTCTGTATGATAACCGTGTCGATGTGGCGGAGATGGATAATCATGCCAGACGACAGGAGATACATGAGGCGATGGTATCGTCCTCAGGCAGCAGCGTGAGGTACTCCAATACACTTGCAGAGAAAACCATGTATTATGCATTGCGGTTATCGGATGGCAGTGTCCTCAGGGTCGCAAACGTCCAGAATTCCCTGACTGTGCTGGCACTTGGAATGATGCAGCCGATCATCGTCGTGCTGGTCATGTCATTTATTCTGGCGGGTATCCTTGCGTATCGTTTATCAAAGCAGATCATTGCACCACTTGATCAGATAGATCTGGATCACCCGGAGGAGACGAAGGTCTACGAGGAAATGGCGCCGTTTATACGCAAGATCGTCCTGCAGAATCGTGAGATCAATGAGACGATGGAGGAACTGCGGGAAAAACAGAATGAATTTAATATTATCACGGAAAACATGCAGGAAGGATTTATTGTAGTTGACAAAAATGCTGTTGTGCTGTCTCACAACACAAGTGTGCTTCGCCTGTTCGGCGTTTCGTGTAGTGTTGAGAACAGAAGCGTGCTGATACTGAATCGTACCGAAGAATTCAGGAATGCAGTGAGCGCAGCGCTGTCTGGGCGCCACAATGAACAGATCCTGGCCGTGGGAACGCGGTATTATCATATATATATCAATCCGGTATTTGATGATGATGAGGTGGCGGGTGCCATTATCATTGTCACTGATGTCACGGAGAAGGAAGAGCGGGAGAATCTCAGAAGAGAATTCTCAGCAAATGTATCACATGAGTTGAAAACTCCGCTTACATCCATATCCGGTATTGCCGAGATCATTAAAAATGGTATCGTGGATGAGAAGGATATCCCGAAATTCGCAGGAAACATATATGATGAGGCAAAGCGGCTGATTCACCTGGTGGAGGATATTATTAAGGTATCGCAGCTTGACGAAGGCGACAGTATTATGGCAAGGGAATCAGTTGATCTATATGCAGTTGCGGATTCTGTGATGGAACACCTTGAACCAGTGGCGGATAAGAGGGGAATAACTCTTACGCTGGAGGGTGAACCATCCCGTATAATGGGAGTTCCTGCTATCATAGAGGAAATGGTCTATAATCTCTGCGACAACGCGGTCAAGTATAACAGGGAAAACGGGAAGGTAAATATTCTTGTTGAAACGGTTATGGATGGGATAGAACAACGTTGTGTGAGAATATCAGTCAGAGATACGGGAATCGGAATCGCCAAGGACCAGCAGGATAGAGTGTTTGAGAGATTCTACAGAGTGGATAAAAGCCATTCCAGGGAGATCGGAGGAACAGGTCTTGGTCTGTCCATTGTCAAGCATGGTGCGAAGCTGCATAATGCTGATATAGCAGTCGAGAGTGAACTGGGTCAGGGGACAAACATTACGGTAACATTTCCTGCAAAGGGCATAAATGCTGATAAGTGTATGTAGGCGGGAATACAAGTTTTAACAATTCCAAAAAAGTCCTTGATATATGTAGAAAAATGAATTAAAATATAGAAAATGATAATAATTATCAGATGCAGATTAAGGAGGACTATATTATGGCATTCGTAATTAATGACGGTTGTGTAATGTGTGGAGCATGTGCTGGCGCTTGTCCGGTAAACGCAATCAGCGAAGGCGATGGCAAGTTTGTTATCGATGCAGATACATGTATCTCTTGCGGATCATGTGCAGGTACCTGCCCAACAGGTGTCATCTCAGAGGACTAATTACATCCCACACAATGGATAAAAAAGAGGAACTGCCACTTGTTATGTGTCGGTTCCTCCTTTTTTGTGTATGGATCACAATATGGAACTTATAAAGTGGTATATCACCCCCTGCCGTTACGGCGCATATCATATTCTAAGACCTGTTAATGTGGTGCAATGTGATATATTTTCCCGCCTGTGCAATGGACGGAACGATTCCGGATATAACGCCGCGTGTGATTCCGGATAAGACAGCCGGATCTGATAAATATCAAAGAAAAACGGTATAATAAATAATAAAACATTTGGTGTAAAAGGGTAAATGCGGGGATCCCACTGAAATAAATGATAAATGCAGGATACTTCCACTGAAACAGTTGATTAAAACGACCTCGCGTCTAATAGATGACTGCGAATAAATAATAAAGAATTTCTCTGATATCTATACATCGGAGTATACTATAAAAGGAAAAAATATGCAATTGATTTTTTGAAATCCTGACACTGAAACTTTTGGTGATTTGAGGCAGAACAATCTTTAGTTTACAGATTTACCATTAAAATATTGTGAAAAAAAGAAGAATTATCTTTACATGTTTTAATTTTGTGATAAACTAGTAATAACTTTCAAGAAAGGAGTGACTGTTATGAAAATTGAAAGATTGAGTGAAAATCAGATCAGATGTACACTTTATAAGGCAGACCTGGCAGACAAGGAACTTCTTTTAACAGAGTTAGCGTATGGTACCGATAAAGCGAAAGAATTGTTTCGTGAGTTGATGCAGCAGGCATCAAACGAACTTGGTTTTGAGGTGGATAATATTCCACTTATGATAGAAGCTATACCTGTATCACCGGAGTGCCTTGTACTTATCATTACAAAGGTCGAGGATCCGGAGGAGCTGGACACCAGATTTTCCCGTTTTACCAAGCCTGTGGATGAGGATAGGCAGGAAGATGAGGACGAAGCCGACAGCGATGAAGATATTGAGATGAAGACCAACCAGGCAGCAGACGGCTTGATAGAGGCATTGGGAAACCTTGCAGAGGGACTCAGCGCTCTTGGTGCTAACCGCATGACCAAGCAGGTCCGCGCGAATGCAAAGCAGGCTGCTACAACGCAGGAAGTGTTCAGAATCTATGCATTTAAGTCGTTGGATCAGGTTATCCTATCTGCGAAATTGGTCAGCAATATATATAACAGTGAGAATTCACTGTACAAGAATCCGCAGGATAGTAAGTTTTATCTGTATCTGACGAAGGATAGAAATACAGATGGTGAATTCGTCCGTACCTGTAATCTGATCAGCGAATATGGCAATAAAGTTCGTGCGACCTATGCAACACCGAGCCATATGGAAGAACATTACAAGCTCATAATTGACGCAGATGCGTTACAGACGCTGGCAGAGCTTTAGAATATCCGACCCAGGCAGGTGCTTAATAGTAGTAATAATATTTATAAAAGACGGATAAGGAGAACTTATCCGTCTTTTATAAATATTATTACTACTATTAAGTGCCTGTTTGGGATACTAGGCTAATGTTTTTTTGACAGCGGCGATAACGGCATCTGTCGTGATACCGAAGTGCTTAAAGAGCTCTCCGCCAGGTGCGGATGCACCAAATGATCTCATTCCAACAAATTGGCCATCCAGACCGATATATTTTCCCCATCCGAATTCGGATAAGGCTTCTACACCAACTCTTGCCCGCACGTTCTTAGGAAGAATCTGCTCCTTATATTCGTCGGACTGTTCCTCAAAGATATCCATACATGGCATGCTCACTATTCTGACATCGATACCGTCTTCGATGAGCGCCTTTTTAGCTTCGACTGCAAGAGATACCTCTGAGCCGGTCGCAATTATGATAGCGTCAGGCGTTTCTTTTTCGGAATCCTCCAGAATATATCCACCCTTTAAAGCTTCCTGGCTGCTTCCGTCCAGCTGAGGAAGATTCTGTCTTGATAACACAAGTGCAGTAGGTGTTGTTTTGTTATTCAGAGCATGATACCACGCTGCTGCACACTCGGTTGCATCTGCCGGACGATATACATGGAAGTTCGGCATTGCGCGGAGCATTGCAAGCTGCTCGATAGGTTCGTGGGTAGGTCCATCCTCACCTACGCCGATACTGTCATGGGTCAGAACGTAAGTAAGAGGAACATTCATCAATGATGACAGTCTTGCCATCGGCTTCACGTAATCACTGAATACAAAGAATGTGGAAACGAAAGGTCTTAAGCCACCATGCAGTGCGATGCCGTTTCCGATTGCAGCCATTGCAAGCTCACGAATACCAAAGTGAACATTTTTGCCTGATGGGGATTCTTTGGAAAAATCTCCGGCGTCCTTCATATTTGTTTTGGTAGATGGGGCAAGATCGGCAGCACCACCAAACATATTTGGAACAACATCTTTGATTATATTCAGGAGTTTTCCTGATACATTTCTGGTTGCCTCCGGTTTGTCACAGGAATTCCAGAAATCATCCATATCAAACAGACATTTTGCATTATCCGGATCATGATAGCTGTCCCATAATTCTTTCATCTCAGGATATGTTTTGCAGTAGTTGCCAAAAAGATCATTCCATGTATCTTCTGCTTTTGCTTTTTCCTGTGCAAGCTGTGCAAAGTGATCATATACATCCTGGTCGATTACAAAAGGACCATTGTCAGCGATGCCAAGGTTTGCTCGCATGGCTGCAATGTTCTCTTCGCCGAGAGGCTCACCGTGAGCGCTTGCCTTGCCTTCCTTTGCCGGGCATCCGGCACCGATTTTGGTTTTGATCTCTATCATGGATGGACGGGTCTTCTCTGCTTTGGCAGCTTCAATAGCTCTTCCAATAGCATCGAGGTCGTTGCCGTCCTCAACAAGCTGCGTGTGGAATCCAAAGGATTCAAAACGCTGTCTTACATTCTCGCGAAATGCAATGTTTGTATCGCCTTCGATAGAGATGTTGTTAGAATCGTACAGTACAATAAGTTTTTCAAGTCCGAGTGTGCCTGCAAGGGAAAATGCTTCATATGAAATGCCTTCCATCATGCAGCCGTCTCCGCCGAGAACATAGGTGTAATGATCAACAACCGGATAATTTTCTTTATTAAAAACAGATGCAAGATGCTTTTCTGCCATGGCCATACCTACAGCCATAGCCATACCGGCACCAAGAGGACCTGTTGTTGCTTCCACACCTGTCGTGTGACCATATTCAGGATGTCCCGGGGTCTTGGAACCAAGCTGACGGAAATTCTTCATATCATCTATCGTAATTCCGTATCCAAAGAAGTGAAGCAGGGAATAAAGCAGTGCAGAACCATGTCCGCCGGACAGAATAAAACGGTCCCGATTCTCCCATTTTGGATCTGCCGGATTATGATTCATATGCTTAGCCCATAACTCATAAGCCATCGGTGCTGAACCTAAAGGGAGTCCGGGATGACCGGAATTTGCCTTTTGGATCGCATCTGCAGCTAAGACTCTGATACTGTTGACGGATTTTGTGTCGATGTTATTGCTCATTTTATATTCTCCTTAGTTTTTCTGTGCACGTGCAAGTATTCTTAAAACTCTGAGGAAGATGTTGACGATGTCGATATACAACTCTGCCGCAGAATCAATCGCATTATCAACAGTCTTTGGCAGTGCGTTTGCCTTAGCCCAGTCATAACCAATGTATCCGCAGAAGACAAGGACAACGATATAGTCGATAATGCCCAGATCAAAACCGATGAATGACATGATCAGCTCGATCAAGATGGTCACAAGCAGTGTGACGGTCAGTGTCCTTCCCATGTTCAGGAAAAAGCGTGGAAAGACAGATGATACAAACATCATGATCAGTGTCACAATCGCCGTGATTGCAAATGCTGCCGTGATGGTAGTAGAGTAACCGGCCATCGCATAGGTGTTGACCACAAGGGCGATGATCAGTCCAAGCGGAACAACAAAGAGATTGTAACCAATAAAACTGATTACAGGATTTGTTGATTTGTTGACCATCATCGTACCTGTAAAAGCCATCGCAAAATAAATAACATAGAACATGATAGGACTGCCCATAAACAGACTGGCTATGCTGTCGAAGCAAAACTGGATCATAAAACAGTTGACCAGGAAACCATACAGAAGGGTTCCTCCGATAACCAGATTGTATGCTTCAGGTGATATTGTACGGACATTTCCGTATGACTGCCCATAAGGCTGATAACCGGCTGCCTGATTGTCGTAAGCCGGGCCATACTGCTGGTTATAAGCCTGGTTGTTATAAGTCTGACCATACTGCTGATCATATGTCTGGTTAGTGTATGACTGACCGTATTGCTGATCATATGTCTGGTTATTATATGATGGGTTATATTGCTGGTTGTAGTCCTGATTGTCATTATATCCCATAATGGTATCCTCCTTATAACTATGCCTTGGCTTCTTTTTGAGCAAGGTACTCATTGATCGATACGATCACCTCGTCCACGTTCATGCCGTGAACCATGCAAGCCTCCTCCAGAGATTCCATTGCTGCTGACGGGCAGCCTACGCAATGCATACCTGCAGCCATAAGAATTGCTGCGTTGCCTGGGTCGATTTCAATAATTTCATGGATCAGCATAGATTTGTTAACCTGTTTAGCCATAATCCAAAACCTCCTTAAAGATGTTATTACTCTATAAAAGATTACCATAGATAATGAAAGTATACCATATTACGGAGATAAATGTCTATAATAAAGAAAAAAACAGTGAGATTTCTTCTGTGAGAGATCAGTGTAAGCGGGCAATTTACTGCATTGATGTAATTTGTTCGGATGTTGTATACAGTATACAAACTGTGTATTGAAAAAAGTACATTTTTTTAACTCATTTTCGTTGACGTGTATACAATTTAAAATTATAATATAGATATCATCAGAAGTTTGGCGGGGGTGACGTCAGATTCTGACAGAAGTAAACACATTATAAAATAATTATGATCCGCATAGTGACTGCGGAAGAAAAAAGGAGGAATATAAGACAATGTTGTTAAAACTGGACGCATTGGAAGCAGAAGGATGGGACGGATTTGTGCCGGGCAAATGGCAGAAAGAAGTTGAGGTTAGAGATTTTATTCAGAAGAATTATACTCCATATGAGGGAGATGATTCATTCTTAGCAGGACCTACACAGGATACTAAGGATCTGTGGCAGATGGTTCTTGACCTCTCCAAGAAGGAGAGAGAGGCAGGCGGTGTTCTTGATATGGATACCAAGGTTGTTTCTACTCTTACATCACATGGTCCGGGATACCTTGACAAGAGCAAGGAGAAGATCGTAGGCTTCCAGACAGATAAGCCTTTCAAGAGAGGAATGAACGTTTATGGTGGTATTCGTATGGCTATGAAAGCATGCGAAGACAATGGATACAAGGTTGATCCTGAGATCGTTGAGTTCTTCACTACTCACAGAAAGACACACAATGCAGGTGTATTCGATGTATATGATCCTGAGATAAGAAGATGCCGTACAAACCACATCATCACAGGTCTTCCTGATGCATATGGTCGTGGACGTATCATCGGTGATTACAGAAGAGTTGCTCTTTATGGTATTGATTTCCTGATCGAGGACAAGAAGATCCAGAAGGAGTCATTTGGTGAGGTTTACACTGATGATGTTATCAGAGGCAAGGAAGAGATCTCAGAGCAGATCAGAGCTCTTGGTGAGTTAAAGCAGATGGCAGCTTCTTATGGTATTGATATCTCCAAGCCGGCAAGAAATGTTCAGGAAGCTATTCAGGCAGTATACTTTGGATACTTAGGCGCAGTTAAGGAGCAGAATGGTGCGGCTATGTCACTTGGACGTACATCTACTTTCCTTGATATCTACGCTGAGAGAGATCTTAAGAATGGAACATTTACAGAGGAGCAGATTCAGGAGTTCGTTGATCACTTCATTATGAAGCTGAGATGCGTTAAGTTCGCAAGAACACCTGAGTATAACTCAATATTTGCAGGTGATCCTGTATGGGTTACAGAGTCACTTGGTGGTATGGGTGTTGACGGACGTCCACTTGTTACTAAGATGAGCTTCCGTTATCTTCATACACTTGATAATTTAGGTACAGCACCAGAGCCAAACCTTACAGTTCTCTGGTCAACAAGACTTCCTATCAACTGGAAGCAGTACTGTGCTAAGATGTCAATCAAGACTTCTTCAATCCAGTATGAGAATGATGATTTGATGAGACCTCTTCACGGAGATGATTATGGTATTGCATGTTGCGTATCTTCTATGGTAATCGGTAAGGAGATGCAGTTCTTCGGAGCAAGAGCTAACCTTGCAAAATGTCTTCTTTACGCTATCAACGGTGGTGTTGATGAGTGTACAGGCGTACAGGTAGGTCCTAAGTACAGACCAATTACTTCTGAGTACCTTGATTTTGATGAGGTTATGGATAAGTTTGATGATATGATGGAATGGCTTGCTAAGGTATATGTAAGTGCCCTGAACATCATTCACTATATGCATGATAAGTACGCTTATGAGAGAATCCAGATGGCTCTTCATGACAGAGATGTCAAGAGATATTTTGCAACCGGTCTTGCAGGACTTTCAGTTGTTGCTGATTCACTTTCAGCAATCAAGTATGCAAAGGTTAAGTGTATCAGAAATGAGCAGGGTATCGTAACATCTTACGAGACAGAGGGAGATTTCCCTAAGTATGGTAACAACGATGACAGAGTAGATAAGATTGCAGCAAGCATTGTTTCTACTTTCATGCACAAGCTTAGAAAGCATCATGTATATAGAAATGGTTTCCCAACCATGTCAATTCTTACAATTACATCTAATGTAACATATGGTAAGAACACAGGTGATACACCTTGTGGAAGAAAGAAAGGTCAGCCATTCGCACCAGGTGCTAACCCAATGCATCAGAGAGATACACATGGTGCTCTTGCATCACTTTCATCTGTTGCAAAGCTTCCATTTATGGATTCACAGGATGGTATCTCCAATACCTTCTCTATCATTCCTGGCGCACTTGGCAAGGAAGATCAGGTATTCGCAGGAGATCTTGATGTAGATCTTAAGCTTGACTAATTCATATATCTGTGGTTGTGACCATAGAACATAAAGGATGATTTAGATGGACAATGGTTTAAATAACGTTGACGATATTGTTGCCATGCTGGATGGTATGGTCGAGAACGGTCATGGACACATTAACGTGTCCTATGACCCGGATCAGGAAGGTAAAGAAGTGGAGACACTTGGCTGTCTTGACTGTGCAAAGGGCAATCTTGCCTGTGCAGTTCCAACCTTACATGAAGGCATCGATGATGCGTTTGAAGAAGATTAGCTTCATTTATTAATTATTTGAATAGGAGGATTATAATAATGGCTAGTACACAGCAGATTGATAACTTAGTTGGTATGTTAGACGGATATGCAGAAAAAGGTGGATATCACCTGAATGTCAATGTATATAACAGAGACACTCTTCTTGATGCTCAGAAGCATCCTGAGAACTATCCACAGCTGACAATCCGTGTATCAGGATATGCAGTAAACTTCATCAAGCTTACTCCGGAGCAGCAGGCTGATGTTATTTCACGTACATTCCATGAGGCTATGTAATCTGACATAAACTGATGGCATTGATGTTGATTCCATTATTTGCGATTGATTTTATTCGTAAATTAGATTAACATGAAGAGGTACTCTGATACGGAGTACCTCTTTTATTTTAGAAAAACAGAGTTAGGAGTGAGACGAGCATGGAGGGAATGATACATTCGATAGAGACATTCGGTACAGTGGATGGACCGGGTATCAGATACGTTGTATTTGTCAAGGGATGTCCGATGCGCTGCATGTATTGTCATAACCCGGATACATGGGAGATGGCAGGCGGAACCAAGATGACACCGGAAGAAATTCTGGAGGATTATGATAGATATAAGCCGTTTTTGAAGGATGGAGGCCTTACGGTTACAGGAGGCGAACCATTAGTACAGATAGATTTTCTGATCGAGCTTTTTGAGGGCGCTAAAAAGAAGGGAATTCATACATGTCTTGATACTTCAGGAATAATGTTCCGACGCAATGTCCCTGAGACGTTAGCCAAATATGAAAGACTCATGAAGTCCACAGATCTTATTATGCTTGACATCAAGCATATTGATCCGGAAGAGCATAAGAAGCTTACCGGTCAGCCGTGTGACAATATATTTGATTTCCTGAAATTCCTGGACGAACAGGGCAAGGAGATATGGATCAGACATGTCCTTGTACCGGGGATTACCCTGATACCGGAGTATCTGGAGAGACTGGGATACTTTATCGGACAGTTTACACATATCAAGGCTCTGGATGTGCTGCCTTATCATGATATGGGTAAGACGAAGTATGAGCAGATGGGGATTGACTATGTCCTGAAAGATGTAGAGCCGGCAACAAAGGAACAGGCAATTGAAGCAAGAGGTATTATTCTTGACGCGATGAAAAAACGCCGTCAGGAGATGAAGGCTGCCGGGATGTTATAAGAAAAATGAAACGGCTATTATATTGGATTTTGCATATGAATTGGTTGGAACATTCATATATTCCAGTATAATAGCCGGTTTTGGTTATTCGTTCAGGCGTGCACCGCATGCGGTACAGAATACGGTGCCGGGAGTTGTTGTGGCGCCACAGACTGGACAATAATATTGCAATTGCTCATTTTCGGGGCTTGTGTATGTATTTGACTCTGTGTTTGATTGCATATCTACAGCAGATGAGTCGGTGTTTCGTATCAAAACTGAATTAGCAGATTGTATACGTTTCATAAAACGACCATAAGCGTTAGAAAAAGTCTGTTGATTTGATTTATCGGAGAAAAAGTTTGTTAAAAATGGATCATCGAGTTCTTTGTCTTCATACTCCTCGATGAGATCTTCTTCGTCATCTGCGAGTTCATCATCATAATAATAATAATCGAGAATGTTTGCTAGGTCATGAACATTATCTATGGTTATACTAGATAGCATATTTTCTTTTGATGCTATTGTTTGAAGAGCTTTTTTACATTCTATAATTTGCTGGTTAATAGGAACCAATTTCCTGTTTTCATAATCTAAAGATTTAGTTAACTCTTGATTGAAAGCATCTGTTTGTTCCTGATTGTTGGTTCTGATTGCATCATTTTGGTAAGCATTTTTATATTGAAGGCTATCAATTATTTTATATGTAATGAAACTCAATACGCCAAGAATTCCCAATGAAAGAGCAATTTTTATAAGCCCCCATACAGTGTATACTATATATTGCCATATTCTATCTATAAAGTTGCTTTCAGCACTTGCTTCCTGGTATAAGTATTTGGTATCTATAACCCATGGGACAAATGCTTTGAATAAAAGTAGTAACAATAATATAGCTGCTGCAATTCCTATTATTACACATGTCAGTTGAGATTTCTTTTGATTATGTGCTATTGTATTGTCTGCGGATGATATTTGCTGTTGTATAGACATTCTTTGCTGCTCAAAGCTGTATTTTTTATTATCGACATTCTGTTGTGCTTCGCGTAACTGCATATTTAAACTGTCCATTTTATTGTTGTATTGAGATTTGCTTGCCTGGATTATATTTTGAGTGGCAGATTTTAATTGCTTAAGCAAATTATCTCTTTTTAATATGATGTCCGAAAATATGTCGGACCATTTATCTGCATCATTTATAAAGTCTAATATATTTTCTAATGAAGCTTCGTCGTTAAGGACAGTATTATTGCTTATATCGTCACAAGCAGACTGATAAAATTTTTCAAAGGAAGATTTTATTTGCTGTAGCATGAATTCTTTTTTATCGGCCGGTAAGTCTGCACATAGTATCATTTTTTGATATCTTTTATATAGCAACTCAACATTTGCTCCGAAATCACTAATACATTCTTTTTCTGTTATACATAGACATAATCCATACCATCCCTTATAACACCATGGATGTTCCTCGGCAATATCAATAAATATATCTTCGGCTGCATTATTGTCAGTATTTAATAAGTTCATGGCCTGTTGAAAAACATAATCAACATCCATACCTTGATTTGTGTTTTGGCGTTGAACGCTGTTTTGTATATCTGCAAGCTGCGAAGAGATATCAGCATGAACATTGCTGATATGTTCATCTGTTTGTCTGAATTCTTTAGATGCATTATGCACTAAAAATACATTATCACATGCAAGACAAACATATTTTTCTTCTGTGAGAGATTGTACTTTTTCACTTCCACAATTTGGACATTTAATTGCTATCATTATCCTTGCTCCTTTGTATTTTTAATTTTTCTTATATCAAGTTGCTGGTTGATTTGCTGACATGTTGCAGCAAAAGTGGCATTGTCACTTATGTTGTTCAACTCAGCTATAAGAATATGAATGCTTGTATTTTCGTTGTAAACATTATATGAACTCACCGGATCCTCGTATCTCATACGTTCAAGAAGAGCCTCTGCACACTGCCGATTTTGAGCATCAGAGATGCCGGTCAGACATATCTGCAATTCCTGTATGAGGCTCTTGAAGTCATATATGGATGCCTGCTCATTTTCCTGTACATTGTTTATGTATTTGTTGCTTCCGAAAAGTGCAAGCTCAATGACTATGAATACTACCAATATTGTGAGCTGTATAATATATGACCATTTTTCCAAAGCTTCAGGAAATTTGGAACAGTATTTTATAAATACATAAATCTGTATAATAAGATATAATCCGCTTATAAATGTCAGAGGAAGCCTTAAGGCAGCTTCTGCTTTGTTTCTGCTCTTGCACATATATATAGTGAAGATAGGCTGTAAAAGTAAGGCAATAATGCAAAATATGTATTTCATTATCCATCCCTCCTTGTTCCACAGTTCATACAGAATTTGGCATCTGCTGGCATAGGTGAACCGCATTGCATACAGAAAATTTGTTTGGTAATTTCAGTTTTGGCTCCGCAGTTCATACAGAATTTAGCGCCATCAGGAATGTTAGATCCGCAGTTAGTGCATATTGATGTTCCGGTTGTATGTGGTGTTTGCTGTGAGACTGATACCGGATTGACAGGATGCGAACCTGTAGCCTGCATGATATTGTCACCTATCATATTTCCCATGGAAAATGCCAGAGGAATCTGTGCCATCATGTTGGCAGGATTACCAGCAAAACCTTCATTTTGTGCAAATGTTTTGCTGACATCAAATTGTTGCTCTTGTTGCCAGGTATATCCTTGGATTTCTCTTGCTTTTGCTAGCCCTTCAGCTTCAATGACGCTGGCATCACGATTCCCCATGGCCTCAAATCTTTTTTGAACCATGTTGTTATCGAGTCCTTTTAGCGTTTCTAAATCATCGGGTTTGATGGTGATTGATGAAACAAAGAAATTTAATATTTTGATTCCATAATCAGCGATATCTTTTTCGATCTGGGTTGCTACATTTTCGGATATTTCATTAAGGTGTTGGTTAAATACATTATAGCTGTATTTACTTAATTCAATCGCTATACAGTTCTTGACTCTGGTAACTATAAGATCCTTGAAATATTTTTGAACACCAGTAATAGACAGTTCCTTTTCTGTTCCTACCATATTGATAAGAAGTTTACGTCCATCAGTTATCTTGATACCAAACGAACCATTTGCACCGGCACTATAATTATATCCGTACACAGGATCCTTTACTGTAACTTGGCTAGGTGTTCCCCATACAATATCCATCATAGTTGCAAGGTTGATGAAGTAGACCTCTACATGAAATGGTGATACTCCACCGGAGACGAGGTTCCGTAATTTTGATATCAGTGGTATATTTTTGGTTGTAAGAGTGTACCGACCGGCCTTAAATGTGTCAAGTGCCTGGCCGTCACTGAAAAATACTGCTTCCTGCGATTCATGTACAATCAACTGAGACAGTGTGTTAAAATCTTCTGCAGGATGCTTGTATATTAATACGTCATTGTCTCCCTCATATTTGATAACCTCTTGTATGGCCATTTTATCCCTCCTCGTGTTATATATTCGTAAAATAAAAAGACTACCGATTAATTGATATGCATGACAAATAATCGGTAGTCTATTATTAATACCGATTCTCACAAGACAGTCAAAGCCTTAGGAACCAGAAGATGCCCTGCTTCCTAAGGTGACATGTCTGTGAGAATTCAAAAGAGGTGTAAGTATGTTGTACACCACACTTACACCTCTAATATATAACATTAAGGTATCAGAATAAAAGCCAAACAGATATACAAACGGATGACTGCTTTGTATATTGGACTTAATCTGTGTTGCGGGTACTTGCACTACCTGTCTTCGCTCAGCAAGGTTGCCGCCTTGTTGAACTGCACACTTTTCTCTTGAATTCTCGTGTATAATTTTACCATACCAAAATCTCTATTACAAGTAGGAAAAACACAGTAAAAGAGAAAAGTGTGCAGTTCAACAGGGCGGCAACCCTGCCGAACGAAGTGAGTAGTGCAAGTACCCACAACACAGGCTAAGCCTGCTACACACACACATATTTTAACGTAAAAAAGGTGTATTTACAAGTAGACAATGATTAACAAGCTTATAATTGATTTCGGGTATGGATAATCGTATGAATAATTTTAGTTCATTGCGACTTCACATTTTGTTATGACAATTCTCCAGAACATTTTACAAAAGAACCATGGTATAAAGACTTTCGTTATCATATGTAAGCGTATGTGCTGCATATGATGAAAATAAGTAGTACGGATTGTGATGTCATGGAAAATGTAATTTCAAGGTTGCGTATGTGTTTGAATCGAAACAGATTCATAAAGGTTATCGTTGGTTCTATATTTCTATTTGTACTCCTCATTGTGAATTGTGCTCTGTATTTCAGTAAAGCAATAAAACCGAATGATGATTTTGTGGTTGTAATCGACCCTGGGCATGGAGGCAGTGATCCGGGAAAGGTCGGTACATCGGATGTGCTTGAGAAGGATGTGAATCTGGCTATATCGCTGAAATTAAAGGAGGCTCTGGAAAAACAGGGAATAAAAGTGGTTATGACCAGAGAAAATGATGAAAGTCTTGCAACGCCGGGGGCAACGAATAAGAAAACATCGGATATGAATAATCGTGTAGAAATTATCAATACTTCACAGGCAGATATTTTAATTAGTATTCATCAGAACAGTTACACTGATGCTTCTGTGAAAGGTGCTCAGGTATTTTATCATGGAACCTCGGAGGAAAGCAGAACGTTGGCGGAAGCAATCCAGCAAAATATGATATCGGAGGTTGATCCGGAGAATAAGCGGGTTGCAAAGGAGGGAAATGATTACTTTATACTTAGAAAAAGTATATGTCCGGGAGTTATTATAGAATGTGGTTTTTTGAGCTGCCCGGAGGAGACTGCCAGGCTGATCGATGAACAATATCAGCAAAAACTTGTCGATGCAATTTCAGGAGCAGTGTGTGCTCTGTATAATGAAAATATCCGGCACTGATACAAAATCAGAGCCGGATATCAATGTTAGAACCAATGTTGGGATTGACAGACTGTTCCATCATTCTTGTCAACATATCGCCATTTGTTTCCATCAAATCAAGAGATTTTTTTAATATGGAAGTATCAATTGCATTCATTGACTCTGTGTCGGTCAATGAGATGTTCATGCTTCCGATCGAGGTGATATTCATGATCCTCATATCCTTTCGTTGTGACAACTGTCATGATGCCGGAATCCGGCAAAAAACGCATTTTCTGTAATAGATTATACAAATTCTTTGCTGAGTTGGCAAGAGGTGAAAAAAGATTAACATAAAAAAATTATTTTTTATGTTACAAAAAATTTATTAAATGAAGGATTGACAAGAAATGTAACAATTGATACAATGAGTTTGTAATAAGTTGTAACAATTTTGTAATAAATTGAGAAATGATTTAATATTTGGAGGCAGATACATGGTGAGAACATGTAAGAAATGGTTTGTGATCGCTGCGTCGGCTGGTTTACTTTTGTGCGCAGCAGGCGAACTGAGCGCAGGGCATGCAGATGCAAGCGATGTTACATATGATAAAATAAATGTGAGTATCACATCAGCGGTGGACCGCTATATTGCGGCGGGAGGAGATGACCTTGCAGAATATTCTGATACCGTGATGGTGGGAACTGCATCCGGACTCGCAGGAAATATCAGACTGGATCAGGCAACTGCTACTGACGCAGAAGGTGTTCGCTATCCGGAATTCCGGAATAAAGCATTGGTGGCGATCTCAGATTACCTTAACATTAGAGAGGAAGGAAACATTGAAGCAGAGCGTGTGGGAAGTATAGGCCCGACTGGAATCATGACTGTTGAGGAAAAAGGAGATGAATGGTCCCTGATCTCTTCCGGTAATTGCAGAGGTTATGTAAAAAATGAGTATCTTGTATTTGGAGATGATGCAGGTGAATATGCAGAAGCCAATCTGAGCAAGATTGCAGTTGTCAATGCAAGCGCACTTAAGGTAAGGGCAGCTGAATCAGAAGACAGTGATTGTCTGACACTGATACCAAATGGTGAACGATATGGTATCGTGAGTCAGGGGGCAGAGTGGACCTGTATAGAGGTTGACAATTCACTGTCAGGTTATGTTAAGAATGACTACATAGATGTCACATATAATACAGTTACTGCCCGTACCATTGAGGAGGAAGCGGCTGCGGCAGAGGCTGCTCAGAAGGCAGAGGAAACGGAAGGTAATGATTCCGGCAATAAAACAGCTGATGACAACTCTGATAAGAAGGATTCGGAAGATTCTGATCGTGATACGACAGAGGCTTCTTCTACGACAGAAGCTCCGTCTACAACAGAAGCACCTTCCACGACAGAAGCTCCGGCAGATGTACCATATTCGGGTGCTGGCGCAGACGTGGCCAATTATGCACTGCAGTTTGTAGGTAATCCGTATGTATATGGCGGGACAAGTCTCACCAATGGTGCTGACTGTTCGGGATTTGTTATGAGTGTGTATGCTGCATTTGGTATCAGTCTTCCGCGTACTGCAGATGTACAGGCTACTGTAGGTACCGAGGTTAGTCTGTCGGCACTGCAGCCGGGTGATCTGGTATTTTATGATCATGGAACGGGTTCGATCCAACATGTTGCGATCTATATTGGTAATGGACAGGTCGTACATGCAAGTACAAGTTCGACAGGGATCATCATATCCAGTATGAATTACAGTACAGCATGCAAGGCTGTCAGGATAATTTATTAACATGTTTATAATGTGTGTAAATTTTATATAATACGATTCTGTACAGGGTCAGAGACAAGAGCTGCGTGCCGGTCGGTACGACAGCTCTTGTTTTAGTATCGTGTATGTGTATGTCAAAAATGTATTGGAAAAACAACGTGAGTATGATATAATTATGACAATGTATCCGCTTTACATAAATTTAACTGTAATTTTGCTTTTCAGTGATCTGAAATTGCGTATACAGGGTCTTGCGGATGCATGAGTTTGACCAAAAAGGAGTGGGGCACATGAATTACATAATCAGTGGCAAGAATATTGAAGTTACGGATGGTCTTAAGACGGCAATTTATGACAAGCTTGGGAGGTTAGAAAAATTCTTTGCAGCAGATACTGATGTGCAGGTGACGTTCTCTGTCGAGAAAGAGAGACAGAAGATAGAAGTAACGATTCCTATGAAGGGACACATTATCAGAGCAGAGCAGTCCAGTGATGATATGTATGTATCTATAGATCTTGTAGTTGAGGTTATTGAGCGTCAGGTTACACGTTACAAAAAGAAGATCGTAGATAAAGAACAGAATGCGGCATATATCCAGAGCGATTTCTTTGATACAGATGATGATGACGATGAGGAAGTAAAGATCATCCGCAGCAAGAGATTTGCAGTTAAGCCGATGTATCCGGAGGATGCCTGTGTGCAGATGGAATTGTTGGGACACAGTTTTTATGTATTCCGCAATGCAGAGACTGATGAGGTGAATGTGGTTTACAAACGTAAAGGCAACACTTATGGATTGATAGAACCAGAGTTCTAAAAGTTTTTTGATAAGTTAATATATGTATGTCAGTGGGGTGCGGTATCCGGCCTTATTCATTACATACCGGAAGAGGACAGAATATCACACGATTGTGTGGATGAGCCGGATGAAGGTATGTGATGAACAGACCGGTACAGCACCCTTTTTGTTTGGCAAACGTGATCCAAATCAAGACTCAATTCAAAGAAAATTCTTGCCTTAGATCGTGATTGATGTTATATTAAGGGTTATGATGAAATAACTGTATGTTTGAATGTAAACAGGATTCGGAGGTTAATATGGGCCTGGTAGAAAAAGTTTTTGGCACACATAGTGAAAAAGAACTGAAAAAGATATATCCGATCGTGGATAAGATAGAGGAGCTCGATGAATCAATGCAGGCATTGAGCGATGAAGAGTTAAAAGGAAAAACAGAAGAGTTTAAAAAGCGACTTGCGGCGGGTGAGACACTGGATGATCTGCTGGTGGAGGCATTTGCTGTCGTCAGAGAGGCGGCAGACCGTGTTCTGCATATGAAGCATTACCGTGTACAGCTTATCGGTGGTATCCTGCTTCACCAGGGCAGAATACCTGAGATGAGAACCGGTGAAGGTAAGACGCTTGTATCTACATTGCCGGCTTACCTCAATGCGTTGGAAGGCAAGGGCGTACATATCGTTACCGTCAATGATTACCTGGCCAAGCGTGATGCCGAGTGGATGGGCAAGGTGCATGAATTCCTCGGACTGAAAGTCGGTGTTATCTTAAACAGCTACAAGAATGATGAGAGACGGGAAGCGTACAATTGTGATATTACTTATGTGACTAACAACGAGCTCGGATTTGATTATCTGAGGGATAACATGGTTATATACAAAGAACAGCTAGTACAGAGAGATCTGCATTATGCAATCGTGGATGAGGTCGACTCTGTTTTGATCGATGAGGCGAGAACACCGCTTATTATATCCGGTCAGAGCGGGAAGTCTACAGATCTGTACAAAATGTGCGATTATCTTGCAAGAAGAATGAAACGTGGTACGGCATCAATGGAATTATCTAAGATGGATGCCATTATGGGTAATGAGATCGAGGAAGACGGAGATTACCTTGTAAATGAAAAGGACAAGCAGGTCGTTCTTACCGCGCAGGGTGTCAAAGAGGTAGAGCAGTTCTTCCATATAGATAACTTTTCGGATGCTGACAATATTGATATTCAGCACAACATGATCATGGCATTGAAAGCCCATGCACTCATGTTCAGAGATAAGGATTATGTTGTCAAGGATGATGAAGTCCTGATCGTAGATGAGTTTACAGGCCGTATCATGCCGGGAAGAAGATTCTCAGACGGTCTGCACCAGGCTATAGAGGCAAAAGAGAATGTGAAGGTCAAGAGGGAAAGTAAGACACTTGCTACGATCACATTCCAGAATTTCTTTAACAAATATAAAAAGAAAGCCGGTATGACAGGTACCGC
>JBJEJF010000024.1:0-41845 GCA_051877775.1 Wujia sp.
TCAGTTTTAAAACCAGAGTGGTATTGTGAAAATTTATTATAGTAGTTATATGGATGATATAGCTGAAATGCAATTGAGTATGCTTTTGAGTATTTCATAATTATAATGATTTAAACTCTATCATCTGCTTATTTCCAAAAGGAAATTTAAGTAGGTGATAGAGTTATTTTACTTATATGATTTCCTGTTCGAAAGATGTCCACTGAAATTTATATTTTTTATCATAAAGCTGATTGCTTACCATTAGCTAAGTATCGTTATCAAGGCGGACTTTCTGGACGTAGTAACCTTTATTCATAAAATACTGACCCAGTTTCATCTTCATGATATGTTCCGCATCTGCCCTATTGAAAGTGCTATCTGATTTAGGTGGTGTGCTTCGGCAGTAGTATATAAATGGATATTCAGCGTTCTGTAAGTATTCAGCTACTTTCTGGTGAAAAGGCGGATATTTGTAACTAGTAACAGCACAAGTATGCTCTGAACCGATGTATGGCACATCCAGAAGTAACATTTTTTAGTATCATCGTTTTTTAAATATCCGAGGCAGTCCTGCTGTGTAATAACAGCATTTTGTAACTTCAAGTGTGCTGGTAAGAATCTGAAGACTCGTTCCATGATTGTGCCAGCCCTTTCCACCATTGCCTTATCAATACACTGGACAATAAACATCTGGTATGCAATGTCAATATTACAATCAACTTTATGATACTTAGCTCGCTTTCCTGCATAATCATTAATTGCTTTCTTATATGCAGATAACTTTGGATTCTTGGTTTTTGGCTGTTCGATGAATGAGGGGTCGGATTCCAGAATTCTTTTTATCAGCTTCAAAGGTTCTTTCTTAAGTACATTCATAAAGTTTGTTCTAAGTGGATTCAAGTCATTTAAAATCACTGATTTCCAAGGGTGGCTTCTCAGTCCGAAAAAGGATCACAAGTCAGACAGATACAGCAGGCAGGACTACACCTATGATGTAAATGGCAACCGGGAGACAGCCACATTTGCAAATGGTGTTGTCCTGATCTATATCTATGATGACATGAATCGTCTAATCACACAGAAAACGGTTGACAGCCTCTGTGGAATGTAATATTATACTTCCACAGGGGAAAATTTCATTTGTGGTGATATGCCACATCTATTTTTATAAGTCATTTTATTTCAGATTTTCCTTGTAGATCCAAAAAACTATTGATGAATACAGAGTGAAAGTGTATAATATATCTATAGTTATTAGTTTATACTCTTTCACATGTGAGGAAGGAGTGTACAAATGAAACTGTTACTTCCGAAGAGTGATTTCTGTCTGAAAGAACTCTTTGAAAACGAGATAATCCGGACATATTTTGTCAGTGATGTTCTTGGGATCCCACTTGAGGAGATTCGGTCCGTCAAGCTGAGAAATCCGTTGCTGAGGAGGACATACCGGCGTCAGAAGCTTGGTATTCTGGACGTGCTGATCGAGCTTAATGACGATACGAAAATTAACATTGAGATTCAGCTGGTCCGATACAAATACTGGGACAGAAGCGGACATGAATTTTCCGATATGCTTGAACTGCATACGATCGAGTTGAGGAAGAAGGTAACCGGGGATGGGGATGTGGAGAACTGGATACGTTTTTTCAATGCGGAGAGTGAGGCGGATCTTAGGATGATAGAGACAGGGAATGCCGGAATATTAGAGGCGATACGGGAGTTGAAGCGAATGAGTCTGGGAGAGAGAATACGGGCAAGATATGAAGCACATTTGAAAGCGGTACGTGATTATAATGCAGCGATGGACTATGCCCGTGATTCCGGTATGGAGGCAGGCAGGCTTAAAGGAAGGCTTGAAGGGAAGCTTGAGGGTGAAGAGAATGGTATCCGTGCGATAGTCAGACAATGTACTAACTTTGGCGCAGACCGTGAACAGATAATAAAAATATTGATGCAGGATTTTAATCTGGAGGAAGCTGATGCAATCCGGAAATACGAACAGTACAGCCGATAGATTACGCATATCATAATTATGTACTTTCCAACATGCAAAAAATGTCAAGATTTTTGACTGGAAGCAAAGTACATGATTATTCGTAAAATTTTTCATTGAATTCGAATAATATCCCGCAGGATGGTCAAGACTTTGGTCATCTATCTAGTATCAACAGAAAGGGAGATTATGATGAATACAAAATCAAAAATATATGTACTGGTACTTATATGGGCGGCGGCTCTGATACAGCTGTTTATTAATGCATCTGTAAATCGTGAAGAAAAACTTGTCGAACAGGCGATGAGCCTTGGCGTGGAGAATCTGACAGAGAGTCAGGTGAAAGCCTATGCATTTTATGGAAATGAGACACTGTCTTCGGAATTAAAGGAAACAATGGCAAAGAGGCTGGCATCGGAGTTGGGCATCGTATCAGGTTATGAGATCACACACAGGCAGGATGGAGAGCATGAGATCACAGAGCTTGCCAAGCAGGGAGCTAAGGGAGATACGGAGATTAAGATCATCACACTGTCGACTGTTGATGAGTATGGGCAGACTCTTCTGGAAAACTATATCATGATACAGATTGATCTGAAACAGGATGCGGGAACGGCGGTCTATGACTACAAAGAAAAGCTGTCAGAATTATATGCCGGACTCGGTATGTCGGCTAATACCAATATATATCTGTGCAGCCAGGTAAAAGGGAAAATGACTGAAGGTGAGATGGAAGATCAGATTGGGACATTTATGGAGGAGATGGATGCCAGACAGGTTCAATATGACACATTTGATGATGTTGTGTGTGTGTATGGATATAGTCGGAATATAGATGAATTTGTATATCAGGATTCTCACAGGGTCAATGTAAATATTGCTTTTTCTTATGATGCGGAGGATGATGTGACATATATTCACAGGGCTGTTCCTTTTGTAGACCGTTCATTCTGACAGGATGCCTGCAGATCGGATGTGATCAGATGCTTACAAAATGGGCCGATTCTTGCCACAGAATCAATAATGTGATAAACTGTACACGGCTATAATGAGGATGGTTTTGCTTTGTATTATATACAAATTGTGTAATAAAGCAGACATGTTTCGGGAAATGTACAGAAAGAAGTGTAAGTATGTCAAAAAAGATAGGTAGAAATGATCCATGCTGGTGTGGAAGTGGCAGAAAGTATAAGGTCTGTCATGAGAATTTTGATGAAAAGATTATGAGAGCTGCAAATGAAGGGCATATTATACCGCCCCACAGCATTATAAAGAATCCGGAGCAGATCGCTGGTATCAAAGAGAGCTGTAAGATCAACATTGCAATTCTGGATTATATTGAGAAGAACATTCATGAAGGCATGAATACAGCTGAGATCGATAAGATTGTATATGATATGACAACAGATATGGGTGGTATTCCGGCACCACTGAATTATGAGGGATTTCCATATTCGGTGTGTACTTCGGTAAACGACCAGGTATGTCATGGATTCCCGTCTAAGGATGTTATCCTGCGTTCGGGGGATATTATTAATGTTGACTGTTCAACGATATTGAACGGATATTTTTCAGATTCATCCAGAATGTTTTGTATAGGTGATGTAAGTGCTGAAAAAAAACGTCTTGTTGAAGTGACAAAGGAATGTGTATATAAGGGCCTTGATGAGGTGAAGCCATGGGGATATCTTGGCGACATGGGGCAGGCTGTGCATGATCATGCATATGAAAATGGTTATACGGTCGTCAGAGAGATCGGAGGACACGGAGTCGGACTGGAGTTTCATGAGGATCCGTGGGTCAGCTACAACTCAAGACGGGGAACGGAGATGCTGATGGTTCCGGGTATGATATTTACGATAGAACCAATGGTCAATATGGGTAAGGCCGGTATTTTTATTGATGAAGAAAATGACTGGGAAGTGTATACAGAAGATGGACTGCCGTCTGCACAATGGGAGATCATGGTGCTTGTAACAGAGGACGGACATGAGGTGTTATGCTGGTAGATATGATAAAAAGACAGGGAAAAGACAACAAAGATACACTTGATTGGAATGCGTATGCTGCAAAAGCAAGAGAAGCTGTAGCTGAGGGTTGCGTGTTGCTGCGCAATGAGAAAAATGTGCTTCCGTTATCTGCAGGAACGATGGTGTCTGTATTTGGACGGATTCAAAATCATTATTATAAGAGTGGCGTCGGTTCAGGCGGTATGGTAAACGTTGATTCTGTAGTAGGTATACTGGAGGGACTGGAGAATAGCGGCAAGATCGCACTGAACGGAGAGTTGCTGGAGATTTACAATGTATGGGAGATGGAACATCCGTATGATGAAGGCTGCGGCTGGGGAAAAGAACCATGGTCCCAGGCAGAAATGCCGCTGACCGATGACATTGTAGAGCGGGCAAGTGAAGTTTCATCCGTTGCACTGGTCGTTATCGGAAGAACGGCGGGTGAAGATAGAGATGCGGAAGACATAGCAGGCTCTTATCGATTGACGGACATAGAAGAGGATATGATGGGCCGGGTGAGAAGCTATTTCGATAAAATGATTGTGCTTCTCAATGTGGGTGGCATTCTTGATATGTCCTTTGTGGATAGTATAGAACCGGATGCTGTGCTGTATGTATGGCAGGGCGGAATGGTTGGTGGAGATGGTGTTGCGGATATTCTGACCGGAGCTGTCAGCCCTTCCGGTAAATTGACGGATACTATAGCTTATAGTCTGGAAGATTATCCGGCTTTCGATTATTTTGGAGACAGGGAACGTAATTATTATCATGAGGATATCTATGTCGGGTATCGGTATTTTGAGACCTTTGCCAGAGACAAAGTACGCTATCCTTTTGGATATGGCCTGTCCTATACAGAATTCGAGGTTGCAACTGTATCTGAGCAGACAGATATAGATTCGCTGATTGTCAGCCTGTCGGTGATGGTAACAAATAAGGGAAAAATGCCTGGTAAAGAGGTTGTGCAGATCTATGTGGAGGCACCACAGGGATTGCTGGGCAAACCGCTGAGAAGTCTTGTGGCATTTGAGAAAACCGGTCTGCTGGCACCCGGACAATCCCAGGAATTGTCTTTTGAAATTGACTGCAGGAGCTTTGCATCATTTGATGATAGTGGAGTGACGGGACATAGAGCATGTTTTGTCCTGGAAGCGGGAGAATATGCTCTGTATGTGGGAACTGATGTCAGGAGTGCTGCGCGTGAGATCGTATTCACATTGCCTGAGACAATCGTGACGGAGGCACTGTCACAGGCATATGCTCCAACGAGTGCATTTTACAGGATCCGCCCTGTTATGGATGCGGACGGAAATTGTGTTGCAGAGGAGGAGTCTGTTCCGGTTGTTATAACCGATATGGACAAGCGGGCAGAATCAGCACCGGTGAGACTGTTGGAACAAATGGCCAGGGAAAATGGAGAATATCACCGGCTTGCTGATGTAAAAAACGGTAATCTCTCGATGGATGCATTTGTCGGTCAGATGACAGATTATGATCTGGTGTGTATCGTCTGCGGTGAAGGGATGGGAAGTCCACTTGTTACGCCGGGGACGGCTTCCGCACTGGGAGGCGTATCAGAGCATCTTCGGGAGATGGGTATTCCGGCATTGTGTTGCAGTGACGGACCTTCGGGAATTCGTATGGATTGTGGAACCAGGGCTTTCAGTCTTCCAAATGGCACCCTTCTGGGATGTACATTTAATGTAAAACTGGTGGAAGAATTGTACAGCTATACCGGTATGGAACTGGCTGCAAATCAGATAGAATGTCTGCTCGGTCCGGGTATGAATATACACCGGTACCCGTTGAACGGAAGGAATTTTGAGTATTATTCTGAAGATCCTCTCGTGACAGGAGCATTTGCCATAGCTTTCTTAAAAGGATTGAAAGTATGGAATATATCCGGTGCGATGAAGCATTTTTGCGGGAATAATCAGGAACATGGAAGACGTACCGCTGATGCAGTGATATCTGCGCGTGCACTGCGCGAGATATATCTGAGAGGATTTGAAATGGCAGTGAAGAGCGGATATGCAGATACAGTTATGACTTCTTATGGTGTGGTAAATGGAGTGCGCACTGCGGAATGCTATGATCTGTGTACGACGATTCTGCGTGATGAATGGGGATTTAAGGGAATTGTGATGACGGACTGGTGGGCTAATATCAGCAGTGAATCCGAGATCAGTCCGAGGAATGGATACCGGCTTATGGTGCGTTCCCAGAATGATGTATTTATGGTCAATACATGTGCGGCGGATAATGATTATAATGATGTGAGTTGTGCGCTCCTGGCTGATGATGCAGCTTTTCGCGCATGGCTTCAGCGGAGTGCAATCAATATATGTGATTATGTCATGAAATCGCGTGCCATGGAGCGTATGCTGGGGAATGTGAATGAGATGGAGATAATTAATCGACGGGAAGAAGAAAATCAGGATGATATAAGAAATCTGAATTATATCGTTGTTGACAGGGAGCTGACATATGACCTGTCTTATAAAGAGTCCAAAAAAGGAACTAATTATGTGCTTCCGGTAGATATAACCAGGCAGGGAACTTATGAGGTGACACTGACCGGTTATTCTTCGGCGGGGGAGCTGGCACAGATCCCGTGTACATTGTTTGCGATGGGAACGCCGGTCGGAACATTTACATTTCGTGGAACAGGCGGCGCTCCGGTTAGTCTGTCGCGGCGTGTCATCTTTTATAAGAGAAAGGGACTACATCGTCTGTATGTCAGTGCCAATGGCGTAACTCTGACAGAGATATCGATTCGATACATATCGGAAGATATCAGTATGTCACTGTAACAAAATGTATATTATGCGAACCGGACATATTATCGATACGATCGACGTATATATGGAATAACGATAATGTGCGCAGGTGATTGCATGAGAAGGATAGGAAGATGGATGATAGCAGCATTGTTGGTAATGCTGCTGTTTTTCGTTGGAGGATGTGGAGAGAAGAAGGAGGGTGGACGTAAAGATATTGAATTTACGGTATGTGATGAGACGCGAATGCCGCAGGAGCTGTTGGAGATCATCAACGAGAAAAAAGGAAAACCATTTAAGCTGACTTACGTTAATAATAATTATCTGTATATTGTAATCGGATATGGAGAACATGACAGAAAGAATCTGAATGTGGTCGTGGAGGATCTGTATCTCACCGATAAGGCAATCTATGTGGAAACCAATCTGCTTACCTCCGATATGCTTAAGGTTGAGGAGACACACAGCGGTTCGGATGCGGAAAACTCCGGCGAGATAGCAGCGGGAACACCTTCTATGTATCCGTATATTGTTTTAAAATGTGAAAAGTATGAGCTGCCTGTTATATTTGAAACGGATTAGCCTGTATAAATTTTGTTAAAATGCAGGAATAAAAATAAAATACCGGAATATATTTAAAAACATAAGTATTGTGATTATAAAAGGGAGATTCTCGCGGTGTGTCCGGGAAAGCTCTGGAATAGGTGGAGGGTATATGGATTTTTGCAGGAAAGAGATACATACAAGTATTTTGAAAGCTTCGAAGTATTCCCAGCTCACGATCGATGACGATTTTAATATACCGGATACGAAGGAGGACATAGACAGGATCATCGCCAAAAACGGGTACATAGTCGTGGAGGAGGTTCTCTCCGAGGACGGCAGGATCAGGGTTACGGGAACGGTCTATTTTAATGCGCTGTATAAAACGGCTGGGGACAGGGCGGATATCGAGGTGTATGAGGGGGAGATCCCATTTGAGGATCATATCAATGTTGATGGGATAAATCGTTCTCATACGGCCAGTTGCCAGTGCCTGTTAGAAGACCTGACAGTCAGCATGATCAATTCCAGGAAGCTGGAGGTTCGTGGGCTGATTGGAAGTGATGTTACTGTCTATGAGGATGTGAAGATCAATGCGGCCACAGATCTGGAAAATGGACAGGGAATAGAGTGTCAATATAAAAAAGCACTGATTACAGAGACGGTGATCGCTAAGCATGATATGTTCAGGTTAAAGGAAGAGATAGACATTCCCCAGAATAAACCCAATATAAAAGAGATATTATGGTCGTCTGTAGAACTCCGCAATATGGAAACAAAGCCTATGGATGATAAGCTTATCGTAAGGGGAGAGGTAGAGATATTTGCCATATACAAAGGACAGGAGGAACATTTGCCGATACAGTATCTTTTTTCCGTGAGAACGATATCCAAGGAGGTGGAATGTTCGGGCGCCGGTGAAGATATGATACTGGAAGCAGAGTGCATGCTTGGTAAAGGGGATGTCAGTATAAGACCGGATGCAGATGGTGAGGACCGGATGATCGGCGTAGAGTATAATGTTGATATGAATATCAAAATGTACGCGGATCAGGAAGTGACCTTACTCAGTGATATGTATTCACCGCAGATGGAGATCGTTCCGGAGACAAAAAAATATGCATTTGAGAATCTTATGATGCGTAACTGTGCCAAGGCAAAGGTCAATTACAGAAAAAGGATTGCGGGTGATGAGGCAAAACTGCTTCAGATATGTCATATATACGGAAATGTTGAAGTGGATGATGTGAGTATCCGGGAAAATAACGTGTATGTGACAGGTGTTGTAAAAACCTGTATATTATATATCTCCGCGGACGATGAGCCGATGAACTGCATGGAGGTCAATATACCATTTGACTACACCGTGGATACGGTTGCATTGTCTAAGGATGACTCTGTCAGGATCGTGCCGGGGCTTGACCAGCTGACAGCATCATTGTTGAATAGTGAAGAGGTTGAGATAAAAGCCCAGATCAATCTGGGAATATCGATCTTCTCCAATACGAGCACTGAGATAATTACGGATATGAGTGTATCCCAGATCGATTATGAAAAGAAGGCATCCATGCCGGGAATCGTTGGTTATATCGTGAAAAAAGGAGATACCCTGTGGTCCATTGCAAGGCAGTACTATGCGACAACGGATTCCATACGAACAGTGAATAATCTCGAAAATGATTTCGTAAAAGAAGGTGACAGACTGATTATTATAAAATCGTGATAACGGGATATAGAAAGATAGCAGCATAAAACATCACGGTCCGCTTTCTCGTGTCGGAGAACTGGCGGACCGTGACTTTTATTAAATATGTATTTGTTTTAATTAGATAGCTGTAGCGTCAGCTTGCTGTCTCTTTGGCCCATTCATCCAGAAGCTCATTGATCCTGTCATGGGTCTTGGATGAGATCTCAGGCAGTTCATCGCCCCATGTCTTGGTTGCGGCTTTGTAGCCTTTTTCGATTGCTGCTCTCATCTCTTCGATCTTGCTGGTATCACCACCGGTTAATGCCTTAGCAAAGGAGACGATTCTGTCAGCAGTCTGCTCAACACCCCAATATCCATCTTCAGCAACGTCTTTTTTGGCCTGTGCGACAGTCTCTGCATCCACCGGAACTTCACCGGACTGTACACCTTTCATCAGATCACTTAAGGTTGCATACTGATACGTGTTGCCCTGTTTGGTCATAAGCTTCTCTACCAGAGAGGCAAGTTGTGAGTAACGGGCTTCTGCATCAGCTTTTAATTTGTCAATGGTTGCCTGATCTACTTTTGAATTGGCTGTATAAGTAGCTTTAGAGACAGTAGAATCAGATTTTTCATATACAGCGGCTTCGTCTTCCGTGGCGGTAGAAGCAGTATCTGCTGCAGCTGTGTACTGAGAGACACCGGAAGTATAAGCAGGAGCAGTATATGAGTTTGAATTAATTCCGTTTAATTCCATTTTATAACCCTCCTTGGTTTATGATGAGAATAAGAAATCCTCTCATATTCTATATCGGATCAAAAAAATAATAATTAACTCTTGTGCAAAAAAAAATAAAATAATACAATGTATATTGTATACATTATAGCTAGTTGCAAAATATCTTTTTAGAATATGCGTTTCGTATAAGTGTTGTTATATGTAAAAATTTGTATGTGTGTTTGTTTTTCTCTGCCATGTTTTTGATGAGACGCAGTTTTGGTAGAAGTTCATTACTTTTATACTGTTGCCAATGTGCACGCGAAAGTGTGTCTGAGTGTCATCTACGTATAGCATGAGGATTCCAGGAACGCTCGCGCTCCATTGGAAACGCAAGGGTACTAAGTGTGAGCCTTACGGCTCGCACTAAGGACCCGCGTTTCCAAAAGTCCTTGCATCCTCATGCTATACGTAGATGACGCGAGTTCGCTGGAGCGTGCACATGAATTGGTAACAGTATAAAAGTAATAGAACTTCCCAAAACTGCAAAAGTCCTTCAAAAACATGGTAGAGAAACAACAAACATAGCACGATCATCACATCATATAACAACACTTATGCAAAACGCATATTTTAAAAAATGTTTTGCAGATATATTATAATTCAAGGAGGAATACAGAGTGAAGACTTTAGTACGTAAAGCTTACGCAAAGGTAAATCTTGTGTTAGATGTTCTGCGGAAGCGGCCGGATGGTTATCATGATGTCCGTATGGTGATGCAGAATCTGAATCTGTATGATGAATTGACATTCAGGCTGGAAGACGGGGATAGCGGAGAGAGAAAGATCACGCTGACGGCAAACCGCTCCGATATTCCAACGGATAGCCACAATCTGATATATAAGGCGATCTCGCTCATGTTTGATGAGTTTGGTATAAATGCAGGGATATCGGTACATTTGGAGAAGCATATTCCTGTAGAGGCCGGGATGGCAGGTGGAAGTACCGACTGCGCAGCGACGCTGCATGCGGTAAATGAATTATTTGCGCTGGGTGCCGATGAGAAGCGTCTCATGGAGCTTGGTGTGCGTTTGGGAGCTGATGTGCCATATTGCGTGATGGGAAGGACTGCATTATCGGAGGGAATCGGAGAAAAACTGACTCCGGTCGCACCACTTCCGGATTGTTATGTGCTGGTTGCAAAGCCTCCGATCAGTGTAAGTACCGGGATGGTATATACCAGACTTCAGGCAGACAGGTTGTCACATCATCCTGATGTGGACGGTATGCTATGTGCGTTGCAGGGAGGAGATCTGACACAGATTGCATCCCATATGGAAAATGTATTGGAGACTGTAACGATAGATATGCATCCGGAGATAGAGTTAATTAAATCTGTGATGAAGGAGCACGGCGCCCAAAATGCCATTATGAGTGGAAGCGGACCGACAGTGTTTGGCATATATACAGATAAGGAAGCGGCCGGAGATGCAGCAGAATGTATAAGGCAGCGTGGCTTGTCGGAGGAGATATATCTGACAACACCGATTTAATCTACAGAAAAGGAGTGAAGTGAAATGAAGCTGAATTTAAAACTTGATGAATACCTTCCTCTGCGGGAAGTTGTTTTTAATACTCTGCGTCATGCAATCATACAGGGGGAATTTCAGCCGGGGGAGAGACTGATGGAGGTTACCCTGGCCAATAAGCTTGGAGTAAGCCGTACACCGGTGCGTGAGGCGATACGTATGCTGGAGCTGGAGGGTCTGGTAGTGATGATTCCGAGGAAGGGAGCAGAGGTCGCTAATATTACTGTAAAAGACTTGAAGGATGCTCTGGAGGTCAGGATGGCGATCGAGGCATTGTCCGTGAAGCTTGCATGTGAGAGGATCGATGAAGCGGGCAGGGAAGAGCTGAAACAGACCTGTATCGCTTTTCGTGAGGCAATCAATTCCAAGCTGGTTCCGGCTATCGTAGAGGGTGATGAGGCATTTCATAATACGATATATAAGGCATCTAAGAATCAGAAGCTGATCAATATAGCCCAGAATCTGCGGGAGCAGGTATATCGTTACAGGGTGGAATATGTGAAAGATTTTCTGTATCATGATATATTGATTAAAGAGCATGACCAGATCACGATGGCGATTCTGAAAGGGGATGCCGACACAGCACAGAAGATTATGGAAGAGCATATCTATAATCAGGAACAGATCGTCATTCGAAATGTTACCAATCCGGCGTAAATAAATAATTAACCGGATAACAATTTTAATCGGATGATCATATATGACCGGATGGTATTTTACAGACATCAAGTTGTCGGTAAAAATATCATCCGGTTTTCTTATTTTCGTATAAATCATAGAACTTTGCACAAAATATTTGAAATGAAATGTGTGAGGTTGGTCATGAAAGATATCAGAAACTTATATGATGCGGACAACAGATTAAAGATTCCCATCAGTTCTGAGCTGTCGCAGAATAAGGCGGTATTGAGACAGCTGTTTGATAAATGTGGGGATGTTGTACAGAAGTCCTTTGTGCTGGAGCGGCTGCCGGAGCCGGTACGGATTCATGTGATATATATAGACGGATTGACGGATAACGGCATGGTTGAAGATACAATCTTAAAGCCGCTTACCTATGAATGGAGAGGCACGCGGGAATCTGTGGATCCGGGATATGTGGAAGAGAAGGGAATTCGGAGTGGGAATCCGGCCGGAGATCAGTGTGGAAGCAGACAGGCGCAGAGCATATGGGAATCTATATTGTACAGGGAGGCACAGACTGTTGACATCACCAGAGAACCTTCTTTTGACCAGGCTGTGGCAGCAGTTTTAAAGGGAGATACTGCGATATTTGTTGATGGCTATAATGAGGCACTGGTTTTGTCTACCAAAAAACTGCCGCTTCGCGGAATCAGTGAAAATGATTCCGAGGCCGGTATGAGAGGTCCGAAAGACAGCTTTAATGAAGGATTCAGGCAGTGCACGGCACTGATCAGAAGACGGATCAGGGATGCCAAGTTAAAGTGCGAGCAGGGAACCATAGGCCAGCGATCACGGACAGATTATGCGCTGATGTATCTGGAGGATGTGGCAAGACCGGAGCTGGTGCAGAATATCAGGGACAGAATTGAGAAATACGATATAGATGCGATATTTGACAGTGGTATGGCGGAACATCTGATGGAAGAAAAATGGTATTCTCCATTTCCGACATTCCAGTCGACTACGAGACCGGATAAAGTGGCGGCAGGTATCGTAGAGGGAAGAGTGGCAGTTGTGTTTGATAACTCGCCGGAGGTCATACTGGCACCGTCGAATTTTAACATGCTTTTACAGGCTTCGGATGATTACTATAACAGATGGGCTGTGGGAACATTTGCCAGGGCATTAAGATATATTGCAGCGTTTCTGGCGATTGCATTTCCGGGTCTTTATATCGCTGTCACGGTGTATCATAGTGAGATGCTTCCCACCAGACTGCTCTATGCCATTGCTTCAGCCCGTTCGATGGTGACATTTCCTATAGTGGTGGAGATCCTTATCATGGAATTTTTGTTTGAACTGCTGCGGGAGGCGGGAATCAGGCTGCCGGGGCCGCTGGGCAACACGATAGGAGTGGTAGGAGGACTGATCGTAGGGCAGGCCGCTGTGGATGCCGGGATCGTAAGTACTATTGTAGTTATTGTTGTGGCTCTTACTGCGATCGCATCCTTTGCCATTCCAAATGAAGAGTTTGCATCAGTATTCCGTCTGTTGAAGTTCTTTATTATCCTGACTTCTGCCATTTTTGGATTATATGGTTTTTTGCTGGGTTTGCTGATCGTAGCGATACACTTGTCAGAGCTGACCAGCTTCGGTGTACCGTATATGATGCCGGTTATTGCGGGAAGTGTGGATAATATGCATGGGAAAAAGGATTTTGTAATGCGGGCACCGATCAAGTCTATGGTGAAGAGGCCTGTGTGGGCGAGAGGGGAAAATCGTATACGTCTGCGGATGAAGAACAATGATAACGGTCAGAAGAAGGAGGAGCACTAAATGAATCTTGAAAACGGACGGTTATCCGAGCGACAGGTATTTCGAATCGGACTGCTTGAAAATATCACGATAGGTATGGTCTGTATTCCGTATATTACAACAAGAATAGCAGGGGACCGGCATGTATATGCATTTTGTGTCGCACTTGTATTTTTGTGCATATATGGTTTGGTCATCTATGGATTTTCCAAATGGTTTCCGGAAGGTCTCGTCCGGGCTGTCAATGATAATATGGGATGGGCATGCAGAGTGGTAGACCTGATATATGTTTTTCGGTATGTATTGCGGGCTTCTGTCATATTGTTTTTTTTCTCTACAGTCATACATCGTTACATGCTGAGGAGCATGAATATCTGGATCATTGCCGTGCCGTTTGTATTTATATGCGGATACGGAGCCATGCGGGATGTGGAGAAGAGAGGCCGTCTGTTGGAGCTCTTGTTCTGGTGGATGATCGTTCCACTGATTCTGGTGGCGGTTTTTGCAGTCAGCAATATTGACTGGCAGAGTCTGCCACCGGAGCTTTTTGGTGAACGACTGTCCGGTGGCAGTCTTCCGGATATATTTTTGGGGGCTTATCTGGCATTTTTGGTGGTGTCAAGTGTTGAACTCATGACATTTACACTGGTGACACAGAAACAAAATCATTGGAAGAACAGCCTGAAAATATTGATATGGATATTAATCGCTATGATACTGGCATATGTGTTTATTATCGGAATCCTCGGTTCAGACTGGGTGCGGGCTGACAGCACAGCAACGCTGAATGTGATGGAGGCATCGGCATTGCCGGGAGGTCTGGTGGAGCGGCTGGATTATCCTGTGCTTGCATTCTGGGTAATCGGCGTATTTGCGGTTATCAGTGGTTATCTGTTTTATGCGAAGGAGTTCGCAGGGGCCATGTTTGATAAGAAATCCGATCATCGTTCGGCTGTCACGGTATGCATATCATTTTTGCTGGTTCTGCTTGTGCTGATCGGTATGTGGATCCTTGGCAATGCGGTACGTGCCCGTTATGTGATGTGGTATCTGATATGGATCGATGTGGGAATCAGTGTGCTGCTTCCACTGGTTGTAGCGCTGGTAAGATGTGTAAATAAACGCAAAGGAATCTATACAATCCTTTTGTGTATGATTGCAATGATAATGACCGGGTGTGGTAATAAATATGAGAGTTCTTCGTTGGAGGACAGGGATTACGTTGTCTCCATGATTATATCAGATGATTCTTCTCCGGATGCCGGAGATGTGTATGTATTTGCGTTTGAGATAGCGGATCTGACAGATTATATGGGGGATTCTGCAAAAGCACTCAAGACAAGCTCCTATTCCTGTGAATCAGGCAGTCTGGAGGATGCATTGCATCAGTATTATGATGAAAACGACAGGCAGCTGGATGTCGGTCATATCAATGAAATGACATTTTATCCCGGCATGAGCACAGACGCAGTATATGATATAGTAAAAGAATTCAGTATGCTTCCAATGATGGCGAAGTCGGTTCCTGTTCATCTGATGGAGGAAAGCGGAAGCAGAGATATTATTTTGCGGGAATTGATTAAGGAGGCGTACGCAGGGGAAGACTCCTGATAGAATATGTGCCCGAAAAATATACGGGTGTATCTGTAAGGAGGCTTTATTATGGCAAAGAAGATTGTTCGGGGGATGCTTATCGGAGGATTTCTCGGGATTGTATTTGGTCTGGCAGGATCATATATATTGTTTTTTATACGGACGGCAGGCAAAGACGAGGAGACATTGGCAAGACAGATTGCAGGCTCGCCATATATCAGCGCAATGGAGACAGATGCATATAGCGGAGAGAATGAGATCAGTCTGCCTGAGATAATGCCGGATCCTTGTGCACTTGGCCAGGATGTTAATTATCAGCCGCCAGAGTGTGATGATCTCGAGGATGTTATCCTGCGTTTTCATGTAAGGGCAAACAGTAATTCTGCGGAGGATCTGGCATTGAAATACGATGTCAGGGATGCCGTTCTTATGCTGATAGGTGAGGAAAACAGCGGGGACTGCAGTCGTGATGAGATATTGGAATATATCAGCGAACATGTGGATGAGATCAGGGATACCGCTGCTAAGGTTATTGAGGAAGCCGGATATGATTATGACGTAAATGTATATATTGCAAATGATTTCTTCCCAATCAGACAGTACGGGGAGCTTGTTCTGCCTGCAGGTAATTATCAGGCACTCAGAATTGATATCGGAGCAGCGGAGGGTGAGAATTTTTGGTGTATTCTGTATCCGATGATGTGTTACACGATAGATTCCGGCGCTGTAGTTTCCCGGGAAGATGAAAAAAAGCTTGAGGAGAATCTGTCGGAGGAGGATTACAGAAAACTGTTTGTCGACTGTGATACCGGGGACAATGAGGTGGTAGTACGATTCAAATTTGTGGACTGGCTGAAGCATATAACAGAATAATGCATTTTCTGAAGGAATGTGCTATAATCCCTGTATGCGGTATGTACGATACCGTATACAGGATCATATAATAAATATACAAACGAATAAAAGAGAGGAAAATATAATGTCGAAGAAAAATCTGGCAGTGATATTTGGCGGAAGATCCTCAGAACATGAGGTTTCTTGTGTATCGGTAGTTACGATCGCAAAAGCGGTGGATACAAGCAAATATAATCTTTATCTGATTGGAATCACCAAGGAGGGAAGATGGCTGCAGGCAGCAGATATAGCATCTATAGAGAACGGAAGCTGGAAGGAGAGCAATATCTCTGCGATCATATCACCAGATACAGCCGGAGAAATGATGCTTATGAAGGCAGGCGAGACATTGGAGCCGGAAGCTGGTCAGGCTGCGGCAGATACATATCACAGGGTTAATTCTGTGAAGCTTGATGTGATATTTCCTGTGCTGCATGGTATGTATGGTGAAGATGGTACGATACAGGGATTATTTGAGATGGCGGATATTCCATATGTCGGATGCGGCGTTCTTGCCTCTGCGGCAGCCATGGATAAATTCTATACAAAACTGATCGTGGATACGCTTGGAATCCGTCAGGCACAGTATGTCCCTGTGCTTCGTGAACAGCTTGCAGATATGGACAGTGTGGTGTCCAGAGTGGAGGCTGCTCTGTCGTATCCGGTATTTGTGAAACCATCCAAGGCAGGTTCATCTAAGGGCGTATCCAAGGCGGAGGATCGTGATATGCTGATTGCCGGCCTTAAGGAGGCTGCCAGACATGATTATAAGATCCTTGTTGAGGAGACGATCATCGGCAGGGAGATAGAGTGTGCGGTTCTGGGACATGGTGACCGGACGCAGGCATCAGGTTTGGGCGAGATTCTGGCTGCGGCAGAGTTCTATGATTATGATGCAAAGTATAACAATGCAGAATCCAAGACTGTGATTGGACCGGAGCTGCCGCTGGGCAAGGAAGATGAGATCAGGGATGCTGCAGTCAGAATATTCAATGCGATAGATGGATTTGGTTTGGCTCGTGTAGATTTCTTCCTGGAACAGGATACCAATTGTGTTGTATTTAATGAGATCAATACATTGCCGGGATTTACATCTATCAGTATGTATCCGATGCTCTGGAATGCAAAGGGATATGATATAGAGAAACTGGTCGATACTCTGATCGATATGGCTGTGGAGAGACCATAATATGAAGGTAAATATAGAATTTGAGAGTACAGATGCACAGGGAGATGTGTTGCGCTCGAATGTCTTTGCCGTGATGGAAGTGCGGAGACTGGATTACAGGCTGGTGTATGTAGAAGATCTGTCCGGTGACGGAAAGATGACGCGATCTACCATACATATATCAGAGGAAGGACTGCGTATTACGAGAAAGGGAGAATTGAACACCGATTTTATGTATGGTAAGTCCCTCGTTCATCATACGACGTATCATACGCCGTATGGTATGATTCCGGTTACGATTGAGACAGATGCCTATGATTTTAATATCGGACGCACAGACGGTCTGCCGCTTGATGACATGAAAGCATATACAGATACATTATGGGATGGTCCGGGACTGCCGGATGATTTTGAGATATGTGCAGAGACTTCGTATAGACTTATTATGGGAGAACAGGAAGCTCTTCCCATGAAGATACGGATGAGGATTACCAGCGCAGAGCAGGAAATTCACAGGGAGTGATGAGATGGACAGAGAGGACGAATTTGAGCAGTTCCTCGGAATAAGTACAAAAGAGACGGCAGGAGATATGTCCGGTGCATCTCACATACCAGAAAAGTATTCCATATATGAGGCATCGGAATATGCAGGATTGACTGATATATTTGATGTTGTTGAATTGAAGCCTTCTGATACATTGGTGGATTTCGGATGCGGTCTTGGAAGAGTATTGTTTTACTGCAACCACAGATATATGTGTGGCGTGACTGGCGTGGAATATGATCGTGATATCTATGACCGGCTGACGCAGAATGCAGAATATTATCACAAGCGTTTCCTCGGACAGAGAAGGAGATTCAGTCTTCTTCATATGAAAGCAGAGGAATACCGGATCGAACCGACTGACAATTTCTTTTATTTTTTTAATCCGTTTTCCATGGATATTCTGGAACAGGTTCTGGATCATATAATGATATCCGCCGGGGAACATCCACGGCGGATCACTATTATCTTATATTATTGTACTTATGATATGATGCGGATCATACGCAGATATCCGTTTCAGCTTGATCATATTATCAAGCTTCCGTCTTATAATACAGATCCTGATGAAAAAGTATATATATACCATTATGATCAGAATAAATAGCCTGAAGGATCAGTCCTTAGAGTCTGCTGTTTTATCCTGATGCCTGATAAAAAACAGAACAAGTATCACCGCAGCGATGACCGCAGAGATGGCAGCCGTTATGATACAGTGTATCGTGTTGGACAAAAAGACTTCAGGTATGAACAGTATGCTTGCATTGATAATGATATGGAGCAGTATGCCAGGAATGATACTGTCATATCTGCAGGTCAGTGCGCCAAAGATGATACCTATGGCAAATGCATAGATACCCTGGACGATATTGCCATGGTATACGCCGAACAGGCATGCCTGTAAGAGGATGGATACACTGTATGGAAACAGTCGGTTTCCATAACGGAGAATCAGCCCGCGAAACAACAGTTCTTCCCCGATCGGTCCAAACAGGATTACTGAGAGCAGCATTACCCAGGAGGAAGAAACGCCGGTGACACCGGATATCATCTGATCGTATGCATTCATTGTCTCAGGGAATACAGGGTGCAGCAGTGCCAGAATGCTGTCGACGAACACCTGTAGAGCATAGCCACAGATGATCAGACATACCGGAGGCAGCTTTGCAAATAATGCACGAAAAGACGAGGATATCGCTGCTTTGAGCGACTCCCCGTCTTTTATGCTGTTTTTACAGAAGACCTTATAATACCACAGTCCAAAACACAGGATGAACAGGAGATACTGTGCAAGAGACATATAGGCTCTGTTCATCGGTTGTGCGTAGCTCTGGTTCATGATCATACCCGCAGTGTGTGAGTTTACAGACCGGTCATCTGAACAAAGATTTTTCAGGAATAAGATCATCACATCGCCGAACATGACTGCATATTGCAGAATAACTGCCGCAAAAACAGGCAGAAATACGAGAATGATATTTTTGATACTAACAGTTTTCTTAGATTCCATCTTTGATTTTCTTGGCTCTCTCTTTTTCACGTTTAATCTCTTCCTTGGTCTTTTCCTTATCAAGACCTTTGGCTTTATTCTGGGCTTTTGCCATAATCTCGTCGTTGAGCTGCTTTTGATATTCAGCCTGACGGGCACGCATTTTATTTCTGAAGCCTTTCTTCTTTTTCTTGCCGTTTTCTTCTTCGACAGGTGCATTCTTTTTGCCGCGGACACTCTTGACACTGAGTATGTAGATGCCGCTTACCATGGCTTTTACCTCACCCCTTGTCGGAACCTCATCAAATATGGCATCATCACAGATCATATTCGTGATCTGTGGACCAATCTTCGCTTTTACGATAGGGAGCTTGGCTTTCTGGTATCTCTTTGGAGTCTGTTCAAGAACTATCTTAGGAAGCCCGGCATCTTTCATAGGCAAAACCTTTTTGTCTATAATCAGCATGGTGACAGGCTGGGCAGCCTCCGCCATCTGTTCCTTTTGTGCCATTTGTTTCTTCTGCAGTTTATCACCGAATTTGTATAATACAAACAACAGGATAGCTGCAACAGCAATAACGATTAATAAAATTACCCACCAGTGCATTTATTTACCTCCGTATGATTTTTATAATTGATGCGTTGCTTTTATTCCCTCGATGATAGAAGGAATCTCGGCATATTTGGCTTTTCTGTCCTTAGGAGACAGATCGGCCGGGTAGAATGGTTTACCGAACTCAATGATGACATTGTGGCTCTTGATACGTTTGTTAGGAGCAGATTCAAGCAACAGATCGGAACCCGTAATTGCTACAGGTACGATAGGAGATTTTGATTTCTCTGCCATCTTGTAGCCGCCTTCCTTAAATGGAAGCAGTTCGTCTGACTGATTACGTGTGCCCTCCGGGAACAGTATCATAGAGTGTCCCATTTTCATGAACTCAGCTCCCTGCTTAATGATCTCTAATCCTTGTTTTATGTCATTTCTATCAAGGAAGAGACATCCTATATCGTCCATATACAGTGGAAGAAGCGGGATCTTACGCATTTCCTTCTTAGCTATAAATCCTGCCGGTGTGCCGATAGCCTCATGATATATAAGAATATCAAAATAGCTGCGATGGTTTCCGACAAAAAGTACGGGTGTGTCAGTCGGAATATTTTCCTTGCCCCGGACTGTTACCTTGCAGCCGGATATCTTAAGTTCCAGCCGGAAAAATCCTGATACATACCTGCGGCTTTTCTCCCAGGCCTTTTGCGGATTCTTTTTCCATAGATTTTTGAGATACAGGTGATACGGCAGACTGAAAAAAAGTGCCAGCATCAAAATAACGCCTACGCCAACTGTCTTCATTCATATCCCTCCTCGCATAATATGTAGTGACCCTCACTTTGCTCGGGATAATCAGTGTTATCGACCAAACATTTTACAGGTCTCAAAAAGACGCGCTTCCAGAGCAGGTGTCAGAGCACTTTCCTTGTATCTCCATGCCCAGTTGCCCTCGGCTACGCCCGGTGTATTGAAACGTGCCCAGGAGTCGAGACAGAGAACATCCTGCATTGGAACGATTGCCATGTTGGCAACGGAACCGAAACAGGCTCTGATCATGATCCAGCAGATATCATAGCCATCTGTGGAAAAATATCTCCTGAGTTTATCTTTGGATGCTTCGTATGCATGATTATACCATCCAAGTGTAGTATCGTTGTCGTGTGTGCCTGTGTAGCAGACACAGTTTCTTGTAAAGTTGTGTGGAAGAAAATCGTTTTCCTCCGGATTCTCAAATGCAAACTGTAGAACCTTCATGCCCGGGAGACCGAATTTGTCTCTGAGTTCGATGACGGAATCATCGATCTCACCAAGATCTTCCGCAATGATAGGAAGATGATAACCGAGGGTCGCTTCAAGCTGTGTAAAGAAGTTTACACCTGGAGCTTTTACCCATTTGCCGTTTACAGCGGTCTCTTCACCATACGGAACTGCCCAGTACTGGTCAAATCCACGGAAATGATCGATCCTGAGGAAATCACACAGTGTAAGCTGGTAACGAATGCGGTTCAGCCACCATTCATATCCGGTTTCTGTGTGTTTCTTCCAGTTATAGAGCGGATTGCCCCAGAGCTGTCCTGTCTCTGAGAAATAATCAGGTGGAACTCCGGCAACGACAGTCGGATAGCCTTTGGAGTCTAACTGGAAAAGACTCTGGTTGGACCATACATCCACGCTGTCCCATGCCATGAAGATAGGAATATCTCCGATGATGGAGATTCCTTTTTCGTTGGCATATTTCTTGAGTGCAATCCATTCATAATGGAATAAAAACTGGATAAACTTGTAGTAACCCATTTCTTTGTCGAGTTTTTTTATCCATGCTGCCTTCTGGGCTTTGGTAGGTTTTTTCAGATCGTCCTCCCACATGTACCACGGAAGGCCATCGTGATAATCCTTACCGGCCATAAATAACGCATAATCCTCGAGCCAGAAAGAGGAATCACAAAATGCTTTGTATTCTTCCATCAGCTCCTGATCCGATGAAAAGCCGTCTGCAACAGATGCATCTGTAAATCTCTCGTATGCTAATTTCAAAAGTCCCGTCTTAAATTCAATGAGATCACCATAGCTTACCTGCTCCGGATTCCATACCGGCATATCTGAGAAGTCAGATTCCTGCAAAAGCTTTAACTCCCGCAGATGTTCAATGCTTATGATAAGCGGCTGTCCTGCAAATGCCGAAAACGGCTGGTAAGGGGAATCACCGAAACCTGTGTGTCCCAACGGCAGAACCTGCCATGTATTTAATCCTGAACGTACCAGAAAATCAATAAATTTGTAGGCATTCTTTCCGAGATCACCGATCCCGTATTCACCGGGAAATGATGTCGGGTGTAATAGAATGCCGGCATATTTTTTTGGCTTCAAAATTTTATCCTCCCTAGATGTTAACTTCTATTGTCCGTTAAAGCACTAAATTTTATTATACATAATATGTTTTTAAAAAACAACAACTTAATTATACATATTATACAGCTTTTCAAACTGCGGAATCGAGCGCTCTACCATGTCTGTAGATACACAGTAGGATATGCGGAAATGTCCAGGACAGTTGAAGCTGTCTCCCGGTACTATGATCAGATTTAATTCCTTTGCAGCCCTCCAACAGAATTCGTTAGCATCCGGTATCAATGTGCGTGGGAACATATAGAAGGTTCCGCCCGGTTCCACGATATGATATCCGATGCGGGTGAGTTCCCTGTATAGAATGTTTTTGTTTGTCTCGTATACGGACAGATCGCTGGTCTTGTCGAGAACCTTCTCCACAGCCAGCTGAATGATAGAAGGTGGACAATTGTGACCGGTAAAACGGGAGATCTGGCCGCACATCAGTATAATCATCTTTGCATCCTTACATGCCGGATTCACAGCCACATATCCGATACGCTCGCCCGGAAGGGAGAGTGATTTGCTGAATGAATAGCAGCAGATGGAATTGTCGTAATGTGCAGAGATAAATGGAGCGTCTGTACCGGCAAAGACAATCTCTCTGTATGGTTCGTCAGATATCAGATAGATGTCGTGACCATACTCTTCCTGTTTGCTCCGGAGAATATCTGCCAGCCTGTCGATGGTGGCAGTTGAATATACGATACCGGAAGGATTGTTAGGGGAGTTGATCAGGACAGCCTGTACATTTGGATTCAATGCTTCCTCAAAGGCATCAAAATTAATCTGGAATGTCTCGATATCCGGAGGAACAATTGTGAGGCGGGCGCCTGTCCCTGTAACATAAGGAACATACTCCGGGAAATAAGGAGCAAAGGTAATCACTTCATCTCCGTCTTTGACAACGCAGCGGATGGCATGCGCTATGGCACCTGCTGCGCCGGTTGTCATAAATATATCGTCAATCGTGTAATTCATATGAAATCTTTTGTTCAGCGAATCTGCGACAGCCTGCCTCGTGGAATCAATTCCAAGGGACGGACTGTATCCGTGCAGGGCAACAGGATTACTGTTCTGAAGCATGGATATCATGCAGTCTGTAAATTCCTGTGGAACCGGCACAGACGGATTGCCAAGGGAGTAATTATAGATATTTTCAACTCCTATCTCCGCCGCTTTTTGGTTTGCGTATGTGAAGAATTCCCTGATGACGGAGCCTTTTCCGGTCATCTCTTTATACATCTCGTTAATCATGTTGTACCTCCCGGTGATTGTTGGCATATTTTGCATTCATTATACCATTGTGGAGGATAAAATAAAAGTTGAAATAAAATAAAGAAGCGATGGCAAAAACCCGGGGAGGGGATTGCACCATCGCTTCCTTGAGGGGAGAGAGGATTCAAATATATGAAAAGCTCTTACAATACATAAGATAACAGTTAAATGTGTCCAAATTATGTTTTAAATGTGAAAAAAAAGTCACAATTTGTCTATTCCAGATTGGAAAGCTCCTTCATGGACACATCAAGCTGATGTAAAGTCTTCTGAATGGAGTCGTTGATAATACCTGACTCGTGTGCCATCTTACCGAATTCGTGAGCAACGACTGTGAATCCACGGCCTGCTTCACCTGCTCTTGCAGCTTCGATAGATGCATTCAAAGCAAGGATGTTCTGTTTGTTCTCGATCTTCTTGAGACCCTGGGATTTGGATGTCAGTTCCTTAATCAGGGAAGCTGCGCCGCCGATCTCATCCAGGAATGAAGCCTGAAGTTCTTCATACTGTTTTTTTCTGTAAGAAGATTCCAGAAGATTCTGTACAGAGGTTACGAGAAGTTCTGCAGCTGCTTCTACAGCATCCTCATCTGTATCCTCATCCAGAGGACCGCCTACAACTGCCGCTACAACAACGTCATCCACTTCGATCTCTTCACTGAATGCTTCAATGTTGTCTTTTGAAAAACCAAGTTTATTAGAAATAAAATTACCCTCGTCGTCCAACGCAACAGCAATCATATTGGTGGCTGCTGCCCATTTGGCAAGCAGGTCATCCAGTTCGTCTGTGTTAAGATATTCATTTATTGTCATGATGAAGCCTCCTTTTATCCAATACATAATACTATGTCTATTTTATATAATTTTTGTATATTTTTCAACATAAATATGGCAATTATATAAATTATGTGTACCTTAGGTCCCATTTTTATTCTTGTAAAGAGAAGAAGTGCCATGTATACTGAGAATGAACAGAACAAAACGCAGTACAGGAGAGGATATATGTTGAAAATATTCGATACACATGCACATTATGATGATGCTATATATGATACAGACAGAGAACTGCTGATCAACGGATTTCCTGAGCAGGGTGTGGGCGCAGTGACCAATATTGGGACTAATTTCAGGACATCGGAGATCACGGCACAGCTCACAAGACAATATGAGAATGTATATGGTGTGGTGGGAATATATCCGTCGGAAGTGGATGAGCTCGAAGAGGGAGAGTACAGTGCAGGGATGAATCAGGATATCTGTGATCCGGCTGACAGCAATCACTCTGACAACAACCGAAATAAAAGAGGACTTGAATATCTTGGGCGTCTTGTTCAGGAATATGAGAAGGTTATCGCCATCGGGGAGATAGGCCTTGATTATCATTATGACGATACAGACAGGCCTTTGCAGAAAAAATGGTTTATAAAACAGATGGAGCTTGCACGTACACTTCATGTTCCGATTGTGGTCCACAGCAGGGATGCGGCAAAAGATACCGTGGATATCATGCGGCAGTGTGATGCGGGCGATATAGGAGGCGTTATACACTGTTATTCATATACGAAGGAGCTGGCGAGAGATTTTCTGGATATGGGATTTTACTTTGGGATAGGTGGGGTCCTTACATTTAAGAACTCCAGAAAACTCAAAGAAGCGGTTGCGTACATTCCTATGGAACATATCGTCCTGGAAACGGATAGTCCGTATCTGACACCCGAGCCGTATCGGGGGCGGCGCAATACATCGGCAAATCTTCCGTATGTGGCGCAGGCGATCGCTGATATTAAGGGAATCCGTGTGGATGAGGTGTACGAGGCTACATGGAATAATGCACACAGATTATACAGGATCAAAGAGAGATAGACGGATCGGAAAGTGTGGAGGAAGATATGGAAAAACTGAGCAACCCACAGGTGACAATAGAGATTATAAAAAAATATAATTTTGCATTTCAGAAGAGGTTTGGACAAAATTTCTTAATAGACGGACATGTGGTTGAGAAGATCGTCCGTGCAGCGGATATAAGCAGGGAAGATATAGTGGTTGAGATCGGACCGGGTATTGGCACGATGACACAGTATCTGGCGGAGGCAGCCGGACAGGTCTATGCAGTTGAGATAGACAAAAATCTGCTTCCTGTATTGGATGAGACGCTGGCAGAATATGACAATGTGACAGTCATAAACGATGATATATTAAAGGTCGACATAGCAGCACTTACAGGAGGTAAACCTGTCAAGATCGTGGCGAATCTTCCTTATTACATCACGACGCCTATTATTATGGGTTTGTTTGAGGAACATGTTCCGGTGAGATCTATCACGGTTATGGTTCAGAAGGAGGTGGCACTCCGGATGCAGGCGGGGCCGGGAAGTAAAGATTACGGAGCACTGTCTCTGGCTGTTCAGTATTATGCAGAACCTTATATCGTGGCAAATGTACCGCCTAATTGTTTCATCCCCCGTCCCAATGTAGGTTCTGCAGTCATCCGGCTGACGAATTATACCGAGCCACCTGTCTATGTGAAGGATGAGAAACTGATGTTTCGGCTGATACGTGCATCTTTTAATCAGCGGCGCAAGACACTGCAAAATGGTATTCATAATTCGTCCGAGCTTAATTATACGAAAGAGCACGTTGTGGAAGCATTAAAGCAGATGGGACTCCCGGATACGATTCGGGGAGAAGCATTGACGTTACAGCAGTTCGCAGCGTTGTCCAATATTTTGAGTGAGATCTGAGAAACGATTTTGTACAAATAAAATATCTTCCGGGAATATAATCTTTGTTCTCATCATATATACATAGTATGTATATTTGGGGAGGAGCGGGTTGTCATGCAGCAGGGAAGATGGGTATCGTATATCTACCGATATCGTGATAATGTGAGATGTGAAAATGCGGGATTTATAAAAGTACAGCGGATAGCGGGTAAAAAGGAAGATGATGTACGGATCCAGATCGGATTAAAGTTGTATAAGAGGCGGCCCTGCGTATGTACTGCATACCTGCTGTATGATGGAGATAAAGCAAAGTATTTGACGGACATCAGGCTTGCGGCAGAGGAGCGCGACACCATCATGAGCAGAGTTGAAGTCCCATGGGATGATCCGCTTCAAGATGGAATGGATATAAGATCGTATGACGGATTGTTTTTTCGGTGTGATGATGGGGAAATGCTGACCGGCTTATGGAATGAATATGAGCTGGTTCCGGGTGACGTTAAGGTGGTTGATGTCAACGAAAATCGCGTAACTGTTGAGGCTGCGTTTTGCCAGGAACCGGACATAGATAAGGTTTCCAGGCAGGGTGATGATCAGGAAGATGTATGTGAATCCGAATGCATACCCGCGGAGGGTGCTTATGAAAACCAGCTGATGACTGTCGGGGAGGATGCGCCAGAGAATGAACAGACAGCCGTCCGGGGGGACGTTCCGGGCAATGAACAGGCAGCCGTCCGGGGGGATGCGCCAGAGAATGAACAGACAGATGTACATAACGATGAGGCGGAAGCTGCACAGCGTGTGGCAGAAGGATGGAAACAGATCCTTGAGACACATCCCAAGCTGCCTTTGTTTGCAGACAGCCAGTTCATAGAATGTGTAAAGATCGTTCCTCAGGATATAGGTAAGCTGCCAATCAGCAACTGGAGACTTGGCGTCAACAGTTTTGTATCACATGGATATTATCATTACAGATATCTTATGCTTGGGAGGGTTCGCTTCGAACAGGGGGAGTGTGTTGTGATCGGTGTGCCGGGAGTATTTAGCAATAAAGAAAAATATCTGGCCAATATGTTTGGCTTTGATACTTTTGTGCCGGTAAAAAAGAGTAATGTGCTTACGGGTAATTTTGGTTACTGGGTATCTGAGGTTATGCGGGAATAGCGCATGAGATCAACATAGTGCCCCATTATATTTGCACTCTGTGGTTCGAGACGGACCGGTTTAAAACCCAGTTTTTCTGCCAGCCGGAGGGATGGTGTGTTATCAGGATGGATACGTGCATCGATTCTTTTTATGTTATAATCCTGTTCCAGAACGGATATACCGAGTTGGCAGGCTTCACTGGCAATGCCCTGGTTCTGATATAACAGGTCAACCTTATAACCGATCTCGGCATATGGCATCATGCCATCATGCATGAAGTTAAAATTAACAGAACCTATGATGCGGTTCAGGTTGGATGTCTTGTAGATATAGTATCGGAGAAATGTTCCGAGCATATAGGCTTTATATTCACGGCGCAGCATGGCGGCATGATAGTCGATCGTATAAAAATCTGCAGGCCGGGTCGGCTCAAATTGCTCGAAACATATCTTATTACGCAGATACATATCCAGAACATTTTTGGCCTGTGATTCATTTTCTACTCTTAATATAATGTTGTTTGACATTTTGACAGAAGGGCCCATTTTTTAATCCATCCTAATTAGGTGATGACTTTTTTCTGGGTCATATTATATAATATATAAGAAACAGATACAATTGCGAATATTAAAATATGGAGAATGTACAGTGTGTGATATTGAAGATAAAATAACATCAGACAAGCCGATCGATATGCCTGATAAAAACGATGTGCGTTATATGCGCGAGGCAATTCGTCAGGCGAAGAAGGCAAGAGATAATCAGGATGTCCCGATTGGATGTGTGATCGTACATGAGGGAAAGATCATTGCCCGCGGGTACAACAGGAGAAATGCGGACAAGACGACGCTGGCGCACGCAGAGATACTTGCGATAAAAAAGGCATCAAAATATCTGGGGGATTGGAGGCTGGAGGACTGTACCATGTATGTGACTCTGGAGCCCTGCCAGATGTGTGCCGGAGCAATCGTACAGGCCAGAATCACGAAGGTTGTTATAGGATGTATGAATCCGAAGGCGGGATGTGCGGGATCCATCATCAATCTGTTGGATATGAAACAGTTCAACCATCAGGTGGAGGTCGTACGGGGAGTGCTGGAAACAGAATGTTCTACTATGATGAAAGATTTTTTTGCGTGGCTCAGATCAACGAAAAAATCTTGACTTGAAGGGCTATTTCTTTTATACTTAGACAGTGACTTTGTCACAATGGAATTGTTATAAAGCTTCCGTGCAGCCGGGGAGTTAGCGGTGCCCTGTACCTGCAATCCGCTATAGCAGGGGTGATGGTTAGTCTCGGGTCGTCTTCTTGTAAGGCTGCCCTTAGTAAGTGGCGTTGATGTCTGGGTCTTGCGCGACAGGAATCTATGAACCGTGTCAGGTCGGGAACGAAGCAGCACTAAGTAGAACCTCTTGTGCGCCGCAAGGCAGCCTGGGCTGAGTTAACTGCTGAGGTAACGCTTATGAGAGCCTCACAAAACTAACCGCACGGTTTTATTTATTTAACAAAAAATACATTTTTTTTTGTAAAAAGTTGTAGTATTTTTACAAATTTAATGTTATTATTAATAATGATACTGAAAAGTCAAAAAATACGTGGATTCGAGGGTCGGTACTATGAACTATGCAGAAGTAATAGAATATGTCAAGAAAATGACTGCTGAAAACGGAAGACCATCTAATTATCCATTTAGAAGTAGATATGAACACACGATGCGGGTTTATCGATGGGCAATTAAGCTTCAGTCTAAACTTGGTGGTGATCTGGATGTGATCGTGCTTGCAGCGTTGCTACACGATATCGGCTGGGATGCTAACAGATCTCATGCAGAGGTTGGCGCGGAGCTGGCTGTAGAGTATATGGACAGTATAGGAGTTGATCCTGATACAATACGTCGTGTCGGTGAGATTATTATGATGCATGAAGATAAGGATACAGATGCGGACTTGTCTTTAGAATGTAAGATCGTGATGGATGCAGATTTGTTGGATGAGGTTGGTGCTATCAGTGTGTTGTGGGATTCTATGGCCACTGCCTGTGAGGATGATGCCAGCTACAAAAAAGCATATTACAGAATCAAGAATTATTACAGGACAAACAGACCGAAGATAAGAAGATGCAAGACAGATGCAGCGCGTGCAGAGTACACAAAGCGTATGCAGATGTTGGAGAACTTTATATTCCAGTTAGAAAAAGAGTTATTTTAGTTAATAAGATGCGAGGCAATTGCATCTGCAAATAGTGTTTACAGGACGGATAATATTTTGTTATCCGTCTTATTTTATTTTAACAAATATTAATTTTCCTGCTATTTTTCTCGCAACCTTACGCCATCCGGGAATATCTAACATTTTATTTTTTCGATTTTTTATTATGGGGTGCTCCCAGAAACTCACGACAAGCTATATGTAACCGGGCTGTATCATGGGTTTTGCGAAGACAACTAGGCTGCCTACGTATATCAACATTCGGTTCGAACAATTAGGTGTGCCGCGGACCAATGTCCGAAGCGAAGCAAGTTTTGGGGAGCGGCACATAATAACAGATTGCGAGAACCGAATGTTAGATATACTTGGCAGGCGTAAGGTTGCGAGCCAAAACCCATGATACAGCCCGGTTACATATAACGTGTCGCTCAAACAGTCTGTCCGCACCCCAATTAATCGAAAAAATAAAATATTGATATTCCGAGATGCCTAGTTGTCTTCGAAAAATAGCAGGAAAATTAATATATAGAAAATACAATATAAAAGACGGATAACAAAATATTATCCGTCCTGTAAAATGCTATTTGAGATGTAATTGCCTTAAAATAATATTATTTGCAGGCTTCATCTATCATGTCAGCTATCATGGTGATCGCATCTGTACCATGACTTGCCTTCATGTTAGCGATATATTTGTCCCTGTTATCGTAGACTTCATTGATAGCTTCGAGAAGGGAAGCATCATTCAGGTCTTCTTCCATCAGAAGTCTGGCATAACCGCTCTTGTCAAATGACTGGGCATTCAGGATCTGGTCACCACGGCTTGCTTCAAGTGACAGCGGAATGAGAACACTTGGCTTGTGGAGCGCCAACAGTTCGCAGATCGCATTGGCGCCGGCACGGGACACAACGACATCTGCGAGAGCCAGAAGATCCTTCAATTCCTGTTTGATATATTCAAACTGAACATAATGTGGCCCATTTTTATAATCACTGTTTGTCTTTCCTTTTCCACACAGATGGATGACATTATACTTTGCAGTAATCTGATCCAGACATGACCAGATCGCTTCATTTACGTGAAGGGCACCTGTACTTCCTCCGATGATGAGCAGGGTAGGACGAACTTCTGTGAATCCGCAGAACTGCATTGCTGAAGCTACATTACCCTCAAAGAGCTCTTTTCTGATAGGTGTTCCGGTCACGACAGCTTTTCCTTCCGGAAGATTCTGTGCGGCTTCAGGGAAGTTACAGCAGATCTTCGTTGCCTTCGGAATACAGATCTTATTGGCAAGACCCGGTGACATATCGGATTCGTGGATAATACAAGGAATCTTCTGTGAGCTTGCTGCCAGTACAACCGGAACAGCAACAAAACCACCCTTGGAAAAGACAACATCAGGGTTGATTTCTTTCATCAGTTTTTTTGCCTCGGAGAAGCCCTTTATAACACGAAACGGATCGGAAAAATTCTGAAGACTAAAATATCTTCTGAGCTTGCCGGTGGATATACCATGGTAAGGAATACCCATTTCTTCGATTAATTTTTTCTCGATTCCATCGTAAGAACCGATATAATGTATACTGTAACCTCTGTCAAGCAGGGTAGGAATCAGCGCCATATTTGGTGTAACATGTCCGGCAGTTCCACCGCCGGTTAAAACAATTCGTTTCATATATCCTCCATGGGTTAAGGTAAGATTATAACCTTATAAACTCTGCTTTAATGCCTGAGCCAGCTGGTCAGGGCAGGATGTATTCTTGAATCCGCAGGTTGTACCTTCAAGTTTCTCGATAACTTCTTCCGGTGTCATGCCATCAACAAGCTTAGCGATACCTTTCAGGTTGCCGTTGCAACCGCCTGTAAACTGTACATTTCGAACCTTGCCGTCGATGATATCGTACTGGATTGCCTGTGAACAGGTTCCTTTTGTCTTATATGTCATAGTATCTCCTCTTTCTCGCAAAACAGTCATACAACCACTAGCGTAATGTTCATTATATCTTATGTATGCTGTTTATGTAATATTAATGGAAGTATATCACAATTTTTTAAGGTATTAAAGGTTTATTTTTTGTTGCATTTTCGGAAAAAAGTGCGATGTAAAAGGCTTGCTTTCTCAACTTCACCTTTTCTATAATCAGCCCATCAAGACGGGAATAATGACAGGAGCCGGAGAAACGCAGAGGAATGGTCCTGCAGGATATCACGGTGTGATTCTCAGGAAACGGATTGGTGACAGGAACGTTGCGTAATCTTTTGGAGCCATAAGGCATTCCCTGAATGAAAATAAGTTGGAAAGAGGGAAGTCGTATGTTGGAGAAATTGTTGGACATGGGAACGGGGATCTATATTCTGTGGGGAATAGGATTGTTTGGACTTCTTCTAAAGATGATTGCAGGTACATATCTGAATGGAATGCTTCGGGCATCGGAAAATATGTCGACGACAAAGAAAAAAAGTCTTCGTATTTTACGTCAGAAATATGAAAATGGAAGAAACCTTGGGATCAACAACGGGAGTGGGCAGAGCTTTACGGAGAAGAATATACGGGGACTCAAGCTGATTGCAATGCCCCTGGAGTTCTGGAGGCGTTCCGGACAACTGCTTGCATGTGTCGTATGTATGATGATGGCAGGTGCATTTCTGTATTATGATGTCACATGGAGAGGAAGTCCTGAGATGGTGACATATCTTGCAAATGGAGTTTTGGTGTGTGCATTTTTGCTCGCACTTGAGAATATATTTTTAATAAATAATAAAGTGGAAATGTTGAAAGCAAATGTAAGGGATTATCTGGAGAATCTGACTCCTGCCAGATCTGAAAAAAACCGCGCAGCCATATCGCCCGGTATCAGGGTAGTTCACACGGCGCAGGATCAGGGAGAGAGAGAAAAAACACTTTCCTCCCATGGTCATCGGCAGACAAAGTCAGGCCGTGCAGGGAGAGGCAGTGCAGGTGGGAGGACAGATGAACCGGCGGCTGCAGACAGTGAGAGCGCAGTGACGAAGGATACATCGCAGGATGCGAAATCAATGTGTGATGTATCTGCGCCTTCGGTGTATGATGAGAGGGCATCTAATGTGGAACGGCAGGGAGATGCACAGAGCAATGAAGAAGTCCTGAATAGCTTTCTCAGGGAATTTTTCTCTTGAAAAACAAAAAAATCGGAATTGTATCTATAGTTTTGTTGGTAACTGTATTTCTTGGTGTTCTTATAAAAGGGGGAGTGTTATCGGGGTTAGGAGAGAAATTGCCATTTATCAACGGTCACAGTGGGGAGGACATGATACATACAGATACTGACGGCAGTGAAGATGGGGAAGCGTCATCGACCGGTGCAGACGGGGATGCACAAGACGGTGGGACGCAGTCCGATGTGGACGCAAGATATCTGACACTCCCGATAGAAGAGCATGTACGTGACAAAGAAACCTATTATGATTACCCGAATGACAAACTGGCATGGTGGTTCAAGAGAGATGACAACCATGGACCGAGCGGGTGTGACGATACGATAGATATCTCAGAATATGGCGCCTATTATCTGGATAAAAATGCGACGGAGAACAAGGATGATAAAGTCATTTATCTTACCTTTGACTGTGGGTACGAAAACGGGTACACAGACCAGATACTGGATGTCCTGGCAGAGCAGGATGTACCGGCGTGTTTTTTTGTGACCAAGACATACATACGGGATAACGTGGAGCTGACAAAACGAATGAAGGAGGAGGGACACCAGGTTGGTAATCATACCATAACCCATCCATCCATGCCAGGCAAGTCTTATGAGGAGATCATTCAGGAGATTACAGGTTGCGCTGATTATATGAAAGAGGTCACCGGATACGATATGGATCCGTACCTGCGTCCGCCGAGGGGAGAATACAGCGCACGTACCCTGATGCTGACCCATGACTTAGGTTACAAAACGATTTTTTGGAGCATGGCTTATCTGGATTATGATGTGAACAACCAGCCGGGTGTCGATTTTGTGGTCAATCATTTCAAAAAATATCATCACAGTGGGGCTATCATTCTGATGCATAACGTGTCTTCGTCCAATGCGGGTGCCCTGGAGACTGTTATCAGTAATCTGAAAGCGGAGGGTTATCGGTTCGCAAGTTTGAACGAATTAAAATAAATTAAATATCATGTATATCAAAGTGCCGCATATGAACCTGATGGATCAGATTTAAATGCGGCATTTTTATAAAGTTTTGTTTGTGATGTCGTGATTTGTGACCAAATGGAAATTATGCACAGCGGCGAAATTCGTTTAAGTATTGTAAAAAATATTCAAGTTTGATACAATTAATCCAAATGTGAGCGTACAGGCGATGTGATAAATGAACCGACGTCTGGAAACGGCAAAATAATAAAAGGAGATAAAGAACATGGCACAGACAATTAAGTTTGATTTCAGTAACACTGAGTTTATGGCATCTAAGGCAGATGTTGCTGCAATGTCAGAGAAGGTTACGGCTGCAAAGAAGACACTGATTGAGAAGACAGGTGAGGGAAATGATTTCCTCGGATGGATCGATCTTCCGGTTGATTATGACAAGGAAGAGTTTGCGAGAATTAAGAAAGCGGCAGCAAAGATCCAGTCAGATTCTGATGTTCTGATTGTAATTGGTATCGGTGGTTCTTACCTTGGAGCAAGAGCAGCAATCGAGGCACTGAGACATAGTTTTTATAATTCAGTAGATAAATCAATCCGCAAGACACCTGAGATCTATTATGCAGGAAGCAATATCAGCAGTACTTATATGGCACATCTGCTTCAGGTGATCGGTGACAGAGATTTCTCCATCAATATTATTTCCAAGTCCGGCACAACGACTGAGCCGGGTATCGCAACCAGAATCTTTAAGAAGAAGCTGATCGAGAAATATGGCAAGGCAGAGGCAGCAAAGAGAATCTATGCGACTACAGATAAGGCGAAGGGTGCGCTTAAGACTCTTGCAACTGAGGAAGGTTATGAGACATTTGTAGTACCTGATGATGTAGGCGGTCGTTTCTCCGTGCTTACGGCAGTTGGACTCCTTCCGATCGCAGTGAGCGGCGCTGATATAGACAAGCTGATGGAAGGTGCTGCATCAGCAAGAAAAGATTGTCTGGCACAGGATTTCGAGGCATCAGATGCTATGAAGTATGCGGCAGTTCGCAATATCCTGTATAACAAGGGTAAGTCTATCGAGATTCTTGCCAACTTTGAGCCGGCGCTCCACTATGTATCAGAGTGGTGGAAGCAGCTGTACGGCGAGAGTGAAGGTAAAGATGGAAAGGGATTATTCCCGACCGCTACAGATTTCACAACTGATTTACATTCTCTCGGACAGTTCATCCAGCAGGGTTCACAGAATCATTTTGAGACAGTTATCAATGTCTTAAATCCAACATGCGAGATCGTTATGGAGGCTGAGGATACTGATCTTGACGGGCTGAACTATCTGGCTGGAAAGACTGTTGATTTTGCAAATAAGAGTGCCATGAATGGTACGATCCTTGCACACGTGGATGGTGGTATTCCGATTATCCGTGTGGATATGGACAGAATTGATGAGTTCTCATTGGGCGAACTGTTCTACACATTTGAGTTCGCATGCGGTATCAGCGGATATGTTCTCGGTGTAAACCCATTCAATCAGCCTGGCGTTGAGAGCTACAAGAAGAATATGTTTGCACTGCTTGGCAAGCCGGGTAATGAAGAGCTTGGTAAGGAGCTTCTTGCGAGACTTGGTAAATAAAAATTTTTTAATTGATTGTATAGATTTTTTTCAGATGGACATACTTTAACTGTAACTGTTGTGTGTAACATGCATGACTGCAACATACTCCGCAAATGTATCTATATCGGATTCAGATGCGGAAAAAACAGGAGGAAGATTATGTCAACAAACAACAATAATCAGTCAAACAACCAGAGCAACAATCAGAAGAACAACCAGAGCAATAACCAGAAGAACAACCAGAGCAATAACCAGAAGAACAACCAGAGTAATAACCAGAAGAACAATGAGAGTAACTCTTACAACGGTTACTAAATAACACCGGGTAAACCGGTCCAAAGCCATCACGTATGTGGTGGCTTTTTTGGTTTGGATCAAAATTCAAGTGCAGTGAAAATCTATCTTTTTGACTAGTAGACAGAATTTTATTCTTTGTTTAAAATAAAGATAATTATCACATTAGGAAGAACAGGAGGTGTCTGCTCTGGGTAATCAAAAATATATCAAGGTATCAGCAATCTATAAAAAAATACGTTTAGCCGAAGAAGTCGAAGTACCCATTTACATATCGGGGGCCGTTGCCTATGGAAAGACTGCTGCGGTAGAGTATTATTATAGAAAACAGGCACATTTTGTTCTCAGCGGTGAAGCAGGGTATCTAACTGAGATGCCAAAGATAGAAGATATAAGGCAAAGAGTAATTGTCATAGATGACATTTCCTGGATCACGGATGACGAATCAAGAAAGTACGTTGTAGATCTGGTAAAACAGAGAAAACAGGCTGATAAGCAGATCGTTTTAATTGGAAGAAGTCCTATTCCGGCATGGCTTCGTGTTGCGGCGGTAGAAGAGGATTTTGTAATTGCCGGAGAAAAGGATCTTATGTTCACGGAACACGAGATAAAAATATTTCTGGAGAATTATGACATAACTGCATCCAAGGATGAGCTGGCCAGAATTAGGGAGGACACATACGGGCATCCGTTGACACTGATGTATATGGTATATCATCTGAAGAATCGGATTCCTGATAGCATAAATTGTACTGAGCAGGAGCCGGAAGGCTGTGGATATGATACATCCGTTGTACAACAGATCCAGCTGGATCTATTTCATTATTATGATAAAGCCCTTTATGAAAAATGGGATATCCAAATGCGGGAACTATTGCTGGCAGTCTGCCAATATCCGACATTTACGGTTCCTATGATGGAGATGATTACATCATATAATAATGTTCCTCAGCTGATCGAAAAGGCAATGGCTGTCGGAACATTTCTTACAAAATTGGACGAGGAGACTTATTCATATAGAATTCATTTACAAAAATATCTGCAATGGAAGCAATCTGTGACATATACACCTGAGATGATCAGAGAAAACTATTGTCGTGCGGCACATTATTATGAGATGACCGGGCAGATAGAACTGGCACTTAAATATTATACAAGAGGCGGTAATGAGGAGCGTATTGTTGAACTTCTGATCATGAATGCCAGAAAACATCCAGGTACTGCACATTTTTTTGAAACCAGAGAATATTATTTTTCCCTGCCAGAGGAAACGATTCTAAAATCTCCGGTGCTTATAAGTGGGATGAGTATGCTGTATGCGTTGATACTTCAGCCGGAACGCTCTAATTACTGGTATGAGAAACTGGTCGAATATGAAAAGAATGCAGAGCACGGCAGCCAGGAACGAAAGGAAGCAACAGTCAGGATCGCATACTTAAATATTGCCCTGCCACAAAAGGGAATTCATGGAATTATAAAAATGCTGAAGACGACAGCAACATTGTGTATGAATAAGAAGATTCAGCTTCCGGAACTCTCTGTCACAAGTAATCTTCCATCTATTATGAATGGTGGACTGGATTTCTGTGAGTGGAGCCGCAGTGACAAAGAACTTGCTGTATTCATGAAAAAACCAATTGAGATCGTGTTAGGCAAGTATGGGGTAGGATTAGTTAATATTGCGCTTGCCGAAAGTGGTCTGGAGAAGGGGACGATGGATTCCTATGAGATCATGACACGACTAAATAGTGGCTATCATATGAGTGATGTAGGAGGAAAAATAGAAATGTGTTTTGCTGCTACAGGGCTCATGATAAAGGTGCATATGCTGCAGGGGCAGCCCGTGCAGGCTGAAAGCATTTATAATACCTTCTATGACAAGGTAATCAGCGAAAAAGCAACACAGCTTCTGCCCAATATGCAGACCCTCCATATGTGGATGCGACTTGTGCAGGGAGATACGAAGGAAGCTGAGAACTGGCTTGCCAAAGCACCGAATGATATGATCGCATTCTGTATCCTGGATCGCTACCATCAGATCAACAAGATCCGTGCACTGATCGCACTTGACAGAAAAGAAGAAGCGCTGGCTTTGATTGAGCGGATGAATCTTTATTTTACGAGATATGAAAGACATTATCTCTGGATGGAGAATCAGATCTTAAAATCAATACTGCTTTATCGTATGGGAAATGCCGGATGGCAGGAAACATTTAACAAAGTACTGGAAAAGGCATCAAGATATAACTTTATTCCGATTTTTGCATTAGAGGGGATTGCATTAAAACCATTGCTTGAACATATGAAAACTCCGGGTGTGAGTGAAAACGGGAAAAAAGTATGCAAGGAAAGTTATCTGGAAGATATTAAGCTGGCAACTGATAAAATAGCAGTGTATTATCCGAATTATATGAAGGTTCAAAGCTCGTTGACAGAACCTTTGACAGATTCGGAAAAAAGGATTTTGAAACTTATGTGCAGTGGAATAAGCTCAAAGGAAATCTGTGATCTGTGTTACATATCATATAGTGGATTCAGATTTCATGCGCGTAATATCTATCGAAAAATGAATGTAAGTAACAGGGCGGAGGCAGAGCGGGAAGCTGTTCGTCTGGGTATAGATCGTTAAAAATAATAGATAAGGAGAGTTGCCTCTATGAAATGGAAGGATGAAGTAACGATTGAAAAAAGAAAAAATATATATCGTTTCCATATGAGCGGAAATGAAATGCCGGTAGATCAGGAGGATGTCTATATATGCGATGCCATAGAGGGTGGAATGACAGATGACAAGGAGTTGCTTCGGCTGATTATGAAAAAAGAAGATGAAAATGAGGTGATCGCAAGCTTACGTCTGGCGCAGTTTGTGCTGGATTATGGAGATTTTATCTCCAATGATCTGGGGCATATGGTGATAGAACCCTGATGGATAATTTTCCCCAAAATCCTATCCTCAGGGTTAGTAGGCAATCATGAGGATTTCTGATAAAATAATTGAGAAAGGTTGCAGAATATGCAAGGAAGAGAAAGAAATATGCAAGCGGTAAAATGCTGTTTCAAGTACATATTGACATTTATAGTTGTGACAGTATTGCTGCTTGGCGCCTTGGTTCTCTCCGCCAGGATCCCCCGGTCTGCAATAAAGGAAAATATGCAGAAATCTGCTGTATATCTGTGTGAGGGGGAACTCTTTGGCAGGGTAGTGAAAGATGTGAATGGCAGTAAAATAGATCGGTATGCGGATTCAATATTACTTGCCATTGCGTATCAGTATGACAGCGATAAGCCGCTTACTTCAGTGATGTGGTCCTCATATTATCATTCGGACGCATACAACGAGAATGAAAATCTGCTTGCCGCCATTACCAATGATCGTGAAGCAAATCAGCAATATTTAAGATATTGGCATGGCTCCAATGCCATTGTAAGACCATTAATGACAATTCTGGATCTAAGACATATATATATGTTAAATGGGATTCTTCTTGTTTTGCTGATAATATGCCTGTTTGTAACATTGCTGTTGCATAAAGCATATACACCGGTTGTAGGTGTAGTCGCCGGGCTCATTCTGACGTCAGTGTGGTTTGTGCCTTTTTCACTTGAATATACATGGACATATATGTTGATGGTATTAATGTCTATCGTTGGTGTGCGGCTTATGTTCAAGAAACGATATAAGGCATTGGGTGTGTTTTTTCTGATCAGTGGCATGTTGACGAATTATCTGGACTTTCTTACGACAGAGACTATTACCCTGACGGTTCCATTGCTTCTGATGCTATGGATCAAACATAGGCAGGATGAACAGGAAACTATAAAAGATTCTTTCCATACTGCGGGAAAAGCGCTGGCAGCGTGGGGGTTCGGATATGCAGGCATGTGGATGATGAAGTGGCTGATTGCATCTATTGTTCTTTCTGAAAATGTGATGCCATATGTGTCGGAGCATATTGAAGAAAGAATCGGAGGAGATCTCGGTATCGGCCCCATGCAATACATATTTGGTGCAATATGGAATAATATTAAGTGTCTGTTTCCGTTTGAGTATGGTATAATAGGTCTATTTACAAGTATTGCCCTGGCCATAGTTGTTGTTTATATCGGCTATGTCTATCATGTAAAAAATATTGATAGAGGCCGTGTTATGTTATATATTTTAATAGGTAGTATCCCATATATAAGATATGCACTACTTCACAATCATTCTTATCTGCATTGTTTTTTTACTTATAGAGCACAGATGGCAACGATTCTTGCAATCGTGCTGATGCTTGACCAGATGACAGATGGGAGGTGGCTGGTACATGAAGCTAAAAAAAGATCAAAAGCTTGAGCTATCGGTTATCATGCCATGCCTGAATGAGGAGAACACCGTAGGTCATTGCGTGGATGAGGCAAGACAATTTATGGAAGAGCAACACATAAGCGGAGAGATTATTGTGGTTGACAATGGTTCGAGTGATGCCTCTGCAATGGTTGCAAAAAAGCATGGTGCAAGGGTGATTGCAGAGCGGAGAAAGGGTTATGGAAGAGCTATCCGTGCAGGTATTGCAAATAGTACCGGTAATGTTCTTATTATTGGCGATGCAGATACCACCTATGATTTTTTGCATCTGGATACAATGTATTATCCGCTTGCAGATGGGTATTTTGACATGGTAATAGGCAATCGTTATGCGGGGGGCATCGAGAAGGGCGCTATGCCATGGACACATAAGCTGGGGGTCAGGCTGCTGTCTTTCTGCGGAAGAAAACGGTTTGGTGTAGATGTGTATGATTTTCACTGTGGCTTGCGGGCAGTTACAAGGCAGGCAGTTGAACAGCTTACTTTTCGCACAGAGGGTATGGAATTTGCAACAGAGATGATTGCTGAGGCAGCAGGAAAGAAACTTCGTATCAGGCAGGTTCCCATTCCTTTAAGAAAATGTGAATATAAGCGTAAATCAAAGTTGAGAACGGTAAGAGATGGCTTTCGCCATTTAAGATATATTTTTATGTAGGAGAAATATGGATCTGGAAAAAAGGAGCGTGTGTATGAATAGAGAGATTCGAAAAAGGAAAAAGCAGTTTTGGGCATTTTGTCTCGCACTTATGTTTGCGCTGGTTCAGACAGTGCCTGTGGATGTGCATGCGGAGACCTATACGGTGACATATATAGCGGAAAGTAACAGCCATACGCTTGGTACGGATATTCTTAAGCCGGGAGATAGCGTCTGCTATGTTGAAAATTTTGTTCAGGCCGGTAATTTAGATGTTTATTATTACGATGTGGATGGTACTCAACTATATCATATTTCGGTTCCGGAAGAGACAACGGAAAATATAGACACAACGAGATACCTTCCGGTAGAAGGGTATTATTATATTGAAGATTTTTCTTCAAATCCTATACCTGAAGAGCAATTCATGGGATGGAAAGTGATGGAAGTGTATGGATCGGGGGATTATCTTTACAGATTAAAATTACAGGCTGCCGCTTATACACAATCGAGCATTGCCTATGAATTAAATGGTGGAACAGATCCTGGAAATCCTTCTGTGTACTATGAGGGAAAGGAAGAAATTACACTTGCGGATACGAGCAAGGATAACTTTTCCTTTGATGGATGGTATACGGACGGTGACTTTACGCAAGGACCTTTTACGTCTGTTTCGACAGAGTGGACCGGGGATGTGACTTTGTATGCAAAATTTTCACCGATGGAATATAATATTACTTATTATAATGTGGATGGAGCAACCAATGAGAATCCGGCAAGCTATAAGTATGGAACAGGAGTGACAAGCTTTGCAGATGCAAGCAAGGAAGGGTATACCTTTGATGGCTGGTACAGTGATGCAAATTATGAGACACCAGTGGAATCCATATCAATGACTCAGGCCGGGGATGTGGATCTGTATGCGAAGTTTACAGCTGACACATACAATATTACCTATGATACAGACGGAGGAACGAACGGAGCAGGTAATCCGACAAGCTACACGTATGGAACAGGAGTGACGAGCTTCGCAGATGCAAGTAAGGAAGGGTATACCTTTGATGGCTGGTACAGTGATGCAGACTTTACAACAAAAGTGACTGCCA
>JBJEJF010000024.1:41945-55801 GCA_051877775.1 Wujia sp.
AATTACGTGCTGGACGGAGGAACGAATGGAGCAGGTAATCCGGCAGGCTACACGTATGGAACAGGAGTGACGAGCTTTGCGGATGCAAGTAAGGAAGGATATACCTTTGATGGCTGGTACAGTGATGCAGACTTTACAACAAAAGTGACTGCCATATCTGAAACCCAGATCGGAGATATAACACTGTATGCGAAGTTTACAGCTAACACATACAATATTACCTATGATACAGACGGAGGAACGAACGGAGCAGGTAATCCGACAAGCTACACATATGGAACAGGAGTGACGAGCTTCGCAGATGCAAGTAAGGAAGGGTATATCTTTGACGGCTGGTATAAAGAGTCCGGATTTATAACAAAGGTAACCGCCATATCTGAAACCCAGACCGGAGATATAACGCTGTACGCGAAGTTTACTGAGGCAGAGTACAGTATCAATTACGTTCTGGACGGAGGAACGAACGGAGCAGGTAATCCGACAAGCTACACATATGGAACAGGAGTGACGAGCTTCGCAGATGCAAGCAAGGAAGGATATACCTTTGATGGCTGGTATAAAGAGTCCGGATTTATAACAAAGGTGACGGCCATATCTGGGACGCAGACCGGAGATATAACACTGTACGCGAAGTTCACCGAGGCAGAGTATAGCATAAATTACGTGCTGGACGGAGGAACGAATGGAGCAGGTAATCCGGCAGGCTACACGTATGGAACAGGAGTGACGAGCTTTGCGGATGCAAGTAAGGAAGGATATACCTTTGATGGCTGGTACAGTGATGCAGACTTTACAACAAAAGTGACTGCCATATCTGAAACCCAGACCGGAGATATAACGCTGTACGCGAAGTTTACTGAGGCAGAGTACAGTATCAATTACGTGCTGGACGGAGGAACGAATGGAGCAGGTAATCCGGCAGGCTACACGTATGGAACAGGAGTGACGAGCTTTGCGGATGCAAGTAAGGAAGGATATACCTTTGATGGCTGGTACAGTGATGCAGACTTTACAACAAAAGTGACTGCCATATCTGAAACCCAGACCGGAGATATAACGCTGTACGCGAAGTTTACTGAGGCAGATTACAGTATCCATTACATACTGAATGGGGGAACAAATGCAGATGATAATCCTTCTGGCTACATCTTCGGAATGGGAGTAGCAGGTTTTAAGGATGCAAGCAAGAAGGGGTACACCTTCGAGGGCTGGTACAGTGATGCCGACTTTACGACGGAAGTATCCTCGATATCTGCAAGCCACGCTGGAGATGTGACTTTGTATGCAAAGTTCACGGCAAATAAATATGGCATTACTTATAATTTGAATGGAGGAATAAATGCAGCAGGCAATCCGGCAAGCTACACCTATGGAAAGGGTGTGACGAGCTTTGCAGATGCAAGCAAAGAGGGATATACCTTTAAGGGCTGGTACAGTGATGCCGATTTTACAACGAAGGTAACCTCCATATCGACAACCCATACCGGAACGGTAACTCTATATGCGAAGTTCACGCGAAATGTAGTTGTAGATGATTTAAAAGATGGGGTAGGTTCAATTGTTATTGATGACGTATATTATGGTGAATCAATAAAACCTGTCCTCGCTTCCGCTACCAACGGGATAGAACATGTGAAGATCGAATATAAGCAAAAGGGTGCGGAAGACAGTAGCTATACAACAAAAAAACCTGTAAAGGCAGGCGAGTATACTGCACGTGCTACATTTGCGAAGACTGAGCAATATCTGGAAGTAATAGCAACCGATGATTTTAGAATATTGAAGAAGGAAGGATCAGGAAGTGTTGCGGTTGCAGATATATACTATGGAAGGTATCCGGAGCCTGTGGTTGCTTCATCTACAAATGGGATCGCAAATGTGACAATAGAATACAAGAAGAAGAATGCATCTGATGATACGTACACATATCTGAAACCGGCAAGCGTAGGTGAGTATACGGTGAGAGCAACGTTTGCTGAGACAGAAGGGTATCTGACAGTAACAACAACGGATGATTTTTCAATCAGTTATCTGAATGCACCTGAAATGCCTTATAACATCAATGGTACGTTGGGCGAAAACAGTTATTATACTTCCGCGGTAACGATTGTACCGGCAACCGGATATCTGATTGCTGATTCTCTGGATGGAACATATAGAGATAAGCTGGAATTGACAAAGTCTTCGGATGGGTTCTATGTTTATTTGATTAATGTCAGCACAGGTGAAAAAACTTCGGGCATAAAAGTGCCTGAAATAAAAATTGATAATGATATGCCGGTTATAATGAATGTGACTTCCGGTGAAACGATTTATGGAGATAACGCAGAGATAATAATAGAGGATGATAATCTTCAGCAGGTACTTGTAAATGGAAATAAAGTTGAGTTTGAGAATGGAAGGGCGGTTTTACAACTCGATTCAAATCAAGGTGAAGAAGAGTATGAAATTATATGTGTAGACCTTGCAGGTAATAGCAGCAAGATTAACATCATTGTTGCTGCTGAATGGATGAAGTCGAAGCTTATTCCGTCAGGTGAGAAAATAAAACTGTATAAGAAATATTCCTATACACTCGGGGGCGGAACATGGAAAGTGTCCGGTGATAATACTACATATGCTGGAAATGTTACGTTCTGTGTAAATAGAGATGGTGAATATCTGTTTTCAAATGGAAAATAATAATTGAGACCTGTTCTGTCAATGGGACTGTCGCTTGTGAAAAACGATAGTCCCTTATTTTATTTGCACAGATATCCTTTTTCTGAATATTTTATATAGTAAGAGAAAGGAGGCGGAAACTGTGAGATTTCATAATATCAATATCAGAAATATTTTAAATGAAGCTCTGAACTATGGAGGAATTATAGTTGACGTAAGAGGTCAGGAAGATTTTGCAAAAAGCCATATTCCGATGGCAATTAATCTGCCTCTGGAGGATATACAGCAGGGGAACTTTTCGCTCCCGAAGGGGAAGATAATACTTGTTTACTGTGAAAATGGAGGAAGCAGCGCGCTTGCCGCCAGAATTCTGTCGGAAAAGGGCTACAAAGTTATTAACACGATAGGCGGTTTGCGCGAATACAGAGGAGCACTTACAAAAAAAAGGAATGACTAAAAAGCCTGTATTTGGTTGACATCTATCATTTGAGATTTTACAATATGAAGATACAGGTCATTGAATGAATTGCAAAAGGAAAAATGAGGATCATAGAATAGATGGAAAAAAAGTTTGAGTTGATCGCCCCATGTCATTTTGGATTGGAGGCAGTGTTAAAGAGAGAGATAACCGATCTGGGATATGAGATCGTTTCGGTAGAGGATGGCAGAGTCACTTTTTGTGGTGATGAGACGGCCATCTGCCGCGGAAATATATTTATAAGGACGGCGGAAAGAATTCTGCTGAAAATGGGAAGCTTCAAAGCTACGGACTTTGATGAACTGTTTGAGGGGACAAAGGCAATCCCTTGGGAAGAATATCTTCCGAGGGATGCCAGATTCTGGGTCACAAAGGCTACAACGAACAAGAGCGCCCTTTTTTCGGGCAGTGCGATCCAGTCGATCGTCAAGAAAGCCATTGTTGAGCGTATGAAGCAGACCTATCGTGTCAGTCATTTTGATGAGGATGGAGATGAGTATCCGATCCGTGTATTTATCTTTAAGGACATGGTCTCCATCGGTATAGATACCTCCGGGACATCCCTGCATAAGAGAGGCTACAGGCAGCTGGTCGGAAAGGCTCCGATCTCGGAGACACTCGCGGCCGCTCTGCTTATGCTGACCCCATGGAATAAGGACAGGGTTCTGGTTGATCCGTTCTGCGGCAGCGGGACATTTCCGATAGAAGCAGCTATGATCGGGGCGAATATCGCACCGGGCATGAACAGAGGATTTACTGCGGATGCGTGGGAGAAGATCCTGTCGAAAAAGATATGGAATAATGCATATGATGAGGCGCATGATATGATTCGTCGTGATGTGAAGATGAATATACAGGGCTATGATCTGGATCCGGAGATCATCAAATGTGCCATGGCTAATGCAAAAGAAGCAGGTGTAGGGGAGCATATTCATTTTCAGGCAAGGGATGTAAAGGATCTTCAGCATCCAAAGCATTATGGATTTATTATAACAAATCCTCCGTATGGTGAGCGTCTTGAGGAAAAAGAGGCGCTGCCGGCGTTGTACAGCACGATAGGAGAGAGTTACAGAAGACTGGAGGATTGGTCCATGTACTTGATTACATCTTATGAGGATGCAGAGAAATATATCGGACGTAAAGCGGATAAAAACCGCAAAATATATAATGGTATGATCAAATCTTATTTTTACCAGTTTATGGGACCGAAGCCGCCGAAGAGAAAGAGTGAGATATAGTATATTATGAAGAAGATATGTACGGTTGCCGGTATCGTTATCGTGCTGGCTGTAATTGCATATTTGGTAAATCGTACGCCGCTCATCACCGTGGATGAATCAAAGGAGTTTGAACAGTGTTCAGAGGTGTTTAATGATAATCTGGTGACGAAACTGAATGATGACAATGTGGTCATCACGGTAGCGGGAACGGAGATAGAGGAATTCGGGTATACTTTCTATGTGAGCAGGGAAATGAAGCTTATGGTTGAGGGAGATTTCCTGAGAAGCCTGCTGAATTGTTCCGTGCTGCATTACCCGGATGGGCGTGTGCTGGTCATGAAGGGAGATAATGCCATCGAAATGAAGCAGGACTCTGACCAGGCGGTGGTCAATGACAGGGAAAACATCTCTCTGGGATCCCGGGTGCTGTATGACGAGGATTCGGACAAAATCCTGATACCGCTTGATAATATTGCGGAATACCTGAGCTACAGTGTACAGTATGATCTGGTGAATAACTGGATCGATCTTGCCAGGGATGAGGAGGAGAATCTTCTTCCGGCAGCATATGATATGAGAGATTATGGCCGGGTCACTTCTGTCCGTGACCAGGGAAGATATGGTACATGCTGGGCATTTGCGTCACTGGGAGCCTTGGAGACGACATTACTTCCCGGGGAACATGATGTATTTTCGACGGATCATATGACGTTGTGCAACAGCTATAATCTGGGTATGAACAGAGGCGGCGAGCATACGATGAGTATCGCTTATCTGGCGGCATGGCAGGGACCGGTCTATGAGAAAGATGATCCGTATGGGGATGGAGTGACGAATCCTGACCTTGAGGCAGTAAAACATCTGGAAGAGGCGTTGGTCATCAATGATCGTGACTTTGATATCCTGAAGAGTGCAATATTCCGGTATGGTGCGATAGAGACATCGCTGTATTCCCAGATGGATTATGCGGACAGTGTTTCTGCTTATTATTCTGAGGAGAATGCCGCGTATTATTATGACGGCGAAGAGGTTCCAAATCATGACGTGGTTGTCGTGGGTTGGGATGATAATTATCCAAAAGAGAACTTTACGAAGATGCCGGAGGAAGATGGCGCATTTATCTGCAAGAACAGCTGGGGTGAAGAATTCGGTGATGACGGATATTTCTATGTGTCATATTATGATGCAAATATCTGCAACAAATCCGTTGTGTATACCCGTGTGGGAGATGCGGATAATTATGACAAGATCTATCAGTCTGATCTCCTGGGCTGGGTTGGTCTTATGGGATTTGGCAAGGAGGAAGCATATTTTGCCAATGTATATGAGACAGAGAAAAATGAGGAGATAGCTGCCGTATCTTTCTATGCGACAGACAAGAATACGGAGTTCGAGGTCTATCTGGTAAGGGATTTTAAGAATTCGGATTCTCTGAAGGACAGAGAGTTTATAGTGTCAGGCAGTATGCAGTATGCCGGTTATTATACTGTGGAATTCCCTGAGCCGGTCCGTTTACCGGATTATGGAAAATATGCGGTCATCGTCAAGATCAAGACGCCGGGGGCAGTTCATCCGATTGCCATAGAATACAATGTGGATGAACGTACAGAGAACTTTGATATCGCAGACGGAGAAGGCTATATCAGTTTATATGGAGAACTGTGGCACAGTGCGGAGGCTACGCAGAACTGTAATGTGTGTCTCAAGGCATTTACACGTTATGTATCGGAAGATAGTGAGGATACTGCAACTGGTAGTGATGTCTCTGCATCAGTTTCGGATGCGTCCTATGATCCGGAGAAAGAGCCGGTCGTCGATGATGAGGCAACAGAGAGCCCGGATGCGACAGCGGAGCCGGAGGTCTCACCAGAGGAAACGGACACGAAGAGCGGGTATCAGGACAGATCAGATACACAGATTGGATACCAGGACAGTGATGAGAGCAAGCGATTTATATTGGGCATAGAGTATTGAGTGAATAATACATTCGGGAGGAAGATAGAGATGAAGAAGATCATTTTTGCCACAGGCAATGAAAATAAGATGAAAGAAATTCGTATGATACTTGCAGATACGGGATATGAGATCGTGTCTATGAAAGAAGCGGGTATCGATGTGGATATCGTGGAGGATGGCAACACATTTGAGGAAAATGCCATGATCAAGGCGACTGCAATCAGCAGGCTGCCGGAGGCAGAGGGCTGTGTCGTGCTGGCAGATGACAGCGGTCTTGAAGTGGACTATCTGAATAAGGAGCCGGGCATCTACTCTGCACGCTATGAAGGCGTTGACACGCCATATTCGATCAAGAACCAGATCATCATCGACAGACTGGCCGGTGTACCGGATGAGAAACGGACGGCGCGATTCGTATGTGCGATCGCTGCAGCATTTCCGGATGGCAGGGTTGAGACGAGAAGAGGAACGATAGAGGGGCAGATCGGTCATGAGCCTGCAGGTGAAAATGGATTTGGTTATGACCCGATATTTTATGTGCCGGAGTTCGGCAAGACAACTGCAGAGCTGTCACCGGAGGAAAAGAACAAGGTCAGCCATCGCGGCAGGGCACTGGAGATGATAAAAGAGGTTTTGTAAGAGGGACAGGCTATGTGGCGAGTATTGGTAGTCAGCGATTCACATGGAAGGAATGAAAATGTGGAACGCGCGATAGAGAAAGCGGGAAAGTTTGATATTATGATTCACCTTGGAGATGTGGGAACGCAGTATCGGGAGGTGGAGCACATGGCGGGTGTACCGACTTATATCGTGGCCGGAAACAATGATTATGCCAGAGAGCTTCTCGACCGCAATATCATTGAGATCGGTGGGCACAGGATCTATGCTACCCATGGTCACAGGCAGGATGTTCATTACGGCGTTGAACGGTTATATTATCTGGCGTTGGAAAATGACTGTGATATCGTGATGTATGGGCATACGCATGTGCCATATCTCGATGAGGATGATGATGTCACGATACTGAATCCCGGAAGTCTGACGTATCCCCGCCAGGAGGGACATGAGAAGACTTTTGTCATCATGACGATAGAGGATGATGACAGCGTGAGCTACAGATTTGATCATATATAAGGGTAAGTGAGGGAAAACGAGTGAAAAAAGGCGATATATATGAAGCGGTTGTGGAGAATTATGATTTCCCAAATAAGGGAAGTCTGACACTGGAGGACAGGAAGGTGACGATCAAGGGTGCACTTCCCGGTCAGAAAGTACGTTTTATGATCACGAAGCGGAAGAGTGGGATGGCAGAAGGCAGGATCCTTGAGGTATTGGAACGTGCCCCGATGGAGGATGCAGAGCCCTCCTGCTCTTTTTTTGGTATGTGCGGCGGGTGCGCATATCGGACTATGTCTTATAAAAACCAGCTTGCGTTAAAAGAAGGTATGGTGAAGAAGCTTCTGGACCGGGTGTTGATGCGAGAGGGTTCCGGCTCAGAGGATTATGTGTGGGAAGGAATTCTCCCATCTCCTGTACAGGATGGATATCGTAATAAGATGGAATTTACATTCGGGGATGCATATAAGGATGGGCCACTGGCGTTGGGCTTGCATAAAAAGGGAAGCTTTCATGACATCCTGCATGTGGCAGGATGTAAGATCATTGGAGATGATTGGAATCGTATCCTTGTATATACACAGGAATTCTTCAGGGAGAAGGGTGTTCCGTATTATCATCGAATGCGGCATGACGGAATCCTGCGTAATCTTGTTATCCGTCAGTCGAGGGCAACAGGTGAGTTTCTTATCAATCTGGTCACGACAACACAGTGGAAAGATTGCGGATATGCGCAGACTGAGATGGGAGCAGGAGCGGATGATGCGGATAATATGACAGAGAGCATGGCGGAAGGTATGGCAGATGCACGGGAGATATTGTCGGATATTCCTGTCATAAGGGAATATGTGCAGGGTCTTCTTGCGCTTGAAAAAGAAACAGGATTTCAGGGCAGGATCGCAGGCATTTTATATACAGAAAATGACACGCTTGGTGATGTAGTGCAGAGTGACCGGACGATCTGTCTGTATGGCAGGGATTATATCATGGAAGAGGTAATGGGTCTGCAGTTTAAGATATCTCCGTTTTCGTTTTTTCAGACAAATACCAGCGGGTGTGAAGTCCTGTATGCAAAAGCCAGGGAATATATCATGTCCGGAAGTGTGATGGGGGCTGCTAAGGAATCTGCGGATGAACAAATGCGTGGCAAGATCGTGTTTGACCTCTATAGTGGAACAGGAACGATCGCGCAGATGATGTCTCCGGCAGCAGAGAAGGTTATCGGTATCGAAATCGTGGAGGAAGCGGTAGAGGCAGCGAAGGAAAATGCGAAGCTGAATGGACTTGATAATTGTGAATTTATCGCGGGAGACGTCTTAAAGGCGATCGATCTGGTCGAGGATAAACCGGATGTGATCATTCTCGATCCTCCGAGAGACGGCATCAATCCTAAGGCACTGGAGAAAATACTCGCCTTTGGCGTGGATGAGATGGTATATATCAGCTGTAAGCCGACGTCACTTGCAAGGGATCTGGAGATGATCACAAAAAGAGGATATAGAGTGGTAAAAGCGTGCTGCGTGGATCAGTTTCCGGAGACGAATCATGTGGAAACAGTTGTTCTGTTGTCCCAACGGAAAGCGGATGATTATGTTGAGGTGGAGTTGGAACTGGATGAGCTGGATTTGACTTCAGCTGAGAGTAAGGCGACTTATGCGGAGATTAAGGATTATGTACTGAAAGAACATGGGTTGAAGGTATCTAATCTATATATTTCACAGGTAAAAAGTAAATGTGGAATAGAGGTTGGAGAGAACTATAATTTACCGAAGTCGGAGGATAGCAGACAGCCTCAATGTCCGGCGGAGAAGGAAAAGGCGATCAAGGATGCGTTGGAGCATTTTGGGATGATTTAGAGAGGTGAGTGCATGGCATTAAACTATATGGTATATCAATATGACGGCAGCAGGAATACAGTTGTTATGACAGATATGGATGGCAAGGAGCTTGTGATTGACTGTGATAAGACAGAGACACAGGTTGTCTTTAATGAGCCGGAGGATGCAGGGATTCTTGCCAGACTTGCAAGGAAAGAGCCTGCAAGTTATGTAAGTATTGCAATGCGTCCGGGCGGACTGCAGGATTATGTGGATGTGTGGAATGTGTTGAATTAAAAATGATGATGGGGTGGAGCATATCAAGGTAAGGTGTGCTCCTTTTATTATGCAAAGAATTCTGATGATAAACAGTATTTATTATAGTATAATATGAGTAATAAAACATTCAACAACTGAGAGATTTTTCTAATTGAGAGGAATTATTATGGAAGAACGAATTACTTTGTGTGGAGACAATTGCATAGAGTGTCCAAGATATAATGCCCATAGCGAAGCGGAATTAAGGAAAGTTGCGGAATTGTGGTATAGAGTAGGCTGGCGAGATAGGGTGGTATCTAATGAAGAAATTGTCTGTGCGGGATGCTCTTCGTATAAAGTTTGTACATATGGATTGGTTGATTGTACAGAGAAACATGGTGTTGAAAAATGTAATCAATGTAAAGAGTTTCCATGCGATAAGATTATGGATATGTTGAACCATTCAAAGAAATACCAGAAAAAGTGCAAAGAAGTTTGTTCTGAAGAAGAATATAGGGCATTAGAGAAGGCGTTCTTTGATAAACAAGACAATTTGAAAAAATGAGTATGTCTCATATGAAAAAGGAAGTGGAACAATGAGAAGAAATGACGGAAGAGAAACTTGGTTCAGATTGCTGGAGTGGGATAAAGGACAAACACCAGCAGAACGTTTGGCTGCAATAATTTTGACCAATGAGGGGTTTAGAAATATTGATCCTTCGCATCCGTTAGGAGGAAAGGATGGCTTGAAAGACATGGTCATTTCTTATAATGGAGCAAGATGGATTGGTGCGGTATATTTTCCTAGAGGACAACAGGATTTTTCTGAAATAAAAAATAAGTTTATTCATGACCTGGAAGGTGTGAAAAAGAATGGAACTCATGGGATTGCGTTTGTGACAAATCAGGAATTGCGTTTGGCAGAAAGAAAAGACTTATCTGAAATAGATGCAAATGTAGATGTTCAAATATACCATTTAGAGCGTATTGCAAGTTTATTGAATTCTCCTCAATACTATGGTGTTAGAATGGAATTTCTTGATATGGAAATGAATAAAGAAGAGCAGTTGGCTTTTTTTGCATCTCAAACTGATAAGATGAGCAATATAGAGAATATTCTGGCTAGATTAGTTTCGAATATAGAGAAAACAGATTGTAAACATCGATTACCTGAGGAAAGAAGAAACATTGAAGATGAAGAGCTTGATGAAGACTTAGAATATTCTGATGAGCCTCGCAGTATTGAGGAAATTGTTGAGGTTACAGAAGAATTCTTGGACAAAATATGGTTCGATAGACATTTATCGCTGAGGTATCGAATAGAAGCTGGTGTTGAAACAGTAGATTCTGAGATATGGAAAGGTGCATTACAGTCTGCGCAACGTGTTATAGAAAAATATGGAGAAGAAAACCTAGGGCCATATAGTGACTTTGAATGGGGAATGCTTAATGGTAAGCTTTCAGCATTGAGATGGGTATTAGGTGATGAGTGGGATATGCTTGATACATAGGTATGTTTGAAAATGGAGTGAATTTTTATGAGTTGGAAGGACTGCGATTATAATGAAATTAAAGAATTAAAGAAAAACTCAATATTGGAACTGCCATGGGATTGTCTTGAAGATGAAGAGTGTGTTTGGAAATATGAAATGAATAATTCTCCAATAGCGTTCATAAGATTATCACTTGATCCATGTGATAAGATTTCTATTTATATTGACGAATTTGAAGTTATTAAAACATATAGAAAACAAGGTCTGGGAAAGAAATTGATATGTGAATTTTTAGAAACAGTAGATAGTGATGTTAAACTTTTTGCTAAGAATAAAAATGTGCAGAAGTTTTGGGAAAAGTGTGGTTTCGAGGATGATGGTATTACATGGGCAGAAATTCCAATGATATATAAGGTATGATAGAAAATTTAGATGTACTCTCTCATTTATTATATGTAAGATGAGAGGTAAACTCACAAAAAAGGTGGTATCATTTTATGGAATGGATTGAGCGATTAAACAGTGCTGTTGAATATATGGAAGCTCATTTGCATGAGAAGATAGATTATGAAAAGGTTGCTGAGATTGCAAATTGTCCGGCGTACCATTTTCAAAGAATGTTCTTTTACATGACAAATATTTCTGTTTCTGAGTACATCAGAAGGAGAAGAATGTCTTTGGCAGCAGTTGATTTACAAGATGCAGGAGCAAAGGTTATTGATATTGCTCTGAAATATGGCTATGATTCACCGACAGCTTTTAATCGTGCATTTCAGAGCATACACGGTATAGCACCATCCGTAGCGAAGAAGGAAAATGCAACTTTGAAATCCTATCCGGCAATAAAGTTTTCTATTTCGGTACAAGGTATGGCGGAAATGAATTTTAGAATAGAGACAAAAGAAGCCTTTCGGATTGTTGGAAAAAGTTGTCCATTAAGTAAAGTGCTTGAGGAGAATTTTGCAAGAATACCACACGAATGGGATATAGCACTGGAAAATGGAACCCTTACAGAACTTTATGAGTTAATGAATGATAAGCCGGAAGGATTGCTTGGTGTAAGCGTACATAATGAAAAAGAATGGAAATATTTTATTGCTGTAAGTTCTACGGAAGATAGTGATAACTTTGAGCAGTACGATATTCCTGCTGCAACTTGGGCTGTGTTTTCGGGGCGAGGCACCAATGTATCTCTGCAAGAATTGGAATGCCGTGTCATAACTGAATGGTTGCCGACATCCGGGTATGAGTATGCGGAGATACCTGATATTGAGGTATATATAAAAGCAGATCCAAAGGATGCAATATATGAATACTGGCTACCGGTTGTGAAGAAGGAGGATAATAGTGGCTGTATCAACGATTAAAGCGGAATTTCAGTGTGAAATAGAAAAAGTATGGGAATTAGTTACATCATTGGATAACTATTCTTGGAGAAGCGACTTAGATAAAATCGTGGTGACTGTGCCGGAAAAAGAGTTCGAGGAACATACGAAGGATGGTTATGTTACAAAGTTTAAAATTACTGCTTTTGATGAATATAAGAACTATGAATTCGATATGGAAAACGGCAATATGCAGGGTCATTGGATGGGTAAATTTTCTTATAAAGACGGTATTACATTTATTGAGTTTACAGAAGATGTAAATGCTAAAAAATTGGTTATGAAACCTTTTGTGGGAATGTATTTAAAGAAACAGCAGGCTAAATATATTCAAGATTTAAGGGAAGCATTGGAGGCAAAAAGATGACTTGTGATGAAATTATTGAAGAGTTAAAAGCAAATGCTTCTGAAAAATACAAGGCGAATGTCGTGAAAATGGGTATTCCAGAAGAATATAGTATAGGTGTTTCGACAGCCGTTGTTCGTGCGATAGCAAAGAAAGCAGGAAAGTCAAATGAACTGGCAAGAGAGCTGTGGAACTCCGGTTATCATGAAGCAAAACTATTGGCGGTGTTAGTTTTTGACAAAAAGACAATATCACATGATGAGATAGAAAAACTTATATGTGATGTACAGTCGTGGGATTTGTGCGATCACTTGTGTAAAAATCTGATTATTAAGCTGAAGAGCTATGATGAGTTTATTTCTAATTGGATTACAAGTACACATACTTACAAGAAGAGAGCAGCGTTTACGTTAATTGCTTCTTCTGCAGTGCATAATAAAACGATTACCAATGATACTCTTGATGACTATTTGCACATTATACAAGAGTATTCTGATAGTGAACATGAACATGTTAGGAAGGCAATTTCATGGGCATTGCGGGAAATAGGAAAGAAGGATTTTACTTACAATGAAAAAGCAATCCTTTTAGCCCATGAATTAAAAGAGAGTGGCAACAAGAATAAAATGTGGATTGCAAAGGATGCACTAAAAGAGTTAGAAACACTTGTTAAGGTTGAGGGAAGGGGTAGACTTATTTCTTCAAATAGCAAGATGGGAAGAGAATAATATAAGTGCGTCAAAAAGTGGAGCACCTTTTAGAAAGTGACTCCAAAAAGTGGAGTACTTTTCCGAAAAGTACGTCAAAAAGTGGAGCACCTTCCGAAGCGGGGAAAGTTTCAACGAAAAAGGTGCGTCAAAAAGTGGAGCACCTTTCAGAAAGTGACTCCAAAAAGTGGAGTACTTTTCCCAAAAGTGCGTCAAAAAGTGACGCACCTATATAAATATCAGGGATTTTAGGGGATTTTGCCCCTAACTAGATACATTTTGCAATGGATATACAAAATGCGTATCTAGCAGAAGATACCGTAAGAAATCTATAAAAGAAATTTTCCGGGTATAAAAAGCCTGAAAATATGTAAGCGGAATTTTTTTGAATCGAAAATATTGCCTTTTCCAAGGTGAGG
>JBJEJF010000025.1:0-55788 GCA_051877775.1 Wujia sp.
CGAGAGTGATTATCTATCTAGGCCTTATGTTACCATAAGGCTCAAGCGACCTACCCAAAGACCCAGCGGGCAACTGCATTGTCTTTGCTATTTGGTCTTGCTTCGGATGGGGTTTACAGAGCCTGTCCTGTTACCAGTACAGCGGTGAGCTCTTACCTCGCCTTTCCACCCTTACCGACACGGGGGTCGGCGGTATATTTCTGTTGCACTAGCCTGGGAGTCACCTCCACCGGACGTTATCCGGCATCCTGCCCTATGAAGCCCGGACTTTCCTCACCTGCCGAGATGGCAGCCGCAATCACTTGTCTGACTTACACAAGACTTAGAGTAACATAAGTAAAAAAAAAATACAAGCATGTATGCATGCAGAAAGGACAAAAAGATGGAAGCAATAGAATGTTTGAAAACAAGACGCAGCGTGAGAAGATATACGGACGAACTGATCAGCCATGAGACGTTTGAGGAGATCATAGAGGTAGCCAGAATGGCACCAACATGGAAGAATACCCAGACGCTCAGATACATATTGGTTCAGGATGAAGATTTGATTGCTAAGATCACAGAGGATTGCCTCCTCGGATTTGAACACAATGCAAAGACATTAAGCAAATGCAGAAATCTGGTTATACTCACACAGATTAACGGAATCTGTGGCTATGAAAAGGATGGCAGTTTTTCAACCAGCAAGGAAACCGGATGGGAGATGTTTGACGCAGGTATTGCTGCACAGACATTTTGTCTGGCTGCACATACCAAGGGAATCGGAAGCTGCATTATGGGTGTCTTCGATGATCAGAAGGTAGGCGGGTTACTGGGACTTCCTGAGGGACAGACTGTGGCAGCACTGATACCGATCGGAGTACCGAAGTTTGCGCCTGATCCTACACCTCGGAAGGATGTAGGAGAGCTGGTAAGCTACAGATAGATCAAAGCTGCATTATAGATAGAAAAGAAGAAATGTACGTGAAACCGGAGCACAGGTGGCTGGAATATGCTGCCTGTGTTTCTTGTTGTATAAAAGGATATCTCTTATAGCTTGATTTCATATGGAAAAGATTGTATGATTACAAAAGAAATGACTTGCCACTGAATAAAATGCTGGAGTATTACATATTATAGGAGATAATATTATGGAAAATGGAAGGACAGAACAGATCATAGAAAAGCTGGTAGATATGATAGAAAATGGGCAGAATGTCCCGTTATCTACAGGTAAAGTAATGATTAACAAGGATGAGGCAATTCTTATGCTTCGTGAATTGGAGAACATTGTAAATGGCGAATTAAAAGTATACAGAGAAGTGACAGATAAAAAAGGAAAGATTCTGAATGAGGCGAAAAAAGAGGCTGAAGATATCATATATGAGGCTGAACAGACAGCCAGCAGAATTCGCGTAACGAAAAGAATGTCATCGATCGGTACAGCATTTCGCCCGGATTCCCTGTCTTCAGAGGACAGACTGGCACTTCGAACGGCAAACGATATATATGCTGCATCTCTGGTATATACAGATGAAATGCTGACAGAGGTAAATGACGTTGTGGCACAGGCATACGATCTGATACACAATCAGTATGGAAAAATGATTGAGAGCCTGGAGGAAAAAGCCCGTCTGATTGCGGAGAATAAAGCGGAGTTGATGAGTAGTCTGAAGGAACTCAGCAAGGAGGAACGATATACTCAGATTCTGGAGCTTGGGCAGCTTCTATCCAATGAGCTATATAACGAGAGGGCCAAGGCGAGGGAGATGGATAAACATGGCGGATATCAGATGGAGCTGCAATTTGATGATGATGTGGAGGAAAAAGACAACACAGAAAAGAATATTGTCGCAACTCCCGAAGATGACACAGCGTTTTAAATGATTAGACAACAGCCGCAGAGATTTAAAGGGATTTTAGGAATTCAAGTAAATGGTCAAATTGTTCTGGGGTCAGTTTGCCGCTTACCTGAAGGAGCTCAAATTGTTCCGGTGTAACTTCTACGACCTGGCTGTCATCCTCCAGAAAAAATTGTGAGAGGCTCATGCCAAAAGCGTCGCATATTCTGGATAGCGACGGTATGGTTGGCAACATGTTTTTTCTATACCAGGAGGATATGGTTGACTGGGTCAGGCCGGACTTGGTTGCCAGCTGATATTCAGACCAATGACGCTCTTCCCGCAGTTTTGTTATTTTTTCTAATATATCCATAAATTTATATTCACCCCAATTATTATAACCAGTTACGTCAATTATAATGAAATAAATCGTTTAAAAATAGTATTAAAAATCGTATATACAATACGCATATACAGATTGCGGCCTTAAAACATATAAGATAATGAGATACATACTATTTAATATATAAGACAGGAGTGAAATCAAATATGAACAGAAGTCATATCGAGATACCGACCATATTGAAGATATCCGGAGGGGCACTGAAAGAGATCGGAAAGTATCTTCATGCGTCGGACCTTAATAATGTCGTAATATATTTTGGAAACGGTCTTATAGATATGTTTGGTGACCGGGTCATGCAGTCGGTTGCAGAAGCAGGAGTAAGGATATCCGAGTATTGTGAATTGGATACAACCAATATCGAGGATATTATAGAACTCGCATTTTCTATGGATGCCAAAGTGCAGGGAATCGTCGGAATCGGTGGAGGTAAAGTGATCGATGCGGCAAAGTATGCTGCATATCTCAGAAAACTGCCGTTTATCAGCGTGCCGACATCTGCATCCAGTGACGGATTCTCAAGTTCCAGTGCATCTCTGATTGTAGATGGGAGAAGAACGTCTGTGCCTGCCAGGCTGGCATATGGAATTATTGTGGATACTGATGTGCTGCGCAGCGCACCGGAAAAGTTTATATATTCCGGAGTTGGCGATCTGGTGTCTAAGATTACTGCGTTGTATGACTGGCTCTACGAGGCGGAGAGCGGATATACAGTGCTTAATGATGTTGCCATGATGATTGCCAAAAAAGCGGTCAACAGTTTTGTGAGGACGCCTTTTTCTGATATACATGAGGATCTGTTTTTGAGAGAGCTGGTAGATTCACTGGCAATGAGTGGAATCGCCAATGAGATAGCAGGAAGCAGTGCACCGACAAGTGGCAGTGAACATCTGATATCCCATGCACTTGACAAGCTGCTGGAGCATCCGCAACTGCATGGCATACAGGTTGGTGTTGCAACCTATCTTATGAGTCTGGTGCAGGATCATCGTTATAAGAGGATCAATAAAGTTTTTTGTGATACTGGTTTCTGGGATTATGTCAGGACACTGCAGTTAAAACGGGCGGATTTTGAGGCTGCCATTGATCTTGCACCGTTTATGAAACCGCACAGGCATACCTATCTTCACGAAGAGAAATATCGCGTACTTGCGAAACGCCTGTTGTCTGAGGATGAGGTGCTTAGCAGCATTCTTGTTTAATTATAAGATTTGTGAATCAGGCGCTGTTGGAAGTCGTTTTCAGGCATAGGTCTGTCATAGAGAAAACCCTGTGCCATCTCACATTGCGCTGAACGTAGGAATTGTGCCTGTTCTGTTGTCTCAACACCTTCTGCAATAACGGTCATGCCAAGTTCATTGATAAGGTGAATAATGTGGCGGATCACGATCTCTTCATTGTCAGTGCGGTGTTCCACATCATTTAAGAAAGATTTGTCTAATTTGATGATATTGACATTCAATCCCTTCAGTAGATTAAGGGAAGAATAGCCTGTTCCAAAATCATCAATAGATGTCTTGATACCATGAGCCTTCATAATGTTGATAAAATCAACAAGGGCATTATAATCCTGGTGACCGGACATCTCGGTCAGTTCTATCTCGATATATCTGCAGTCGACATGGTAGTGATCTATGATAGATATGATCTTCTGTGCCAGCTCCTTGTCATGCAGATGAATCTTAGAAAAATTAACGGATACACAGACCGGCTCGATTCCTGCATCTATCCATTTGCAGATATCCTTACATACCTGTTCCAGAACATAGAAATCAAGGTCGCAGATAGAACCTTCCTGTTCCAGAATCGGTATAAATTCCATAGGCGGAACCAGTTTACCGGAGCGATACCAGCGGACAAGTGCTTCACATCCACAGAGTGTATCGTCGTTCAGTTTGACTTTTGGCTGATAATAGACAACAAACTCATGCTCTGTCAGCGCATGGCGGAAAGACAGAGAGATTTCTTTTTCATGCATAACGCGTTCCTGCATGGCTGGTGTGTACCATACATAGTCATCGGCCGTAGAGCTTCTGGCAACATTGATAGCAATACTTGCTCCATTCATCATTTCCGTGGTTGTATCATTTTCCTGGATGGAGTATATACCCATACGAAATGGAAGTTTGATCGTCTTAGGATCGTTGCCACCGATCGATATGGTCATTTCTGAGAAGTATTTCAGAAAATGATCAACAGAAGAGTCTTTAATCAGTGCAAAAAAATTATCACCACCGAGTCTGGCGAAGCATTCATCAGAATCAAGGATGGAAAAAGCATCGATACATAATTGTTTCAATGTAAAATTAGCTTCTTTTGAACCCAGTGTTTTGTTAATAAACTTAAAATTTTTAATATTAATGAATATGCCGGTATAATTCTGAAACAGCCTTTTCTCACGAAGTGCATCGGCAAACTGGGTCAGACCTGCAGTATTCGGTGCGCCTGTCATCGTGTCTATTATGGCAGCTTTTTTGACAAACCCCATCAGTCTGGAGCGACCACTCAGGACAAAAATGCTCTCCAGTAAAAAATCAATATCATCCAGCTCGGCAGGTGTCCACACATGATCCGGCTGAGGATAGGCGGTAAAGGATACGTTGCCTTTTTCACCGGTAATAAATCTTTTGGTATATGCCTGTGCAGAGTAGCCATTTTCATGTTCAAATACCGTGACGGAATTATTTATCTTCTGAGGAGAAAAGAGCGTAGATGGTGCGTCCAGATAAGCGTCACATTTTCCCAGATACAGCATATCAGCAATATAAGGCATTTTTTCACCTATATGAAGCAGCATTTCTCTTGCATCAGCAATATTTCCCTGGATCTCATGATAAAATGATTTGAATTCCCTGCTACACAGGTTTGCGCCCATAACCTTTCCCCCCGTTACGATTTATATATTATAAATTTTATCATAAAATGGAAAGATTAGCAAATAAAACCATATTATGAGGCATTGGTGCTGTAAAAATTGTATCAAAAAAAATACAAATTTTATCCAGTGTTACTATTTATTTATTAGGTAAATGGTGATATTATTATTCAGGTTAAAAACTTGTATCACAAGAGCATATACATAAAAGAGGAGGACAATTAATATGACGCTGGCACAGATTATAGCTATTGTAATTTTTGTGGTCATGTTTGTACTGATGGTTCTGGATAAGATCGAAAAACAGTATATTACATTGGCAGCGGGAGCTTTGACGCTGATGCTTGTATTTGGTATTGCAATGCACAGTTCATCAGCGGTTATGGATACACTGAATGTAAAAAGTATCTTCACACCTGAGTTTTGGATCACTTCAGGGGAGAGTGCGGAAGAATCATCCGGAATTAACTGGGCAACGATCATTTTTCTTGGTGGAATGATGATAATGGTTGAGGGAATGGCTAAAGCTGGATTTTTCCGCTGGTTGTGCCTGAAGCTTGCCAAGCTTGTTAATTATAAACCGATTCCGTTATTTGTTACTTTTATGATAATGGCAGCAGTATTGTCTATGTTTATAGATAGTATCACTGTTATATTGTTCCTGGCGGCAGTCACTGTGGAGCTCGCTAAGCTACTGAAGATCGATCCGATTCCTATGATACTGTCCGAGGTATTCTGTGCGAATCTGGGTGGTTCTGCAACAATGTGCGGGGATCCGCCAAACATAATTATCGGTACAGGACTGGGTTATTCATTCTCTGATTTCCTGACCAATACAGGTTTGATCGCTGGTGTCAGTCTGATTGTGGTCGTTGTGTATTTTTATCTGGTATATCGCAAGGAGTTGATCTCTGAATCCGGTCATGAGGTTGATGTAACTACAATCCCGGATCCAAAGTCTGCAATCACAGATAAGAAGAAGTTTGTTATCAGCAGTATTATATTTGCATGCGCGGTTGTTCTGCTGGTCACACATGCTTCAACAGGACTTACAGTTGCTTTTATAGGTACGGTTATTGCGATCATAACCTTGATCACATCAGGAAAGGATGCGCTTGAGCTGCTTAAAAAGGTGGATTATAAGACACTGTTATTCTTTATTGGTTTGTTCATCGTTGTTGGAGGTCTGGAACAGACAGGTATCCTGCAGCAGATAGCTTCCTTTATCGGTGATGTCAGTGGTGGTAATATCTATATAATGGTAGCGATTATTATATGGATCTCTGCAATCGCCAGTGCATTTGTGGATAATATTCCTTTTGCAGCAACAATGCTTCCTATTATCAGAAGCCTCGCTGAGACACAGGGCGTTCCGCTTGAGACCCTTGCATGGACACTGTCAATGGGTACTGATATCGGAGGAAGTGCAACTCCGATCGGTGCATCAGCGAATGTAGTTGGTACATCTGTTGCAGCTAAGAATGGTTATCCGATCGGATGGGGCAGATATTGTAAGACTGCAGCACCGGCAATGGTTATTGTTGTAACGATATCCATGTTGTTTATATTCTTGCGTTATTGTTAATGATGTCATTCTTGAGATAATTAAGGTAATTGAAAAAACGGTTCGTTTGGAACTCCGTATGGAGTCCGGCGAATCGTTTCTTTTTGGTATATGCCATATGTCCTCCTTCTGGCAGACAAGGCACCGATACCGTGACACGGTAAAAATCCAATATGCTGTCTGACAACATTTAGTTTGAAACTGTGAAAATGTGCCTGCTGTATATAAAATTTGGACCTTTATGTTTGTCTTTTTATCATGTATGATATATAGGAATCCCAATGTATGATATATAGGAATCCCAATATCATTGATATTTGACACAGTTAGATATATTATAGAAACAAAAATATACAAGGTGAAAACATATGACATACATAGATAATATAAAATTTGCATTTGCGCTGTTTCCTTTCATAGCTTTTTTTCTGACAGTGCCCTATATGCTGTTTGAGTACAGGAAATATGGCTCGATTAATAAAGTCAGAACACTGATCGTTTATTCGTTTGTTTTATATCTGGAATGTATTTATTTGCTTGTGATCCTGCCTCTTCCTGAACGGGATTCAATTCATAATTCCTATATAAGCAAATTGAATCTCATACCTTTTAAGGCGGTCTATGACTTTATCGGAAAAACGCCGCTTGTTATAGGAGATCCATCCACATATTTATCAGCAATCAAACATAACACTTTTTATGTGCCTGCCCTTAATGTGCTGATGTTTATACCACTTGGAATGTATCTGAGATATTATTTCAAATCCGACATAAAGAAAACAGTTATATGCAGTTTGTCATTAAGCCTGTTTTTTGAATTGACACAGTTGTCAGGATTGTATTTCCTCTATGATGGACCATATAGATTGTGTGATGTGGATGACCTGATTCAAAATACTTTGGGTGGAATTATAGGATATTATCTGGCCGGTCCAATTACTGCATGGCTTCCCAAAAGAAGAAAATTGGATGAAGATTCCTTTGAAAAAGGGAAAATAGTCTCGAGTACCAGAAGAGGCATGGCAGCGTTTATTGATTTTACAATCGTGTTTTTGTTAGGATTTATAATTGGCGATACGAAAATTGATATATTTGCAGTTATTTTTATCTTATATAATTCTCTTTTGCCTTTATGGAGAGGATATACGATAGGAAGCTGGATATTGAAATATAAAATAGCTTATGACAGATGCAAGATGTTAAAAAAAATATTGCATGGGATATTTGAATACATATATTTCTTCGGAATTCCCCTTTTTATCCTTTATGTTATGGAAAAAATGGGAGAATTCCGATATAGTATCGCGTTAGATATAACAGTACTTGCGATGATGTTGTTTTTGGTGGTTTATCTTTTGTATATTTTTGTAAGAGGTATTAGAAATAAACACACGATATATGATGAAATATTGAAGACGGATTTTATCAGTACGGTAAAAATCAGATTGCAGGATGATGATGAATAAGTAAGATCAATTTTTAGAGTCTGCATTCACATGTAAAATATGTGATATCTTTACCGTCCGTGAATTTGACATAGTAAAATCCTTGATCTTCTTTTGTGTATACATGTAATGTGTCACCATATCTGGCAGCCATACGGTATTCTGCACGTAATTCAGTTACATCACAATCCATTGGCAGGGTGTCCGTTGCAAGACGGATATACTGTCCATTGTTGATATGGTGGTTCGTATCAAGATAATTAGGGGATACTTCTATCGCATATCGATATGTCATATCGTCAGGCATGAAGATTTTGCGGGATGTATAGTCCATCTCGAATGCAGGAGCCTGTTCATAGGCATTTCTCTCTTCTTCATCGATTCGTGCCGGTTTACCGGTAAATGGATTGGCATAAAACCATTTGGCATCTGCATAGGATAATGGTGTGCCATCGGTATCCTTCAGAACATAGTTCCAGCCGGCAAAGGTTCCGCGCATCTGATAGATCCATGCATCAACACTGAATTCTTCATCCAGAGAAGGCCTTCGGTCAAATATAACATGCCAGGAGCTTACCATCCAGGCGCGTTCTTTTTTTAATAATTCAAGGGCGGAATGACCAACTGCCGAATTATGAAACATGCAGGCATCCTGCATGGCATTAATTGTATTGGCAATACTAAGCTTGCCATCTTTATCGATTCTGCTGTATGATACACGATCGTTATAACTATACATGTTGCACCTCGTTTTGAAAACTACTTATAATGGGTATTATAACCATAATGCGAAACTGTGTCAAATAAAATATTAAAATATATAATATTTAGGTGTGTAATAAAATAAAAATATGATATAATGAGCATTGCACATGCTTGCGCTTGCGGAAGCATGTATAATGCGAAAACAACATGGAGCCGTCAGGCGACATGATATAATGAGCATTGCACATGCTTGCGCTTGCGGAAGCATGTATAATGCGAAAACAACATGGAGCCGTCAGGCGACATGATATAATGTACGCGCAGACCGGAGGTATCCGGGTGATGCATTGTGGCATTTGGTTATCAGATTGTTGGGGGAATATTGCATATGAAAAAAATTTGGGATTTTTTTGAGAATCTGAATGAATATGTATATGTATCTGATATGGACAGCTATGAGATTGTTTACATGAATAAGAAGACGCGAGAGACATATGGTTTTCATTCTATGGAGGAAGTTATAGGGAAAAAATGTTATGAAGTATTAAACGGATGCAACGCACCCTGTGCCGTCTGTAATAATCATGAACTGGTTGCCGGACATTTCAGGGAGTGGAGATATTTTAATCCGTTATTGCATAAAACGCTGGAGCTGAAGGATACTATGATGGAAGATAACGGGCGACGTTACCGGATAGAACTGGCGATGGATGTCAGCGCACAGGAGAGACAGAATAATATGATTCAAAGTTATCAGAATCTGGAACTTCTGGCCAATGAGGGACTTCGAATTGCACTTCAGGCACCTACTCCTGATAAGTCTATCGATGTCATTTTGGAGTATCTGGGTAAAGCATTAAAAGGAGAGAGAACCTATGTATTTGAGAAAAATGCAGAAGGTGGAGATGATAATACATATGAGTGGGTGGCAAATGGCGTAACACCTGAAAAGGATAATCTGCAGAATCTTCCACCTGAAGTATGTGCGAACTGGTATCGCAATTTTAGCGAGGATAAAAATATTATTATAGAAGATCTGGAAGATATACGTGAATCCGATCCACTTCAATATGATAATTTGAAGAGACAGAATATTCATTCTCTGGTTGTGGTTCCGCTGTATAATGACAGGAAGGTAATCGGATTTTATGGTGTGGATAATCCACCCGGACAGTCTTTACATGATGCGCAGGATATGCTTCAGATTATGGGACACTTTATCCTCTCATGTTTAAAAAGACGGAATCTGAAAAAACAGCTGGAAGATATGAGTTACCATGATCATCTTACAGGTTTGGGTAATCGGTTTGCAATGGATGCATATCTGAAGAATATACAGGCAGAATATAGTATTGGTGTCGTATACTGTGATATTACAGGATTGAAAAAGGTAAATGATACGAAGGGACATAAAGCGGGTGACAGATTGATAATGGATGCCTGTGACAGCCTGAGGAGAGTATTTGGTGATTTTGGACTATTCCGTATCGGAGGAGATGAACTGTTGGTTCTGTGTCCGAGGATAGAGGAAGGCGAGCTGAAGGATAGAGTTGGACTGTTGAAAAAAGATATGAAGGAAAATTCTGTTGTTATGGCAGTCGGTGTTGTCTGGCATAAAGACGGCAGGGCAGATATTGACAGGCTTCTGTCTGAGTCAGAAAAAAATATGTATGAGGATAAGTCAGCGTATTATAAAGAGTCAGGATTGGATAGAAGAAAGTGATGATATATTCAGGAGGACAATGATGGATATCCTCCTGAATATTAAATTAGATTGACAAAAAGGTAATGATAGGTTTTATGAAATAATTGCACTTTTCAATATTTCATATTCAAATTGTTCTGTTCTGTCTGAAATATTTCTGTTGTCGTATTTAACTGCTGTAGCTTTTGCATGAATGGCAGAAAGTACCGTCTGGAATGCCAATTCAGTTGGATAATAATTCTCTGTTAAAGAATTCCCTATTGTTGGAATTATAATAAGTATATCTGCAAGCTTCGCCAGAGGAGCAGCTGCAGCTGTTGTTATCACAATTATGACAGCACCCCGATTCTTGGCAAGCTTGGCACATTCAATGCTCTGTTTGCTTGCCCCGCTATGAGAGAGGAAGATATAGGAAGTATCTTTTGATGCCATAATTACGTTTCTTTGCATTTCAACCTGTTCAAAGGCGAGAAAGGTTGGGATGCCAAGGGCATTCATCCTCTCGTGGAAAGCATATGCTATCTGACCGGAATATATGTAACCGGACACAAATAACAGATTACTTTTTAATATGGCATCGGTGGCATTATCAATTTCCTTATAGTCGATAGCATCCGTAATTCTATGAAAAAAGTCAGAAACATTTTTAAATAAAAGCTTTGTGATATTGTCTTCACTATTTGATGAAACCATATTTTTATCCGAACTTGTGTCGGTATCTGCGCTTGATTCAAAAGCACATTTGGCAAGCTCAAGTTTCAGCTCAATAAATCCGGAGTAACCTAACAGCTTGCAGAATCGCACAATGCTTGATTCTGAAGTCCCGCATTCATGGGACAGTTCCTTAATAGACTGATAGACAACGCGATCGGCATTTTTGAGTATTTCATCGGCGATCTGCTTTTCTTTTTTGTGAAAATGTTGATAATTATCACGTATCTTAATAAATGGTATTCCGTTGTAATTCATTTTTTCCCCCTTCGGATTCTTCCATAAAACGCAGAGTCAATATATTTTATGATATAACACGAGAAAAACAATGTAAAGTTAATTCTAATAATGTTCTATGCAGTTTTATATGAAATGAACAAAACAAATTAGACATTAACACTTATTTTACATAAGTTTTACTGCAACCGGATGGAATATAATTCCGTAAAAAAATAAAATAAATTCCGTAATTTGAAGAAAGGGTAAATAAAGGAGGACAAATGTTATATGAAATTTATTCATTTAACGGACACGCATATTCGGAAGGATTATGGGAATGATGCGATGGGTGCTGTATTAGGAAAACTCCAAAATCCTGTCAGTAATTTGAAAAAAATTCTTGCGGGAATAAATTGGAATGATACGGATTTTGTAATCATCACCGGTGATTTGGTACATGAGGGAACAACAGAGGATTATGTTTTCTTGAAAGAAACGGTGGAAGCGTATGTGCCGGATGGGAAAAAAGTGTTATACGCATTAGGAAATCATGATGAAAAGAATGCTTTTTACGAGGCATTTCAGGGTAAAGAAGATGATAAACCTTACTACTATATGGAAAATATAGACGGATACCGAATTATCGTTCTTGATTCGGCGATTCCGAAGACAGAAGCGGGAACACTTACAAATGAACAATGTGATTGGCTTAAGGAGATTCTTGCGGAGCAGTCAGAAAAGGGAAGTTTGGTATTTTTGCATCACCCGGTATTTTGGGGCGGTGGGCAGTCGTTTGGTATGGAATTGACAAACGGGGCTCAGGTGCTTGAGATTTTGCGGGATAGTGATGTGATAGCAGTATTTGCGGGACACACCCATTCAAACGGAGTTAACACTAAGGAAGGTATCTCACAATATGTAGCGGACTCAATGGCGTTTTCTATTGAGATGAGAGGTGAAAACATTGCATTTACGGAGTATGCAGGGTATGAAACAGTGGAGGTAACCGGTCAGGATGTTACCATACATACTGCAACTACCTATGAAGCTCCGGCAGCAGCTGAGCTTCCAATAGAGGAATTAATAAAACAGTTAAAAAGCCTGACAAAATAGTAAATGATAAAAACGGAGGATAAGTCATGAAATTCAAAAGATTACTCACAGGTTTACTTTCAATGACTCTGATCGTGGGAAGTATGACGGGATGTCAGTCATCGAAAAGTACAGAAGAACAGACAACAGGAAACACAGCAGGAGAAACAACCGCGGAGCAGACTGTAGAGACAACCACGGAAGATAGCGGCGTAACATGGAGTGAAAATCTTCTTGATCCGGAAAATCCGGTTACGGTTAAATTCTATTCATACAGTTTTGCAAGCCCTGCTTTCGGAACAGGTTTTCAGACAATGATGGATAACTTCAATAACGGAGTGGGCAAGGAAAAAGGTGTTATTCTTGAATTTGTAGCAGATGATATGACAAAGGCACCTACGGATGTTAAGGCAGGACTTCAGGTAGATATGGTACAGACTCCTTTTTCTCTGATTGACAGCTCAATTGACAACATGGGAATTCAAGCCTTTGAGGATGTTTTCCCGGCTGACGAAATGGAAACTCACTTTGAAGGAATTCCTGAAAATTGTCTTAATCTCGGTAAACTGGATGGAAAAATATATGGACTTGCATTTACATTTAGTACGCCGATGCTCTATATTAATGCAGATCTTGTAAGACAGGCAGGACTTGATCCGGAAAATCCTCCAAAGGATTGGGATGAGCTCTATGACTGGTGTGTTGCAGTGAAGAAAAAAACAGGAAAATACGGCCTCGCTCTTTCACCGGATAATTCAACCGGATGGGTAACAGACAGTATTCTCTACTCGAACGGTGCTACAGTATTAAATGAGGATAGAACAGCAGTGGAATTTGCCAGTGAAGAGGGTGTGAAGGCTTTTGAGAAATGGAAAAAGTTCTATACCGATGGTGTCGCTCTTTCAGGTTCCGATATGGATACCATGCAGGCATTTGCAGCAGGTGAAGCGGCAATGCATATTCAGTCAACTTCTGTATACACAAGTATGGTTGGTGCAGCACAGCAGGGAGGCTGGGAGCTTACAGGTGTCCCTATGCCGGGATTTGATGGAAAGGAATCGATTCCTACAAATTCGGGAAGTGCGATTATAGTCCGCCCTGACAGTGAACAGAAGGCACAGGCTGTCTGGGAGGTAATCAAATATGTGACCGGCGACGAGGGATATACAATTATCACATCACAGTGCGGATATCTTCCTCTCAGACCATATCTTGCCGAGGATGAGAATTACCTGAAAGGATTTGTTGATGCAAATCCTATTATAAAAGCAAACATTGAACGTCTGCCATCCGTTCAGCCGGCAAGTATATGGCCGGGTGCACATGCGAATGAAATTGCTACACTTTACGCAGATATGGCAGTGAAGGCACTCACGACCGACGCTGATGTAGAGGAAACCATGAAAGATTATCAGAATCAGATTAATCAATATATACAGCAATAGTAATATAAAATAACTTACAGCAGTGCCATATGCAACCGGGTTACCCCGAAAATTGCCGATGCACTGCTTAAGTTTTGCAGAAAGGGAAAAACATGGTTACCGAAAAGAAAAAGAAAGCAAGATTTGACACCGGTGGGATAAAACCATGGCTGTTTCTTCTCCCGACAGTCGTGCTTATTGTATTTTGGCTGATTAAGCCTCTCATTCAAACTTTGATGTATACCTTTTGTGAGTGGAATATGCTGCCGGGAACAAAACCAACCTATGTTGGTATAAAGAATTTTGTAGGTTTGATTCATACGCCGGATTTCTTTCAGGCAATGAAGAATACATTTTATTATATTCTTATGATGATACCATTTTCTGTTATTATACCGCTTATTATTGCAGCGATGATTCAGAATTTGGGGAAAAGAAGTCAGCAATTTTACAGGGTCCTCATTTTTTTGCCGATGATTATGCCTCCTGTTGCGACAACCACGATATTTCAGTGGCTTCTTCATCAGACAAATGGAATTGTCAATCATGTATTAATCAGTCTTGGAATCTTAGATAGCGGTATTAATTTCTTTATGGATGAAAAACTTGCCAGATTCATGATTGCAGTAATCGGAGGATGGAAGATGATCGGATTTGCGACACTTATGTATTCGGCAGCAATCGGAAATATTAATCCTGAGTACTATGAGGCATGTAAGATGGACGGCTCAGGCAGTATAAGAAGGTTTTTTGACATAACGGTGCCCCTTCTCTCTCCGACAATTATGCTCATGATGATGATGAGTATATTGTTCTCAAGTCAATGGACGTTTACTTACATAGATGTGCTTACACAGGGAGGCCCGTTTGGCTCTTCGACAAATATTTATTATATGATATATAAGTATGCATTCGGAAATTCAAATGTCGGAATCAGTGCCGCCGCATCTCTGGTGTTCCTGGTGATTTTTGGAATTGTCGCATTGATTTTGCAGGCAATATCAAAGAAACTGTCATTTTATGATAATTAAATGGAGGAGATTGATATGACATCCAAGATAACAAAGACAATAAGCCATATATTGCTTATTATTCTGTCATTTTTTTCAATATTTCCGGTCTACTGGATGATAGTTTCATCACTTAAGGACAACGGTGAAATATTTAAATATACATTAATTCCCCAGAATCCTACTCTGGAAAATTATATGCAGGCATTTGAAGCGGTACCGATTTTCAGAATGATGTGGAATTCTGCTGTGATTAGTATTGTCACGGCTGCAGCACAGGTTATTGTTGCGGTATTGTTCGCTTATGCTTTTATGAGATGGGATTTTAAGGGGAAGGGAATTGTATATGCTTTTCTTGCAATTACATGGCTGATTCCGATACAGGCGATCATGGTGCCGAATTATACACAGATAATCAAGATGGGAATCAATGATACGCTTATTGCGATTATATTGCCTCATTTATGTTCCGTATTTACAAATATTACAATGTATCAGAATTTTAATTCCATGCCGAAGGCATTGATTGATGCGGCAAGGCTTGATGGAAGCAGCGAGTTTCAGATTCTGAAAGATATTGTCCTGCCAAATATGAAGTCATCCGTTGCATCCCTCGGGATTGTCTGCATAATTAATACATGGAATGATTATCTCTGGCCAAGTCTGATAGCAAGAAGTGAAGAGATAAAACCGATACAGATAGGTTTGAAATCTTTTGCAGGTGTGGATACAAATATGTGGGGCGCCGTCATGGCGGCAGCGACGATTTCCGCTATACCTATATTTATTGTCTATATATTTATGAGTGGAAAAATAATTAATTCATTTATGAAGGGTGGAATAAAATAATGACTTACACAGCAAATAAACAGATGAATTTTCAATATGCCAGAAATACACGGGAACTTGGTGGATATGTAAATGAGGATGGTAAGATGCTGGTGACGGGAAAAATTCTCAGAGGCGGAGATATCTCGAAGCTTACAGATGAAGAAATGGAGCAATTGGCTGAGGATGGTTTCAGGGTTTGTATAGATATGAGAATTCCTTATGAAAGGGAGGAGATGGATCCATATTTAAGGAGCAATGAGCTTACATACTTTGCCATGCCGATGACAGGCAGCATGGACTACAAGTGCGGGCCTGAGGAGATCCTTTATTGTCTGTATAAGGATTTGCTGGAACATCACAGAGAAACAATAAGGCGTATCATGAAGATTATGGCTTATGAGACAGATAGCATAATATTTCACTGCACAGCGGGTAAGGATAGAACCGGTGTTATTGCAATGCTTATTTTGGCAGTGTGCGGTGTTTGTGAGGAACAGATTATAGCTGATTATGCAGCTTCCTATGAGAATAATCTGGAGCAGATAGCTATGCAGAAGAGACAGCTTGATGAAAGTGGGTTGGACATGAAAATACCGGATGAGATTTTTCAGTCAGATCCCAAGACAATGAGAATGTTACTGGATTATTTAAATGAAAATTATGGCGGACCGGTGAATTATCTTAAAACGATTGGCATGACAGAGGAAGAGATATCCAAAATTCGTAAAAAAATGCTGGAGGATTAATATGGGAGCAATTAAGGTTGAAAATATTAAGAAATCGTTTGGCAATACAGAGATTCTGAAGGGAATAAATCTCGAAATCAAAGATTCCTCATTTACAATCATTCTCGGACCGTCAGGTTGTGGAAAAACAACGTTACTTCGTATTATCAGTGGTCTGGAGCAGGAGGACAGCGGAGAGATATTTATATCGGATAAAAATATAACCAGGGTTGAGCCGAAAGACAGACATGTAGCAATGGTTTTCCAGAATTATGCCCTTTATCCGCATATGGATGTGTACAAAAATGTTGAGTATAGCCTGAAGATAAAGAGAGTGCCGAAGGCTGAAAGAAAAGAAAAGGTTATGGAGGCACTCCGAATAGTGGGATTGGAGGATCAGGTTAAAAAGCTCCCGGCTCAGATGTCAGGCGGTCAGCGCCAGCGTGTTGCACTTGCCCGTGCCATTGTAAAAAATCCGGATGTTTTTCTGATGGATGAACCGCTTTCCAATTTGGATGCAAAACTTCGCAACCAGATGAGGCATAGTATTTTGGAGTTACATAAAAAACTGGGGACAACATTTGTATATGTGACACATGATCAGACTGAAGCGATGACGATGGGGGACAATATTGTGCTTATGAATGAAGGGCATATAGTTCAACAGGGGTCTCCAAAAGAAATGTATACAAATCCGAATCATATATTTGTAGCCGGATTTATCGGGAACCCGCCAACCAATATCATAAAAACAGATTTCGGATATCTTGGAATAAGACCGGAGGATCTTCATATAAAGCCGGCTACGAAGCGTGATTATGTGATTAAAGGGCAGATCAATATAGCCGAGCCGATAGGAAGCGAAATCCTGTATGATGTAACTTCTGAAAAGCTTGGAAGGATACATGTCAAAGTAGACAATCAATGGGAAGAGATACCGGATGTGATTACGGTTTATGTCTCGCCGGAAAAGGTGCTTTATTTTGGTGAGGACGGCAGCAGAATATATGAGCCTGATGAAAAAATGAAAAACCATGCAATGCTTTGCTGAAAAGTGGAAAGAAAATAAGATTGTAATTATCTCACTGCTTGGATATAATATAAACAGAGATGTGTCTGTTGACCAAAAGGTGAAACAATGAACGAGAGGTCAGATCCTCTCGTTTTTCTTTTAAAAGGAGGGATTAAGTTGAAATCGGAAGAACTGATGAGAGAGGCAACCGAGTTGCAGGAAACAATTATTGAAAACAGACGTTATCTGCACACACATCCTGAGACAGGATTTGATCTGAAGGATACAAAGGCATATGTAAAAAAAGAGCTGGAAGATATGGGATATCAGCCTGTGGATTGTGGAAAGGCAGGACTTATTGCACTTGCGGGTGGCAAAAAACAGGGAAAGGTTTTTCTTATCCGTGGAGATATGGATGCACTTCCAATCAGAGAGCAGGCCGATGTGGAGTTTCCGTCCGAAAACGGATGTATGCATGCCTGCGGACATGATATGCACACTGCCATGATGCTCGGTGCAGCCAGATTGTTGAAGCAGCATGAAGAAGAGATCGAGGGAACAGTAAAACTGATGTTTCAGCCTGCAGAGGAGATATTTGAAGGATCCCATGATATGATTGAATCCGGTCTGCTTGAGAATCCTCACGTAGATGCAGCATTAATGATTCATGTGATGGCGGGGATGCCATTCCCAGCCGGGACTGTCATTGTTTCAGCACCGGGAGTCAGTGCTCCGGCAGCGGATTATTTTGAGATCAAAGTGCAGGGAAAGGGATGTCATGGTTCTATGCCGAATACAGGGGTTGATCCACTTACTGCAGCTGCTCATGTTTTGATTGCACTTCAGGAGATTCATGCAAGGGAGTTGGCCATGAAGGAGGAGGCAGTTCTGACGATCGGAACAATGAACGCAGGGACTGCCGCAAATGTAATTCCGGATACTGTGATTATGGGTGGAAGTATTCGTACTTTTGATGAAGAGACGCGTGCATTTATAAAAAAACGAATGACTGAGATCGCGGAGGGCATTGCAAAGTCTTTCCGTGCGGAGGCTGAGGTGAGCTTCGGAAGCGGATGCCCAACCCTCGTAAATGATAAAAGTGTATCTCTTTGTGCCGAAAAGTATGTAAAAGAATTACTCGGAGAGGGACATGCATTTTCTGTTGCGGAGTTGAATGCAATGAGTGGGGACCAGCAATCCAATAAAACTGCCGGTTCTGAGGATTTTGCATATGTCAGCCATGAGGTTCCGTCAATCATGTTGGCACTTGCAGCAGGACAGCCGGAAAAGGGGTATAAGTATCCGCAGCATCATCCTATGGTAAAGTTTGACGAGGATGCGCTTGCGGGAGGAAGCGCCGTATATGCTTACACAGCAATGCGGTGGTTAGAGGAACATAAATAGTTATGAATGATATGATTTTTTTTCTTGAGATTCTTGGGACAATTGCTTTTTCTGTCTCCGGAGCGATCGAGGCCATGAAAAAAGAAATGGATATGCTGGGAGTACTTGTACTTGGTCTGGTTACAGCTGTAGGGGGAGGAATTCTTCGGGATATGATAACGGGAGCATTGCCTCCCGCTGTGCTCCAGAATCCGCGCAATGCTTTGATTGCACTTGGAACAGCCTTGATCGCGTTTTTGGTTGGAGCTGTCATGTCCAAATGGAAAAAACCGGAGCATACCATCGTCTGGAATCAGGTTTTGTTAATATCAGATGCTGTCGGATTGGGTGCATTCACAGTCCTTGGGATTCGAAGTGTGCAGGAACAGTCCGGTTATGATAATACGGCTCTGCTTTTGTTTGTCGGTGTTCTTACAGGTGTGGGAGGCGGCGTAATACGTGATATCTTTGCAGGTAATGTGCCATATATATTTCGAAAACATGTTTATGCAACGGCTTCTATAGCGGGCGCTGTCTTATATCTGTGTCTGGAAAAGACCGGATATCCTGCATTTGCAGCAGGTGTCAGTCTGTTGATGGTACTGCTTCTCCGCCTGCTGGCGGCAAAATATGAGTGGAATCTTCCGAGAGTGCATCTGAAATAAATGGAAAATTCAAGAATGATAAAATGTATAGTTCACAGATATTTCACAAAGAAATTAGCACTCATCTATTGACAGTGCTAATAATAGATGTTATATTACATATAGAACAAAGGAAAGGGGAAAAGAAATAAGAATTCCCCATTCTGATGCTCGAAACAAGTGATACGACTCAATATAATATGTAACACCTCAGATTTCTCTGATAGTGCTAAAGAATACAAAAGTCGCTTTAAAGGATTGAAAGGAGATATGACTTATGTTGAGACCTAGTATTTTTGGAGAAAACTTGTTTGATGAATGGATGGATGACTTTGAGAAGGATTTTGAAAAAGATTTCTTCCCAGCTAAAAATCCGTTGTATGGAAAACATGCAAAGAACATGATGAAGACTGATGTGCGTGAAACGGATGACAGCTATGAGGTAGATATCGATTTGCCGGGCTTCAAGAAGGATGAAGTTAATGTTCAGCTGAAAGATGGATATCTCACTATCTCCGCAGCGAAGGGGCTTGATAAGGACCAGAAAGACAAAAAGACAGGAAAATACATCAGACGTGAGCGTTACGCCGGCAGCATGAGCAGAAGCTTTTATGTCGGAGATGAGATTGCACAGAATGATATACATGCCAGGTTCGAGAGTGGAATCCTTCAGTTAACAATTCCTAAAAAGGATAACAAGGCAATCGAGCAGGACAATTATATTGCAATCGAGTAAAAGATCAACATGCGCATGGTGCTTTTTGCAACACCATATGCACAGTTTGCTTTAGGGAAAGGAAGTGTGAGATATGGATAAAAACCCAAAGCATCCGTTAAAGAAAAAGAAGGTAATGCCTAAGGTAAATGCCACGGCTAATCATAATGCTGATCAGCCGGATACAGGTGTATCAAAATCGAAGAAGCATTAATGTATGCAATTAAATAGAGAAGTAAGAAACGGTTCACTGCATTTGAGCAATCATCTGCAGTGAACTTTTTGTTTTAATGATTGTGAATATCTGTAACGGAGCACTCTGATTAATACGAGACTATTTCATAAAAGAATATGGCGTAAAATCACTAAAACGCATGTTCACAATATTTTCACAAAATTGTTAGCACTCACCTCTTGACAGTGCTAACAATTTGTTATATAGTCAATATAACAAATGAAACAGAGATCATAAATCTGATGTTACGGATCCTGTTTTAGTTGTAATTTCAAATATACATTCACTAACATATATAATATAAAAGGAGGAATGACGTATGTTAGCACCAAGTATTTATAATGATTTTGTTTCGAATTTTTTTGACGGCTTTGGAGATATGTTTTATGTTCCCGTTACCTATGATAAGGCATCAGCAGGAAATATCAGCACAGATGTGACGGAATTTACTGATCATTATCATTTGGATATGGAACTGCCGGGATTTAAGAAAGAAGAGATACAGATTCAGCTGAAGGATGGTAATCTGACTGTATCGGCAAAGCATAAGGAAGAAGAGTGCAAGCAGAATTCAGAGGGTAAATGTATCCACAGAGAGAGAAAAAATATTCAATGCTCACGCAGCTTCCATGTAGGCAAGAGCATTACGAAGGATCAGATCCATGCAGGATTTGAGAATGGTATCCTGGAGCTGGATGTGCCAAAAGAAAATCAGACACAGAAAGTTGAACAGACAAATTATATTCCGATAGAGTGATAATTCTACAGTAAATGTTCAGCCAATATTATAAATTTAATTAGATGAAGTAGATATGAAAGCACACCGGGTCGTTGTTTGGACGCCGGTGTGCTTTTGTGTAAAGAACTTGTAAAAATGCCACATAAAAAAAGATGTTTTTGTATAAAAAGTATATTGATTCTGCGGAACACAGTGTATATAATTAGCTTGTTTTTCAGAATATGAAACCGGTTTCATATTCCAAAAAACTATGAAGATGCGGAAGACGGAATTATAGATTATGTTTGCACAGGAGGATACGTGATGCGTGCAGAAAAAACAAAGAATGTCTCAAGTGTAAAAGATCTTACAGAAGGTTCACCGATGAAGCTTATCATCGGATTTGCTCTGCCTATGTTTCTTGGACTGCTTTTTCAACAGTTTTACAGTATGGTTGATACTGTGATCGTAGGAAAGTATCTCGGTGTAGATCCGTTTGCCGGTGTAGGATCTACGGGCAGTTTGAATTTTATTGTCATTGGGTTCTGCAGCGGATTGTGTAATGGATTTGCCGTTCTTGTCGCACAAAAATTTGGCGCAAAGGATCAGCGTGGTCTTCGCAAGATGGTGGCCAACAGTATCTGGCTCTGCATCGTTTTCGGTATTGTGATCACTACATTGATGATAGTATTTTGTAAGCCTTTGCTACGCCTTATGAATACACCGGATGATATTTTTCGATATGCCTATGTTTATATTGTAATCATCTTTGCAGGCATACCATGCACGATATTGTATAATATTACCGCAGCAATCATAAGGGCGCTGGGAGACAGCAAATCGCCGATTATATTTCTGGCGGTATCATCCATTGTGAATATTGTGCTCGATTATGTTTTTATCGTGATGATTGGAATGAATGTGGAAGGTGCTGCGCTTGCAACTGTAATCTCCCAGGGTGTATCGGGGATGATATGCGTTGTCTTTATGAAGAAGCGTTTTTCTATTCTGAAAATGGAGCAGGGCGATATGCGGCCTGAGCCATCTTATATGGTAAACCTGTCAGGCGTCGGTATCCCGATGGGTTTGCAGTATTCAATAACAGGTATCGGCTCGGTGGTTCTACAGACTGCGGTAAATGGTCTGGGATCTATGTATGTAGCCGGTATGGCAGCAGGAACAAAGCTCAGTACATTGCTGATGTGTCCGTTGGATGCGTTGGGACAGACGATGGCACCTTATGCAGGGCAGAACGTGGGTGCAGGTAAGATAGATCGTGTAGAAAGGGGACTAAAAGCTGCATCGCTGTGTGGATTTGTAGTATCAGTTGTTATGATGGGAGTTGTTCTGTTATTTGGAAACCATCTTGCTATGCTTTTCCTGGATGAAGAAAATAGCCAGGTCCTGAGCCTGACAAATCGTTACCTGATTATAAATGTAGCATTTTATTTTCTGCTGACACTGGTTAATACTGTCCGTTTCACCATACAGGGCATGGGTTACTCGGCATTTGCTGTGTTTGCAGGTGTTTTTGAGATGGCTGCCCGCAGCCTTGCAGGTGCAATACTTGTTCCGGTTTTTGGATTTATGGGAGCCTGTGTCGCCAGCCCATTGGCATGGTTCTTTGCGGATGCATTTCTTATTCCGGCATTTTTGCATTGCAGAAATCGATTACAGAGAATCGTTCATGCACAGGCATAAGCTGTTTGCTTATGCCTGTGTTCCTTTGTCTTTATAATGATTTTTTAATGCCTGAAATGTTTCATCGCTCAGATCGTGTTCGATACGGCATGCATCTTCGTATGCTGTATTCTCATTAACTCCCAGAGAAATGAAGATCTGAGCCAATATTTTATGGCGTTCATAGATTTTTTCTGCGATCTCCATCCCCGATTCGGTCAGATCCAGATATCCCTTTTCATCCATATTAATATATCCGTTGACACGAAGATTTTTCAGGTACACACTGACACTGGGTTTGGAGAGACCAAGATGATGAACGACGTCAATGGATCGGACATGTTCGTTATGTTCCCCCAGATATAAAATTGCTTCCAGATAATCTTCAGCTGATTTCTGTATTTTCATGATATGTTACCCCACTTTAGTTCTTTGGTTCATACTAGCATAAAAGATAGTCAAATGCAAATTTCAACAAAAATAAAAAAAATATTGACAAAATGGTTAGTATAAGCTAACATATCACTTGGAAATAAGTTAGTTAAATAAAACTAACTAAAATATTTAATAATAGATTATAGAGAAAGAAGTGAATGTATGATGCCATTATCATTAGTAAATGAAGGTGAGCCTAACATTATAACCCGTATAGGTGGCAGGGATGAGACCAGAAAATTCCTGGCGAATCTTGGGCTTGTAAATGGAACAGAGGTTACGGTTGTATCTACGATTAATGGGAATTTGATATTGAATGTAAGAGATTCCAGAGTGGCCATCGGCAGGGATATGGCCAATAAAATAATGGTTGCATAATTGCCTGTCGGGTCAGCCGGATAAGAAGGGAGATTATATTAAGATGAAAACGTTGAGAGAGGTAAAGGTCGGGGAGTCTGTAAAGGTTATCAGACTTAACGGAGTGGGACCGGTCAAAAGGCGCATCATGGATATGGGAATTACCAAGGGTGTGAGTATCTATGTGAGGAAAGTCGCACCACTGGGAGATCCGGTGGAGATAACAGTGAGAGGCTATGAGCTTTCTGTCAGAAAGGCAGACGCTGAGATGATAGAGGTAGAATAAGGAGGAATAAACCATGGCAATTACAATTGCTTTAGCCGGTAATCCGAACAGTGGTAAGACAACCCTGTTCAATGCACTGACCGGCTCCAGCCAGAGAGTTGGTAACTGGCCGGGCGTAACCGTTGAAAAGAAAGAGGGAAAGCTTAAGAATAATAAAGATGTTATCGTTGTAGACCTTCCTGGCATTTATTCTTTGTCTCCATATACATTGGAGGAGGTTGTAGCCAGAAATTATCTGATCAATGAGAAACCAAATGTTATATTAAATATTATTGACGGAACCAATCTTGAAAGAAATCTTTACCTTACAACACAGCTGGTTGAACTGGGAATCCCGATCGTGATGGCTGTCAATATGATGGATCTGGTCAGAAAGAACGGCGATAAGATCTTGATCGACAGACTGGCGGAAAAGCTTGGCTGTGCAGCTGTTGAGATATCGGCATTGAAGGGAGACGGTATCAGGGAAGCGTCTGATCTTGCAGTGAAGCTTGCAGAACAAAACGTCGGTATGAAGCCGGTTCACAGCTTTGATGAGAAAGTAGAAAATGCAATCAGCTCTGTGGAAAATTATCTTGATTCTGAGATCGCTGAGGAACAAAAGAGATTTTTTGCAATCAAGCTCCTGGAAAAGGATGAGAAAATCAAAGAGCAGATGACCAATGTGCCTGATATAAGCACTGAGATTGCAGTTTTGGAAAAGGAATTTGAGGATGATACAGAAAGTATTATCACAAACGAAAGATACAATTATATTACATCAATTATAGGACAATGCCTGAAAAAGGGTAAATCAGGCCGGAAACTTACTGTATCAGACAAGATCGATAAGATCGTAACGAACAGGGTGTTGGCTCTGCCGATATTCGCTGCAATCATGTGGCTGGTATATTATGTGTCTGTAACGACAGTGGGGACATATGTTACTGACTGGACTAATGATGTTCTGTTTGGAGAGATAATTCCTCCTGCAATTGAACATGTACTGAATTCACTGCATTGCGCAGACTGGCTATCCGGTCTGATCCTTGATGGAATCGTGGCGGGAGTGGGTGCTGTTCTCGGATTTGTACCACAGATGCTGGTTTTATTTCTTTTCCTTGCAATCCTGGAGGAGTGCGGGTACATGGCCAGAGTTGCATTTATTATGGATAGAATATTCCGCAAGTTCGGATTATCCGGTAAATCTTTTATTCCGATATTGATCGGCACAGGGTGTGGTGTTCCCGGCGTTATGGCATCACGAACGATCGAGAATGAGAGAGACAGAAGGATGACTGTTATGACAACGACGTTCATTCCATGTGGCGCGAAGCTTCCAATCATTGCTTTGATCGCCGGTGCGTTGTTTGACGGTGCATCGTGGGTGTCGCCTGTATGTTATTTTATAGGCATGGCAGCAATTATTTTGTCCGGTATTATTCTGAAGAAAACGAAGATGTTTGCCGGTGATCCGGCCCCGTTTGTCATGGAACTTCCGGCATATCATCTCCCGACCGTTGGCAGTGTGCTGCGCAGTATGTGGGAGAGAGGCTGGTCCTTTATCAGGAAGGCCGGTACGATTATAGCGTTATCCACGATCCTTGTATGGTTTACGTCCTATTTTGGCTGGGTCAACGGAGAATTCAGGATGCTTGAGACGCTTGAGATGGAGCACAGTATACTGGCGAGGATCGGTGGGTGTTTTGCATGGATATTTAAACCGCTTGGATGGGGCAACTGGAAGTCTGCTGTAGCTGCTATTACAGGTCTTGTGGCGAAGGAAAATGTTGTTGGTACCTTTGGTATTCTCTATGGTGTTGAGGAAGTTGCCGAGGACGGTGTTGAGATCTGGAGTAATCTCCAGGCATCTATGAGCCAGATCGCAGCATTCTCGTTCCTGGTATTTAATCTGCTCTGTGCACCTTGTTTCGCTGCGATGGGAGCCATCAGGCGTGAGATGAACAGCAGAAAATGGTTCTGGTTTGCAATCGGATATCAATGCATTTTTGCTTATGTAACAGCGCTGTGTGTGTTCCGGATTGGAACTCTGGTGATAAATGGAACATTTGGTGTGTTCACGGCGATTGCGATACTGCTTATTATCGGATTCCTCTACCTGTTGTTTAGACCCAACAGGTATGATAAAATGAGTCAGATAACAAAATGAGTCTGAGAAGAGAAATGGTGTGAGGTAGAACATGAATATTGGAACATTTATAGTATTGCTGGTACTTCTGGTATTGGTTGCACTGATCATCCGAAGCATGGTGAGGGATAAAAAAAATGGAAAGTCTCTTCAATGTGGTGGAGATTGCGGCCATTGCGGATGCCATTGCCATCAGAGATCATATAAATAAAAAACTTATAAATAATATTTCAGATAGTCATAATTTTGTTGACTCCTTTCTCTGTTCCCCGTGTTACTCCACATAACACGGGGAAATTTTACTATCACAGGAAAGCAATTCTCATTTTCCTATGATGGTATATAACTTTATTTTATCTTCCCATATATCTGCTATTATTAATCATTTTAAGCCATTTTAAGTTCATCTTTGAGAATTTTAGGCAAAAATAAAAAATAAAAAAATATCTTCACACTTCATCAACGGGTATTCCATTTTGCATAATAAAATAATATAATGCAAGGGTAAAATTAATAAAAATAAGTATGGGAGTAAAAGTAACATGCACAAAACACTAGGGAACTTATTATTATTAACAAAGGAGGTGCTCGTATGTATGATTTGGTAGAACATGCGGAGACGATCAATAAGCTGCTTGCCCGTTATGGTGTAAAATTCGGTATATATAAGAATAATACATTTAAGGAGCAGTTGTTTCCGTTTGATGCAATTCCCAGAACGATCACAAAGCATGATTGGGATTATCTGGAAAAGGGCTTAAGACAGAGAGTAGATGCATTAAATGCTTTTCTGGCAGATATTTATACAGAAAAACAGATCATCAGAGATGGTATCGTGCCTGAGGAATTTGTGATCTCGTCATCCGGGTATCTGCCTGCGTGCGAGGGAATTATTCCTCCGAAGAAGATATTCAGCCATATCTCCGGTATCGATCTGGTACAGGCTGTCGATGGAACATGGTATGTGCTTGAGGATAATCTGAGAATCCCTTCGGGGGCATCCTATCCTCTGATCGCAAGGGATCTGTGCAGAAAATCTTCACCGCAGTCCTTTAAGAAGAATAAGGTATATGATAACCGGGATTATGCGGATATGCTGAAGAAAACGATGGATTATGTCAACACCGGAGGTGTCAATGTTATCCTTACACCGGGGCGGTATAATGCGGCATTTTTTGAACATTCCTATCTGGCTGAGAGGACGAATTCGTATCTGTCCATGCCGGAGCATCTGTCTGTAGAAAATGATAAGCTGTATTTCAGAACCTACAGAGGTGAGATGAAACAGGTCGGTGCTTTGTACCGGCGTATCTCCGATGAATATCTGGATCCGATGTGTTTCTGTGAGGACTCACTGATCGGTGTTCCGCATATCATGGATGTGTACAGAAAAGGTAATGTGGCCCTTATCAATGCACCGGGAAATGGAATTGCAGATGACAAAGGTATCTATTATTTTGTACCGAAAATGGTCCGGTATTATCTGAATGAAGAACCGATATTACATAATGCACCAACATATCTTCCTTTTTATAAAGAAGATTATGATTATGTGATGGATAATTTTGAAAAGCTTGTTATCAAGGATGTTGCTGAAGCCGGTGGTTATGGCGTTGTATTTGGCAACAGCCTTACAAAAGAAGAGGTTGAGAAGTTCAAGGAGACGATCACAAATGAGCCGAGACGGTTTATTGCGCAGGAGGTTATCAATTTCCTTGATCTCCCGATCATGGATAATGGTGAGATCGTGGAACGTAAAGCAGATTTGCGTGCATTTGTATTGAGTGGCGAGGAGACTTATGTCTGGAAGAGTGGACTTACAAGATTTTCCAGAAATCCGGATTCTTTTATCGTTAACTCATCACAGGGAGGAGGTTTCAAGGATACATGGGTACTATCAGAGTAAATGATGTAGATAATTATTTTTGGCTTGGGCGTTATGGACAGAGAGTTTTGATCACGACGCTGGAATTCTTCCGCATGTATGATTATATTATTGAACATGACGACGCATATATCACATTTTGTAAAGAAATGGAGATTCCGAATATTTACAGCAGCCCGGAGGATTTTGTTGCCAGATATCTGTTTGACGAGAGCAATGAGAATTCGGTTATCTCTAACCTGAACAGAGCTTATGACAATGCAATTATTTTCAGAAATGTTATAAAATCTGATTCGCTGGCGTATATTCATCTTGCACTGATCGAGATGCAGAAGGGCAGGGAGAGTGCATCACCGATCATCGAGCTGCAGCATGTGCTTGATTATATGAGAGCGTTCTGGACCTGTATTGAGGACAAGATAGAGACTGATGAAGAGAGGGAATTTATCTTCATTGGAAGATATTATGAGCAGCTTGACTTATATTTGCGCAGAAATTATGATTATAGTGAGGTCCATCGTTCCTATCGCAAGCTGGCACATCGGCTTGAACGTAATAATCTTTCCTATGATAAAGAGAGCTTTGATGCGATTGGCAGAGAGATCGAAGAGAAGAAGGATTATGATATGAACATGGTGCTGGAGCTGGAAAAAATATTTAATTAATTTGATAGAATAGCGCAGGTGCTATTGGCAGGAGTGTTGTATGGAAAAAGTAAAATTCAGTTATGAGATGGAACTCCTTTTTGGAGACTATATTCATGATCATTATTTTACATTAAGATGTTTTCCCAAGAAATCAGTAAGACAGAATATATTGGAGATGAGTACGGTCGTTGAACCATTTGATATGCTCTGTGAGAGCTGGGACGGATTCGGCAATACTACATTTATCGGGCACAAGAGAGGGAAACATAATAGTTTTTCCGTATCCGTGCAGGGGATTGCGGCGGTTGACTGGAGCAGATATGAGACAGATACCAACCTGAATATGTGTTATAAGATACAGTCAACGTATACGATGCCTTCCGGAAAAATGCTGGAATATTTTAAGACGCATTTTGAACCGGTGATGTCAGAGATGACGGAATATGATATGGCAGAATATATTATGCATGATGTGCACAGGCATTTTGAGTATTGTAAGAATGCTACGGATATCAATACTATAGCTGCAGAAGCATTTGATCTTAAGAAGGGCGTGTGTCAGGATTATGCACACGTTATGCTGTCATTTATGCGTATGGCAATGCTGCCTGCCCGCTATGTGGTCGGACTGATGATCGGCGAGGGAGAATCCCATGCATGGGTCGAAGTATTCTGCAAAGGCAGATGGTATGGTTTTGATCCGACAAACGATGCGCTGATCGGAGACAATTATATAATTATATCCAAGGGTCGGGATTACAAGGATTGTATAATCAATCAGGGTAAATTCTATGGTTCGGGAGAGCAGACCCAGACAATAAAAGCAAAGGTGGAAATAATAGATGATAGAAACGATAGCTCAGGTGGAGTTACCGGTAGGGGAAACTCTTGAGATAAAAAAGAACAGGCTGATGCCTGTAGGAAAAAAACATAAGGACTGTAAGAGAATCAGCGTTGTGACCGGAATACATGGTGATGAGCTGGAAGGACAGTATGTGTGCTACCTGGTCGAGGAGAGGATCAGAAAAAATCCTGAATATCTAAAGGGAATTGTAGATATTTATCCGGCTATGAATCCGCTTGGCGTGGATTCGATTATCAGGGGTATACCGGATTTTGATCTGGACATGAACCGGATCTTTCCGGGCAATAAAAAGGGTATGATGGCAGAATATATGGCTGCCAAAATCATTGAGGATGTCGATGGTTCGGATGTTGCAATCGATATACATGCAAGTAATGCTTATCTGAAGGAGATCCCGCAGATCAGAATTAATGAGAAGCATGAAGAGTGGCTGGTTCCGATTGCAAAGAAATTAAATATGGATTACATATGGGTGCACAGTGCTGCGACTGTATTGGAATCAACATTTGCCTATACTTTAAATTCTATGGGTGTGAATACGCTTGTGGTGGAAATGGGTGTCGGAATGCGTATAACCAATGAATATTGTGAGCAGCTTACAGAGGGCATCTTTAACCTTATGAAATCAATGGATATGTGGGATGGCCCGGTGGGAGATATCCGGGAACCGATCGTATCCACAGATGGATATGTCAGTTATCTGAATGCAAAAGTTGCCGGAGTGTTTATCCCCAAAGTCGCACATTGGAAAGATGTGAAAAAAGGAGATCTGATAGGGCTGATCGTGAATCCACTGACCGGCGAGGAACCGGAAGCAGTCATATCACCTTCAAACGGAATCGTGTTTACACTCAGAGAATATCCTGTGGTCTATGCGGGCTCTCTGCTGGCAAGAATTTTGGGGAGGTAATATGGCATGAAAAAGAAGAAAATATTTGAACTGCAATCATTATATAGAGAGAATCTTGTAGTAGAAGGCTATGAATTCGGTGAGGGAAGTCTTGGGGCATGTATTGTTGGATCTCTGCGCGGAAATGAAATCCAGCAGCTGTATGTATGCTCCCAGCTCATTCGAAGATTAAAAGAGATTGAGGCGGATGATCCTGGAAGAATAAAGAAAAAGGTTATGATCGTACCGTCAGCCAATCACTATTCCTTAAATATCGGACAGCGGTTCTGGGCACCTGATCATACAGATATAAACCGTATGTTCCCGGGGTATAACGAAGGTGAGACAGTACAGCGGATCGCGGATGGGATATTTCAGGGGATCAAGGATTATCCGTATGGTCTGCAGTTTACCAGTAATTATGTCGCAGGAGATTATGCGCCTCATATACGTATTATGAGAACAGGTCTTGAGGATATTAAGGACGCAAAAAAATTCGGGATGCCATATGTGGTCATCCGTGATCCAAGACCATACGATACAACAACGCTCAATTATAACTGGCAGATATGGGATACGGATGCGTTCAGTATCTATACCGGTGCGACGGACAGCGTGGATAATGAGAAAGCAATGATGTCTTTTAATGCTGTTTTGCGTTTCCTGAATGCGAAGAATATTGTTGACTGTCCGGTGGAGGAGTCTCAGGGAACTGTTGTTATCAATGAGGATAAACTTTCGACTGTTCAGACGAAGCGGGCGGGTCTGTTCCATGCACTTGCGAAGACCGGGCAGGAAGTTAAGAAGGGAGAAACACTGGCATTTATCTATGATCCGTTTGAGGGTGATGTCAGGGAGGAGATCAAAGCACCGGGGGATGGGACGATCTTCTTTAACTACACAAAGCCGATGGTATATGCCAAAACAATTGCATTTAAGATCCTGGCAGACTAGGGCAGATGTGATGTTTGTGTGATAAAATCGGACATCAGCTTGAATTTTGCGGAAGAAACAGGTATACTATGTGCAGATTATAGACGATTAAAGAAATCAGACAGGATAATCACATACCAATACGGGGGAACAATGATGAATAAATTGAAAGCTGTTATACTGGCAGCAGGAAAAGGAACCAGGATGAATTCGGATCTGCCAAAGGTTGTTCATAAGTGTCTGAATCAGCCAATGGTGCATTATGTGATCAAGGCGGCTAAGGATGCAGGCGCTTATGATGTGTGTGTTATCGTTGGATACAAAGCCAGAGAAGTAAAGGATGCCATATATGATGTGGTTGACTATGCTGAGCAGACGGAACAGCTCGGAACAGGGCATGCAGTTAAATGTGCTGCTGATTTTATAGGTAAAGATGGTGATACAATCGTTTTATGCGGAGATACTCCTCTTATAACAGGAGATACCTTAAGCGCTCTTGTGGAAATGCATCGCAAGGAGGCAAATGGTGTCACAGTGCTTTCTGCCATACTGGATGACGCGACAGGATATGGTCGTATTATCAGAGACGCCAATGGAGATTTTGTGAAGATCGTCGAACATAAGGACGCCACGGAAGAGGAACGTCAGGTTAAGGAAATCAATTCAGGCATGTATGTTTTTAATTCCGAAGCATTGTCTGCAAGCCTCCAGCTTCTGTCAAATGATAATGCTGCAGGGGAATATTATCTCACAGATACGATCGCGCTGATCAAGAAGATCGGGCTTAAGGTATCTGCAATGCCTTTATCAGGAAAGGCAGTGGATGAGATCCGCGGTGTTAATACGATGGAGCAGCTCGCCGAGGCAGAAGAGATCATGCGGCAGCGTTCCTGATATCGTAAATATATCTCAGAATCGTGAGTTTTTCAGGGTGGAGGTAGCTATGAAAATAATAATTGGTCTGGGCAATCCTACCCGTGAATATGAGGGTACCAGACATAATGTGGGATTTTCGGTTATATATAATATCTGTGATGCGTATAATATCAAGGTGGATACCAAAAAGCATAAGGCACTGATTGGCAAGGGTATGATAGAGGGCGAAAAGGTCATTCTGGCAATGCCGATGACTTATATGAACTTAAGTGGCGAGAGCGTACGTGAGCTGGTTGATTATTATAAATGTTCTGCTGAGGATATTATTGTCATCTATGATGATATCAGTCTGGATGTAGGGAAGCTACGAATCAGGACAAAGGGCAGCGCAGGTGGACATAATGGCATAAAAAACATCATAGCACAGCTTGGAACAGATGTATTCACCAGAATCAAAGTGGGAGTAGGAGAAAAACCGCCCCGTATGGATCTGGCTGATTATGTACTGGGGCGTTTTTCAAAAGAAGAACAGCCGATTATACGGGAGAGCGCAGAACGGGCATGTCAGGCGGTGGCAGTGATTCTGACAGAGGGTCCGGAGCGTGCAATGAATCAGTTTAACTGAATATATTTTTATATTTTATGGAGGATCAGACTATGCAGGCAATGATTGCGGCATTCCGGGATGATCCGAGATTTGATAAGCTTCAGGATAGTGTAAGTAAAGAAAAGTTTCCATTACATGTATGGGGATTGGACAAGAGAGTATCTCCTCTGATGATGGAAGCTGTTCCCCGCAGCAATGCAGTGCGCCTGATCGTCACATACGATGAGAAGCGTGCCAGGGAACTCGTGGAGGATTATCGTTTTTATGACAGGGCAGTGTATTATTATCCGGCAAAAGATGCCCTGTTTTATTATGCAGATGTACACAGCAATGCGACAGTGCAGAGCAGACTTGAGATTTTTAAGAAGATTGCTGAAAAAGAACGGATTACGATCGTCACGACAATAGAGGGATTGATGGATAAGATTCCACCCCTTCATTATATTGTCGAACATGTTCTTGATCTTAAGAACGGGCAGTCCGTGGAACTTGGAAAACTATCTGAACAGCTTACAATGCTTGGATATGAAAAAAACACAATGGTGGAAACGGCAGGGCAGTTCTCAGTCAGAGGAGGGATCATTGATATCTTTCCGCTTACTGAGGAGTGCCCATATCGTGTTGAGCTGTGGGGAGATGAAATTGACTCTATTCGCAGCTTTGATGTTGAGAGTCAGCGTTCTATCGATACCATTGATGCTATAAAAATATATCCGTCCTGCGAGATGGTTTTGACTGATGAGAGGATAAATAAAGGTCTGGAACGTCTGGAAAAGGAGTATAGGCTGCAGGCCAAAAAGTTGAAAGAAGAATTCAGAACAGAGCAGTATGCCAGATTGAACCGGATGGTCGATACAGTCAGGGAAGAATTAAAGGAATTTAATTCCACGATGGGAATCGACAGTATGGTGGGGTATTTTTATGATGATACAGTTTCGTTCCTTGATTATATTCCGGGCGATTCGGAGATATTTGTGGATGATCCGGAGCGGACTGCAAGGCAGGCTGTGGTATATGCACAGGAGTTTGCTGCATCCATGGAGGGGCGCCTTGAGGGAGGCTATGTCCTTCCCGGTCAGGCTGATATATTATATGACGGACGTGAGATCGTCGGGAAACTGGCATGCAGACACCTGATCCTTGTATCTGAACTCTATGCGCGGCAGACTGTATGGGGGGAAAAGGATAATGTTATGTTCTCCTCGAAGGGGCTGGTCAGTTATAACAATAGCTTTGAAGATCTGATGGCAGATATATCAAAGTGGAGTAAAAAGGGTTATAGAATTATCATTCTGTCTCCGTCAGGGACAAGGGCAAAGCGTATTGCCGCAAATCTCCGGGACAATGATATCATGGTTCATTTTTCCGAAGACCGTCAGAAACCATTGGCACCGGGGGAGGTGCTGACTGCTGTCGGACGTATGGAGACAGGTTTTGAACTGCCGGAGAGCCGGTTGGTGGTTATCAGTGAGGGGGATATTTTTACTTCCAAGGAACTGAAGAAGAGAAAGAAGCTTCCGAAATATAAAGGAGACAGGATCAACAGTTTTGCGGATGTTTCCGTAGGAGATTATGTCGTTCATGAGCGGCATGGCATAGGAATCTACCGTGGTATCGAGAAGGTGGAGATCGATGGTAGGCAGAAGGATTATATCAGTATTGAATATGATAAAGGAAGCAAGCTTTTTGTTCCGGTGGAACAGCTTGATGTGATAGGTAAGCTGTCGGGGAAAGATGGTGCGAAACCTAAACTCAATAAGCTTGGTGGAACTGAATGGGAGAAAGTCAGACAACGTGTGCGCGGACGTGTTGATGACATTGCAAAGGAGCTGGTGGAGCTCTATGCGATCAGGGAGACATCCAAAGGCTTTGCATATTCAGAGGACAGTCAATGGCAGAAGGAATTCGAGGAAATGTTTCCGTACGAGGAGACCGCCGATCAGCAGAAGGCTATCGATGATACCAAGCACGATATGGAGAGCGACAGGATCATGGATCGTCTGGTCTGTGGTGATGTAGGCTTTGGCAAGACAGAGGTTGCGATCCGGGCGGCATTTAAAGCAGTACAGGATAACAGACAGGTGGCTTATCTGGTGCCGACTACGATTCTGGCAGAACAGCATTATAATACATTTTGCGAGAGAATGAAAGATTTCCCTGTCAATGTCCGTATGCTATCCCGTTTCTGTACGGCTAAAGAGATAAAACAGACACTGGCGGACATGAAGAGTGGCATGGTTGACATTGTGATCGGTACACACAGACTGTTGTCCAAGGATGTTGAATTCCGTAATCTTGGTCTGCTTATCATTGATGAGGAGCAGCGGTTTGGCGTCAAACACAAAGAGCAGATCAAGCAGATGAAAAAGAATGTAGATGTACTTACACTGACAGCTACACCGATTCCGCGGACTCTGCATATGAGTCTGGTAGGATTGCGGGATATCAGCCTTCTGGAGGAACCTCCGGTTGACCGGCTGCCAATACAGACCTACGTTATGGAATATGATATAGAATTCGTGAAGGAAGCAATCAATCGTGAGCTGAACCGGCAGGGACAGGTGTATTATGTATATAACAGAGTCAATACCATTGAAGATATTACATTACAGCTGCGGTCTGTTCTGCCTGATGCGAGGATCGAGTTTGCACACGGAAAAATGAATGAGCGTGAGCTGGAAGATATTATGCACAGTTTTATCAACCGTGAGATCGACGTGCTTGTATCTACTACGATCATAGAAACAGGACTGGATATACCAAATGTAAATACCATTATCATTCACAATGCCGATACTTTTGGACTGTCGCAGTTATATCAGCTCCGGGGACGCGTAGGACGTTCCAACAGAAGCGCGTATGCGTTCCTGATGTATCGCCGGGATAAAATGATCAAAGAAGTTGCAGAAAAACGATTAAAAGCAATCAGGGAGTTTACAGATCTTGGTTCCGGATATAAAATATCTATGAAGGATCTTGAGATCCGGGGAGCGGGTAATCTGCTGGGACAGGAACAGTCCGGTAATATAGAGGCGGTAGGCTATGATCTGTATTGTAAGATGTTAAATGATGCGATACGACGTCTGTCAGGCGAGTCCTGTGAGGAAGAGTTTGCAACCTCCATAGAGCTTCCGGTAGATGCATATATCCCGGATCAGTATGTAAAAAATGAATATCTGAAGCTGGATCTTTATAAACGAATATCACGTTGCGAGAGCAGGGAGGAAAATGATGCTATCATTGAGGAAGTGAGAGACCGTTTTGGAGAACCGCCAAAGGTCTTTTACAGACTGCTTGATATCGCTTATCTGAAGGCAATCGCGCATAAGGCATATATTACAGATATCAAATATATCCAGAATGAGATCCGGTTTATAATGTTGCCGCAGGCACCTGTTCACACAGAACGGATCGATATGCTGCTGAAACGGTATAAAGGGGATATGAAACTTGTGACTGCCAAAAACAGTGGATTTTCGTTAAAGGCATCCAAGACGATACAGGATGAGATGATCGCAGTGGCAGAGAAGGCGGTCGGAGATATTATGTTACTATTTGATTACGATGAAAACGAGGAAGGGTAGAATATGTTTGGGAAAATCTGCAAAAGGATAAGTGTGCTGATGGGCTGTCTTGCATTGATGTTCAGTCTGGCAGCATGTGGGGAACAAAATGAAGAACCTGCCGGTGAAGAGAATACGACTATGGTATTCCAATATGGTGATAATATAGTCACCAAGGGCGAGGTATACATCTATATACGCACGGTCCAGGAGCGATATGAACTGCAGTATGGTGCTGATGTATGGCAGCTCACTCTGCCAGCTTCGGGAAGTGATTCTGTTTCCATGGTGGATCTTACCAGGGAAGAGGTTGTAAATGAGATCGTCAAAGTGAAGACGCTGGTGGCACATGCAGAGGATTTTGGAATTGCATTGACTGATGAGGAAATCACAGAATTGCAGGCAAGGGCGAAAAGCTTTTATGAAGGTCTGACTGATGAGGATATCAGTAAGATGGAATTAACGGAATATAAGATATATCAGGTATTCTATGAGAACGAGATTGCAGGTATCGTGGAGAATAAGATTCTCGAGAAGAATCCTGTGGAGATATCCGATGAGAATGCTCGCATGACGACTTTTTATGATATGTATTTTGCCTGCTATTCTATAGAAGAAAACGGACAGGTGGTTGAATATTCGGAGGAAGAAAAGCAGCAGCAGTATGAAAACGCATTGCAGGCGTGCAGTACCCTTGCTACAGCTTCCATCGATGAGGATAAAAACGCGGAAAATATTGAGAAGCTGGCAGAATACTATAAGCTGGATCAGGCAAAGGAACAGACACTCGCTCCAAGTGAGATATTAGAAACCTACGGAGAAGATGTATATAATCTCCTTTATTCTATGGAGAATGGGGACTACAGCTCTGTGGTTCAGACGGAATACGGATATCATGTATTTCAGATGATCTCGCTGACGGATCCTAAGGCGACAAAGGCCAATAAGGACAAAATGACTTCAGAGGCCGTCAAAGAGGAAATATCCTCACAGCTTGATACATGGCAAAAGGAAATAGATAAAGATTTTTCTTATCCGGCATCTGTTAATATGGAAATCTATGACACAATAGAAATAAATTAAAAAATCTTTGTATATGTATAAGACAATTGTTGAAATAAGCCGAAAAAATGTTAAGATAGAGATATAAACGTTAAGGTGACTGATTGATGAAGATGCATATAAAAGGGGTAAGTAATATGCGCGAAAACAGGAAGATAAGGCAAAAAAAATGTGCCGGGCATCATAATAAGGGCTTTACCCTGGTGGAAATGATAGTATCCATGGCGATATTGTCAATTCTGCTTTCTTTATCTGTGTTCAGTTTAGTCGCATGGCAGGACTGGTCTGATTTTAAGAGAGAAAATGAGTATGCACAGGTGTTGTTTATTGCAGCTCAAAACCAGCTGGCGGAATTCGGTGCAGATGGAAGATTAAAGGATATGCAGGAATCTCTTTCGGGTGGTACTGCTTCGGACGATGAGATCGATGATGGTGAGAATAAATATGATGCTGTAGGTCTTAATCTGACAGATAATATTTCAATAATTCGAAGCCCGGAGGGCGATAGTTACGAACTCGATACAATATATCCGGAGAGTGAAGGTAAGGCAGAACCGGGGTTATATCAGGATGAGATCGTTTCACTCCGCGCAGAGACCGGTGATTACAAAAAATATCTTGACGACCCTGAAGCTATGAAAAAAAATGATCCTGAGGCGTACTGGGTGTTTGAGCTTCTTGGATCTTATGTATATGATGCTTCTGTTTTAAACGGGAGCAAAAATGAGGACGGCAGCGGAAACGGTGCCGCAATCTGCGTTGAGATTACACCGGAGGATGGACAGGTCTTTGCTGTATTGTACAGTGATAAAAATGACAGATTCGTATATCTTGGAGTAACAGATGACCAAAACGGAAATGCAGAGGCAAAGGGTGTTGCAGATATTGCGGATCGTACGGAAAGTTATCGTAAGGATCGCATGGTTGGATATTATGGTGTGGATACACTGTATGCGGCGACGAAAAATGAAATTATGCAGCCATCATTTTCAAGTGTGAAACTGTATAACAAAGATACGTTTTATATGACATACAGACTGTCTGCCAAATACAGGGATATTCTGACTTCAAGACTGACATATGTTATGGATCTGAATCCTACGAAGGATGCAAACGATAAAAAGCTGACACTGAAGCTGGATGGAACAAAGCTCAAGAATAAAGAACATGCTGCGGCAATCAGTTGTCCGGTAAGCAGATATGATGAGGCCGGAAATGAAATCAGTATCGGTGAATTTCCTGTCCTGGCGTGGGTAGAGCCTGACTATACGATCCATGTTGTTCTGGATGCTGCAGATATTCAGGCAACGACAGATCTGTATGAGAGTGAGCTTAAAGATATACGTTCAACAGACAAAGCGGCTGACACAAAATTCTCCAAGACCTACAGCTTCTTCAGATTTGGCGTAGATATAGATAATGTGTATGCGTCTGTAACGGCGACAGGTGATGGATTTACCACGTCAAAAACAGTCAGCAATTTTGGAAATCTGAATGTCTTCAAAAACCAGGGCGCCAAGCATACAACTTTTGCGGGGGAGACAGAAGAACTACTGGAAAATGGTGTTGCGTATCAGTATACGGTCACAAATGCAAGGCACCTGTATAATATACGATACATAGAAGATATATCGTATGAAGAGGCAGCTGTGAGCACAGCTCCGGAAGACCAGATCGCAAGTGTCACTTTCAGACTGAAATCTGATATTGACTGGAAAGCGTTTGAACAAAAAGGGGAACTGCATAATTCATATGATACAACAGGAAATATCAAGCTTTCATCTTTAAATAATCTGATTATGGATATAGATGGAAATGCAATCGAAACGGTTACAAGATATAATTGTGATTTCCCGTCCATTGCACAGGTAAGAACGAGAGATACGATAGATGGCAATGATAAAAAGATAACCGGTATTGCAGTCTCAGAGATATCCAATGCACTGTATGGAATCTATTTTTCAACGGAAAACGGAGAGACCATTCTCGACGATACTCGTCCTACAGGCTTCGTAAATGTCAATTATGGAGAGATCAAAGATCTGAAACTCGATAAGATCACTTCATACGGATACAATCTTGTAGGTGGTTTCTGTGGCATAAATGCCGGCAGCATCAGCGGCCTGGAGACTATGAATACGGATGAATGCAGTGTCGTCTCCGGTAAGAAGCATGTTGGCGGTATTGCCGGATTCCAGGTTCCTACAGATGAGAATATGGAGATTGGCAATCTCGTGAACCATGCACTTGTGGAAGGGGTTCAGGCTGTCGGTGGTATTTTGGGAATGGTGCGAAATGATTTCCATTTCTCTGATATCGATATACAGGAGTTACATGGTCTGTCAGCAGTTGAAAAACAGTTGCTTGACGATCCGTCATCCCTTACTATCAGGATCCATAATTGTGAGAATTATGGTGCTATATCGGGTGTTTATTCATCAGAGTTGAGAGGAATTTACACATCTGGCAGATCCAGACAGAGTGGATCGACCGGGAAGACAGAGGATGACGTGACAGAACCGCGGTATATCGGTGGTATCGTGGGGTATTGCTACAATCAGGATGTAACGGACACTACGAAGATTACGATTGAGGAATGTACCAGCTCGCCACAGTATAATAGTGATGCGCTTCTGGGTATTCTGTCTGATGATACGAAGCTCAATCAGCACCTCAAGGGTGTATATGTCGGAGGTATCGTTGGATATAATTATTTTGGACAGATCAATAACAGTTCGACGCAGTCTGAGTCCGGACAGGAAGGTTATTTGTTTGGATATCAATATGTCGGAGGTATCGTTGGCTTTAATATCGGACCGGCCAGTGGCATTGTCGGCTCAAATACATCAAAACAGGGTGAAAACGATAATCACGTCATTGCATATGAGTATGCCGGTGGTATTACAGGATGTAATGCAAATGTCCGGGATGTAGATTCGGAGAATAACGATATCAGTGCTCCGGGTTCAAAAGACCCTGAGAAGCTTGCAGGTATTCTGGTGCCGGACACAGGAAGAGATCTGAATGTCAAGATCGATAACTGGATCAACAAGGGCATTGTGATTGCAGTACATGCATATTCGGGAGGTATTACAGGATATAATTCAGGTTATATCTACCGGTGTAACAGTGATGTTAAATCAGCTACGGCAGATACTTATTTTAATACACTGTATTCGGGTGATTATTCAGGCGGTATTGCAGGTTATAATAACGGAATTATTGGTAATACTGAGAGGGCTATCCGTGAAAATGGTAAGGATAGTGTGATTACTGCGCCAGGGACAAAGTTTTCTACAGTATGCTATGTAAAAGGTCATAATTATGTCGGGGGAATTGTCGGATATAATGATGTGGATTCTATTGTGGAGGATTATGAGATTGCCAGCGGATATGTCCTTGGAGATGGGGGAAGCTGCTTTGTCGGCGGTTATGCCGGGTTAAATGCATCTGTTGATCTTCTGATGAATATGTCGACATCCGAACAGGAAGGCCGTTTAATTTATTCTAATCCAAATCATGTACAGGGAACTTATTTTGTGGGTGGTAATATCGGCGGAAATATCATCAACATGGCGGATAATGCCAGTGTAAACAGGATAAATGGCGTATTCAAAACGGATAATTTCCTGGGAATCTTAGAGGGCAAGGCATTTGTCGGCGGCTTTGTCGGTTATAATCTGTTGTTTGATAATGCTGCGTCAGAGGACTGGATCAGAAATGATGCAGAGAGCTATCGTGGTGCGGTTTATATTGTACAGAGAAATCTGATAGATGCATTTGAGAGATCTGATGCGTCTGTTTCTGATACAGAAAATTCCCTGATAGAGAAAAAAGAGATACTGGATCATTTGTCTGACAGCCTGAATCTTGATATTGCCGGATCGGATAAAGAAGTGTTTATATCCGGACAGGGAGCGGAGAGTACAAAGGTTTCGTTCGGTACGATTTCAGGCGATATCTATGTCGGCGGTGTTATGGGATATAATGATGACAATACAGTATTGCACATCCAGAATGTAGAGAATGCAACTGCGATAGAAGCGAATTCAAGCATTAAGTATGATGGTGAGCAGATCCTTGAAATTGATGGTGTACCATCATACAGAATGACAGATTGTCTGGGCAATGACACAACATATACATATTCCTATACCGGAGGAATCATCGGAAAAGTAAGCAGACGGATGGTTATTGATAATTGCTGGAATGCGTCCAGCGGAACAGTGACGACAAAGGGAACTTACACAGGAGGCCTGTGTGAGGTCAATGAGGGTATTGTCCGGAATTGTTCTGTGTCAGACTTTGGAAGCAGTGTAGATGATTATATCGGTGGCTTGTGTGGATTGAATAAGAACATAATAGAGAATTGTTCAATCAATGACAGGACTGTGAGTGGACGCAATGTTGTCGGAGGCATTGCAGCGGAGAATTTTGGTACCATCTCAGATATTGGTCTAAAGAATGCTAATATGCTGGTGGAAGGTACAAATAATGCATCATCCGGTAAGCTGGGTGTATCCGGCATTTATACCGGATATAATGGTACAACAGGCAAGATCATATTAAAAGATGATATTCAGGATGTTTCTATTACATCAGGAGGAAGATATGTCGGCCTTGTTGTCGGAATCAATGAGGGAATTCTTGAAAATAAAAAGCTGCGACAGGAATCTTCGGTTGAAGATAATCTTGTAATCAGAGGTGATGTACAAGGCTATCAGACTGTTGGTGGCGTGATCGGACTGAATAAGAGTAAAGATGCTTCCATATTTATAGAAGGATTTACCAACAAGGCTTCCGTTATTGCGACAAATGGAAATGCAGGAGGAATCATCGGAGAGAATCAGTCTGATAATACGATTCAGTACTGCGTGAATAATGCAGTCGTTACGGCGTCCGATGAAGGAAATGCAGGCGGCATCACCTCTGTTAACAATGGCTTGATTACCAAATGTTATGATTATCAGACGGTCGGTGCACCGGAAGGCATGTGTGGTGGTATCACGGCAATCAACGGAGCAGATGGTAGAATATATAATTGCTATGTTATGCCGGAAAATAATAAAAATAAGCTGAAGTTCAGTTCTACCAAGGTCGTAGGTGCCGTTGCGGCACAAAACGCAGGTGAGATTGCATACAATTATCTGACGGATATTACAGTATCCAATGAGACAACGGTAACAGGTACCAGAATCGGTGTGGTTGTCGGAGAAAATCTGGAAGGTGGCAGGGTCTATCTGTCAGACACCAGTCTCGGGCTTGAAAAAATTGAAAACTGTCAGGCTATCGTCCGGAGTAATTATTGCAGAGTTGGCGGAATTGCCGGTACCAATGCCGGTATCATTAAGGGAACCACCAAGGGAGAAAATGATGACATTGTGTCTGTTGTTAATTGCAGTATTTTGATGGATAAGGCCAATATTGCAAGTCTTGGAGGTGTTGCAGGAACCAATACAGGTAGTATCTCTGATATTGCTGTCGATGCCTCTGTTCAGGGCAATCTTGGATCCTCGGAGACAGGATATGGCGGAATTGCGGGCTGCTCAGGATATATGAACAAGACAGCACTTCTGACAGCACAGGAGATTCTGGGTATCGTAGAATATCCGGCGGAGATTATACATTGTACATTTGACGGAGTTATCAATGCGAGCGGCTCCTCGGGTGCACCGGTCAGAATCGGTGGAATCACCGGAATCAATGGATATGGTTCGAAGATACTGAATTGTTATCTGGGTGCACGTGACAAAGATGTGGACGGAAATGTAACGGAGTTGTCTGGCACCACTTATGTTGCAGCAGGAGACTATCTGAATAAGACAGCGGAATCTGTATCCAAGACTGATACCAAGTCATATTCCTATACAGGGGGTATTGCCGGAGATAATTATGGACTTGTCTCTGCCTGTGATAATGCGGAAAACTCTACAGATTCGGTGAAAATCATCGGATTTGCCGGAGAGACAGGCGGAATCGTCGGCTACAATTATGAACATGGTATTGTATCCGGTTATCTGGATGAGGATGGTATAACAGAACATTATCTGACAACAGGTAAAACATGGACTGTGGAGCAACGGTGCTGCGGAAATGACAGAGGTCCGGGCGGTATCATCGGAAAATCTGTTTCTGCAGAGGATATATCCTATGTGGTTAATTATGCTCCGGTAACATGTAATTATCAGAGTAATAATTATGTTGCCGGACTGGTTGGTATTCTTGGACAGCAGTATGACTTGAAAACAAGGTTTTATAAATGTGAAAACTATGGAAATATAAGCTCCTCCCAGTCTGCAGGCGGCCTCGTCGGAATGCTTGAAAGTAACGGCGCAGATTTTATTGAGTGCAATAACTGGGGGAATGTATATGCCAAAACCAGGCATAGCGGAGGCTTTCTTGCACAGCATTATTCGTTTACTGTAGGAACGGATTTCCGTCATTGCGCAAACCATGGGAATATCTCCGGAGATGGAGAACGTGTTGGTGGTTTTGTTGGAAATGATAATTCAGGTTACGGAACAGTTGAATCTTATTTGTATGATTGTGTGAATACCGGAATTATTCAAAGAAAAGGTGGAACATCAGCATCTACTAATGCAGGAGTTTTTTATGGTAATTCAATGAGCCGGGTAATCATGGAACTGTGCCGGAATTATAATACCAGGATCAGCCCAAATGGCTTTGTAACAAATGGAGATGTAAGGCTCAAAAATTGTCTGGATGACAGTGGTATTACAACAAATAGTATGAAGTTTACACCATTTGGCGGTGCAAATGGCTGGAATACGAATCTGTTTTATCTGGATTCTGAATCAGAGACATCGTTCAGTCATGAGAATTATGGCGTATATTTCAGTTTTCATGAGGGACCAAACGGGGATTTTTCTTATGGCGGATTAAGATATAGGGATCAATTGAAGGATCCGTCTTATTTGTTCTCGGAACCGGATGTTATGAATAAAATTGTACTTTACAGAAATGATAAATATGATGTCAAGCAGTTGAATCTGAATTTGAGTTATGATGATGACAGCGAAGGTCTGGACAGTTTTGTCGTTTATTTCTGGAATGGAAAAGATGAGGTGAACAGTACACCGAATAATACATATTCGGTTACTGCAACTTATATATACAGTGATGGAACACAGATAAAAACAGATAAAGAATCGGCAACCGGATATTATGATGTTGTTCCGGAATCCAGAGTTGTATTGAAAAATCCGTCTTCGGATAAAAAACCGGTACAGATCAGAGTTGCGTTTGATAATACCAGATCTGCCATTGATCTGCGCGGGATATGTTATATCCCTGCGGCAGAGGAAGCCGCACAAAAGGAAGCAGTATGTACGTATCTTGGAAAACAAAATGATACGACATTTAATCTGGGGGATATCTGCAGAACTACCGGTTCGGGCGACGTAACACATAATCTGGGATTTTCCCAAACGTTGCCTGAGGACGTATGGTATTGCTATCCAAATGATGTCATGGATATTAATTGGACAGAATATACAAATTATAGATTGGATTTTGGTTCGGGAGATACCGCAGATATTACCTTCGATGTCACCAATGGAGAAAATGCATCGGGAATGGATTCATTTGTTTTTTATCTGGCAAATGACAATACGAACCGGAATGCAACCAGTCCGAGTACATATTACTATGATTATAGTGTGACATTTACGGATAAGAATGGAAAGACGGCAACCACAGACCTTGTGGTTGATGCAGCGGGATATGATTCGGGAGTGAACGATTACAGGGAACGTTCCAAGCAGATAGTAAAAGTTCCGCAGGATCTGGACCCGGTTATTTCATCGATTCAGCTTCATATTAAGACATCAAAGTCCGCATGGATTGATAAAAATGGAAATCTAAAAGAAAATAAAAATGTTGGTAAGATCTATTTCAGGGGCTTTGGCTGGATTCCGCAGGGACAGACAGAGGAACAGAAGATGGCAGCGGCATCTTCTGCCTCTAATTGTTCTGTTTTTGACAGAATTCGTGATGATAAAAAGAAATATATGCATTTAAAGGTTGATAACAGTGGAAGTACACCTTATATTTATCTGCCATCGGATTATGATAAGGGATTCTATATGACATATAAAGAGAATAATCCGATATCAGAGACTTACTATAGTGATAATGCGGATTATACGGTTTCAGAGACGGAAGATAAAAAGAGTGGAAGCCGAATTGACACGTATTATGATCTGGATCCAAAATTTATGCAGTATACAGAAGAGTTATGTACTGTATATAAGAAGCTGGATGCACCGTCAGGACTTAAGGTGACAGAGGTAAATTCCTGTCTGAAATTTGAATGGCAGGAGTCCTTAAATGCATATGGATATGAGGTCTATTATGAAGTTGCAGATGATGCTGGAGATACGATATTTAAATCGGACATTGAGACGATCGGTAGTCTGCAGATAAACTATTCTGTAAAAATTGAAAATAGTTGGAAGGACAAAGGCTATCATGTTATATTCCACGTCCGGGCAATTAATGCATATCATTTTGCGCATGATGAAGTTGGAACTTCTGATTATGATAAGGATTACGAAAAATATGATTCCGACTGGTCGGAACTGGATGAGACAGTGAAGAAGGTATTGCCAAAACCGAAGGTACATATGGAGATCGTGGCAGGGAACCGTACGACATTTGTTCTCGATAATTATGATGAATATGTGGACAATGGCTGCACAGACTGCACGATCGTACTTGTATATAATCCAAAATACAATCAAGAGAGTTATGAATGGAATGTGGCAGAATCCGGAAAATACAGAATACCGGAAGTTGTAAACGGATCACCAAATGATCCTGTGGATTTCAGATATTATGCGAAACCAAATGAATCTTTGCAGGATTTGTATACCACTTCAGCGGTACATTACCAGAGAGGTGAAGGACATGGAAATAATACCTTGAAAGATAGTGATCGGTATTGTACGACCGATATGTATGGTTTCTATGGTACGCAGGCAGATGCAATGGAATATCAGATTGCCTTTACATTGAAGAATAATGATACCTATCTGATGACAGACATTACAGCATATGATCCGGAAGTCGGTGCATCGGTTGTATATGACGCAGAGATCACGCATGCGGCAAACAGTTATAGTGGAGGCGGTCAGTTGAAACTTACATCCACGTTGAAGAATCTGCCGGAAGAATGGTTTGGCGAAGATAAGGCTCCGAAGATAACGGTCCGAGCATATCCATACCATTCCCAGTTTGATATCATTCATTATGGCCATGATGTGGCAGAGGGAATCAGGCTGGATGGTACAGTTGAGGAAAACAGAGCTGTTTTGGCAGACATATATGATGATGCGTATTTTGGAGCGGATTCGGAAAGTCCTGTGCAAAACTGTATCTGGGATCCGGAGACAAACGATTTAAAGAGTGGATATCTTCTGCAAAAGCAGGAGGATGGTACGTATAATATTATTTACAGTTCGGTAATTGAACTGTCGCAGACGGCTGCTGCCGAGCGGAGAACTTCTTATAATGAGCCATACAGAGAATATTATAAATATGATGTATATTATTGTATTTATAGTGATATGGCAGCGGAAACCAACGATCAGGCTGCGGTAAACTCAAAGGATTTCCAGGAATCCTACTGGCCGAGGGCGTTGTATAATAAAAATGACTACAACAACGTTACGCAGGACAGGAATGAAACAAAATATGTTCAGGAAATACAACCTTCCCCGGTAGTCGATGATACGGTTGTACAAGGTGTGGACACAGACGGGCATACGGAATACACATTCAAATGGGATACCTATTATCAGGATACATTATGCTGGAACGGCTCTCTATATAACAATAACAATATGAAGTACCTGACGAATGCGGATGAAGGACTGTTTGCAACATGGGATGCATATTGTGCGAAGTTCAATCAGGCGGGACTTGCAAACACGGTTCCTTCAAATTCTGACGGCACAGCGCGTTCGAATATGCTCAGGCTTATGAATGCCTACTATTATAGTTATAGCAAGGCATCCTATCGCGTTGATTTGATTGGAACGACATTGGAGGGAAAGGAAGTTATACTCGATACAATCACCGTAGATAATCCGACCGAGCTTGGCGTAATGAACAGTATTACGGGAGCAGATGGTACAGTAAGAGCGATTACGACGCGGGATGGCGTCACCCCTACGACATATAAGCTCTGGGATTATGAGTGTACATTTACCGATTCCCACGATGTATGGGGAACTTATCCGAAGCTGACAGCCCGTATCATGCGGATTGGAAGCCTGGAATCCGTGAAGTATGATGGAAATGGCGTAAGAACTGACAGTAATAATGCAACCTATATTTTGCCTAGATATACGGATAAGAGTATTCAGGTCAAGTTAAAAATGAATACCATATCAAAACCAAATGTGACACTACTTAAGGAAGATGGTAAATATATTACAAATGATCTGGTATATGAAGTAGAATGGGGTTCGATTACAGATGAGAATCAAAAGCGCGATCTGGGTGGATATCTGATTACTGTAAAATTATCAAAGGCAGCAGATAGTACAAAGGTAGCAAAGACACATTACTACTATGTCACGGACATAGCGGATGCATCTGATACGATAGGGTTAGATGTTGCGGCAATGGAGAAAAATGGGGTTGTGACGGATGTGACGGAACATTATACAAGATCAGACAATAAATGTAAGACCCGTATCAATCTGTCAGATTACAATACAAACGATATCGTGGAGATATCTGTAAAAGCTGTTGCAAGAACCAATGCAGAGAATTATGAAGACGGAGCGGATGGCGTTGAAGTGGAATTGTCCATACCAAAACGTTTAAAAGTACCGGATACGGATAGGTTAGATAGCAGGTTATCTGATGACAATATACCTGATATGGATACTTCCGTTGCGATGGATATTTATAAAGAAGGCATTGATTTCCGATATGCAACAGATGATTATACAGATGAAAAGACTGCTGAGATATCAATGGCTGCTGCGGTCTATGACAGTAAGGCACCTGATGCAGAAACGGATACTTCTGTTGCGACGGATGCGTGGGATAATGGAGCCCTGTATACCTTGTATACGAAGGATGAACCGCTTAATCTCGGATATGCATCGAAGGGAGAAAGCACATGTCTTGACATAACCGCTTTTGAGAGATATCCGGGAGAATATGCCGGTAAATGGCTGAAGATCGCATTACAGGCAACCAGCACGACAAAGATCGATTCACAGTGGACCGATCAGGATCCGGCAGGCGAGACAACAAATTATGTATGGATCCATATTCCGAAGCTCCTTCTGAATGATGTCGACCTTAAGGAAGCAGATGATGTAGAATTAAATGGCGTGTCAGGAGATGTTGTTCGTTATTATTATGAAGGAAATATATATAACGAGTCACAAAATGTAAATAAAGAGACACAGCTTGCCACAAAGACATTATGCTTCAGTGAGGATAAGAATGTTGATGGATACAGGATCAGCATTACAGGAAGAAAGACGGATGATAATGAAGAGGCACCTGTCTATGACATATATCTGCAACGTCATATGGTTCAGTCAGGCAGTTCGGGTGCGACGGACTTCGATGGCACATGGGATGTATACCTTGCTATGGATGGCCTTGCTGCGGATGATGAACAGATAAATACATATCCTGTATGTTCACAGAATCCGGCTGCGGTATGGATAGGGCTTATTGGCAAGTCCTTTATGGATGAAGCATCTGCACTGATAGAGATACCGGAGCTTAGCGAAGCATTTACGATTGTAACGACAACTTATATTATGAATTCACAGATTAGATATGTGGAGGAAGAGGACACCGGAACAGGTTATTTCCTGATTGTTTTACCGGATGTAACAATGTTTGGTGAGACACCTTATCAGAATACAACGGATTACTTTGCTGAGCAGGTTCTGGTACACCAGTATATAACTGATGGAACAGCATATACGGCTGGTCAGGATGCACTGTATGACAGATCGACCGGTATAACAGAGTAAAAGAGAAAGGAGGATATATGAAACGCCATTTCATATTTACGGACATGCACATCAATAAGAACGGCAAAAATAGAACAGGTAATTTACAGCCAAAGAAGCATCGGAATATAATGCGCCTCGATAATTCCGGCGTGGCAATGATAGTTGTGCTTGTTATAGGTGTCATTGTCCTGGCGTTTTGTCTGTCCCTCCTTTTGGTTACATATACACTGTTTTCGCAGTCATCGAGGCAGGTGACAAGGTTACAGTGTAAAATGCTCGCGCAGAGTGCTTCCGAGACACTCGGGAGTGAACTGGAAGATGCTGATTCGGCACTGATTGCTTATCTGAAAAAACAGATAGATGCGGGATACTGGGTCAGTGAGGGACAGGTAAACGATGCTGATGATGAGACCTCGGGATCAGATGCCGTCACAGAGCTTGTATTAAACTTAGATGATGATAATGCTACAGGGGCATATAACCTGACTGCTACACTTACATACACCTTGAATGTAACAGATGATGAGGGTGGTGATGAAGGATCAGATGAAGATGATCAGGATGACGATACAAAGGGTGGAACAACAGGAAATGAAGGAAACAAGGGAAACGCCAATGAACCGTCAGATACACCAGCAGATATACCAGATAATACAGCAGGCAATGGAAGCTATTCAATCAAAGCTGTCATCAAGTGCATGCGTGGTGATGGCACAGACCGCGATGTACAATATTATGTGGTAGAGACTACTTACCCGTCTGTTTCTATGAGTAAAAGTGAGGAAAATGCCAATGAATAAAACCAATGTTGCAGTCAAAAAGAATACGGCAGCCCATACAGATGTTGCAGTTAAAAAAAATAGCGGTATGACAATTGTGGAGATCATGGTCGGTTTTTTGCTTCTGATACTCATGCTTGGTATGCTGAGTGGAATTATCGCAGTTGCAACCAACATATATTACAAATCAGTGGATCTGAGGCGTGCTGAGGAATCGCTGCAGAAGGAAGTTTATTCTAATTCTTCGGCTGACAAGATGGAGAAACAGGAAGCATCTCTGGCATTGGTGCCGGCGGAGGGGATGCCGGATGAGTCTGTGCCGATTCCCCTGAAGGCGGGTTTATATAAGCTGTCAAGCAGGGCAGTTCTGAATGAGGCAGATGCAGATACTCTTGATATTGAATTGTTTTTTCTGCGGAGTGCAGAAGATACAGAAGGAACAGGCAAATAAGAGGATGGGATCACTGTGAAAAAGATGAAGAAGAAAAGATACAATCATCTGAATAATAAGGGCCTGACGTTGACGGAAATGATAGTTTCGTTTGCTTTGCTTGCACTTTTTATGGTAGCTGCAATGCGGGTCATCAGTTATACGATAGGGATATATTATGCGGCCAGTGGAAGCTCCTATGGTCTTCAGGTTTCCAATATGATCTCCAATAAGATCGTGGGTCAGATCGAGGGTGCCAGCGCGGCTGCCGATCCAAAGGTAGTGACAGGTACAGATGGGATAGACAGTATTTCCTTTATTGATTCGACCGGGAGCAATGTTACGATCACGGCGTCCCCGCAGAATGGTTCGGATGGAACAGCGGAAGGTATGTATATGTGTGTCCGTTATGATGCAGTGACAGAAGGTTCTATAAAATATGAGACTGTGGACTGGAGATTCGACAGCAAAGCTTATATGGGATACATGGTGAAAGAATTGCATTTCGAGGATCCCGGAGATAATTATCCTGAGAATGTTATAAAAATGACTTTGGTTTTGCACAGTGGAAAGTATGGAGATTATACGTCAACATATTATATGAAGTGTGTGAATGTTAATACAATAACAATAGAATAGTGTTAATATATAAAAATATAAGAAAATATAATAAAAGTTCCCCATGATTCCCTGCATTGCCGCCGGGAATCATGGGGAACTTTTATTTACAGAATAATTATGGCTCTATTTTGCTTTTGCAGCTTTTTCTTCCTTAATTACATTCTGGAATTCCTGCATATCTGCAGCAATCTCTTTACTCAGATACAGCAGGCATATCAGGTTTGGAATGGCCATTAATGCATTGGCTATATCCGAGAAATTCCATACCAGACTCAGAGAGGTAGTGGCGCCGAGATATACAATGAGTGAAAATACAATTCTGTATATCATGTTGTATTTATGGGATTTGAACAGATATTCCCATGCTTTTTCTCCGTGGTACTCCCAGCCGAGGATCGTTGAAAAAGCGAACAGTGCAATACCGATCGTGACAAGCCATGCGCCGGCATCTCCGAGAACTGTACGGAACGCCTGTATAGTCAGGGCTGAGCCGGTGAAGGTCTCTTCGTAGCCGTAGGTTCCGTCTGTGTTAAATACATATGCATTGCCGGAACCATCGGTCCATGTTCCTGAGATTGTGTCGTCGACAAATGAGGCAGGTGCGTATGCATAGTCGTTCTCACTGTGTCTGACAAGTTTGTCGAAGGCGTCATCAGGATATGGAGTCAGGGTAAGTGATGAATCTTTTTTACCATTTTCTGTGAGGGTAACGGCTTCGGCCGCAGCATCGTAGGTCATGGTATATGTTGTTGCGGTGATCTTGTCGTCCTCTGCGGTGGTAATAGTAAGGTCAGATGCTTCTATGGCATATGTACCGGAAGCTTTCTCTGCTGTGGTTCCGATCACACCTGAGCTTGCAATCGCAAGACCTGTGATTGTACATACAACAATAGTATCCCAAAATGTACCTGTCATGTTAATGTAACCCTGACGTACAGGATTGTCAGTCGTAGCTGCGGCAGCTGTAATTGCAGCAGAACCCATACCGGCCTCGTTGGAGAAGCAGCCTCGCGCAACGCCGTAGCGCATCGCATTGGTCATGGATGCAACAATTGCACCAAGCATACCACCCGATACAGATTTTATTGAGAATGCCATACTGAAGATCTGTGCAAGGCCGCTTGGAATATTGGCTGCATTGCCAATGATAACAATCACTCCTGCAATGACATAGAAGATTGCCATAAATGGTACGACGATAGAAGATATTTTGGAGATGGATTTTATGCCTCCGATAATGATCAGAAGAGCCAGTACGGTTAATATAATACCGATGACCCATGGCTTGATTCCAAAGGTTTCGTTCATTGAAGAAGAGATGGAGTTGGCCTGTGTCAGATTGCCGATACCGAAAGATGCTATAACGGCAAACAAAGCAAACAGAAATCCGAGTATCATGCCTACAGTCTTATTTTTGAATGCTTTGCGCATGGTGTACATCGGACCGCCTGACATTTCACCTTTTTCATTTACCTCGCGGTATTTGATGGCAAGCATACACTCACTGAATTTGCTCGTCAGACCAAAACATGCGGATATCCACATCCATACAAGTGCACCGGGACCGCCTGATACCATAGCTGTTGCAACACCTACGATGTTACCGGTTCCAATCGTTGCCGCCAGAGCGGTCGTGAGGGCCGAAAAAGGTGATACATCTCCGGAGCCTCTTTTCTTGGTGCGGGCCTCTTTGCTGAGTGTGCTTTTGATTGCGTAACCGAGATTCCTCCATGGAAGGAATCTGGTTCTTATTGTAAGGAATATTCCTGTACCTACCAGAAGTATCAGCATGACCGGACCCCATACGAAGTCGTCAATTACTGCTACTACATTTTCCAAAGTTTTCATATAATCGCCTCCCTGTTTTTTCGCTTTGGTTTATTATACTTTGGTACACCAAAGAATCATGCATATGTAATTCTATTAGCCGATACGGCTGCTTATCCTCCCCTCTGTGTTAATAATGTAAACCAAGATGTGCATCAGTATAGCATGATTTAAGTATGATGACAAGGATGTATAGGAAAAACACACTAGAACTTAATAAAATTAAGAAAAAATGGAATTATAAAAGATATAATTAGCTATTATATAAAAAAGCACTTTTTGCTTCTGGCATCATATCATAATATAGAACAAATATAAAACGAGGCTTGTTATGGCAATCAAGATTATGATAGATGCAGGACATGGCGGATATGACAGTGGTGCTACGTATGAGGGAAGAAAGGAGAAAGATGACAATCTGGCGCTGGCACTGGCGGTAGGTGAGATATTGCAGGCACAGGGCTATGATGTAGAATATACCAGGACAGAGGATGTATATGATTCGCCGGTACAGAAAGCCAGAATAGGCAATGCAAGCGGGGCGGATTTCTTTATATCAATCCACAGAAACTCATCGCCGACACCGAACCAGTATCATGGTGTCCAGACGCTTATATATGATGATTCCGGTATCAAGGCTGTTATGGCTGAGAATATCAATAAGGAGCTTGAGGGAGTAGGTTACCGTAATATTAATGTAGCGGAACGGCCTAATCTGGCTGTACTTAGGAGAACAAATATGCCGGCTCTGCTGGTGGAAGCCGGTTTTATAAACAGTGATATAGATAACAATCTGTGGGATACAAAATTCTCTGAGACAGCGGAAGCAATCGCAAGAGGCATAGACGAGACGATAAGGGCGGCCGGACTTGCGGCAACCGGAACGGAAGATGATAACATTTCTGATAAAGATATTGACATTTCCAATAATAATATGGAAAATATGAGTGCTGGTGAAGGTAATGAAGGTGGGCAGGACGGAACAGTTCCGGGAGGAAACACCGATACACAGACTTATCAGATCCTGGTTGGAATCTACAGAAGCTTTGGTGCAGCATCTTATCAGATGAACAGATTTATTAATGAAGGATATATGGCTTCCTTATATGAGGACGAAGGTCTGTATCAGGTGCGGATCGGCTCTTATGATAGTATAGAAGATGCACTGATTGCCCAGCGTGAGCTTCGTGACAGGGGATATGATACCCTGATCGTCCGTGCAGTTTAAAAAAAAGATTGACATCTCTTTTGCGGTGTGATATTATCACAAACGATGAACTGCCGTAGACAGTAGGTGCCGTGAGGCATAAGGATGAAAACGCCTACCGAGGAAGAGTCGTGAATCAATGATTTTACGAATTATAACTCTCGTGCTACGCATGGGAGTTTTTCTTTTCGCAACACGCAGTATCATTAATATTATAAGGAGGTGCGTGATTTTGGCAAAGGTAGAATTAAAGCAGCCGATCGTCGAGGAAATCAAAGAGAGCATCAAGGACGCTAAGTCTGTTGTGCTGGTTGACTATCGTGGTCTTACAGTTGAGCAGGATACTCAGCTTCGTAAAACTCTGAGAGAGGCAGGCGTTATCTATAAGGTATACAAGAATACCATGGTTAAGCTTGCTATTGATGGTACAGAGTTTGAGTCACTGAAGGATGATCTTGAAGGCCCTACAGCTGTTGCAATCTCTAAGACTGATGCAACTGCTCCTGCAAGATTAGTGGCTAAGTTTGCAAAAGAGAATCCTCAGCTTGAGATCAAGACAGGTGTTGTTGAGGGAACTCATTATGACAACGCTGGTATCAAGACAATTGCAACTATCCCTTCCAGAGAAGAACTTATTTCCAAGTTCCTTGGAAGTATTCAGTCACCTATCAGCAACTTTGCTCGTGTTATTAAGCAGATCGCTGAAGCAAAGGAAGCTTAATAGGGACAAGCGTATCGGATATGTATATATCTGAAATGAAACAAATGCTTTTACGAGAAAACAGTATTATATTATGAAAATGGAGGAATTATTATTATGACAACTCAGGAAATTATTGAAGTTATCAAAGGTTTATCAGTTTTAGAGTTAAATGATCTTGTTAAGGCTTGCGAGGAGGAGTTTGGTGTTTCAGCAGCAGCTGGTGTTGTTGTTGCAGCAGCAGGCGGTGATGCAGCAGGCGCAGCAGAAGAGAAGGATTCATTCGATGTTGAGCTTACTGAGGTTGGTCCTAACAAGGTTAAGGTTATCAAGGTTGTTCGTGACTGTACAGGTCTTGGACTTAAGGAAGCTAAGGACGTTGTTGATGGCGCTCCTAAGATCCTTAAGGAAGGTGCTTCTAAGGAAGAGGCTGAGGATATCAAGACAAAGCTTGAGGCTGAGGGTGCTAAGGTTACTCTTAAGTAATTTATTAAAATTACAGATTTTACCCGGTTTGACTTTTCGGAGTCAAACCGGTTTTTTCTATTTTTCGTGAAAAAATTTCCTGTTTAAATATTCGGAATATTAGGTTGACACTTTTTCCCATTTGTGCTAGGATAATAAAATGTCATTATTATGGACATGTGTGCCATAATTTCAAGATAGATATGTAAATGCAAATAAAATCAAGGGGTGAATGCGTCGATGAAAAAGTACAGAATGCGTCCTGTAAAATCGGGAAGAGGAATGCGAATGAGTTT
>JBJEJF010000026.1:0-15278 GCA_051877775.1 Wujia sp.
ATTTTGTTACAAAATCGTTACATTTCTCACACAAGATGATTATATGTTATAAGACCTAAACGGTCAAGTCTTTTCCATCTTTTCAGTAATAATGCACAATGATATTTATCTGTTTTGGTTATTTTTGTTTAATAGTTCAAAAATAACCACAAAATTATACCATATATTTCACTTTGTAACATTTACTCATAATTGTAACAAAATAATTTTACACTCGAAATATACGATTAAAAAGAATATTCTAGACATAAATTCGGCTTCCCTGTATACTAAAATCATAAAACAGCTACTTACAAAAGCTGCGTCGTGCAGTTTAAAATATCATGGATCCCGGAGACAGACATTATATGAAAAGAAATACCGGTGTTTACACAACTACACAAAAAAACGGCAAAATAAGCTACAGAGTTTCCCTTACATACCGCAGAAAACATATCAGTCTCGGAAGCTATGACAATGCCGATACAGCAGGACATATATATGATGAGGGCCGGCGTATTCTTGACGATCCCACAATCACCCTGGAAAGCTATACTCCTGACCTTTGTATTCCCTTTGCAAAGTATGTTATACTGGCCAATTTCCGGGACAACGGCATATACTTTCCTACACCTATCTATCTGCGCAGACAGTATTTTGAATACTATCTGGCATATGATCATGTTCTAAAATTCGACAGAGATGATCTGTTCTTCTATGCTTCCCATAAGATTCAACAACGGGGCGGTTACCTCTTTGTCAGTGACTATGGCAGCCAGTATAAGATCTTAAGCAGATATGGCATCAGAGCATTTGCAGTATATGGTCGGGATTATATGATGATCAACAACGACAGAAATGATTTTCGCTATTCCAATATCCGTATTCTGAATCATTATGCAGGTGTGCAGATCGATACCCAAAAAAACAAACCTATGTACACGGCGCTAATCCATATTAACGGCAATTACATCATCGGCAGGTATCAGACTGAGACAGAAGCAGCAATTGCATACAATAAAGCCGTCGACATCCTTCATGCCAACGGCCTCTCAAAATCATATCTGAAAAATTATATTACTTCACTCAATAAAGAAGAATACAAAAACATCTACGACACCATTCAGATATCAGACAAGATACAAGACTTCCATCCTGATCAGAAATAACAGTCCAGTAACTGTTTTATCTCATCAAAAGTCTCCACCTGATTGATATCCGCACGGAGCTTTGCAGAATCCGGAAGCCCCTGGGTATACCACGCAACATGCTTGCGCATTTCATGTATTCCGGTAAATTCACCTTTATATTGTACCATCATCATTGCATGGCGAAGGATCATATCATATATCTCCCGCTTATCCGGTCTGGAGATCTGCTCTCCTGTATCAAGATAATGTTTCACTTCACGAAATATCCATGGATTTCCCTTGGCGGCACGTCCGATCATAACGCTGTCGCAACCTGTCTCCCGCTTCATCCTGCACACATCTTCCCCGCATGTCACATCGCCATTTCCAATAACCGGAATATCTACACATTCTCTGACACGTCGTATGATCTCCCAGTCTGCATGCCCCTGATAATACTCTTCCCTGGTTCTTCCATGCACTGCGATGGCTGACGCACCCGATGCCTCAGCAATTTGTGCCACCTCAGGCGCATTCATGTTTTCTCTTGTAAAACCTGCCCTGATCTTTATCGTAACAGGAAGTGAACAGGTATGCACCACGGCATCAACGATATCGCCTATCAGCTCCGGCTGCTTCATCAATGCAGAGCCCTCACCATTATTGACGATCTTGGGAACCGGACATCCCATATTGATATCTATAAAATCGAAACCCTTATCCTCGATACGTTTTGCCTGTTCTGCCATCAGACGTGGCTCGCTCCCAAACAGCTGTACACCCACCGGCCTCTCTCTCTCATCTGTCATCAGAAGCGGTTTTGTATTTTTATTATTGTAATACATACCTTTTGCACTGATCATCTCCGTATACAGGATATCACATCCCTGTTCCTTGCATAAGAGACGAAATGGCAGGTCACAAATACCTGCCATCGGCGCCAGTATGATTTTATTTCTAAAATCCATCTGTTGATCCTCTGTTTATTGTTTTTCATATATCAGCCGCAATCCCTGAAGTGTCAGGTGCGCGTCATATACATCGATCGCATCAGTATTCTCAGATATCAGCTTACCCAGTCCGCCTGTCGCCACAACCTTAATATTATCCAGCCCGGAAGCTTCTTTCATCTTGCGGATTATATATTCTGTCTGTCCAATATAACCGTAAAAAATACCTGCCTGCATACTGGACACCGTATCCTTTGCCAGAATCGTATCCGGCTTTCTGATCTCTATCTCCGGCAGCTTTGCCGCACCATTCCACAGTGCACTGGCTGCAAGACGGATTCCCGGAGAAGTTACGCCGGAATGGAAACTTCCATCTGCCAGCACCAGATCATGCGTTGTAGCTGTTCCAAAATCAATTACAATAACGGGACCGCCGTATAACTCATATGCCGCCACAGCGTCCACAAGACGGTCAGCACCAAGTGCCCTCGGATTCGGTATCTGTACATTGATACCTGTCTTGATTCCAGGTGCAACGATGATCGGATCCACATGCAGATATTTAATAATTCCACTATTCAGAGAATGCATTACATTAGGAACAACTGAAGCGATAATAACCGCATTGATATCTGACAGTTTCATTCCCTTCAGGCTGACCCAATCGCCAAACATCATACCATATTCATCCGATGTACGGGATATCCCTGTTGTCATACGAAATGTGTTGATCAGCTTCTCTCCGTCAAATAATCCGACTGTAATATTTGTATTTCCCACATCTATAGCAAATAACATATCTTTTCTCTACCTCATATCAAGGGTACCCTGTCAGAAAAATGCCTGAAAATATTGCTCAAGCTGTTCAAACAGTTCCTTTTTTGTATTTCTCAGCTGTTTCACTTTAAGTGCACTTCCTATCTCGTCGTAGAGCAAATCTTCCTCGTAAGCCTGCGTAGATATCTGAAGATTGCCATTTTCATCAAATTCCAGCAGAATGACGCCGCCGACATCCTCCGTAAATAATACGCACATGATCTGCAGCTCCTGCTTTACCGGATCGGGAAGATTCTCAAAGTCTTCATTCAGGTAATATTTTTGTGTATATTTTGATGCACTACAAAGTACTATACGATCCTGATACATTTCATCACCTGCTTCTTAACCGATCACATCAGCCATATCATACATTCCCGCAGGCTTTCCTGCCAGGAATTTTGCAGCCTCGACAGCTCCCTTTGCAAATATGGATTTTGAATATGCAGTATGCTTTATCTCTATCACTTCATCCATACCTGCAAAAATGACTTCATGCTCACCGACAATCGATCCACCTCTGACAGCCGAGATACCAAGTTCTTTACTTCCTCTCTTCTGTCTGACCTGAGATCTGTCGTAGACATATTCATACTCGTTATTTCTCGCCTCATTGATCGAATCAGCCAATGCAAGTGCTGTTCCCGATGGAGCATCCACTTTCTGATTATGATGTTTTTCAACAATCTCAATATCGAATCCCGCAGGAGCAAATACATTTGCAGCCTCCTTAAGAAGCTTCATAATGGTGTTGATTCCAAGGCTCATGTTGGCCGATTTCAGAATCGCAACCTTCTTTGATGTCTCAGCAACTCTGTTTAACTGCTCCGGGCTCAAGCCTGTCGTGCAGAGTACCAGCGGTATATTCTTCTCTGCCGCATAATCGAGCAGACCATCTACCGCTGCAGCCGCAGCAAAATCTATAATAACATCAGCCTCAACATTACAGGTATGAATATCTGTAAATACCGGATATCCGTTTTGTCTATTGTCAATTACATCAATACCTGCAACAATAGATGCATCCGGATCTTCCTTACAGATCCCGGTTATAACCTGACCCATCTTTCCATTGCAGCCATGCATGATTATCCTTGTCATAATCTGGTATTCCCTCCTAAAATCATACGTTAAAATGTAATTCCAAATTCGCGCATTGTCTTCTCAAGCTTCTCTGCATTAGCCGGTTCCATCTCTGTAAGCGGCATTCTGAGTGTTCCACCACACATTCCCATAAGCGAAACAGCTTTCTTGACAGGGATAGGATTTACCTCACAGAACAGTGCATCACACAGAGGGATCGCTTTGATCTGAATATCACAGGCTCCCTTCACATCTCCATCAAGATACTTCTGAACCATATCATGTGTCTGCTGTGGTGCTATATTGGCAAGAACTGAGATGACACCCTTTCCACCCAGAGACAGGATCGGAAGAACCTGATCATCGTTACCTGAATACAAATCAAGGCATCCGTCAGCCAGACTCATAAGTCTTGCCACCTGTGACAGATTCCCTGTTGCCTCTTTGATTGCTACTATATTATCCACATTTTTGGCAAGATATACAGCAGTCTCAGGCTGAATGTTCGTTCCTGTTCTGCTTGGCACATTATACATGATAATAGGAAGTGATACACTGTTGGCAATATCAGTATAATGCTTGATAAGGCCTTTCTGTGTCGCCTTGTTGTAATATGGTGTTACGATAAGAAGTCCATCCACACCATATTTTTCAGCCTCCTGAGAAAGGTATATTGCAGTCTCCGTACAGTTTGAACCTGTACCTGCAACTACAGGAATACGCTTATTTACCACCTCTGCACAGAATTTGATACAATCGAGATGCTCCTCATGTGTTAATGTAGACGATTCACCTGTCGTACCACATACAATGATGCAGTCCGTTCCATTTGCGATCTGGTATTCTATCAGCTCTCTGAATCTGTCATAATCTACATCTCCATTTTCCTTAAACGGTGTAACGATCGCTACACCTGACCCTGTAAAAATTGCCATTTTCCGTCCTCCTTAAAACATTTTAATAATAATAAAAAGGCTGACACAAAAAGTGCCAGCCTGAAATAAATCCCTTATTATCCCTTCAGTAGCACTCCATCTTCCGATGACAGTCATACAGCTGTTTGCTGCACACCCAGGAAAACAGAGCTCAGATATCCATTTCCCTTCGGCAGCATCCCCTTTCATCCACGCTCTGCTGATCTGAGTCATCCCATGAATTACTGATGAATACCGCACCTCTACTATTATTATTTATTCTATTATCACTATACTTGCCCTATTATAACACTCTGTCATTTACATGTCAATCTATTCCAGACATTCCATTTTGCTGACAGAAACCTCATAGGCTACTTTATTTACGATCTCATCATTTCCTATCTTCTTCTGGTACTCCCTGCTCTGTATCCTTCCCCATACAGCCACATGTTCGCCCACGGCAAGTTTCCCCGCAAAGCGCGCATTTCTTCCCCAGCATATACACGGAATATAATCTGATTTTCCATACGCACGATTGACAGCCAGCAATATATCTGCGATCTCGCGTCCAAGAGGCGTCATTCTGTAGATTGGTTCCTTACATATGTATCCGTCCAGATATATCTGGTTCGGCTTATTCTCTCTGTCATCTTCCTCGGGCAGGACCTCGATCTCACGCACAAAAACTGACAGGATCAGTCGGTTTTTATTCTCCTCATGCTTGTTATATGATCTGAACTGCCCTTTTGCAAGAACCTTTTCACCAATATGAGAATGTTCTACGTCGAATAATCTGTCAGACACCATCAAAGGTATCACATCGTGTGCATCGCTTAATCTGCTGACTATCAGATCTACCATATAGAATCCTTCCCCGAAGATTTCATGGCTGAATCTGAAATCCGATACGATTTCTCCTGCTACTACTACCTGATTGTTGTTTAGAATCTTCTCTGTCATATATTTCCTCCTTCATTATCTCCCACGGAACAAGGTTCCATGACATGCAGACCATCATATTATTTTTATTCCCTTGAAGCTCTGCAAATAATCCTCTTCGGTATCACTTATGTGATACTGAAGTTTGTGTACATAGAAAATATATTCATTACAATTCCTGATTATGACATATTTTAATAATTTCTTTGTCGCAGTACCTCATAAGCAATTACTGCTGACGATATTGCCGCATTCAAAGACTCTACTTCACCCTGCATCGGTATCCGAAGCAGTCTGTCGGCTGTGGCGCTGATTTCCTCTGACAACCCGTTTCCTTCATTTCCTATCAGAAACGCACAGGGTTCTGTCAGGCTCTGGTGATACAGTACATCACCTTTTAGATGTGCACCATATATGGTGATTCCTCTGCCTTTTAATATGTCGATATCCCGTTTCAGGTCATCTGATATTACGATGTTCATGCGAAATACAGCTCCCATGGTGGAACGAATCGTCTTCGGATTATATACGTCAGCAGAATCATCACTCACCATAATTCCTGTAACACCTGCTGCCTCTGCAGTTCTGATGATCGTTCCAAGATTGCCCGGATCCTGAAGTTTTTCTATGATCAGAATAAAAGGGGCTGTATCTGTCCGATCAAATAATTCCTCCATCACGTGCTGTTTCATTCTGACGAATGCCATTATTCCCTGGGGTGTATTGGTGTCTGACATACTGTGAAAAACATGATCAGCCACAATAACAGGTTCCACATTTTCATAACGTCCTATAGCGTCCTTGTATTTATCCGCGCAGCTTTCTGATACGAAAATACTGTCCATATCCTGTGGAGGTATCTCCCTGAACATCCGTATCCCCTCTACAGGATAAATGCCTCTTTTCTTTCTTTCACCGGCAGATTTTATTATTTTTTTGATCTCCTTGATTCTGTCATTAGATGCCGATGTAATTATCATCTCTGCTCCTCCATTCATGCTGTTTTCCGTTTACTGACCGTTCCTCTTCCTCACAAACACATTATCTGCTCCCCATTCCTGCCTCAGAATCTCTACCAATGCATCATCTGCCAGAACACGGTATCTTTCTCCCATTCTCTTCATGGTATGCTGTCCCCGTGCGCCATCCGTATTCTGTAACGGTTTGATCATAACATAACATACACTTCCTCCCGGATGTTCCCCAAGGATACGCAGAAGCTTTTGTTCATTGATCTCAAAATCCTGCATAGTATAAAAACGCACCCACAGCTCTTTTTCTTCTGCATCCATATCTTTTCTGATCTCATCAAATGTGCGCAGCTCCGATAACAACAGCTTGCCTTCCTCCTCAGTCACAGAAGCATTTCCTTTGATCAAAACCTTACTGTCTTTGACCAGCTTGTCTCTGTACCGGCTGTAATCCCGTGGAAATACAACGACCTCAAGCGTACCATACAGGTCCTCCAGTGTGACAAAAGCCATGTTATCACCATTTCTGGTGGTCTTAACCGTAATCGCTTCTATCATTCCTCCCAGTGTATACGGAATCTTATCTCTTACCTTGAACTGTCCTGTCTCCTCATCCGGATGGAAATCCGTCGAGCGCGCATTTACTTTTCGTTCTATGATATCCATATAATCATCCAGCGGATGACCACTGATATAGATACCAAGCATTTCTTTTTCCCTGGCCAGCAGTTCTTCTCTGGAATATTCTCCAACATCAGGATACTGGATCTGAAAATCTGATTTTTCCTCCTCTCCAAGGAAATCAAGCAATGACATCTGCCCCGTCATGGCATTCTTTTTATCCTGTCCCACCTGTTCCAATATTCTCGGATATACAAGCATCATCTGTTTCCTGGTATGTCCAAAACTATCAAAAGCGCCTGCTCCGATAAAGCTCTCAATGGTTCTCTTATTTGCCTCTTTATTGCTTAAGCGCGTTGCAAAATCTTCCAGACTCTTAAACGGTCCTGATGTCTCTATCTCGCTGCGTATAATATCTGTCACGCCATCTCCTACGCTTTTAACCGCAGACAGGCCATAACGGATTGCATTACCTGATACAGAGAAATCTCCCCTTCCGTCATTGATATCCGGCGGCAGTATTTTTATTCCCATCGATCGGCAGGTCTGAATATAAGCCGAAACCTTTCCCGAATTCTCTTTGACCGACGAGATAAGCGCTGCCATAAACTCTACCGGATAATGACACTTCAGATATGCAGTCTGATATGCCACTACCGCATAAGCAGCTGCATGGGATTTATTAAATGCGTACTTGGCAAAATCCGTCATCTCATCAAAGACTTTATTCGCTATATCTTCACTGATTCCGCGATTGATACATCCGGGAACGCCCTCTGCCTCATTGCCATACACAAAGTTCTGGCGCTCTTTCTGCATAACATCAGCTTTTTTCTTAGACATGGCACGGCGCACCAGATCACTTCTCCCAAGTGTATATCCGGCCAATTCCATAACGATCTGCATAACCTGCTCCTGGTACACGATACATCCGTATGTTGGTGCCAGTATCTTTTCGAGTTCAGGTGTATCATAAGTAATCTCCTCGGGGTGTTCCTTTCCCTTAATATATAATGGAATAAAGTCCATAGGCCCCGGCCGGTACAGTGATATTCCCGCTATGACGTCCTCAATATTAGCCGGTTTTAATTCTTTCATAAAGTTTTTCATACCGGCACTCTCAAGCTGGAATACACCCTCTGTCTTTCCCGCCGAGATCATATCATAGACCTCTTTATCATTGAAATCCAGATGATCAATATCGATATCGATTCCGTGATTTTCCTTTACATGTCTGACTGCATTCTGTATTACGGTCAATGTTCTGAGCCCCAGGAAATCCATCTTAAGAAGTCCAAGCTCTTCTATCGTTGTCATATTATACTGTGTAGTGATGGAGTCCTCACTGCCTCTTGAGAGTGGAACATACTCATCGATTGCTTCCCTGCCGATCACAACGCCCGCCGCATGCATGGAAGAATGCCGAGGCAATCCCTCCAGCTTTATGGCCATATCAATTAATTTGGTTACTTCCGGATCATTATCATACAGTTCTTTAAATTCCTTACTTGTCTCCAACGCCTTCGGAATCGTCATCCCCAGATCATTTGGAATCGCCTTTGCAACCTTGTCACACAGACCATAGGGAAGATTCATTGCACGCCCTACATCACGAATACACATCTTAGCTGCCATAGTACCGAAGGTGACGATCTGCACAACTTTTTCTTTGCCGTATTTCCTGACAACATAATCAATAACTTCCTGCCTGCGTTCATAACAAAAGTCAATATCAATATCCGGCATGGTAACTCGTTCCGGATTCAGAAATCTCTCAAACAGGAGATTATATTTTATAGGATCAATGTTAGTTATCTCCAGACAATATGACACAATGCTGCCCGCAGCCGAACCACGTCCCGGTCCCACCGCAATCCCATGTTCTCTAGCATAATGAATAAAGTCCCATACGATGAGAAAATAATCAACATATCCCATATTACGGATGGTGTTTAATTCATAATCAAGCCGCTCCTGTAATTCATCTGTGACAGGGTTATATCTCCTGCTCAGTCCCTGTTGACACAGCTCCTTCAGATAAGAGTAGGCATCATATCCCTCCGGTACATCATAAGCTGGAACCTTCTGTTCACCAAACACGATCTCGACATCACACATATCCGCGATTCTGTTTGTATTCTCCAGGGCCTCCTTTGCATATGGAAATAACCTTTCCATCTCCTCCGGGGACTTCAGATAATACTGACCTCCCTCATACCGCATACGATCCTGATCTGTCACGACCTTTCCCGTCTGAATACATAACAGAATATCATGTGCCTCCGCATCTTCCGCTTTTATATAATGGGAATCATTTGTAACGACCATAGGGATCCCCGTTTCCTGGGACAAACGCATAATACCAGCGTTTACAGTCCGCTGTTCTGGAATTCCATGATCCTGCATTTCAAGATAATAATTACCTTCTCCAAATATCTCCAGATGACGGAGAGCCGCTTCTTTTGCCTTATCATATTCATTTTTTCTAAGGCAGGTTGCTACCTCTCCCGCCAGACAGGCAGACAGGGCAATCACACCCTCGCTGTAAGTACGCAGTACCTCCATATCAACTCTCGGTTTGTAATAATATCCCTCCGTGAATCCTCTCGTCACTATCTTGGAGAGGTTTTTATACCCTTGATTATTCTTGGCAAGCAATACCAGATGGTAATATCGCTCCTCTCCCCTGGTGACCTCACGATCAAATCTGGATCCTGGTGCCACATAGACCTCACAGCCGATAATCGGCTTTATTCCCGCCGCTTTTGCTGCCTTATAGAAATCTATAGCCCCATACATCACACCATGATCTGTAATAGCAAGGGATTTCATGCCAAGCTCCTTTGCCCTTGCCACCAGCTCCTTGATCTTTGCCGAGCCATCCAGCAAACTATATTCCGTATGCACATGTAAATGTGTAAAATCCATTTTTCTTCTTACCCCATCTAATCTTTTGCTTCTTTAATCTGTTCAACAATCTTTTTTAATTATCAAAAAATATATTTTATAAAGGGAAATATACGGGACATTTTTTCTACCCGAAGTGGTATAACCTCTTTATTCTTAATATAACGGAATGTATATTCCTCTCCTTTTTCGGCAAGCATATTAAGGTATTTTTCCAATAATCTTTTTGATTCAGGATGAAGGAGCTTTCCCGCTCTGCCCCGCATGTAATACTCCAATGGCTGCCTCTGTGTATAGTTGTCTTTATTGTATATCTTGCAGGCAGCAATTCTGTCACAGAACATCTCTATCACATACTCCTTGGGCATCTCCATACCAACCAGTCCCTTGGATTTATCCACACTGTAATCGATCCAGTACTCAAGGTGGTGCTTGTTTCTCCCCTTATGGTGCAGCCATGACGAAGTATAGCCCTTGTCTTCCCGTTCTGCATCATTCGGACTCCTGTTACCCTGATAATATTTTGCCCCCACTGAGAACTCCGTCCATGAATATTTGGACAGATCATGTAACAGGCCCTGCTTGTATAATCCCACTGCAAAACAATGTTTCATCACCAGTTCTTTATGTTTATTGATCGTCTTCAAATGTTCCAGCCACTTCACTTGTGTCACTTCCTTTTTTGTGTACTGTGTTGCGCGGTATTTAACCTATATCACTGCTCCGTGCGATTTCTATCTGACACATCTTCATTGCCGCCAATGCATTTTCATGGCTTTCCGGTGTCACGCCCGCAGAACAGTCCTCCACGACCGTCACGCGTGCTTCCGGTAATGCTGCCTTGATAAGCATTGCATTAGATATCACACAGATATCTGTACATAGTCCCATCAACGTGATATCATTATAGCCCTGCTCAACCACATAATCCATAAGCCCGATACTGCCAAAAGCAGGCTTGTCAAATATCTTCTTTCCCTCTGCATACTCTGCAAGCGCATCACAGATATTCCATCCGGTCGTTCCTTCTATACAGTGCAAAACCGGAAGTTTTTTACCCTCCTGCGTATTCATATAATCTTCATGGTGCGTATCTCTTGTAAAAACGACATCCATTCCCGCTTTTATTGCCTGTCCGATATATGCCTTCACTGCTGGAACGATCTTTACGGCTTCTGCCGACCCCAATGATCCCTGGATAAAATCATTCTGCATATCTACAACAACGAGTAACTTCTTCACCATCCTACCTCCTTATAAACTGCCTGACAATCCTTTACTCTTCATAAAACGCCGACTTCAATCCATCAGTTATCGTAATCTTATTATTCTTATCTATAAACACTGCCCCAGCATCATATTTTTCAAGAAGCGGCAATGATCTCTCATATCCCAGGATAAAACATGTCGTAGACAATGCATCACTGTACAATCCGTTTTCACACACCACAGTTACGGAACTGAGTCCTGTATCTGCCGGATATCCCGTCTCACGGCTCAATATATGATGATAACGCATTCCATCTACCATAAAGAATTTTTCATAGTCTCCGGATGTCGAGATACAAATATCAGATCCTGCAGGAAATGACAGATATCCTATCATATCGTCTATGTTCCCCCTTGGATCTCTGATGCCGATCTTCCAGTCGGAGCTATCACTTTTTTTGCCATATACCAGCACACTGCCACCAACACTGACCATAGCTCCATCTGGTCTGCTTTTTTTCAGTTCTTCTCTCACAATATCCAGGGCATACCCTTTTCCCACTGCTCCAAGGTCAATGATCATATCCGGCTTGCCGATTATGACATCGTTGTCCGACAAGCTGACATTTTCATACCCAACATGTTTCATTGCGTCCTCTATCTTCGATGTATCGGGGATCTGAAAAGACTGGCTGTCAGCCTCCTCGATATTCCATACCTGCGCCAGTGGTCTGATGGTGATATCCAGTGCACCCTCACTATCTTTACAGATCTGGTATGCTTCCTGCAATGCCTGAGCCAGAACATCACTGACATTATACCGCTCCCCCGGTACATAATCATTGTTTAATCTGTATAGCTCTGAATCCTGACTGCGCCATGATATAACATTTTCATCGAGTTCTTTTATCTTTTCAAACAGAGCCCGGCTACACTCACCGGCTGTCTCGTCCTTGTCGAAAATGCTTATACACACTGATGTACCCATTGCAAAATCATAGGTTGTATATGCTCCGTCACCATACAACGAGGCAGATGCATCTTCATTTTCTTTCCCGGAGTCCCTGTCATCAACTACACGATACACTGCTATCAAAGCAAATGACAGTGCCAGCATTTTAAGCAGCGTAACTATCTTTTTTTTCATTGTCCGTCCCATCATTTCTACGAAATTTCACTTTCCTGTATCTGAATATATTATACCCGGATTCTGTATCTCAATGATGATAGCCTTCCATCCGTGTGGTGAAATCATCCAGCTTATTTTTTAGCACTCCGTAATCTCTTGCATTTAATTCACCGGCTTTATTCAGCTCCTCCAGTCTCTCAGCCGCCTTTTTTCTGGCTCCGATTGCAAGATCCTTATAATTGTTCTCCAGATTGATCTGTATCTCATGGAACAATGCCTCTATCTCCTTTTTGGCCTGTCTGGATTTAAATTGAAACATATCTTCACCTCCAGATTCAGTATAACATTAGAAGGAATGGTTTTCAATGACAGCATTGCAACCATGTCTTTTTTTTGTTAGAATATGTAATATTGCTTATAGCACGTACCACACTAGGAGGAACATTATGATATTAGCCTGTCAGAACATCTCCAAATCCTTTGGAGTGAAACAGATTCTAAAAAACATTTCATTTCATATAGAAGAACGGGAAAAAATAGCAATTGTGGGTATAAATGGTTCAGGCAAATCCACCCTGTTGAAAATCATTATGGGAGAGGAAACAGCAGATGAAGGTCAGGTTGTCATATCAAAGGGAACAACAATCGGATACCTGTCACAGCATCAGGATATCTCCTTTGACAATACGATCTATGCCGAGATGCTGGAGACAAAAAAATACCTTATTGATATGGAAAATCGAATCCGTGCGCTGGAACTTGAGATGAAGCATCTGAAAGGTGAAGAACTGGAACGGGTTCTCGAGGAATATAACCGTCTGCAGGCTGCTTATGACCGTGAAAACGGATACGCTTATCAGAGCGAGATAACCGGTGTACTGAAAGGACTCGGGTTCGATAAATCAGATTATGACAGACATATCAGTACTCTGTCCGGTGGGCAAAAAATGCGTATCGCGCTTGGAAGACTTCTACTTACAAAACCTGATATCATAATTCTCGATGAGCCTACCAACCATTTGGATATGTCATCCATCGCATGGCTGGAAGGTTTTCTGTCCAATTATCAGGGCAGTGTTATCATTGTAAGTCATGACCGTTATTTCATAGATAAAATTGCGACCAAGATCATTGAGATTGATAATACTAGCAGTTATATCTATCACGGAAATTACTCTTACTATTCCGGCAAACGTGCTGAGATACGTGCCTCCCAGATGAAAGCATATCTGAATCAGCAGCAGGAGATCAAACATCAGGAGGATGTCATAACCAAGCTTCGGCAATTTAACCGCGAAAAATCGATCAAGCGTGCTGAAAGCCGTGAAAAGATGCTGAACAAAATGGATGTGTTAGAAAAACCAACCGAGGTAGCATCCGAGATGAAACTCACTCTGACACCATCTGTAGAGAGTGGTAATGATGTGTTAACAATAACCGACTTAACTAAGTCATTTGGTCAAAACACACTTTTTTCTAACCTAAATATGGAGATAAAACGTGGTGAACATGTTGCACTGATTGGCGGAAATGGAACAGGAAAAACAACAATACTCAAAATGATAAACCATCTCATACCAAAAGATTCGGGCAATATCAATCTGGGATCCCGCGTAAAAATAGGCTATTACGATCAGGAACATCAGATATTATCACTTCATAAAACCATCTTTGAAGAGATATCAGATACTTATCCTGATCTGACCAATACCCGCATTCGCAATGTTCTCGCCGCTTTTCTGTTTACCGGTGAAGATGTATTTAAAAAGATCGGTGATCTGAGTGGTGGTGAACGCGGTCGTGTATCGCTGGCCAAGCTGATGCTGTCACCTGCTAATTTTCTGATCTTGGATGAGCCGACCAACCATCTCGATATTCAATCCAAGGAGATACTTGAAGAAGCAATCAAGAATTACGCAGGTACAGTTCTCTTTGTAAGCCATGACCGCTATTTTATAAATACAATATCAACGCGAATCATCGAATTAAAGGACAAACAACTCTACTCCTTTATCGGGGATTACAACTATTATGAAACACACAGAGACACTGTCTATGGAGTACAAAAGGACGCGTATCCGTCACCGGCAGGAAAACTAAACTTCTCAGCTGTTAATCCTGTTACAGATACCACTGTCACCACAAAATCCGGAAACCTGACCGGAAACTCTAATCCGGATTCAGCATTAAGCAATAAAGAAAGCTACATAAAAAATAAGGAAGAACAGGCAAGGATCCGTAAGAACAAAAATGCACTGAAAAAAACTGAGACAATGATTGCAGAATTAGAAGAAAGAATCGAAGCAATAGATGCACAGATCAATGCTCCTGAAAATGCTACAAACTCGGTCAAATTAGGAGAATTATCCAGCGAACGCGAAGCACTTGATGAAGAACTCATGAATTTATATGAAACATGGGATAATCTTTCGTCAGAAGATAATTAACATGTAAAACCAGATACATAAAAATATTAATTCAACAATTACAATTCCTGAATTAATATTTCATAAATTATACAAAGAAGAGGATGCATATACATCCTCTTCTTTGTATCTCTGACTCTATAAAAATGTACCTTCAGAACTTCACACAGATGAGCTCACATCTTCCAAATATCTCCCGTC
>JBJEJF010000027.1:0-11816 GCA_051877775.1 Wujia sp.
ATATTACTGTAAGCTGTTGCAATCGCAGACAGTTCGTGTTATAGTACCTGTGAAATAACACAGACAATATGATATCGTTTTACTTCGGGGCAGGGTGTGATTCCCGACCGGCGGTGTGTGCATTTGCATAAGCCCGCGAGCCGAGAGGCAGGATTTGGTGAGATTCCAAGGCCGACAGTATAGTCTGGATGATAGAAGTGATAAGGTTTTTGTCATGAAAACCGGTTTTAATATGTCTTATGGCACCCCGAAGTGATTCGGGGTGTTTTTTTGGTTTGCGGTTTTCTGTCACTGCGGTCTGCCGCGGGCGGAGAGCTTAGTAAGTGAAATTCTTTCTTATATACACTTGTTATACGCTGTAAAGGAGATGTGAAGATGGCATTTCAGGAAAAATATATGCGCCTTGCAATAGAACTGGCGAAGAAAGGTATTGGAGCTGTTAATCCCAATCCATTGGTTGGTGCGGTGATCGTCAGAGATGACCATATCATAGGGCAGGGGTATCATGCACGTTACGGTGATCTGCATGCGGAGCGTGCGGCACTGGCGAGTCTGACAGAGGCGGCGGAGGGGGCTCATATGTACGTTACGCTGGAACCATGCTGCCATTACGGAAAACAGCCGCCCTGCGTTGAAGCAATTGTGGAGCATAAGATTGCGACTGTCTATGTCGGTTCAGATGATCCGAATGAGAAGGTGGCAGGCAAGGGAATAAAATATCTTCGGGAGCATGGTGTGGAGGTCCATACACAGCTTCTGAAAGATGAATGTGATGCTTTAAATCCGGTTTTTTTTCACTATATTACGACAGGTACACCTTATGTTGTCCTGAAATATGCCATGAGCATGGACGGAAAGATTGCAGCCTATACAGGTGAGAGTAAATGGATCTCGAATGAACTCTCCAGACAGAGAGTTCAGGAACTGAGAAATGAATATAGTGGAATCATGGTGGGAATCGGAACAGTGCTGGCCGATGACCCACGACTGACCTGTCGTATTTCGGGTGGCAGAAATCCGATCCGTATCGTGTGCGATACAGAACTGCGTATACCGGTAGAATCGACATTGGTACAGACAGCAGATGAGATACCTACGATTGTTGCGATGGGTATCGAAGACGATGGCGGGCATAATGAAAAATATAAAACCGACGGGGAATCTGAGACTGAGAAGAACCGCAGGATGGAAAAAGAAAAAATACTGACAGAAAAAGGTGTTACGGTCCTGCATATACCGTGTTGCGAAGGCGTTTTGGATCTCAGGGCACTGATGCGGGAGCTTGGCTCGCGCAATATTGACAGTATTTTGCTGGAGGGTGGAGGAACACTCAGTTACAGCGCAGTCATGGCGGGGATTGTAAACGAGGTGCAGGCATTTGTGGCACCTAAGATCCTGGGTGGAAGAAGTGCAATCACTCCGGTGGAGGGACAGGGGGTGGAGACCCCTGATCTGGCTCAGATGTTTGAACTGCAATCTGTTGAGCAGCTTGGGGATGATCTGTATATCCGATATAAGGCGAGGTGATAATGTGTTTACAGGATTGATTGAAGAAGTTGGTGAGATCAAGGGCATAAAGCATGGTGAAAAATCAGCGCAGTTAACCGTGCAGGGGCTCATTGTGACTAAGGGCTCTACAGTGGGTGACAGTATTGCGGTAAATGGTGTATGTCTTACAGCTACAACGATACAGGGCGGGATATTTACCGCAGATGTGATGGCCGAGAGCATGCGCAGAACTTCACTTGGCAGACTCACAGTGGGAAGCAGAGTCAATCTGGAGCGCGCAATGGCGGCGGATGGCAGATTTGGAGGTCATATCGTATCCGGACATATTGACGGAACAGGAACGATACGTGAGCTGAAACGCGAAGACAATGCCGTGTGGATCACTGTGGATGCAGAACCGAAGCTGCTGCGCTATATTGTTGAAAAGGGCTCCATAGCAATCGACGGAGTCAGCCTTACTGTGGCCTATGTAGATGATACCTGCTTTAAGGTATCGATCATTCCGCATACAGCTGCTGAGACGACTCTGCTGCTGAAACGGCCGGGAGACATTGTGAATCTGGAAAATGATATTATAGGTAAATATGTAGAAAAACTGTTTGGGGGCGGAAGTCCGGCAAAAGAGCAAAAACATACACTTGATATGGATTTTCTGACACAGCATGGATATATATGACAGATGGAGTATACAGTATAGGCAGTCTGAAAAATCAGCTGCTATTATAAGATTAGGAGGAACAGAAAATGGCTGAATTTAATTCCATAGAAGAGATTCTGGAGGATCTGAGGCAGGGTAAATGTGTTGTCATGATGGATGATGAAAACAGGGAGAATGAAGGTGATGTCATCTGTGCGGCAGAGTTTGCCACCACGGAGAATGTGAACTTCATGGCGAGTTATGCAAAAGGGCTGATATGTATGCCGATGGCACCGGAATATACAGATACATTACATCTTCCACAAATGTGTATCACCAACACGGATAATCACTGCACTGCATTTTCCGTATCGGTCGATCATGTGAGTACAACTACAGGTATCTCTGCATATGAGAGAGGGATAACTGCCAGAAAATTCGTGGAGGACGGAGCGCGCCCGGAGGACTTTCGGAGACCGGGACATATGTTTCCGCTTGAGGCACGTCCGGGCGGTGTTATAGAGCGTCAGGGACACACGGAGGCAACGGTGGATCTGGTGAAGCTGGCCGGATTGAAACCGGTAGGTCTGTGTTGTGAGATCATGAAGGATGATGGGACGATGGCGCGGCTTGATGACCTGACCGAATTTGCACATAAGCATGGTTTGAAGATCTCCACGATCGAGAAGCTTATACAGTACCGCAAAGAACATGAGGTCTTTGTAGAGTGTGTTGCAAAAGCAAAGATGCCGACCCGATACGGAGAGTTCACGATATATGGCTATGTAAATAAGCTGAATGGAGAGCATCATGTGGCGCTTGTAAAAGGAGATATCACAGACGGAGAGCCTGTTTTGTGCAGGGTACATTCCGAGTGTCTGACGGGAGACGCGCTGGGCTCTGCAAGATGCGATTGTGGGCAGCAGTACGATGCGGCAATGCGTATGATAGCGAAGGAAGGCCGCGGTGTATTGCTCTACATGAGGCAGGAGGGGCGTGGAATCGGTCTCATTAACAAGATTCGTGCCTATGAGCTGCAGGATCAGGGGTATGATACTGTGGAAGCTAACCTGAAGCTGGGATTTCCAGAGGATGCCAGAGACTATACGATAGGTACACAGATACTGGTGGATCTCGGTGTAAGAAAGATGCGTCTGCTTACCAATAACCCGCTTAAGGTATATGGCTTGTCAGGATATAATCTGGAGATCGTGGAACGTGTTCCTATCCAGATGGAACCTGGAAAATACGATATGTTTTATCTGAAGACCAAAAAAGAGAAGATGGGACACATACTTGATATCTAAGATGATGTAAATATAAGGAGGAAGTTTAACATGAAGACATTAGAAGGAAAAATGGTTGCAGAAGGAATTAAGATCGGTATTGTAGCATCAAGGTTCAATGAGTTTATAGTATCAAAATTGATCGGAGGTGCAATGGACGGACTTCTGAGACATGATGTAAAAGAGGAGGATATCACACTGGCATGGGTCCCAGGTGCATTTGAGATTCCGGTCGTTGCCAAGAAAATGGCAAAATCAGGCAAGTATGATGCGGTTATCTGTCTCGGCGCAGTTATCCGGGGGGCAACGAGCCATTATGATTATGTATGCAATGAGGTATCCAAAGGAATCGCTTCAGTCTCTCTGGAGACAGAGACCCCTGTAATGTTCGGAATCGTCACAACAGAGAATATCGAGCAGGCGATCGAGCGTGCGGGAACCAAGGCCGGAAATAAGGGATATGACTGTGCCCTTGGTGCAATTGAGATGATCAATCTGATGAAGCAGATATAAGGAGTCTTTATGAACGGATACCAGACGAAAAAAATTCTTTTTTTTGATATTGACGGTACCCTTATTACGGATGACAGCAGAAAATTGCTGCCGGATAGTGCCAGAATGGCGATAAGACAGGCGAGGGAAAATGGCAATCTTGCATTTATTAATTCGGGCAGGGTCTTCGTTAATATCGAAGATTCTATTCGCGATGTAGGATTTGACGGATATGTCTGCGGATGTGGAACATATATTGTCGCACAGGATAGAGAATTGCTTCATCATGTGATTTCGCAGGAGCGCTGCCATGATATCGCAGTCAAGGCGCGAGAATGCGGGATGATGGCTATCTATGAACATACCTGTCATACTGCATATGACAGAGAGATGCGCGAAGATGGAAATAAAGAGATCTTAGATTATTTCCGTGCGATGAAGCGGAAGCTGATAGATGATATAGAATCTCCGGAATTTGTTTTTGATAAATTCACGGCATGGTACGATCCTGACAATGACAGAGTCGATGAATTCAAAGAATATGTGTCGGCGGATTTTAACTGTATCAGACGCGAAGGCTGCTTTATAGAGGTCGTGCCAAAAGGCTTTTCCAAGGCAACAGGAATAGAATTCCTGCTCAGACATTATAATATACCGGTTGAGAATGCTTATGTATTTGGTGATAGCAATAATGATCTGGAAATGTTACAATATGTTCCAAACAGTGTGGCGATGGGGGTGTGTACCCCGGAGGTGGAAGCTGTGGCTTCCTACAGGACAAAGTCTGTCACTGAGGATGGGATATATCATGCGTTAAAGCATTTTGAGGTAATCTGATGAATGAAAAAAAATTGCGCCAATTAAATATGCTGACCATTATTACGGTTGTCGTGAGTATAATTTTTATCTGTATCTTTGCTTTTGTACTGGCTCCGGAGGAGACCAATAAGATCGGGATCAGCGGATTGAACACATTTAACGACCGCTGGGTATTAAAGGATTATCAGGGGCAGGATGACAGGATCGTAACCCTTCCGTTATCTCTCGATGCGGGAGCGGAGGAGACTATAACGCTTATGACACAGCTTCCCGAGGATGTTGATTCTGATTCGGTACTGATGTTTCGGACAGAGTTTCAGAATGTGATCGTCATGCTGGGGGATAATAAGATATATTCCAATGGTGTTTTAAATGACCAGAAGCTCATGAAAAATGCCGTACCATGCTATAATGTTGTGGAACTGACAGATGCAAGGCCCGGAGACATCATCACGATCTACATGGCATCCGGATATAAGAAGTACAGTGGAGAAGTTGGAAGCATTTATTATGGCACAAAGGGTGACGTGCTTGCAGAGCTGATCCGGCGCGATGGTGCAGGCTTCGTATTTGGCATTACACTTCTGATTATTACGGTGTTACTGTCTGTTTCCATGCTCACCATGAGAGATGTAAATGTAGATAAACGCAAGGCGGGATATGCGTTTGGCTTTATATTATCCGCCGTTTTATGGTCCGTGGTGCAGAATCCGATCATGCAGGTCATAACAGGAAATAATTTTGGGGTATATATGACAGGGATGGTTTTACTGCTGCTTATGCCTGTTCTGTATCTCATGTATCAGAGATGTTTTGCAGTAAAACGTCGGTTTGCCAAAATATTTGAAATAGGAATCTATGTGTTTGCGGTAAATATGCTGGTCGGTGTTGTATTTCAGATGCTGTCGGTATGTGACTTCGCAACGTATATGATATTTAGCAAAATATTGATTACGATCGGGCTGGTTCTGTTATCTGTTATTATGTATCTGGCTGCAGATACTTTTTCGGATAAGACGATCTACAGTAATCTGTGGGCCAATCTGGTACTCACGGCAGCCTGTATCATAGAAGCTATCCTTTCGTTGTTCAGATTCTATGAGCCGTATGATGGACTGGTTTTACAGGCGGGAATCTACGTGTTCCTTGTACTGCTTGTTGTCACGGTAGAAAAGGAAATTACCCGGGAACTGAATCAGGAGAGGGATACAGCACTTAATAACCTCGAGACCGAAAAAGAGAAGATGATGAAGAATCTCAATACAGGTCTGATATATGGTGCGCTGAATATGGCAATCACCTCGCTTAAGGAGAAAGATCGGGAGAACAGCCGGCTGATTTATGATACGTCCATTTATATGAAACATAATATGAATGTACAGACAGCAAAAAAATTGGTTCCATTTTCTACAGAGTTGGAGTATATTAAAGCATATCTGGGCATACAGTGTAAACGGAATGAGGGACTGGAGGCTGTTATCGAAGATAAGGTCGTGGAATTCAAAGTGCCTTACAATACAGTGGAGCCTCTGGTGGAGAATGCAGTATTAAATGGTGCTCTGCAGAATGAAAATACGGGACGCATTGTGGTCAGAAGTTATGAGCGTCTGGATTGTTATGCGATCCAGATTGTAGATAATGGCAAGGGCATCGGACCTGACAAGCGGTTTTCCGGCAGGCAGAGCTTCCGCACGATCAGAAAACGGTTGAAGGATACCTGTGGTGCAGCCGTGGAGATCAAAAATAAGCCGGATAAAGGTACGATCCTTACGATAAAAGTTCCGAAGGACGGATATGTAATAAAGGAGTGATAAAATGACTTTTTCAGAACAGATAGTGTATGCAATGTTTAAACCATCAAAATATCGGGAATTGCTGGAATTAAAAAAAGGCAGGTTTGCGATATTTGTGGTTGTCCTGTGCCTTGTTCTGGGAATCGTGACATTTGCCATACCTGCAGGTGCACTTGTATCGGGCTTTGGGGGTTTTGAAAAATTATTTAAAGAACAGATGTCAGATCTCAGTTGTGAAAATGGTGTTCTGAAATTGGAAAAACCATTCCGGATGGATATCAACGGGCTCACCATGCTGATCAATACAGAGGATGAAGCGGTGAGTGATGAATATCTGAAGCATGATGGAATCTATATGGCTATGGGAAGCAAATATATGCGGATGACCATAACCCTGGATGGACAGGTGACAGATTATCAGAAGATAGATATGACAGGAGTATTTCCGGATGGATTCAACAACGACAGTCTTGTTGATATGATTCCTGTAATATATACGTATCTTGTTTTTATGTTTCTGGCACAGTGTGTAGGATTTTTTGTGAAATATGCGGTCGTAGCACTGATTTACAGTCTGTTTATCAACTCTGTTAACCGCAATATGGATCTGAAACTGTCATATGGCAAGGTCTTTCAGATATGTTTCTACGGGCAGACGCTTGGGATTATCCTGTCTAACTTCAATGCTGCATTGCAGCTGATCCCGACGACCATAGTGAGCGTCATCGGAATCTTTATCTCTGTGCATATGATCACTATGTCAGTGGTTCTCATGAATCCAAAGAATCAGGTCTGATATCTCCTGTGAGGTCATAGAACTCATACTGCTATTGTGAAAACGGGAATCATAGGTCACCTCTTCGGCAAGATATGCCGGAGGGGTATATTTTTTTGCAGAATCTTCATCCGGGAACTCGATCTCACCTATGACAAGTCCCTGAAAAGCACCCTCAAATACATCCAGTTCGAGGGTAAGCTGATCCGGAAGGGGGATCAAGTATCTTCGTTTTGTGATCGTGTTGCCTTCTGCCTTGGTCTGCAGATTTTCGTAAGACTGGCAATCAAGTGTAAGCTCGAACTCCTGGCGTGCCATCATGCCTGTTGATTTGACGGTCAGGATATAGCTTGAGGCAGCCTGATCGCCTTGGGTAAGAGGAGATTTTTTTCTTACCCTGATAACAGGTGAGGTTGATATATAGGCCTGTTCAAGCAGGACACAGTCATATGCTTCTAAGTCAAAGGGCAGTGATGCCGGTAAAAATTTTCTCTCTATCTCCATGTGTTTTCTCCTTATTCTTATCTCCTTTGCATAGCTGTTTGCAAAACTAATTTTATAACATATATTTTATTTTTTGGCTATTTTATTCTATATGTTGTATGTGCTCCTGTTTTCTTTATCCCTTCTTTTTAATGAGACGCAGTTTTGCCGGAAGTTCATTACTTTTATACTTTCACCATTGTGCACGCGGAAGTGTGTCTGAGTATCATCTATGTATAGCATGGGGATGTAAGGAACACTTGCGCTCCATTGGAAACGCAGGGGTACTAAGGGTGAGCCTTATGGCTCGCCCTAAGGACCCGCGTTTCCAAAAGTCCTTACATCCCCATGCTATACGTAGATGACACGAGTTCGCTGGAGCGTGCACATGATTTGGTGGAAGTATAAAAGCAATAGAACTTCCCAAAACTGCAAAAGTCCTTTAAAAAGAAGGGATAAAGAAAGCAGGGGGCACGTCCAAGGTATAGCGTTTAATAACCAAAAAATAAAATATATGTTATAGAATACGTTTTGCAATTAGCTATAAGTTCTTGAAGATTTCATGGATATATTATATACTAACGCTATATGGAAGAAAATAGTTTTTTCAGGAGGTGCAGGATGAGCAGGGTAAATATTTTTTTTGCGACAGGTTTTGAAGAGGTAGAAGCTCTGACAGTTGTGGATTTACTGAGGAGAGCCGGAATCGAGACAGACATGGTTTCTGTGACAGGAGACAGGAACGTGACCAGTTCGCACGGTATTACTGTTCAGACGGACAAGCTGTTTGAGGATATAGATGACAGTGCGGATATGATAGTGCTTCCGGGCGGTATGCCGGGGACGCTTAATCTGAAAGCCCATAAGGGGCTTGCCGGGATGATTCGGAGATATTATGATGACAAAAATAAATTCCTGGCAGCTATCTGCGCAGCACCTACTGTATATGGAGAGATGGGATTGCTGCAGGGAAGGATGGCAACCTGTTATCCGGGTATGGAGGATGGATTGGTCGGTGCAACAGCACTGGAGGATAAGGTTGTCATTGATGGCAGGATCATTACGAGCAGAGGCCTCGGAACGGCGATCCATTTCGGTCTCGCACTGGTAGGTATTCTGGAAGGTTCAGGAACCGCGGAAGATCTGGCGAGTAAAATAGTATATACAATGGATTGCTAAGATGCAGGGGTGAGGAAATTGTTTAACATAAAAGTGAAAGATATCGTCGAGGCTACCGGCGGTAAGCTGTTGTGCGGAGATGAAAATGTTATATTAAAAGATATATGTATCGATTCGCGTGTGATCAAAGAAGGAGATCTGTACGTGCCGATCTGTGGCAATAATGTAGATGGGCATCGGTTTATAGAGAGCGCACTGGAGGTTGGAGCAGCGACACTTACCGCACATCACAGCAATGTCGTGATCTCAGAGAAACCTTATATCCAGGTGACAGATACCGTGAAGGCTCTGCAGGATATCGGAAGATATATCAGAGATCACAGAGTCGGGGATATTCCAATCGTCGGTGTTACAGGTAGTGTGGGCAAGACAACGACCAGAGAGATGATCGCTGCAGCCCTGTCTGAATGTAAAGATGTATATCAGACAGAAAAAAACCTGAACTCTCAGATAGGAACACCGGTTTCTGTGTCGAGAATTCCGGAACATTCCCAGATGGCGGTTCTGGAGATGGGTATGAGTGAAGAAGGGCAGATGGATATTCTGTCTCATATTGTAAAACCTGATATCTGTGTCGTGACAGTCATAGGTGTAGCACATATAGAATACCTGAAGACAAAGGAGAAGATACGCAGGGAAAAACTATCCATTATAAATGCGATGAGACCGGGGGGAGTTCTGTTTTTGAATGGCGATGATCCAATGCTTGCTGAAATGCGGGGAAAAATGGACGTACAGACATATTTTTACGGAACACAGGACTGGTGCGATTATCGTGCAGAAAACATTCACATGGAAAATTATCAGTTCGTGTATGATTATGTACATGGTGACAGACGTATCCATGTTGTGCTCAATGCACTGGGCAGACATAATGTGGCCAATTCACTTGCCGGTCTTGCCATCGCTGATTATACAGGGCTGGATGTGGAGCGCTCTGCGGCCGGATATGAACATTTTCAGGGACAGAGACAGAAACTGATCAGCATCCCGGGAAAATATACACTGATCGATGATACCTATAATGCCAGCCCGGATTCCATGAAGGCAAGTATCGATGTACTGGCTGAACTGCCGGGAGAGGGCAAAAAGATAGCTGTGCTTGGAGATATGTTTGAGCTCGGTGATAAGAGTGAAGAGTATCATTATGAGGTTGGAGTTCATCTCGCCGGTAAGGATATAGACGAGCTTGTAGTGGTTGGAGAATTGTCCCAGAATATAGTCCGTGCTGTTGAGGAGAGAAATCCGAACATAAAATGCTATTCTTTTAAGGATAATGGGGAGGTCGCACTCTATCTGCTGTCTGTGATGGGACCGAAGGATATAGCACTCATAAAGGGCTCAAATGGTATGAATATGTGTGAGATCGTAAGCAATATGATGGGGTAGAAAGCCATATATCAGGACTGGGCAAAGATACGTAAACATGGTATGTGGAAAGAAATTCAAGGTTGACATCCAATGTCCCATGTGCTATATTTAGTTCAGAGAAAATAGTAATGATTCTCATTATTTAAAATGTATAGATAGAAAGGAGTACAGTAGTATGAAATTTGTATGTGGAGTATGTGGATACGTTTATGAAGGAGATGCAGCACCGGAGTTTTGCCCTGTATGTAAGGCACCTGCTGATAAGTTTAAGGCACAGGAGGGCGAATTATCCTGGGCAGCAGAGCATATCGTAGGCGTGGCACAGGGTGTAAGCGAGGATATCCTTGCAGATCTCAGAGCTAACTTTGAAGGTGAGTGCACAGAGGTTGGTATGTACCTTGCTATGGCAAGAGTTGCTCACAGAGAGGGTTATCCTGAGGTTGGTTTATATTATGAGAAGGCTGCATGGGAAGAGGCTGAGCATGCTGCTAAGTTTGCAGAGCTCCTCGGTGAAGTTGTAACAGACAGCACGAAGAAGAATCTTGAGCTTAGAGTTGCTGCTGAGAATGGTGCAACTGCAGGTAAGACAGATCTTGCTAAGAGAGCTAAGGCAGCTAACCTTGACGCAATCCATGATACTGTTCATGAGATGGCTCGTGACGAGGCTAGACATGGTAAAGCATTTGAGGGCTTATTAAAGAGATATTTTGGCTAAATAGCCTTAACACATAAGAGAAAGGAGTCTTGTTACTATGGATAAGTATTTTTGCAATCCTTGCGGTTACACATATGATCCGGCAGTAGGCGATCCTGAGCATGGTATCGCACCGGGAACTGCATTTGAGGATATTCCGGATGATTGGGTATGCCCTAATTGTGGTGTGGCAAAGAGTATGTTCCAGCGTTGTATTGAGAACTATAACTAAAAACAAGATCAAAACATCAGAGAAGGTAAGCTGTAAAAGGTTTACCTTCTTTGTTTATTTGGCAGGACAGATCCTGGATAACGTTTTGATTTACACAGATTTTACAGCCCTACGCTAGAAGAGTTTATGGGGCATATCGGTGGTGATGATTTCGTGTAATTTATGTTTTGCAATTTTATTGTGCAAAATGTATTTTTTTTTTGTTTTTCTTTTTAAACCATTGGTGAATACTTAAGAAAATTTCCAAAAGCCTTGCAAAATCAAGGAAAAAAGGGTAATATCATCTCAGCGAACGAAGAATGACATCATGTAAGAAACATATATAGTTTTTATTTTACGGAGGAATGTGAAAATGGCAGTTAAAAAAGCAACAGTAGATTCTACGATGGCTAAGGTTGAGGCAGCTAAGTCAGAAGTTAAGGCAACAGAGAAGAAAGCAGCTCCGGCTAAGGCAGCAGCAGAGAAGAAGGCAGCTCCGGCTAAGGCAGCAGCAGAGAAGAAAGCAGCTCCGGCTAAGGCAGCAGCAGAGAAGAAGGCAGCTCCGGC
>JBJEJF010000027.1:11916-55376 GCA_051877775.1 Wujia sp.
CTAAGGCAGCAGCAGAGAAGAAGGCAGCTCCGGCTAAGGCAGCAGCAGAGAAGAAGGCAGCTCCGGCTAAGGCAGCAGCAGAGAAGAAAGCAGCTCCGGCTAAGAAGGCAGCTCCAGCTAAGAAGACAGCTACTGCAGAGAAAGTTGTTATCGAGTATGCAGGTGGTTCTGTAGTGACTGCTGATATCGTTACAAGAGCAAAAGAAGTTAGCGGCAAGAAGACAATCAAGGAGTTAAACGTATATTATCAGCCTGAGACAGGTATGGTATATTTTACAGCTGATGGTGAGGAAGGTTCTTTCGCATTATAAGATCTGTAATAATATAGAAATGTAGATATACATAAAATGACCGGATACATATTATACACTTCCCCAATATGTATCCGGTTTATTTTTGTGTAATGGAGCTTTTATAAGCCTTTTGCTTTTGCTGTGCAAGCCTTCATGGCATCCATGACAGCACTTCTGAATCCTTTTTCTTCCAGAACACGGACTGCTTCGATGGTTGTTCCCGCAGGAGAACATACCATATCTTTAAGCTCAGCAGGATGTTTCCCTGTGTCCAGTACCATTTTTGCACTTCCAAGTACCGCCTGCGCAGCAAAACGATATGCCTGTGCACGGGGCATGCCGTCAGCAACGGCAGCATCTGCCATTGCCTCAATAAACATGAAAACATAAGCAGGAGAACTTCCACTGACAGATACACATGCGTCCATCAGAGATTCAGGTATGGCTTCTGCAAGTCCAAAACTTGAAAGAAGCTGCATAACATATTCAAAATCTGAATCTGTAACAAGAGAGTTTCTGCAGACTCCTGTGATTCCTGCACCAACAAGAGCCGGTGTGTTTGGCATGGTTCTCACGATCTTGACTGAGTCTCCGATACGCTCGGCCAGCCAGGCGAGTGTTTTGCCCGGTGCTATCGTGACGATGATCTGTCCGGCAGGCAGGATGTCTCTGATCTGTGAGATAACTGCTTCGTAGAATTGTGGTTTTACAGAGAGGAAAAGTACATCGCTGTCAGATGCAACCTGACAGTTATCTGTTGTAGTATGGATCCCCAGTGTGTCGGATGCGCGTTTGACCGCAGCCTCAGATGCATCTGCCGCAATGATCTCGTCAGGATTGATGCCGGCATTGGCTGTGAGCCCGCCGATGATTGCTGATGCCATATTGCCGCATCCGATAAAGCCAACTTTATATTTCATAGTATTTACCTGTCTGCATAGTATTTATGCAGCCTTTCTTATATGCTGAAACCTTTGCGGATAAATAATCCTGCATCAGGTTTATCTGTGATGATACCGTCTACGTTTCTGTTGATATATTTTCCTATCAGGGATGGATCGTTTAATGTCCATACAAACACCTTATAATGGCGTAAATGCATTCGGCGTATAAACGTCGGGGTTGCAAGCTGATAGTTAGGAGAAACAAAATCAGCATGACATGCATGCAGACGTCGCTCTGGAAAGTATTCATGTATACGTTTGCGAAAGCTGGCGTTGGCTTCTCCCAGTAATAACCCGGTAGTAATGTGGGAATCGATTGATTTGATCCTTGCAACAGTATTGTCAAGAAATGATTTCATCATATATTCGTCATATTCAAAAAATTGTTTTACAAGGGAGATGACACTTCCTTCATAACCACTTTCCTTCAGTTCTATGTCAAGTTTGATCTTGCCACGACATAGCTTCAGCACGTCTACAAGAAGAGGTACCTTATATCCATGGGCTTTCGTTTTTCTGCATAGTTCCTCATATGTCAGCTCGGAGATTTTTTTATTTTCGAATATTTCATCGTGAAAAACGATCAGATTGTGATCCCGTGTCTGCCGAATATCGAATTCGGCATAGTCGGCCCCTATATCTATAGCGAGAGCAAAAGATTCCAGTGTATTTTCCTTTTTAGCTAAAAATGATGCTCCTCTGTGGGCGATAATTTTAGTCTCCATGCGTTTCACCTCCATTGTCATACTTATATTAGATGTTTGCGAAACATATTTTTAATAATAAGGTTTTAACATAATTGTAATTATGCGATGGATTGCCTTTATGGTGTATGTTGTATTTATATCTTATTTTTGAAGAGACGCAGTTTTGTAGGAAGTTCATTTCTTTTATCTTGCTTCCAATGCACACGCGAAAGTGTGTCTGAGTGTCATCTGCGATAGCAGAGGGGATTCAGGGAACGCTTGCGCTCCGTTGGAAACGCAAGGGTACTAAGGGTGAGCCACAAGCTCACCCCAAGGACCCGCGTTTCCAAAAGTCCCCGAATTCCCCTCTGCTATCGCAGATGACGCGAGTTCGCTGTAGCGTGTGCATGATCTGGTTGCAAGATAAAAGGAATAGAACTTCCACAAAACTGCAAAAGTCATTCAAAAATAAGATATAAATACACCAGACACCCTGCAACGTATTTCACATAATTACAATTATACGAAATGCATGTTATAAAATATGTTTCGCAAACACCTACATATATAATATGTATGAAAAATGTATGGCCTCCCTTAAGATTATAATTCCTTGTTTTATCAAATACAAGTGGAACACAAAAAAGCTTGAATAAAATTTGAAGATTTGGCAGTTATGGGAAATATAATTAACTGAATTATGGACTACAGGTTTGTTTTCAAAAGTAAAAACGGCATTTCAGTATTTTTTCCTTTGTTATTACAGAGTTTTACTTCGAAAAACTGTTTGACAAATTATTTTTATTAAGTATAATGACAGTGTGTTGAACAAAGAACGAACGTGCGCTTAATAAAAATAAGTGGGGGAACACGGTAAATGAAGATTCGTTGAATTAGCCGGCTAGCGATACAAATTACGAATTTTCATGTCGTTCAAAAAAGAAATATTCCTGATCATATGAATATTTTTAGACAGTTCAAAAAAAGAAAGGGAGGAAATGATTATGACAGAAGAAATAATGAATGCAATAAATGGTGAAGTCTATGGCGTCTGGTTCCTGATCGGCGCAGCATTGGTATTCTGGATGCAGGCAGGTTTCGCTATGGTAGAGGCAGGTTTTACCAGAGCGAAGAATACCGGTAACATTATCATGAAGAACCTCATGGACTTCTGTATAGGTACTGTAGTATTTATTCTTGTCGGTTTTGGCTTTTTGTTAGGAGATGACTATAGAGGTGTCATCGGTAAGCCGGGATTTGATATCTTTACAGATTATGCAAATTTTGACTGGTCTGGTTTCGTATTTAACCTTGTGTTCTGTGCAACCACAGCAACCATCGTTTCAGGAGCTATGGCTGAGAGAACAAAGTTCTCATCTTATTGTGTATATTCAGCAGTTATCTCAGCAGTGGTTTATCCAATCGAGGCACACTGGACATGGGGCGGCGGCTGGTTGTCTGATATAGGCTTCCATGATTTTGCCGGTTCCAACTGTATTCACATGGTAGGTGGTATCGCAGCTCTGATCGGTGCTGCAATGCTTGGACCTCGTATCGGTAAGTTCAAGAAACAGAAAGATGGAAGTATCAAGGTCGGTGCTTTCCCTGGACATAACTTAGCACTCGGTGCACTTGGTGTATTTATTCTGTGGCTTGGCTGGTATGGATTTAACGGCGCTGCAGCAACTTCTCTTGCACAGCTCGGTTCTATCTTTGCAACAACAACGATTGCACCTGCAGTTGCAACTGTCGTATGTATGATATTTACATGGCTTCGTTATGGTAAGCCGGATGTTTCAATGTGTCTGAATGCATCACTTGCAGGTCTGGTTGCTATCACAGCTCCTTGTGATGTTACAGATGCCGCCGGTGCAATTGTTATAGGTGCTGTATCAGGTGTCCTGGTAGTATTTGGTGTATGGCTGCTTGATTATAAGTTACGTATTGATGATCCTGTCGGTGCTGTTGCGGTACATATGATGAATGGTATCTGGGGTACCATTGCTGTAGGTCTTTTTGCAACAGATTCAGCTCCGGGTTATGCCATTGCCAATAAGGCAGGAGAGAAGCTGGTTGGTTTGTTCTATGGCGGTGGATTTGAACTCCTTGGTATTCAGTTCGTAGGTATGCTGTCAACTGCAGCATGGACTGCCGTAATGATTACACTTACATTCTTTATCATTAAGAAGACAATTGGTCTTCGTGTTACAGAGGAAGAAGAAATCCTTGGTCTGGATTCTACAGAGCATGGTCTTGAGACAGCTTATGCAGGATTTATGACATATGGAGATCGTATCAGCAGCACAGGAACACCTGTTGAGCTTCCTGCAGATGCAGTACCTGTAGATGAGGCAGTACCTGTTCAGGTTATGGACAGCTCGCCGAATGTGGCTTCTGATGTGAAGCTGTCTAAGATCTCAATCATCTGTAAGCAGAATAAGTTTGAGGATCTGAAGGAGGCACTGAACGATGTAGGTGTTACCGGTATTACAGTAACCCAGGTACTTGGATGTGGTGCTCAGAAGGGTAAGACAAAGTACTATCGTGGTGTTGAGATGGAAATGACGCTTCTGCCTAAAGTAAAGGTTGAGGTCGTTGTAAGTAAAGTTCCTGTGGCATCTGTTGTGAAGGCAGCGAAGAAGGCGCTTTATACAGGTAACATCGGTGATGGTAAGATCTTCGTATATGGTGTAGAAAATGTCATTAAGGTTCGTACCGGTGAAGAAGGATTTGACGCTTTGCAGGGCGAAAACTAGAAAATGAGACTGTAAAAAACAGTTATGAAACAGAAGAGCTGGTCACGATTGTGACCAGCTCTCCTTGTTTTTTATATAGAACGGTATTCTATAATGCGCTTTCACCATGCTCGCCGGTACGGATACGGACAGCATCTGCAACATCATATATAAATATTTTACCGTCACCATAATTACCGGTAGGAATCCTTTCGGTGATCATGGAAACAAGTTTATCACATACTTCGTCGGTTACGACAGTTTCGACTTTGATCTTAGGCAACAGATTGACGTAGTAATCACTTCCCCGGTATTTGGTCTTGTATCCTTTCTGGTTGCCGTACCCCATGATGTTACTTACCATGGCACCGGTTGACTGGCACTCATCCAGGATCGCTTTCATGTCGTCAAGTTTTTCGGATCTGATAATGACTTCTACTTTTTTCATTTTATATTATAACCTCCTATAAATTGGTTCCGCGCAGTTCTATGATCGGCGAACCTTTGCCTCTGATATAATCTCCGGTGATCGTCACGCTTCCGATTGAGTCATCACGTGGTATCTCATACATGATGTCGAGCATGAATTTCTCTATGATCGCGCGTAAAGCACGCGCACCTGTCTTTTTCTCCATGGCAAGATCTGCAATTGCTTCGTATGCACTGTCATCGAATTTTAGATCTACCTCGTCAAGGGCAAGGAGCTTCTTATACTGCTTCAAGATGGCATTCTTAGGCTCCTTCAGAATCTTGATGTACATATCCTTGTCTAATGCGTCAAGGGTGAAGAGAACAGGAAGACGTCCTATAAATTCAGGTATCATGCCGAATTCGCGGAGATCATCAGTGGTTACTTCTTTCATAATATTTGTTTCGTTCTCATATTTATTTTTCAATTCAGCGTTGAAGCCCATGGAAGACTGCTTATTCAGACGTTGCTTGATGATGGATTCTATCTCCGGAAATGCACCACCACAGATAAATAAAATGTTGCGGGTATTCATCGTTGTCATAGGTGTCATAGCATTTTTGCTTCCAGAGCCGACAGGAACCTCGACATCGGCACCTTCCAGAATCTTGAGAAGTCCCTGCTGTACGGATTCTCCGCTAACGTCTCTGTTGTGTGTTTCCTTCTTTTTGGCGATCTTATCAATCTCGTCAATAAATACAATGCCGCGTTCTGCCTTCTCCACGTCATTGTCTGCGACAGCAAGTAATTTGGACAGAATGCTCTCTACGTCATCACCGATATATCCGGCTTCAGTAAGGGTCGTTGCATCCGTTATGGCGAGTGGAACATTGAGCAGCCGGGCAATCGTCTTGACAAGATAGGTTTTTCCACATCCTGTCGGTCCAAGCATGAGCATGTTGGATTTCTCGATCTCGATGTCATCCATGGTATTGGTGATGACACGCTTATAGTGATTATAAACGGCAACCGAGATCGCTTTTTTGGCATACTCCTGGCCTACGACATATTCATCCAGCATTGCTTTCATCTTATGAGGAGCCGGAATATTTTCCATTGTCAGAGGAAGATCTTCCTTTTCTTCTGTCTTTTTCTTCTTTTTCTTAACCTTCTGAGACTGCGGAATATCGTCAAATGGCATGAACTGTGACATGTTAATATTCGGCATTTTAGACAGGTCTATGAACTGCATCGAATTAGAATTGAGGGAATCAAAGCTTTTTTGCATACAATCATTGCAGATATGTATATTGTTAGGCAGATTAATAAATGGTCCTGCTATTGATTCCGGGCGTCGACAGAGATAACAGTAATTTTCGTATTCGTCTTTTTCGTTTTCATCGTTTTTATTTATATTGTCTGACATTTTATCCTCCGTTTTAAACATTGTTATTGCTTTGCGCTCATTATATCATGAATGGAAGAGGATGACTATGCTATATTTTTTGGAAACAAAAAGTTCACAAAAAGGAATGGAGAAGTATTATAATAGAAGAAATACATCATAACGCGGATACGAAAATACAATAAGATAATAATCGGGAGGTACCATTATGAAGAGAAGAATCACGGAATATCTGGATTATGTGGATAAGCTGCTCGAACAGGAGGATCTGGATTGGGATCACGAGATAAAAAAGCATCTTGTTCAGATCGCCTTTTTTGCACATGAAAGGCTGGTCCATCTGATCGTAACGGTTTTGTTTGCTGTATGTACTGTGCTCAGTATATTTTATCTGAATTATAGCGGACAGATGATCATGCTGGCACTCACAGTGGCATTTCTTACTCTGCTCATTCCATACATTATGCATTATTACCTTCTGGAAAACAGTGTTCAGAAAATGTATGTCCAGTATGACAGGATGCTCAACAAGAAAGAAAAAGCATTTTCGGTAGGGGAAAAAGAATAGTGTGAACACAATATTATAAAAAGACAATGTAAGACCCGGAGCATATGCATCGGGTCTTACCTGTTTTTTGCCCGGGACTATCTTGCCTGTGTTGTATTGTTCTTGTTGTTCCCGTTTGTGCCGTTATTATTGTTATTGTTGTTTGTGTTATTATTGTTATTATTGTTGTTGTTGTTGTTGTTGTTGTCATCTCCTGTGAGCATTTCATCAACTCCATTTCCGATGTCATCAACAACATTCTCTGCATCGTTTACCAGCCCGTTGCCATTGTTATTGTTAGCATTGTTGGTATCGGTGCCTTCGGTGGTGCCGTTCTGGTTTGTTGTACCAGCACTCCCATCGTTGGTCGTTGTATTGTTTCCACACGCCGTCAGGGCGAATGAAAGCATAACCAGCGACAGGGAAAGTAATAAGATTGATTTTATTCTTTTCATATCTGTTCACTCCTTCTACAGTAACCATGGTACTAGTAAATACTGTATTTATAGTATGACCGTTATCATAGAGAATATGAAAAAAAATTAATGAAAAATAATGGTAAAATTAAATATGGATTATTGGAATTTTCATTTATGTATACCCATATAAATATAGAAGAAAATAATGAAATGGGATATGTTTACTTGACATAACATTGGGAATCGATTACAATAAAAATTGCAACCTTTTTTGGGGATAAAACATAAAGGTTGCATATTACAATTTGTGTTTATCTGTATTATACCACAATATCTAGATTTGTAAAGGGGTATTTTTATGGAAGAAGAAAAAGAGTATAACAGAAAAAATGTAAATATAATAAAAAAGATGATCATGGTCGTTTTTTTGCTTATGTGTGCTCTCCCTATATTGTTCTGCCTGTATCTGACAGTCAGAATGAACAGTCTGGAAAATAAGCTGGATCTGTTGTCAGATAAGCTGTCCGTGACAGAGCAGGATATCGGGCTTGCAGAGGAGGAGAGTGAGGAGCTGGCACATCTTGATCAGGAGGCATATAAGGATCTGGAGAAAAGCAGTGCTGCGCAGAACCAGACACTGATGCAGGATGATGAGGATGAACAGGATGCGGATATATCCGATGGAGAACAGGCAGTCGTTCCGGAGACAGACAGCACGTCCAATGTACCAAAAAACGGCAAAAAGGTCTATCTGACCTTTGACGATGGTCCGAGTATCTACACAGGAGAGATATTGGACATATTAAAAGAAAACAATGTCAAGGCAACTTTCTTCTGTGTTTACAATGATGACAGAAGTGTGTGGCCGTATTATAACAGGATCGTGGAAGAGGGACACACGCTGGGAATGCATTCGTATTCCCATATATATAATAAAGTCTATGCAAGCAGGGAATCATTTGTGGAGGATGTAACTGCAATTCATGATTTTCTGTTTGAACAGACCGGTGTTGACTGCAAGTATTACAGATTCCCGGGAGGAAGTTCCAATTCGGTTTCCAATGTTGACATTCAGGAGTTAATGGAGTATCTATATAGTAAGGGTATTACATATTATGACTGGAATTCCTTGTCCGGGGATGCCGTGGATGCTTCTTTGAGTGCGGAGCAGTTAAATGCCAATATCATGGAATATGTGAGAAATAATGCAGGTGATTCCATGGTACTTATGCATGATCTGCAAAACGGATATGCAACCGTAGAGGGATTGCAGGATCTGATCGATACGCTGAAGTCAGAAGGATATGAGATTTGCCCGATCGATGAGAATACTGTGCCGGTGCAGCATGTCCGCTATGCCGGTGCTTCTTCAGAAGAGTAGCGCTTCGTATATGTTTATGGGGCGATGAATAAACATAAGGCAGGTCGCAGGTCATGGATTACGCTATGGCGATGAATTATATAGAAGAAAAAAATAAGCTGGGTTCCGTTCCGGGCTTGGAGAATATAAAAGAGCTTTTGCACAGATTGGGTGATCCGCAAGATCAATGCAGATGTCTGCAGATTGCGGGGACCAATGGCAAAGGCTCTGTTTTTTCGTTTGTGCAGGAGATATTGTTGGAATCGGGGCATACGGTAGGAAGATATATTTCCCCAACGATATTTATGTATCTGGAACGATTTCAGATCAATAAGTGCAGCATGGGAGAGTGTGAGTTTGCAGATCTGCTTGGTCTTGTGGCTGAGAAGGTAAAGGAGATGGAGCAGGCGGGTTTGCATAGTCCGACTGCATTTGAGATAGAGACCGCGGTCGCTTTTCTGTATTTTGCAAGGCATAAGGTGGATTATGCCCTGATAGAGTGCGGAATGGGAGGAAAGCTGGATGCAACGAATGTCATTGCCCATCCTGTTATGTCTGTGATCGCTTCGGTCAGCCGGGATCATATGCAGTTTTTGGGGGAAAAGCTGACTGAGATCGCGGAACACAAGGCAGGCATTATCAAAGAAAACAGTCTGTGTATAACTGCACCGCAGGAGCAGGAGGTCATTCGTGTACTGCGGGATGTCTGTGCACAAAAAAAGACAGAGCTCATATGTGTGGATGAAGCGGAGCTCAAGATACTTAATATGGATATGGATCAGACCATTTTTTCGTACCGGGGACAGAACTATACGATAAAACTGCTGGGAGAACATCAGATCATAAATGCTGCTGTCGCCATAGAGGTAGCAGGAAAGATTGGCGGAGTCGGCCGCGATGTGATAAAACGTGGACTATATAAGACGGAATGGCGTGGAAGAATGACGAGAGTATGTGAAACCCCGGATGTATTTGTTGACGGGGCACATAACGAGGCAGCGTGGAAATATCTCCAAAAAGCAGTCAATAAGTATTTTACAAACAGAAAGATTATTTATATAATAGGGGTATTAAAGGATAAAGAATATAAGAAGATGGTGGATATACTGGCAGAGACGATGAGCTATGCGATCGCTGTGACACCGGATACACCGCGTGCTTTGGATAAAAAGCTGCTTGCAGAGGAGATAAGCCAAAGAGGGATCGGGACATCGACTGCCTGTTCTGCGGATGATGCTGTACAACAGGCAATGTACAGAGTATCGGTTCTGCAGCCGGAGGGAACAGAAGAAGATGCTCCGGTTATCCTTGTCTGCGGCTCATTGTCTTTTATTGCAGAATATCTTGAATATAACTGGCAAAAATATAGCCGGATCGAGGCGTAAATATATGGATAGAATAGATAGATTGTTGGAACATCCGATATTTCGGGATTGTATTGACCGGATAGAGGAAGCGGAAAAAAACAGATCATTTTGCCGTCATGGACTGGAACATTGTCTGGATGTGGCCAGGATTAGTTATATTATGGCCATGGAGGAACAGTTGCATATCGACAGAGAGGTGATCTATGCTGCGGCCTTGCTGCATGATCTGGGCAGATGTATGGAATATGAACAGAATATACCGCATCATCAGGCGGGGGTTGGCGTGGCAGAACAGATTCTGCCCGATGTGGGATATACGGCGGAAGAACAGGAAGATATCTGTCGGGCAATATCGTGTCACAAGGTGCCGGCACCGGAGGATGACAGGGGAGACCTGTGTTATCTGCTGTATAGGGCGGACAAACTGTCCCGCAACTGCTTTGTGTGCAAAGCCAGAGAAGCGTGTTACTGGAATGAGGACGTGAAGAACAGGAGTATTGTACGATAGGATCAAGGGATTCAAATATATGGTATGATAGGAGTAAGATATGACTGACAAAATAATAATTGGCAACAGGACATTTCCGCTATATGAAGAATCTGAAAACGGCACAGTGAGACGACCTTATGTGATGGGAATCCTTAATGTGACTCCGGATTCATTTTCGGATGGTGGACAGTATAATGATATAGATAAGGCATTAAAGCATGCGGAGCAAATGATGGCGGATGGTGCAGACATAATAGATGTAGGAGGGGAATCTACCCGCCCGGGGCATCAGAAGATATCTGTGGCGGAGGAGATCGAGAGGACCTGTTTTGTGATAGAGGCAATAAAGGAGCATTTTGATGTTCCTGTGTCACTGGACACCTACAAACCGGAGGTGGCCGAAGCGGGTCTGCTCGCCGGTGTGGATATGATTAATGACATCTGGGGATTGAAGTGGGATGACCGGATGGCACCGTTGATTGCACGCTATGATGTGCCGTGTTGTCTGATGCACAACAGGCATGAAACGATCTATCGGAATTATCCGGAGGATGTTATCAGGGATGTTGCAGAGAGTATAGACATTGCTCTTGCAGCAGGTATCAGGCCGGAGAATATCATCACAGATCCCGGTATCGGATTCGCCAAGGATACGACGCAGAATCTGATTCTTATGAATAACCTTGAGAAGCTGGTAGAACTTGGATATCCTGTTTTGCTTGGAACATCCAGGAAATCCATGATCGGCAATACACTTCAGCTTCCTGTGGAGGAGCGCGAGGAGGGAACGATAGCCACGTCGGTTCTTGGCTTGATGAAGGGATGCAGCTTTTTCCGGGTTCATGATGTGAAAGCCAATATCAGAGCACTTTTAATGACGGCGGCTATTTTACGAAGCTGACCGGTCTCGGATTATATGAGGGATACGATATGATGGATAAAATTATCATAAAGGATCTGGAGATCTTTGCATATCATGGTGTACTTGAGGAGGAAAAACGTACAGGGCAGACATTTATTGTGAGTGCGGAGCTTTTTCTTGATCTGCGCGATGCAGGGATCACGGACGATCTGAACAAGACCGTTAATTATGCGGAGGTCTGCGCGGATATCGAAAGTATTATGACAGGAGAAAAATACGATCTCATAGAGGCTGCGGCGGAAAATATTGCCGACACAATCTTATTAAAATATGATAAAATAAAAGAAGTTCGTATTATACTTAAAAAGCCGGGAGCACCAATTGATATGGTGTTTGATTCCATGTGTGTCGATATATGCAGAAAAAAACATATTGCATATCTGGGTATCGGTTCCAACCTTGGAGATAAGGAGGGATACCTGGATTATGCCGTGGATCAGCTCAACAAGGATGATTATATCAAGGTAAACAAGGTTTCTGCATATATTGTCACGAAACCTTACGGAGATGTGGAACAGGATGATTTTTTGAATGGATGTCTGGAGATAGAGACATTGTATGATCCGGGAGAGCTGCTGGCAGTGATCAATGATATCGAGCAGGGCGCAGGAAGAAAACGGGTGATCCACTGGGGACCACGTACACTGGATATTGATATATTGCTGTATGACAGGGATATCATTATGGAAGAGACACTTACGATCCCACATATCGAGATGGCTAAGAGGGATTTTGTTCTGGAACCGCTCTGTGAGATAGCACCTTATGCATATCATCCGGGATATAACAGGACGGTGCTGGAGCTGTTGGAAATGCTGAAGCAGAAGGATGTTTCAGATCAGACAGGTGACTGAATACACACCGGTCACGTATATGGATTATGGTAATAATGTTGCGGGTTCATAGATTGATGGCTGTGTGCCTGTGACTTTTTGGACGGGTTAAGAATATAACGGGGAATATTTTTTAGGAGGTGGCAATATGGCTTACAAAATGTTTGCGGCAATCCATGTGGGTTCCAGCGAGATCAGCATGAAAATCTATGAGATCAACAGCAGGAAGACCTTCAAGCAGATTGACAGTGTAAGCAGAATTATTGAATTGGGTAAAGATACCTATCGAAGCGGTTCCTTGAGTACAGATACCATCAAACAGGTGTGCTCGATTCTGAATGACTTCAAAAAGAAAATGAAAGAATATCAGATCACAGAGTACAGAGCATATGCAACCAGTGCAATTCGTGAGTCTGACAATGCGGAGATTGTATTAGATGCAATCAAACGTAATTCTAATATTGAAGTTCAGGTTCTGAGTAATTCCGAGCAAAGATACATGAGTTTTAAGGGCCTTGTGGCAAAATATGAGGACTTCCATCAGGTTGTGAGTAAGAATACTGCATTTGTGGATATCGGTGCAGGAAGCGTGCAGGTTTCTCTGTTTGACAAGAATAATCTTGTTGTGACGGAGAATATTCCGATCGGTGCGATCCGAGTTAGGGATTACCTGTCTATCATGGGAAAAAAGACGGGAAGAATGGATCAGATCATCTCTGAGTATGTGGAGAATGATATCGTGACTTTCCGAAATATATACCTGAATGATAAAGAAATCAAAAATATTATAGCTGTGGGCGAAGTTGTAAATGCTGTCAAGAAGATTGTACCGGAGCTTGGTATTCATGAGAAGATTACACGGGAACAGTTCGATTATGGATATAATCGTATTCTGTCTATGCCAACGCAGGAACTGGCAGAACAGTATGGTATTCCGTATGAGCGTGCAACATTGCTTTTGCCGAGCATTATAATCTATCAGTCATTTTTAAATAACTGTAAGGCAGAAGAGATCTATGCACCGAATGTTGATTTCTGTGACGGTATTGCTGCGTCCTATATGGATGAGGGAAGCAGGGTGGTATTTGACCATGACTTTGGGGAGGATATACTGGCATCAGCATATCATTTGAGCAAGCGTTACAAATGCAACAAAAAGCATATAGACCAGACTTCAGAGTTTGCCCTCAAGATCTTTGACAGTGTAAAGAAGATATACGGGCTTGGCAAAATGGAGCGACTGCAGCTTCAGATCGCTGCTATCCTGCATGAGTGCGGTAATTTTATAAACCTTCATGATGGAGCGCGTAATTCATATCATATCGTTGCCAATACGGAGATATTGGGTCTCTCACACAAGGAGAGAATGGAAGTTGCAAACATAGTAAAATATAACATCCTCTATCTGCCATCCAGGGAGGAGCTTACATCGGAGCTGGACGGGAGCGACTATATTACCATCGCCAAGCTTGTGGCGATCCTTCGAATCGCCAATGTCCTTGATAAGAGCCATACACAGAAGATCGAGGATATTGATGTCACGATAAAGGATGATAAGATGATCATATCAGCCAAGAGCTACGAGGATATTTCCCTTGAGGCCGGGCTGTTTGGGTCAAGAGCGGATTTCTTTGAAAAAGTATACGGAATCAGACCGATACTCAGACAGAAAAGGAGTGTGTAATCGGAATGGATAAAAAAATATTGGAAAAACCTGAGAATTATTATAATCGAGAAATGAGCTGGCTTCAGTTCAATTATAGAATCTTAAAGGAAGCAAAGGACAAAACGATACCTCTGTTTGACAGACTGAATTTCCTGAGTATTACGGAGTCAAACCTGTCAGAGTTCTTCATGGTCAGGGTGGCTTCTTTGATCGATCTGGTTCATGCCGGTGTGAAGAAGAAGGATATCGCCGGTCTTACACCGCAGGAACAGCTGGATCTGATCATACCTGAGACCAAAAATATGATGAACAGCCAGTACACGACCCTGAATCGTTCCCTGCTCCCGGCACTCGAGAGCAACGGTCTGAAGCTTGTGAAGCATTATGAGGATCTGTCGGAAAAACAGTCCAAATTCGTAGATAAATATTTTGAGAAAGAAGTTTATCCGGTGCTTACACCGATGGCGGTAGATTCGTCAAGACCATTTCCTCTCATCAGTAACAGGACACTGAATATCGGCGCATTGGTGCGGGATAGAAAGAAGGATGTTATGGATATCGCGACGGTCCAGGTACCATCCGTGCTCTCCCGTGTTGTTGAGATACCATCTGAGGGGGAGGGCAGAGAGATAATCCTGCTGGAGGAGATCATCGAGAAGAACCTGAACAAGCTGTTCTTAAATTACGAGATCGTCTGTGCACATCCGTATCGTATCATAAGAAATGCAGATCTTGCAATCGATGAGGATGATGCGTCTGACCTGCTTAAAGAGATCGAGAAGCAGATCAAGAAGAGAGCATGGGGAGAGGTAATCAAACTTGAGGTTGAAGCCGATATGGATAAGCATCTTCTTAAGGAGCTGAAAAAACAGCTTCAGGTTGCGACAGATGCGGTATATCTGGTAAACGGACCGCTTGACCTTACATTTTTATCCAAGGTGCGTGGCCTGGATGGCTTTGATCATCTGAAGGGTGAGAAATATATTCCTCAGCCTGTCCGTGGTCTCAATTATGAGGAGAATATATTTGATCAGATCAAGCGCAAGGATATTCTCCTGCATCACCCGTATGATGAATTCACACCGGTTATAGAGTTTATCAAGCAGGCGGCTGTAGATCCGAATGTACTGGCGATCAAACAGACACTGTATCGTGTCAGCGGTAATTCACCGATCGTTGCAGCACTTGCCCTGGCTGCTGAAAATGGTAAGCAGGTTACGGTTCTTGTCGAGCTTAAGGCGAGATTTGATGAAGAGAATAATATTAACTGGGCGAAGAAACTGGAGAAGGCGGGCTGTCATGTTATATATGGACTTGTGGGACTTAAGACACACTCCAAGATAGCGCTTGTGGTGCGCCGGGAGGAAGATGGTATTAAGCGCTATGTACATCTGGGTACGGGCAATTACAATGATATAACAGCAAGATTATATACGGATACAGGTATGCTCACCGCATCAGATTCTATCGGAGAGGACGCAACAGCAGTCTTTAATATGCTGTCAGGATATTCAGAACCACCTGCATGGAATAAGCTTCTTGTGGCACCGATCTGGATGAAAAACCGTTTCTTAAGCCTGATCGGACGTGAGACTGAGAATGCTAAGGCAGGCAAGGAAGCTAAGATCATTGCCAAAATGAATTCATTATGTGATCCTGATATTATCAAGGCACTGTATGAGGCATCCAATGCAGGCGTAAAGATAGAATTGATCGTCAGAGGTATATGTTGTCTGAAAACGGGAATAAAAGATTTATCAGAGAATATTACTGTTCGCTCTATCGTGGGTAACTTCCTTGAGCATGCCAGAATCTTCTATTTCTATAACGATGGATTCGAAGATGTGTATATGGGAAGTGCAGACTGGATGCCTAGAAATCTGGATAAACGTGTGGAGATCACATTCCCTGTGGAGGATGAGGATCTGAAGAGGCGTGTGATCGAGATATTGGAGATACAGCTGGCGGATACATTGAAGGCACATATCATGCAGCCGGATGGATCATATGAGAAGCTGGATCTCAGAGGCAGGGATAAGCTTTCAGCACAGGAGTATTTCTGCAGACAGGCTATGCACAATGTCAAGGAGGACAAAAAGAAAAGTGTGTCACGAATCTTTGTTCCAAGAACAAAGAGTGAATAAATATTCTTAAAGAGGCAAAGGAGGAAAAAGCGTGGAAGACTTTTTCAAGATCAAGGAGAGAGGGTCGACGTTAAGGACTGAGATCTTCGCAGGAATCACGACATTCTTTGCGATGGCTTATATTATTTTCGTCAACCCGAATCAGGTGGCGGCCGAGGGTGCAAACGGATGGCTGGTTGCACTTGGCGCTGATGCTGCAGAGATGGGTAAAATATGGAATTCAGTCTATATTGCTTCCATCCTTGTCGCTATTGTTGGTACCCTGCTGATGGCATTTGTAGCTGATATGCCGTTCGCGCAGGCCTGTGGTATGGGACTTAATTCATTTTTCTGTACTATCTTTGTTGCAGGTGCGTATTTTGCAGGCGAAAATGTAACTACGGGCTATCAGGCAGGTCTGGTTATCATTTTGATATCCGGTGTAGTATTCCTGATTTTGTCTGTTACCGGAATGCGTGAATATATCGCAAAATCCATGCCGGAATGTTTGAAGAAGGCAATATCGGCGGGTATCGGTCTGTTTATCGCATTGATTGGATTCAAGAATGCGGGTATTATCGAAGATAATCCTTATACCTTCGTACAGTTCTTTGATTTCCATGGACGTATTGAGATGATCGGGACCATGGCTGAGGACGGACACATGATCACCGGACTTGAAGTATGGAGAACGATCGTGCCTGTTATTGTTGCCATACTCGGTATCATGATCATTGCTATTCTGTCCAAGTATGGTATAAAGGCAAGTGTTATCATCGGTATTATTGCATCTACAGTTCTTTACTGGGTGATGATGTGGCAGGTTCCTGATTTTGATCTGAGTGGTATCGGCCAGTCATTTAAGGATTTTGCAGAAGTCGGCTTCCTTGGCGTATTCAATGGTGATGCATGGAATGCGGCGTTTAACAGCTCCTATGTTGGTGGTGTGTTCTCGGCTATTATGCTTATCGTAGCATTTTGTCTGGTTGATATGTTCGACACTGTTGGAACAATCTACGGTACTGCTTCACAGGCCGGTATGCTTGACGAGAAGGGTGATCCGATTAACCTGAATAAGTCTATGCTCTGCGATTCAATCGGTACTGTATCAGGTGCACTGCTTGGTACTTCTACCTGTACGACTTTTGTAGAGTCTGCATCAGGTGTGGCTGCAGGAGGAAGAACCGGTTTTGCAAGTGTGGTAACGGCAATCTGCTTTGCTGTATGCCTGTTCTTAAGTCCTCTCGCAAGTGTTGTTCCGAGCTGCGCGACAGCTCCGGCACTGGTATTTGTCGGCGTTCTTATGGCTAAGAACTTTGCAAAGGTTGATATGGATGACATACTCTCGGCTGTTCCTGCATTTATGACGCTGATCATGATGCCGCTTACCTACTCTATCGCAAATGGTATTGGTATCGGAGCTATCACCTATGTTATCATTGCATTATTTACCAAGAAATACTCTAAGAAGGATATTGTAGTTACGATCATAGCTGCATTATTCGTATGTAAATTTATATTTGTAACGATGTAAATGACCCGTGAGTCCTTCCGGTATGCGGTATGGATGACCTGTTGTACCGGGAAGGATGATGGTCGCAGAGATGCACTGTATATATGAGACAGAGAATGCCGGATGTATGCAGTGCATTTTGTATTATATGAGTAGGGGGATGTTATGCGGGTAGTGATGAGAAAAAGAGTAGTGACCTTATTCGTATGCTTTACCCTGCTTGTTACAGGATGCATGGGGAGAGCCGGACATGAGGAAGCGGGAAAGACAAGACTTGTAGATGTGACAGGAGATATATGGGATGCAACAATCTCTGCCGGACCTGTAACAATTGAATTGGGTATGGGGTATGCAGAAGATAAGAGATTGGCAGAGCATCTTCTGAATCGTCTTGAAGGACTCACTTTTACTGAGGATGCGGATGCATGGACGGATGATTCCGATATGGGTCAGCGTATAATTGATTTTTCCGTGAGATATGAGGACATGATGGCAGTCTATGTCGTGCATGAAAATGTAGTCTGCCTTAGCATAATCTCGGGGACTCAGGAGACATATTACAGTGCAGCCATCGACGGGACGCAGTATCAGACTATCATCTCGTGCTTTCTGCCCTGCATAGCAGAGAAATATTTCTATGGCACATACGATGTCGAGAGAGGAAGATCATCGGAAGAGACGGGGCGTCTGACAGGATATCTGGATGTGGCAGGCGGTAAGGATTACACGGAACAGTATATCAGGGTATGTAAAAATGATCAGACAGAGTATAATATTCTGGAACGCTATGATACATATCTTTACTATGAACGCTATGAGTTCTCCGTCAATGATCTTGATCTGGCGGATACAGTGGGATATTATTCGATGGTGTCTGACGGCAGGAAAGGATATGAGAGATATAATGAGTATCCGAATTGGGATGTCATTCCATCTGAACAGGTACCAGATCCGGATCCACTGCTTACAGGACTTGTGGACAGGGATGAGCCGGATGATATATGGCTGCTGCGTGAAAATGGGCAGGATATTATAAATGAAGTGTATGTCTCGGATGCAGGTGAAATATGTCTGGCATATTTTGAGGAAGATACATGTAAACTTGCATATGTAAAAGACGGAAACGTGGAATTTATCACCAATTATCACGCCTTCTGCGATGAACGGGGAGCGGATGAAACAGCACAGATCTTTGATACGATCGAAAATATGGTTTTACATGGTAATGGTGACGGAGGCACACAGGACATCGAAGACTCGCAGGACGGACAGGGTACAGGAAATCAGTTTAAATACAGTTTTGCGTTTAATGAAAACAGCCTGTTTGATTTTGAGGCTGAGCGCATCCGTGGGGAAAATATTGAGAATCCACATGTCGTGGAAAGTTACAGAGATTATTTCGAGACGGCGGACTCCTATACGATCAGAATAACATCGAGACGCGGAGATATGCGAATGTACAGCTTCACCACGAAATCAGGAGATGATTATTATTATGAGGACGGTCTGCAGAACTACGGCGAAAAATGTCTGATCTCTAAGAGCCTGGGAGTTGACGGAAAGAATTTCTATCAGATCTATGAGGAGGGGGAAACTGTAACTTATAATCTGGACGTCTATAATGGATCGGGTCTTTATGTAGCTCCGATCATCTGGGCAGATGGTGAATACAGTGACGATGATACCTTTGTGGAAGCATATGAAGTGACGATCCAAGAGGAGAACTATATATGTGAGGTATGGCATTCGGGACTTACAGATTATAATATATATTGTAAGGATGACAGGGTCGTTGCAATGGAAGCATATTATAAGATCGGAACAGAACAGAGTGTAATAGAATACCTGTCAGATGATGCCGAGATGGAATACATTGTAATGCCGGATGATTATGTGGCCTCTGGTATTGATGAATAAAATATGTTCACAATATCTTCATAAAATGAATATTGACGTATAAAAAATATAGTATTAGAATATAGTTCGATATAGAACAAAATATTCTGATGCTATATTTTTTATATATTATAGGAGGTTATCATGGATGACGGAAGAAGCATAGGTCATGAGATAAAAACGATAAACAACCTGATGTGCAGGCGCTTTGACCGGGACTGGAAGCGTTACATGGATGAGGATATCACAGTCATGCATACGTGGATCCTGATATATATCAGGGAACGTGAAGATGAGCCGACATTTCAGCGTGATGTGGAGAAGGAGTTTAAGATATCGAGGTCGACCGCAACAAACATCCTGCAGTTGATGGAGAAAAAGAAGCTGATAACGAGAAAAATAGTACCATATGATGAACGTCTGAAAAAACTGTGTCTGACAGAAAAAGGACATCATATCACCGAAAAAATGCGTCAGATGACTGCTCGCTCAGATCAGGCACTGCTTGACGGGATAGAACCGGAGAAGCTGGCAGTGTTTTATGATGTGTTAGATCAGATCAGGTACAACATAGAAACACAGATGTAGACAGGTAATTGCAAAATTTGTTCTATAATATTTCGTTGATATAATTATTTTTATGTGCAATATGTTTTTGTGCACCTGCTTTTCTTATACCTTCTTTTTGGATGACTTTTGCAGTTTTGAGAAGTTTTATTGCTTTTATCCTGCAACCAGATCATGTGCACGCTCCAGCGAACTCGCGTCATCTACGCATAGCATGGGGATGAAAGGACTTTTGGAAACGCGGGTACTTAGTGCGAGCTACAAGCTCACACTTAGTACCCCTGCGTTTCCAACGGAGCGCAAGCGTTCCTGGAATCCCCATGCTATGCGTAGATGACACTCAGACACACTTTCGCGTGCACATTGGCTCCAGGATAAAAACAATAAACTTCTGACAAAACTGCGTCTCTCCAAAAAGAAGGTATAAGAAAATCAAGTGCCGTAAAATCATGTCAACACATAAAAACAATTATATGAATGAAATATTAAAAAACAAATTTTGCAAATACCTATCTTTATTATAAAGATATGGAGGATAGATAAAAATGTTAAAGACGCTGGGAACGTACATCAAAGAATATAAAAAGGCATCTCTGATCACCCCTGTTTTTATGATCATGGAAGTCATTTTAGAGACACTGATTCCTCTTCTGATGGCCTCTATAATCGATAACGGAGTGGAGAAGGGAGATATGCGGCATATCGTACTGATGGGGCTGCTTATGACAGTGCTTGCGGTCGGCGGACTGGTTGCAGGCATGCTTGGCGGAAAATACGGTGCAATGGCATCAGCAGGCTTTGCCAAAAATCTGAGAGAGGGAATGTATAATAATATACAGAACTTTTCGTTTTCCAATATTGATAAATATTCCACAGCCGGCCTGATCACCAGACTGACTACGGATGTGACCAATATACAGAATGCCTATCAGATGATACTTAGAATGTGTATGAGAGCACCCATGAGCCTCATATTTGCGATGATCATGGCATTTCTGATCAGCCCGAGACTTGCCAGTGTATATCTGGTTGCCGTTATTTTACTGGGGCTCTGCCTGATCGTCATAGTCCGTTTGGCAATGAAATATTTCTCAAGGGTTTTCAGGAAATATGATGATCTGAATGCCAGCGTGCAGGAAAATATTTCGGCTATCCGTGTCGTGAAGGCATACGTCAGAGAGGATTACGAGAAGAAAAAGTTCGGCAGTGCAAATAACAACGTATACAATATGTTTTTGAAAGCAGAGAGAATACTGGCCTGTAACAACCCTCTCATGCTCTTTACGGTATATGCGTGTATTCTGCTGATCAGTTGGTTTGGCGCACATATGGTAGTGTCCAACTCTCTGACGACAGGACAGCTTATGAGTCTGCTCACATACTGTATGAATATTTTGATGAATCTGATGATGCTCTCTATGATATTTGTAATGATATCAATGAGCGTATCAAGTGCAAAACGTGTGGCTGAGGTGCTGGAGGAAAAACCGGATATCGTTAACCCTGAAGATCCTGTCCTGCAGGTTGCGGACGGCAGTATAGATTTTGCACACGTAGATTTCAGATATAAAAAATACAGACATATAGAAGATGCAAACGGGGATTCTACGGTGATCGTGGAGGACGGTGCAGACAATGCTCCTGTGCTTAAGGACATCAATCTTCATATCGATGCAGGAGAGACGATCGGTATCATAGGAGGAACGGGAAGCTCCAAATCAAGTCTTGTCAACCTGATAAGCCGTCTGTATGATGTCAGTGCGGGAACCCTTATGGTTGGCGGTGTAGATGTCCGTCAGTATGATCTGGAGGTTCTGAGAAATGAAGTCTCGGTCGTTTTGCAGAAGAATGTACTGTTCAGTGGAACGATATACGAGAATCTACGATGGGGCGATAAAGATGCTACGGATGAAGCATGCAAACGTGCATGCAGACTGGCATGTGCAGATGAATTTATTGAAGCATTTCCGGATGGTTATAACACAAGGATAGAACAGGGCGGTTCCAATGTGTCAGGCGGACAGCGGCAGCGCCTCTGCATTGCCAGAGCATTGCTCAAGAAGCCGAAGATACTGATACTTGATGACAGTACGAGCGCAGTTGATACAGCGACAGATGCCAGGATCAGAAAGGCATTTGCGGAGGAGATCCCTGATACGACCAAGATAATTATTGCACAGCGAATCAGCAGCGTACAGAATGCGGACCGGATCGTTGTGATGGATGGCGGCAGGATAGATGGTATTGGAACGCATGAGGAACTGCTTGCCGCAAATGCGATCTATCGGGATGTTTATGAATCCCAGACCGGTGGCAGTGGAGATTTTGATGAACAGGGAGGTGCACAGTAATGGCTGAAGGAAAAGTTGTAAAGGGACCTATGCATGGCGGCCCAAAGGGACCGAAACCAAAGGTTGAAAATGCCGGCAGGACCATGGGACGCATCATACATTATGTGGGGGCAAAATATAAGCTTCATTGCATTGTTGTGCTTGCCTGTATTATCGTGAGTGCACTTTCAAACGTACAGGGTACCATGTTTACCAAAACTTTGATCGATGAATATATTGTTCCGATGGTAGAGACGGGGAGCGGGGATTATTCCGCGCTTCTTATGGCGATGCTCAGGGTCGCACTATTTTATCTGTGCGGTATTGTGGCTGCATATGTTCAGGCTATTTTAATGATGTATGTGACACAGGGCACACTCCGGGATATGAGAAACGATTTGTTTACACATATGGAGAGCCTTCCGATACGGTATTTTGACACAAATGCACATGGAGATATCATGTCGATATACACAAATGATATTGATACATTACGCCAGATGATCAGCCAGAGTATACCACAGTGTGTATCAAGCATAATTACAGTCGTGAGTGTACTGATCAGCATGATCGTGCTTAATGTTCCACTTACCCTGCTTACACTTGTCATGGTGGGTGTAATGCTCAAGACAAGTGGCTCCGTTGCGGGCAACAGTGGAAAATACTTTGTGAAGCAGCAACAGGATCTTGGAGCGGTCAATGGATATATTGAGGAAATGATCGAAGGGCAGAAGGTTGTAAAGGTATTCTGCCACGAGGAAGAGAGCAAGGCGAAGTTTAAAGAATTAAATGACCGGTTGGGAGAAAGTGCATATCAGGCCAATAAATATGCCAATATAGTCGGACCGATCAATGCGCAGCTTGGCAATATAAGCTATGTGCTGTGTGCCATCGCAGGAGGCGCGCTTGCATTAAATGGGGTGGGTGGCTTTACCCTGGGAAGTCTTGCGAGTTTTCTGACCTTTAATAAGAACTTCAGTATGCCGATCAATCAGGTTAGTATGCAGATGAATTCTATCGTGATGGCTCTGGCAGGGGCTGAGCGTATCTTCAATCTTCTGGATGAGAAGCCTGAAACAGATGATGGTTATGTTACACTTGTCAATGCAAAAGAAGAAAACGGAGCACTTACCGAGACTGATGAGAGAATCGGTATGTGGGCGTGGAAACATGTGCATCAGGCTGACGGCTCGGTTTCTTATGTAAAGCTTACCGGTGATGTAGTCTTTGATGATGTGGATTTTGGCTATAATGAAGATAAAATAGTTCTTCATAATGTAGATCTTTTTGCGACACCGGGACAGAAGATCGCATTTGTGGGCTCTACCGGTGCAGGTAAGACGACGATTACGAACCTGATTAACCGTTTTTATGATATTCAGGATGGCAAGATCCGTTATGACGGTATCAACATTAATAAGATACACAAGGCGGATCTGAGACGTTCTCTCGGAATGGTTCTGCAGGATACACATCTTTTCACAGCGACTGTTATGGATAATATAAGATACGGGCGTCTGGATGCGACGGATGAGGAAGTGATTGCAGCTGCCAGACTTGCCAATGCGGATGGATTTATACGCAGATTGCCGGATGGCTATCAGACGATGCTTACGGGAGATGGCGGGAATCTGAGTCAGGGACAGAGACAGCTGCTTGCCATTGCCAGAGCTGCAGTGGCTGACCCTCCGGTACTCATCCTGGACGAGGCAACCAGCTCCATTGATACCCGTACAGAGAAGATCGTCCAGGAGGGGATGGACAGACTGATGAAGGGAAGAACTACATTTGTCATAGCACACAGACTGTCCACGGTAAGAAATAGTGACTGTATCATGGTACTCGAGCAGGGACGTATCATTGAAAGAGGTTCTCATGATGATCTCATGGAACAAAAGGGCAGATACTATCAGCTCTATACAGGAAACCAGGTGGCGGCGTCGGCCAATTAACATTTTGTAACAAAAAAAGGATGAAATAACCATTGACTATTTTACCCGATGATTCTAAAATATTATCTGGGTGTAAATGAAACATATGGGTCACCATATACGAAAATGCGGATGCAGATTACGTAATGGTTTTTGCATGATGGGAGTTTCAGAAAATGAGAAAAAAATCGCATATCTCTGTGGCAAAAGGCGTTATCAACGGGCTGGATATCAGTGAAAGGATCCGGCACAGACTGTCTTTCTATATTGGAAGCATATGGCCGGATTGTATTCCTTCTTTTATAACGAAAAGACATTGTATCGAAGACACCTTTGATATATTTAATAAAAGGATGGATAAATTTGTCAGCAAATTTAATCCGAAAATAGATATGGGAATGCTGTCGACATGGAGGATGGGAATTGTCCTGCATTATATTGCGGATTATTTTACATTTCCACACAACAGCAATTATACCGGCAATCTGAGAGAACACTGTATCTATGAAGAAGAATTAAAACATCGGATGTACCGGTATATTGCGGAGCTGCGTGAAGGCTTACATCCGGGCGAGATGACAGTGCTTCCCAGCATTGATGCAATATCAGATTATATCAGAGAAAAACATAGGCAATATAAAGAAACTGTCAGCAATGTAGACCAGGATTGCAGATATTCTGTACTAGCCTGTATGTGTGTGATGGCATCACTTCTGAATATTGTGTCATGTAAGAATTATACTGCAGATATAGCAACTGCATAGTCAATGAATAACACAACTCCGAAAACGGTATACTATGTACTGTCAGGAAGGAGGAGTTGGCATATGCGTAGTTCTGAGGAAGTGTACAAAGAGGTTGCAGAGAGATGTCATGCTTATGACAAAAAAGAGAAGAAGGATTGTTTCTGCAACATGGCAGAGGGAACTAAGAGCTGCCTGAATTGCAGACATTTTGCGGATGATGAGCATTGCAGATTAGATCTGTACGATCCGATCGTCAAGAATCTGTAAAAAGGAATAACGAAAATCGCAGAGCATCATGCAGAACAGCATGGTGCTCTTTTTATTGTGCTTTCCGCTTGACACCCCTTTTTTCAGTTGCTATACTCAAGAGTGGTTTATTATAAGATAACAGATATGTCAGAAAGGAATTAGAACATGATAAGTGCAAACGGAATTACGCTCAGATTGGGCAAGAAGGCTTTGTTTGAGGATGTAAATATCAAATTTACCGAGGGGAACTGTTATGGGCTGATCGGTGCCAATGGTGCAGGTAAATCCACATTCCTCAAGATCTTAGCCGGTGAACTGGAACCAACGAGTGGGGAAGTGATCATGAATGATGGAGAACGTCTCTCCGTACTGCAGCAGGATCATTTTAAATATGACGAATACATGGTACTGGATACAGTCATCATGGGAAATAAAAGATTGTATGAGATCATGAAGGAAAAGGATGCAATCTATGCCAAGGAAGATTTTACGGATGAAGACGGAATCAGAGCGTCAGAGCTTGAAGCTGAATTCGCCGAGATGGATGGTTGGAATGCGGAGTCAGATGCGGCAACACTCCTAAATGGCCTGGGCGTGGATACGGATGTCCACTATAAGATGATGAGCGAGCTGGACGGTAATCTGAAGGTCAAGGTATTGCTGGCGCAGGCTCTGTTCGGTAATCCTGATGTCCTTCTGCTGGATGAGCCGACGAACCATCTGGATCTGGATGCGATTGCATGGCTGGAGGAATTCCTGATCAATTTTGACAATACAGTTATAGTTGTTTCACATGACAGATATTTCCTGAATAAGGTCTGCACGCACATTGCGGATATTGATTATGCCAAGATCCAGCTGTATGCAGGTAACTATGATTTCTGGTATGAGTCCAGTCAGCTGATGATCAAGCAGATGAAGGAAGCAAACAGAAAGAAAGAGGAGAAGATCAAGGAACTGCAGGAATTTATCCAGAGATTCTCGGCAAATGCGTCAAAATCCAAGCAGGCTACTTCCAGAAAACGTGCACTGGAGAAGATTGAGCTGGATGAGATCAAACCATCAAGTCGAAAATATCCATACATTGATTTCAGACCGAAGCGCGAGATTGGAAATGAGGTATTGACGGTATCTAATATCTCCAAGACTGTAGATGGCGTTAAGGTACTTGATAATATATCATTTACGGTGGGACATGATGATAAGATCGCATTTGTGGGACCGAACACGATTGCAACGACAACGTTGTTCCGCATCCTTGCCGGTGAATTAGAGCCGGATGAAGGCAGCTTCAGATGGGGTGTGACGACATCGCAGGGATATTTCCCGAAGGATAACACAAAAGAATTTGATAATGATCTTGTCATTGCAGACTGGCTGGCACAATATTCGGATGACAAAGATGCCACATATGTAAGAGGGTTCCTTGGAAGAATGCTTTTCGCCGGGGAAGATGGCGTGAAGAAGGTAAAGGTTCTGTCCGGAGGAGAGAAGGTAAGATGTCTTTTGTCTAAACTTATGATCATGGGTTCAAATGTGCTCATTTTGGATGAACCGACGAACCACCTGGATATGGAGTCAATCACTGCATTAAACAACGGACTGATCAAGTTCCCGGGCGTGGTACTGTTCTCCTGTCAGGATCATCAGTTCGTACAGACAACGGCAAATCGTATTATGGAGCTTACAAATACAGGACTGATCGACAAGCAGACCACGTATGATGAGTATCTTGCCAATGATGAACTTGCAAGAAAACGTCAGATTATGAACATGTCCAGTGATGACGAAAACTAGAATCTCTGTGACAGGTATGAAAGACTGTTGAGAATATAAGATAAGTAAATCTGCAATATTTGCGGAGGGAAGAAGAGAGGACGATAGATATGATAGATGGAAAAAAGACGATGCTTTCCGGAATGCAGGCAACCGGAATGATTACATTGGGGAATTATCTGGGTGCATTGAAAAATTGGGTGAATCTGAGTGATGATGAAGATATTAAATGCTTCTATGGTATTATGGATCTGCATTCCATAACTGTGAGACAGAATCCGACGGAATTTCGCCAGAATGCAAGACGTTTGCTTCAACTCTATATTGCAGCCGGACTTGATCCTGAGAAAAACTGCATATTCTTCCAGTCTCATGTACCTGCACATGCAGAGCTTGCATGGATATTGAATTGCTTTACCTATATGGGTGAGATGAATCGTATGACACAGTTCAAAGATAAGGCGGCAAAACATGCGGATAATATCAACACAGGACTTTTCACATATCCTGTACTCATGGCTGCGGATATCCTGTTGTATCAGGCTGATCTTGTCCCTGTCGGAAAAGACCAGATGCAGCATCTTGAGATTACAAGAGATATCGCCAATCGTTTTAATGGAATATATGGTGATGTGTTTACGATCCCTGAGGGATATGTTGGCAAGAGCGGTGCGCGTATCATGAGTCTGCAGGATCCGACCAAAAAGATGTCCAAGTCCGATGAGAACCCGAATGCAAGCATTTATCTTCTGGATGATAAGGATACGATCATGCGTAAATTCAAGAAAGCTGTCACGGATTCAGATGGTATGATTGCTTACAGCGAGGATAAGCCTGGAATCAGGAACCTGATAGACATTTACTGTGCTGTGACCCGGAAAACAGTAGATGAAGCATTGCGTGAATTTGAAGGTATGGGATATGGAAAACTGAAAGAAATTGTGGGGGAAGCTGTTGCAGAGGAACTGGCACCGCTTCAGACACGATATGAAGAGCTGACTAAGGATAAGGCATATATCGATCGTATCATAAAAGACAATGCGGAGCAGGCTGCTTATTATGCCAACAAAACACTTCGCAAAGTCAAAAAGAAAGTCGGCTTCACAGAAATGCCACGATAATCAGGTGCATGTTGCTGGTGTTCGGATCGATAGCATTTTGCAAAGCCGGAGCATATATAATACATTTATATATTACATTTCCAGATTAAGCTGGAAAACATAATTGAGAAACAGGCGGGCGTTCTTGAAATTGCGGTCATTGTAACCGATAAAGCCGACATAGATGTCGTTGTAATCCAGATTCATGTTTCTGGCGAGATCTGTGTCACTGATATCGATTCCGTATTCATGAACCTCGCCTGTGGTACTTTTGGCGGAAATGATGGAATCTGCGTGTTCTGCAGCGACAGCAGTATAGACGTCAGGAAACAGAGCGGAATCCAGCGGCTGGATGAGTGACTGTGCAGCGCAGTATTCAAGTCCTGTTTTGTCTGTAATGATAATATCAAAATAACCATTATAACACAGCATAGGGAACGATGTAAAATTGGCGCTGTCCGGATTGGATGCATAATCTTTCTCGTAGGTTTCCAGATTCAGATAGGAATAGCTGCTGGAAATGATCTGCTGTTTTTTGGTATAACCATAATAATTCATATAGTCGTCAAATGCAGCATCATTTATGTTCTCTGGAGCGTGACTGTTGATCACGGCATAGGAGATAGCGACAGGACGGCTGCTTTTATAGATGCTTACCGGAATCGTTATGGCGAGAATCAGAAATATGATCCCAAATATGATTTTCCACTTATAATAATATAAGAAGTAACTGATTTTTTCTTTTCTGCTCATGCCCTCCATGTTTTGGCGGAAACGGGCATGCTTTATTTTGGTTCGTTCGCGAAAACTCAGCCTGTTGAGTTCCAGATTATCTTCTGTGAAGATTGTGACATCTTCTTTTTTTTCTTCAGCCTCAGCAGCGGCCTCTGCGGAGGCGTTTTTTTTCATTGTTGCAAGATTTCTGTTATAAGCAGAACTTCCCGGGTTGCTTTTTGCAGATTTTTTTGCTTGTTTCTTAGCCATGTTATTTCTCCTTGTGTGTTTTGAACTGCTGTTTATTTTAACATACGGAATCGGGGATAAAAAGTCCCCAAATGTGAAATTTTTCAAAACTATTTACAAGAGAAATAAACTTTATTATTATATTAAAGTATATATTCGGAAATGGAGACAAGAGATGAAAAAGTTAAAAAAGACACTGCATACATTCTTTAAAATATTTATTATATTTATGGTTGCCACAGCAGCGATCAATCTGATCCTGGTTGGCTGCATATATTTGAACCATAGAAGTAAGTCGAAGGATGAGAAGGTATATCTGAACCCGCCCGGACAGATGGTTGAGGTAAACGGACATAAAATGCATGTGCTGACAGAAGGACCGGAGGATGCTGAGAAAACATTAGTATTTCTGCACAGCTGCTCTGTTGTGGATGATTCGGTTGCGCTGCAGCCGTTATTTGATAATCTCACAGGGTACAGACTGGTATATATTGACAGAAGCGGCGTGGGATTCAGTGAGACAAGCGGGGAACCTAGGGATATAGACACGATCCTGGAGGAAAGTCGTCAGGCACTTGCCATGGCAGGGATAGAAGGACCTTATACTCTGGTTGCGACAGGAACCGGAGGAATCGAGGCATTTCACTGGGCGAATCAGTATCCTGATGAAGTGCAGGGCATTATAGGAATAAGCATGAATTATCCGGAACAGTTCAGTACGATCACACAGGATGATTATTGCGGCTTTTTTGACTATCTTCTGGTACAGTTCTGCAAGATCGGGGGACAGCGCCTTGTGAAATCGATATATCCTGATAATGATTTTCATATATATACGGAAATGCAGATGAACATAAGAAAGGCATTGGTTTCCAAGGGTGGATACACGCAGGATATGTATAACGAGGACCTTGCTACCGTTGATAATGCGGCGAAGGTGACCACAGAGGGTGTGCCTGAAAAAACCGACATCTACATTATATATGCGAATCCGCTGATGGAACCATATGTCAATGAGGATGAAGAGGTGCGCAGCACTTATAGCAAAGCAATGGAAGATAACGGAGAAGTTGATTATATTTCTATGTACAATCAGGAGGCAAGAGACTATTTTGCAGGGTATGAAAATGTGACATTTGAAGAAATGTCAGGACCTGCCAGACTGTATACATATTCTCCCAAAGAATTGGCAGAAAAAATTGTTAAATTTGTAGATACAAAATAATTACAAAAGTGTTACAATTACAAAAAAGTTGGTAAGAATGTACAAATAGACAAAGAAAAAAACAAAAAGTACTTGCAAAATTGTTTAATATGTCCTATAATGCACTTAGTTGCAGGGGACAACCTTGCACATTTACTATGGAACCGACAGTCAATGACTGATAATGAATAGGTTCATACACATAGTTCTCTCGATGATGAGAGGCAACACACACATTATAAAAGGAGGGTTTTTTTGTGAAAAAATTCAAAAAAGCAATGGCTCTTTCTTTAGCACTTGCAATGGGATTATCTCTCGTAGCTTGTGGAGACAAGGAAGAGGAGACAACAACAGAGGCACCTGCTACAGAAGCAGATACTGAGGCAGAGGACACAGAGGCAGCAGATACTGAGGCAACAGCAGATGATGCAGCAACAGCTGAGATCACTGTTCCTTCAGCAGACGGCGCTGCAATCCATGTTTACTCATGGAATGAGGAGCTTGGTTCAAGAATTGATTCTCACTTCAGAACAAAGTACCCAGAGTTATCAGATCTCGTAATCTATGATAACCTCGATGTATCAGGTACTGGTGAAGAGTACAAGACAGGTATTCAGAATGCTGTTGCAGCAGATGATGACAATGTACCTTCAATCGTAGCAGCTGATAATGATGTTGCTCTTTACTTTGCACAGCAGGATTGGGCAATTCCTGTAACAGACGCAGGTCTGACAATGGATATGTATAAGAATGCATATCAGTACACAGTTGATTACGCAACTGTTGATGGTAACCTTATGGCTATGACATGGCAGGCAACTCCAGGATGCTTCGTTTACAGAACTGATGTAGCTGAGGAAGTTCTTGGAACATCAGATCCAGCTGAGGTTCAGGAGTATGTTAAGGATTGGGATACATTCCTTGATACAGCTGCTAAGATGAAGGAAGCTGGTAAGTACATGGTATCTGGTCCGGATGATCTTAAGTATGCATTCATCGATCAGAAGACTTCTCCATGGGTTAAGGATGGCGCTCTTAACATCGACTCATGTATCGAAGATTACTTAAATACTTCTAAGGTTATCTATGATGAGGGATACTCACTGAAGTCAGCTATGTGGTCATCAGAGTGGACAGCTAACATGTCTTCAGGTGATGTATTCGGTTACTTTGGATGTACATGGTTCGTACAGTGGTGTCTTGCTGAGGATTCACACGGTATGTGGAATCTTTGCGTAGGCCCTGTTAGCTATCACTGGGGTGGTTCTTACATGCTTATCACAGATAAGTGCCCTAACAAGGAGTTAGCAGCTCTCGTTGTTTATACTCTTTGCTGTGATACAGATGTAATGTATGACCTCTATGCAGATGATTATGATTTCCCTAACAACCAGGAGTCTGTTGCTAACCTGATCGCTGATGGTGTTGGTGCTAACCCAATTCTGAATGGCCAGGATCCACTTGCTGGTTGGGATGAGGCAGCTAAGGGACTTTCACTTAAGAATGCTACATCTTATGATGCAACCTTCAATGGTTACCTTGATTCAGCAGCTTCAACATTCTGGGCTGAGGGCCAGTCAGTTGATGACGCTGTAGCAAACATCAAGGAGCAGGTTTCTAACGCTTACTCAGATATTGCTATTAACTAATTGCAATATTGTAGAAAATAGCTTATAGCTAAATGTTATGCACCGGATTCGTCCGGTGCATAATTTAAAAAAGACATAACCACTGTTGGGCATTTTATAAGATGTATATGGATATATGCCTCTTATAAAATGTCTGACGGGGGATACGTGAATAATATGTTCTTTTGAAATTATACTTTTAAAATAATAAAAGGTTGGGGAAGTGAAAACATGAAAAGAAAGACAGTCGAATATGGAAAATATGGATATATATTCATTGCTCCATTCTTCTTGGTATTCTTATTATTCCAATTGTATCCGCTGATATATACCTTTTATCTTAGCTTTGTTACATATAAGATGACAGATGGAAAATGGAATACACCGAAATTCTGTGGCTTTGAGAACTATTTGAGCATGTTGTCAAAGACAGATTTCAAGACCGGAGAGACAATCTGGTTTAATACGTTGCCAATGAATTCTATTAAGAATACATTGATAATCTGGGTTATCAACTTTATACCACAGATTCTCCTTGCATTGCTTCTGGCAGCATGGTTTACTGATACTGTGGTTAAGTTAAAGGGCCAGGGCGCATTCAAGGTAATGATGTTCATGCCTAACATTATTACAGCATCTTCAATCGCCGTATTGTTCTATAACCTGTTTGCAAATCAGGGACCTATCACAATCCTCCTGAGAAACATCGGAATTATATCGCAGGATTATAATTTCATGGAGAGCAAGGCTGCTACGATCGGTATTATCGGTTTCATGCAGTTCTGGATGTGGTATGGTAATACAATGATCGTATTGATAGCAGGTATTCTGGGTATCAGCCCATCATTGTATGAAGCAGCCATGGTTGATGGTGCAAGTGGAAGACAGCAGTTCTTCAGCATCACACTTCCATTGCTTAAGCCGATTCTGCAGTTTACACTTGTTACATCTGCTATCGGTGGTCTTCAGATGTACGATATTCCATCTCTGTTCAACGTTACCAACACAGGTATCGGTCAGCCGGACAGAGTTTCGCATACTGTTACCATGCAGATTAGAGAGTTTGCTAACTCATCGAATCCTGATTATGGTAAAGCAGCGGCAATATCAGGTATCCTGTTCATTGTAACATTAATTATCAGTATGTTGTTCTTCACTTTGACTAAGGAACGTGAGCCAAAGCAGAAACATGCTGTAATTCGCTAAGGAGGTGCGTAGAGAATGGCAAATACAACATCAGCTAGTGTAGATGCAGGCTACGCAGCTAAGATTAAAGCGAAAAAAATCTTCAGAACTGTAATATGTGTTTTACTTTGTGTAATCAGTATATTCCCGTTCTATGTTATGATTGTAAATACAACACATACATCAGATGTGATCAAGCATGGTATCCAGTTGATTCCGGGTGGCGAGCTGATCAACAACTTCAAGGGAATGCTTGTAAGAACAGCAGGTAAGGGTACAAATGTATGGCAGGCAATGCTTCACAGTGTGATCATCGCTGTACCTGCTACAGTACTTCAGGTATATTTTGCAACATTGACAGCATATGGTCTTACTGTATATCAGTTTAAGCTTAGAAATATGGCATGGTCTTTCATTATGGCAATCATGATGATTCCTGCACAGGTTTCTATCATCGGTTTCATGAACCTGATGATTAAGGTTAATCTGTACAATACATACTGGCCACTTATCATTCCTGCAATGGCTGCACCTTCTACAGTATACTTCATGAAGCAGTATATGCAGGGCGGTCTCTCAGTTGAGATCATTGAAGCTGCCAGAATTGATGGATCCAGCGAGTTTGCAACCTTCAATAAGATTGCATTGCCATTGATGAAGCCAGCTATGGCTACACAGGCGATCTTCGCATTCATCGCATCATGGAACAACCTGTATACACCTACCATGATGATCAGTGATAACAGAAAGTACACACTTCCTATGTTTATCACAGGTCTGAAGTCTGACTCTATCAGAACTGATTATGGTTTTGTATATGTAGGTCTTACACTTACTGTATTACCTCTTTTGGTTGTATACTTTGCATTGTCGAAGTACATCATCGCCGGTGTTGCACTTGGTGGTGTAAAGGAGTAATCAGAATCGTTCAAAGCTTTTGTTTGAAAGATTATATAATTAGATTACAGAGAGCCATTGTCGTTTGACAATGGCTCTTTTTATGTAATAACTGTGAAATATGTTGACGGAGCTAGTGAAAAGGGCTAAAATGTAACAAGATTAAATCTATTTGGAGGATGATATGAGACGTATAAATATTCATAGAGATATTGCGAGGAAGCTGTGCGTGGGAGGTCTTGTTTCGGCAATGTTGATTGGCTCTCTCACCGGTTGTTCCGGCGATACAAAAGAGGATACTGTATATACACAGGAGGAGGCTTCCTCTACACAGGCAATGGTGATCGGCGATTATGACATTAATATGGATGAGCTGATGGTTTATGCCATTCAGGAGATCGTGACATATAGACTGAAACCGAATGCAGTTGTGAAAGATGAGGAGACTTACAAGGATCAGACTCTTGCGCTCATTCGTGAAACAAAGATTTTGTATGATGTTGCACTGCATAATGATGTGGAGCTTGGAGAGTCAGATCTGGAAGCCAGGGATAAGATCATAGATAATTTCAAGAAGGCTGTTCCTCAGGAGATTTTTGATAAATATGGCATCTCCGACGAGATTATCACCAAAGTATTTACAGAGAGAACATATGTTGAGAAATTTGAGAATGATATCAAGAATCAGATGGGACAGGATATCTCAGACGACCTTGCGGAGGCATATAAGGACTATAACTTTCAGACGCTGTATTATATGGTGTTCCCTACAGTAGAGGTTACGGATGCAAATGAACCTGCAACAGATGAAGATGGTAATTATGTTGTATTAGATGAGGATCAGAAAGCAGATATGAAGGCGCAGGCTGAGGCCGCTCTGAAGGAGATTCGCGCCGGAGAGGATCCGGAAGCTGTAGCTGAAAAGTATGGTGTAAAAGATTATTGTACAGATACATCCGGGTATGTTGGTGCATATTCTGATGAAATGAATAAGATACTGGACAGCCTTAAGGCCGGCGAATGTACGGACATCACGGAGGGTGATACAGGATATATCATTATATATGTTAAGACAGACCACGACGAAGATTTAAGAGACAGTTATGTTCTGGCTGTTGCGAATGATTATCTTGACAGCGAATACGAGAACCTGAGGAATGACTGGCTGGCAAGTATTCCGGTAGATACAGAAGGGGATATGAGAGGCGATGCGTGGGAGAAGTTCTCGCTTGAAGAGATGGCTGGAGATCTGGTAGAAGCCGGATTAGTTCAGTAATATATCTAACAACTTTTTTATCACATAGAATAATCATTGTTTTATAAGGCAGATAAGGTTTTCTTATCTGCCTTATATCTGTTTATGTAATATAGTAAGTTTCAACCTCCTTTTTTTGAAGGCAACTAGGCATCTCGGAATATCAATATTTTGTTTTTTCGATTAAATGAGGGTGCGGACAGACTGTCTGAGCGATACCTCCATACCAGCCGGGCTGTACCATCCGTTTTGGCTCGCAACCTTACGTCTGCCAAGTATATCTAACATTCGGTTCTCACAATCTGTTATTGTGTGCCGCTCCCCAAAACTTGCTTCGCTTCGGACATTGGTCCGCGGCACACTTGATTGCTCGAAACCGAATGTTGATATACGTAGGCAGCCTAGTTGTCTTCGCAAAACGGATGGTACAGCCCGGCTGGTATGGAAGGTATCGTGAGTTTCTGGGAGCACCCTCAAATAAAAAATCGAAAAAACAAAATATTAGATATTCCCGGATGGCGTAAGGTTGCGAGAAAAAAGGAGGTTGAAACTTACTATATCTTAGAAAGAAAACAGGCAGATAAGAAAACCTTATATGTCTTATAAAGACAAGTATATTCTATAAGACAAAAAAGTTGTTAGAAAATCAAAAAAATTAAAGGAATATTATATTTTTTGTAGAATAATACTATTGTAAATGTTTTATGGAGTGTACATTTATATGATTTTACGAGAATATTTTGAGAAAAGAGAACATGAGATATTCAGGGAATGTGCCTCTTTCAGTGATGAAACGCGGGGAAGAGAACGAGAGGAAGAAAAGTGTGATATCAGGACAGAATACCAGCGTGACAGGGACAGGATCATTCACTGTAAGGCATTCCGGCGAATGAAACACAAGACGCAGGTCTTTCTTGCACCGGGTGGAGATCATTACAGAACCCGTCTCACACATACCCTCGAAGTGGCACAGATCGCTCGGAGCATCGCAAGAGCTTTGTGTCTGAATGAAGATCTGACAGAGGCAATTGCTCTGGGACATGACCTGGGACATACGCCATTTGGTCATGCAGGAGAAAGGGCGTTGTCAAGATGTTCTTCGAAACCATTTTTACATAATGAACAGAGTGTCAGGGTGGTTGAGAAACTGGAAAAGGATGGAAAGGGTCTGAATCTCACATGGGAAGTACGTGATGGGATGTTGAATCATAAAACCAGCGGCAGACCTGCAACGCTGGAGGGTTCCATTGTGCGCATATCAGATAAGATAGCATATGTAAATCATGATATAGATGACGGAATACGGGCAGGAATCCTGACAGAGGACATGCTGCCAAAGACATGTACTGATATTCTTGGACACAGTACCCGTGACAGAATCAATAATCTGATTCATGCGATCGTTATGAACAGTATGGATGCTGACAGAATTGCTTTGCCGGAAGCATATGAACAGGCTATGGCTGAGCTCCGGGCATTTATGTTCCGGGATCTGTATACGAATCCTATTGCCAAGAGCGAAGAAGGCAAGGCAGAGAAGGTCATAGGGATGTTATTTGAGGAATATATGGAGCATGTTACATATCTTCCTGAAGAATATATTCGATTTATTGAGATGGGCGAGGATAAAGAGGTCGTTGTCTGTGATTATATCGCAGGCATGACAGATAATTATGCAGTTGAGATGGCGAAAAATCTCTTTATTCCCAAGTCATGGCATGGGATATAACAGATGGAGTAATGCGAATCGTATCTGTTGGTTTAGGAGGCAACAAAATGTTTTATTCTGATGAGATCATCGAGGAAGTCAGAAGCAGAAATGATATAGTGGATGTTATCGGCGGTTATGTCAGCCTGAAACATAAAGGAAACAGTTATACAGCCTGTTGCCCGTTTCACCATGAGAAAACACCTTCATTTCATGTCAGCAGGGAAAAACAGATGTACCATTGTTTTGGGTGTGGTGTTGGAGGCAATGTATATACATTTATTATGGAATATGAGAATTATTCATTCCCGGAGGCGGTGAAGCTTCTGGCGGACAGAAGTGGTATCGCATTACCTGAGCAGGAGATGACAGAGGATCAGCGTGCCAGGGAAAATTATAAGGTTCTGCTTAAGGAAATGAATAAGACAGCAGCTGCATACTTTCATTATCTGTTGACCAAGACGCCACATGGAGAGAAAGCGCTTGCATATCTCCATGACAGAGGGCTCACGGACGAGACGATCAGCCGGTTTGGCATGGGATATTCAGATATATATGAAAATGACTTATATAAATATCTTAAGAGTAAAGGCTATACGGATGCACAAATGAAAGCGTCCGGTCTGGTGGAGATCTATGAGAACAAGGGTGCGACGGACAAGTTCTGGAACAGGGTAATGGTTCCAATCCTGGATATCAATGGTAAGGTGATTGCATTTGGCGGCCGTGTTCTGGGAGATGGATTGCCCAAATATATCAATACGAAGGAGACGGAGGTCTTTGATAAAGGACATAATCTATTTGCACTGAATCTGGCGCGGAGGTCAAAACGAAGAGGAATTATAGTATGTGAAGGATATATGGATGTGATCGCTATGCATCAGGCCGGATTTGACAATGCGGTCGCATCACTGGGAACAGCTTTGACGATGGGACAGGCTTCTCTGATCAAGCGGTATACGGATGAGGTCTATCTGGCTTATGATAGTGATGGGGCAGGAACGAAGGCAACACTTAAAAATATTGGAATTATGCGGGAGGCCGGTCTGACGACAAGGGTCATCGATATGAAGCCATACAAGGATCCGGATGAATTTATACATGCGCTGGGGGCAGAGGCCTATGAGGAGAGAATCAAAAATGCCGTGACAGGAGTTGTCTTTGAGATCAACACTGTGGCATCCGGCTTTAATCTCAAGGATCCCGAGGAGAAGATACGTTTCTCCAAGGAGGCTGCAAAACGTCTTGCCACGATAGAGGAAGTCGTCGCCCGGCACAGTTATATAGATGCTGTGTCAGAGCAGTATGGTCTGGACAGAGATGGGTTTAAGAATATGGTGACAAGATATGGAACACTGGGTCTGGAACAGCAGATCCAGAGGGAAGAGACAGTTACGCAGAGACAGAACCAGCCGGGCAGGGAAGAGGAACTCAGTAAGCCACAGAGTTTGCTACTCACATGGATGGTAAATGAGCCTGTATTATTTTCAAGACTTGAAGATATTATATCTGCGGATGATTTTGTCAATTCCGACTGCAGAGCTGTAGCAGAGACTCTGTTTCGGCAATATCGTGATACAGGTACTGTAACACCTGCAGCGGTCATAGATATGTCTGATGATGTGGATCAGCAGCGTGTAGCTGCCAGAATCATGCAGACGGAACTCCCGTTTGATATATCCGCAGAGGATAAGGAGAGAGCAATCAATGACGTTGTCAAAAAAACGAAACTGGCCCGCATAGATTATGAACTTTCACAATGTGGAAATGACATGGCACGGTTTCAGGAGCTTATCGTAATGAAAGCAAAGGTTTCAAAATTGCATATTTCGTTGAAAAATGGATAGAATATTTATCACTATGGAAGGATGGAAGAAAAATGGAAGAAAATAAGGAAAAAGACCAGGCAGTCGAGGAAAGATTTAAGGCAAAGCTTGCAGAGCTGCTTGAGATTGCCAAAAAGAAGAAGAATGTAATTGAAGATACAGAGATCATCAATCACTTCAATGACTGCAAGGATATTGAACTGAATACGGAACGGATGGTTGCAATCTTTGAATACCTGGATGAGCATAATGTAGATGTTTTGACGATCACGGATGATGATGAAGAGCCGGATGATCTGCTTCTGGAATCGGACGAAGAGGCAGACGTGGATGTAGAGCATATTGACCTGAGCGTTCCGGATGGAGTCAGCATTGAAGATCCTGTCAGAATGTATCTGAAGGAGATCGGTAAAGTTCCGCTTCTTTCAGCAGAAGAGGAGATCGAGCTGGCAAAGCGCATGGAAGAAGGGGATGAGGAGGCAAAGAAGAAGCTTGCCGAGGCTAACCTGAGACTTGTGGTCAGTATCGCAAAACGATATGTTGGGCGTGGTATGCTGTTCCTTGACCTGATTCAGGAAGGTAATCTCGGCCTTATCAAGGCTGTGGAGAAGTTCGATTACAGGAAGGGTTATAAGTTCAGCACATATGCAACATGGTGGATCAGACAGGCCATAACCAGGGCGATAGCTGATCAGGCCCGTACGATTCGTATACCGGTTCATATGGTTGAGACGATAAACAAGCTGATCCGTGTGTCAAGACAGCTGTTGCAGGTTCTTGGCCGAGAGCCACTTCCTGAAGAGATCGCCGAGGAGATGGATATCCCTGTTGAGAGGGTTCGCGAGATATTGAAGATATCACAGGAGCCTGTATCTTTGGAGACCCCGATCGGTGAGGAGGAGGACAGCCATCTTGGTGATTTTATTCAGGATGAGAATGTACCTGTACCTGCTGAGGCTGCGGCATTTACGTTACTTAAGGAGCAGCTGGTGGAGGTTCTTGGAACATTGACAGAGAGAGAACAGAAGGTTCTGCGTCTCAGGTTTGGGCTGGATGATGGCAGAGCCAGAACACTGGAGGAAGTAGGTAAGGAGTTCAATGTTACAAGAGAGCGTATCAGACAGATTGAGGCCAAAGCACTGAGAAAGCTGAGACATCCGAGCCGGAGCCGCAAATTAAGAGATTATCTGGAAGAAAATAGTTAATATAAGGTATATATCAATGAGAGAGATCAGATTATCAGACAGAATGCAGGCTATCGTAGATATGGTGGATGAACCGCGGATTGCCGACATTGGCTGTGACCATGCTTTTGTATCCATTGAACTGATTCAGTCAGGCAGGGCAGCTCATGTAACAGCGATGGATGTGAGGCAGGGACCATTGGATATTGCCCGGACGAATGTTGCGTCATATGGATTGAAAGACAGGATCAGTATCAGGTTGTCGGACGGTTTCTCTGCCCTTGATGTGGGAGAAGCGGATTGTGCCATTATAGCAGGAATGGGCGGACCACTTATGATAAAGATCATGCAGGAGGGCTTTGCACATCTGGAAAACGGAATCCATCTGATCTTGCAGCCGCAGTCTGAGACAGGCATGGTGCGTGCATATCTGCTGCAGGCAGGATATGAGATTATCGCTGAAGATATGGTGTGTGAAGATGAGAAATATTATACCATCATGAAAGCGGTACCTGCATGTGGAGCAATTGATACATATATGCCCGAGGAAGAGATTTATGGCAGATTATTGATTGCATCAGGGAATCCCGTTCTGAGACAGTATCTGCAATGCAGCTTTGAGAAAAATCAGGCTCTGCTGTACAGACTGTCAGAGACTGACACAGAAAAGGCACAGATAAGATGTCGGGAGATCATGCAGGAGCAGAGAATCATTCAGGCGGCCATGACAAAGATGCAGTGAGCGAGGAGAGTATTATGAAGTGTCAGGATATAATTGAGATACTGGAAAGACAGTCACCACCGGAATATGCCATGGATTGGGATAATGTGGGACTCCTTGTAGGGAGAAGAGATAAAGAAGTTAAAAAGATCATGATCGCTGTGGATGCAACGGTGGAAGTGTGCCAGGCAGCGGTTTATAATCGTGTTGATATGATTATCACACACCATCCTATGATATTTTCAAAGCTGAGCCGTATCAATGACGATACTGCTCTTGGTCGCAAGATCCTCGCCCTGGCTGAGGCGGGAATCGTGTGCTATGCCATGCATACGAATTTTGATACCAGGGGTGGTATGGGAAGGGAAGCAGCCCGCCGCCTGTCTTTGAAGAATACAGAGGTGCTTGAGGAGACCTTAAATGGAGAAGGACTCGGGCAGATAGGTGTTCTCTCACAGACGATAACAGTGGGAGAGCTTGCCCAGGATGTCAAGAGAGCATTTGGTTTGGAAAATGTGATAATATACGGAGATATCAATGCTGACGCAGACAAGGTTGCAATCTGTCCGGGCTCAGGTAAGAGCGTTATAGAGATTGCAGTACAAAAAGGAGCGGATTGCCTGATCACCGGCGATATCGGACATCATGAGGGTCTTGATGCGGTTGAGATGGGGTTGAAAATCATTGATGCGTCTCATTATGGGATCGAAAAGATATTTATGGAATATATCTATAATTATCTAAAAGATTTCTGCCCTGATGTGGAGATCGGAATTGCACATACAGGGATGCCGTTTAAGATAGTTTAAAAAGATAGTGGGGTGTTGTTATTTGGAAATGATTAAGATCAAAATGGGGGATCAGATATATGAGACAGACCGGTCTACAACGGTGGCTGATCTTATCGATACGATCCTGCCGGGGAAAAAATATGATTACATGCTGGCCATGCGCAATAAAAAGCTGTGTGAGCTGGGCACGGTGTTGGATACAGACTGTGAGCTGGAACTGATAGCCAAAAATACAGTTATGGGTATTGATACGTATAAGCGTTCACTGACACTTCTTATGGTCAAGGCATTTGCAGATGTACTGGGAAGTAAGACGAATCACAGCGTAAATGTCATGTATTCCATGGGTAACGGATACTATTGTAAACTCATTTCTGACAGTGTCAGTGTAAGCGATGAGATCCTCAAGCAGGTAAAGGCGAGGATGCTCGAACTGGTAGATGCAGATGCAAAGATCATCAAGGAGACTGTGAGTACAGATGAGGCGGTCGCACGGTTTGCCAGAGAAGGGATGGATGGCAAGGAGAAGCTGTTCCGGTTCCGACGTGTTTCGAAAGCAAATCTGTACAGCCTTGAAGGGTATGAAGACTATTTTTATGGATATATGGCACCGTCTGCTGGATATATAAGGGTGTTTGACCTTATTCCGTATGACGAGGGTTTTGTACTTATGGCACCGAGACGGGATGATCCGGATGTACTTCCGGAGTTTGTTCCCCAGGAGAAGCTTTTCACGGTCCTCAAAACGTCAGATCAGTGGGGCAATATGCTGGATGTATCTAACGTTGGTGATCTGAATGAATGTATCACGAAGGGGGACATCCGTGAGCTGATGCTGGTGCAGGAGGCATTGCAGGAAAAACAGATTGCTCACATAGCGGATATGATCGAGGAGGGTGAAAAAAAGATCGTCCTGATAGCGGGACCGAGTTCCTCGGGTAAAACGACTTTTTCTCACAGACTCAGTATACAGCTTCGGGCACATGGACTTAGACCATATCCCCTGGCGTTGGATAATTATTTCAAGGATAGAGAATTTACGCCGAAGGACGAAAACGGCAATTATGATTTTGAGTGTCTTGAGGCTATGGATCTGGAATTATTTAATTCTGATATGGCGAAGCTGCTTGCAGGCGAAGAGGTCAAGATCCCGACGTTTAACTTTACATTGGGCAAAAAGGAATACAAAGGGAACACCTTGAAGCTGAATCAGGGAGATGTGCTGGTTGCGGAGGGGATTCATGCACTGAATCCTGAGATGACGTGTGAATTGCCGGATGAGAGTAAATTTAAAATATACATCAGTGCACTTACCCAGCTGAATATTGACCGTCACAACAGGATACCGACTACTGACGGAAGACTGATCAGAAGAATAGTACGAGATGCGAGAACCAGGGGAAATGATGCCAGAGGAACGATTGCAATGTGGCAGTCTGTCAGACGTGGAGAAGAGAAATATATCTTTCCGTTTCAGGAAGAAGCGGATGTTATGTTCAATTCTGCGTTGATCTATGAGCTTAGCGTTATAAAGCAGTATGCCGAGCCTTTGCTTTTTGCGGTGCCGAGAGACTGCGAGGAATATTATGAAGCCAAAAGACTGCTTAAGTTCCTTGATTATTTTCTGGGATTGGAAGTGACCAATGTTCCTACGAATTCTATCTTGAGAGAGTTTGTGGGTGGTGGATGCTTTGATCTGTAATAAAAAGTAAGTCAGACGATAAGCCGGGTTATGTCGAGAGTGATTATCTATCTAGGCCTTATGTTACCATAAGGCTCAAGCGACCTACC
>JBJEJF010000028.1:0-14885 GCA_051877775.1 Wujia sp.
AGCAGAGGACTGAAAATCCTCGTGTCACTGGTTCGATTCCGGTTCTGGGCATTTTGATTTTCAATAATAAATCGCTGAAAAGTAGCTTAAATGCTTGCTTTTCAGTTTTTTTTTGGTGAATTTTGCACAAAAAGTAAAATTCTGATTTTGAGGTTTTTTAACATAAAGTGTTCCCAAATTTTACATAAATCTGATAGAACATCCCCAATCTTCCATTTACAATAAAATCATATAATAATTATGATGAAGTTCGGGTGATTGGATGATAAAGGATCTATGTGAAGAAAATTATAATTCCGGCTGGAACGGACAAGGATATGATGATTATGGCGGTCGTGAGATCCGTACACTGGAAAAACAGTATCTAAGTAATGGGATACGTATACGTGGTACCGAAGGATTGGATCTCTCGTTGGGAGAGTTAGTTTATCCGTCACGAGATGAACTTGAGTCAATAAAAAAAGGCTTGAAAGAGAGGGGTTCTTTTGTCGCAGATCTGACAGATAGAGGTGATCGCTTATTATCTCGCTTGGTTATTGGCTTTTTTGTAGCTTTTTTCATAGTAGCTATGGTCATATCAGGAAGTTTGTTTGCCGGAATCGGTATCTCGGCATTGGTATTATTTCTTTTTCTGGCATATAAGAAGAACCAGCATGCTTATAATAATGCTATTGAGAATGGTACTATGGAGATCTATAAGTTTTATATCACTGAAAAATTATACATAGATAATACCAAAAATGATACAACAGATGATTATTATATTGTAATAGGAAATGCAATGGTTGAGGTCGGACGGAAACTGTATCGGGCACTTCGTGTGGGTGGAACGGTACAGTGTGCAATTATCTCCGATTCAGAGGGGAAATATTTTTCACTCCTGTGTTAGGATTGTGTTATAAAGTAATAATATATACTTGAGCAGCAATATTATATTGGACTAGAAACATGTTTCCAGAGCATGGATTGCTGAGGTTACATTTGCTTCGTCCAGACCCGAATAATTGATGATAAGAATATGTTCCTGTGCATCCTCCGGTGTGTGGTAGTAGTCAGAAAGGCATGATATTAAAATGCCTTTCTTTTTTGCCCTGTTTTTTATCTCACTATCTGATAACGATGTGTCGACTTTAAGAAGAAAATGTAATCCGGCATCTTCTTCCATAATCGTGCAAATAGGTGCAATTGAGCTGTTTTTGATAGCATTTATCAGGATATCCCGAAGGTTTCTGTAGTAATTACGCATACGGTTGATATGTTTCTCAAAAAAACCATCGGAGATAAATCTGGTCAGAGTATATTGTTCAAAGGATGAGACTGTACATGTATAGAATGACAGCTGTCGGTTATAAAGTTCCATTAGATGCGGAGGAAGGACCATATAGCTGATTCGTATGGTTGATGTGAGACTTTTGCTGAAACTGTTCATGTAAATGACACGTTCCATGATATCAATACTCTGCAAGGATGGAATTGGCCGTCCCATCAGTCTGAATTCGCTGTCGTAGTCATCTTCAATGATATAACGTGGGTTGTGTGTACTTTTTGCAGCCCAGCCAAGAATCTCGTACCGTTTGCTGACGGGCATTACGATGCCTGTCGGGAAATGGTGGGATGGGGAGAGATGCAGTACATCTGCACCACTCGTTTCAAGCGCAGATACATTGATGCCATTTTTGTCCAGAGGAATATAGCGCAGTGAAACCTGATTACTGGAGTATACCTGGCTTATTTTTTTGTATCCGGGATCTTCTACGGCATAGATAAGGTCGCGACCGAGAAGTTGAATGATGATACTGTACAGATATTCTGTCCCTGCACCGATAATGATCCTCTCCGGCTCAACATTCATGCCGCGAAATTCCTGAAGATGTCTGGCGATGGCGGCACGAAGCTCATAGCAGCCGATGCCTGTAGTACCTGTCATAAGTTTGTCACGGCTGTCAGATAGAGTTTCACGCATAAGTTTTGCCCAGATCGTAAATGGAAAGTTCTCTTTGTTGATATTATTGCTGATAAAGTCTGCCACGATATGTATCGGCTCAGCTGTCTCCCGGGTGGAATAAATGGCTGGCTGGGTATTGTCAGAGGTGCGGGATATGCGTGACACAGCTTCGTCAGAGGTGTGTGACGTATATGGCTGAGCAGACTCTGATATTACAGAAGATAATTCTGCTTTTTCATTATCGGAAACATGCAAAACACCTTCAAGGTCGGATACAAAATATCCTTTTTTGGGAATAGAATAAATATATCCCTCAGCGACAAGCTGTGCATATGCATTTTCTACAGTTATTGTGCTGATTCCCAGATTCTTGGAAAATGCTCTCTTGGATGGGAGCTTATATCCTGCAGTCAGAGTGCCGTTCAGGATATCTGTCTTAATAAGTTTATACAGGTGTTCATAGAGGCTGTCGTTGCCAAGGTTTGTAAATGTATATGTCAGCATAGTTTCCTTTCTATATATCTGATTATATATCTGGCATTGTTATCTTTATGTATTTTGACAAATTAAATATGTCCAAAAAAATTATACTATAAAGATGTAAAAAAGTAAAATTGTAAACACAAAAAAAACATGATAAGATATTAAAATAAATATTACATGATAACAGGAGAGGAAATTTGTAATGATTTTTAATTTACCGGTTAAAATATATGAAGAGGAAAATTGTGTCTACAATCACAGAGAGGATATTGTCAGTCTGGGGAAAAGGGCAATTATTGTAACAGGCCGTACATCGTCCAAAATGAATGGTTCATTGGATGATGTGAAGAGAGCACTCGAGGCTATGCAGATCAGCTATGTCTTGTTTGATGAGGTGGAGGAAAATCCTTCTGTTGAGACAGTAATGCGTGCAAGAGAGCTTGGCATCACACGTGGCGTGAACATGGTGATAGGACTTGGCGGAGGCTCGCCTATCGATGCGGCGAAAGCGGTTGCAATCATGATATGTTACCCGGAGAAGACAGGAGAGTTTTTGTATGAAAAACAGGAATCTGTAAAGCATCTTCCTCTGGTAGCAATACCAACGACATGCGGAACCGGTTCGGAGGCTACTGCGGTATCGGTGCTGACAGTTCATGGAAAGAGAACAAAGGCCTCGCTGCCACATCGGGTATTTCCGGATATTGCATTGATAGATGCGGGTTATCTGCGTTATGCACCGGCATCTGTTATTACAGCGACAGCCATTGATGCATTGGCACATCTGATAGAAAGTTATGTTAACACCGGAGCTTCGGAATATGTGAGGATGTTTGTCCATGCCGGACTCTCTGTATGGAGTCGCAGCAGGGATATTATAATGGGAGTTCGCAAAGCAGAGACAGAGGATTATCGCAATCTGATGAACGCTTCAACCTTTGCAGGTATGGCGATCGCACATGCGGGGACAACGATTCCGCATAGTCTGAGTTATAATATAACATATGAACTCGGGGTAGCGCACGGAATAGCAGTGGGACATTTTCTGCCGGGTTATCTTCGTGAAGCGTCTGCTGCGGATAGAGATTATATCCTGCAGACTGCCGGTTTTGCAGATATGGATGAATTCGAGAATATGATTGGGGTGACCTGCCGGATCAGTGATATACCATCAGATATCACGGAGAGGTCCATACAGTCTGTGCTTGATAACCCGGCTAAGATCGCGGCATGTCCATTTAAGGTAGACAGAGATTCACTAACACGTATAATATCCTGAAATTAGGGAGGAAACGGCATGAAAAAAGGAATTATTTTTGATCTGGATGGAACATTGTGGGATTCGTCAGAAGCCGTAACAGATTCATGGAATGAGGCTTTACAGAAGTTTACAGACACATCATATCGAATTACGAGACAGCAGATGTATGGTTATATGGGACATACTATGGAAGAAATTGCTTTAGACTTTTTTTCGGGAGAAACGAGAGAGCGGGCATTGGAATTGTTGGATATATGTGCAAAATATGAGAATGAATATATTGCAGAGCATGGTGGAACATTGTTTGCAGGTGTTGAGGAAACGCTGAAAAGGTTGAAAGAGGAAGGGTATTTCCTTGCTATTGTCAGCAATTGTCAGATGGGATATATCGAGGCATTTCTGCAGTACTATCAATTTGGACGCTATTTTGATGATACGGAGAATTATGGGCGTACGCTTCAGGATAAAGATGTGAATATACGATTGGTGACAGAGAGAAATCACCTGGACAAAGCAGTATATGTAGGTGATATTATGGGTGATTATAATTCGACCATGAAAGCCGGACTGCCATTTATTCATGCTGCATATGGATTTGGAACAGTTCCCGAGGGAACTCCGGCTATCCTGGATATCCGTGAACTGCCGGAGAGAGTAAAAACTGTGATATAAACAGATTGAATATGCAGAACAAAGGAGGAATATCCATGGGTGAATATGTGCAATTTAAGAACGTTAGTAAAATATATCAGACCGGTGATGTCAGAGTCGAGGCTTTAAAAGGGGCGAGTTTTGAGATCGGTAAAGGGGAGATATGTGTCATTGTCGGACAATCAGGAGCCGGGAAGACAACGCTGTTGAATATCCTGGGAGGAATGGATAAACTGACGTCAGGAGAGGTGTATCTGGATGGAAAAAATATTTCCGGATATAACAAGAGACAGCTTGCCACATATCGGAGACAGGATATTGGATTCGTGTTTCAGTTCTATAATCTGATACCCAATCTGACGGCTCTTGAAAATGTTGAGATTGCGTCTCAGTTGTCGAAGGATCCGATGGATCCGGAGGAGATCATGGATCAGGTTGGATTGAGAGACAGAAAAGACAATTTTCCGGCACAATTGTCTGGTGGTGAACAACAGAGAGTTGCCATAGCCAGAGCATTGGCGAAGAATCCGAAACTGCTTTTGTGCGATGAGCCGACAGGTGCGCTGGATTATGAGACAGGCAAGTCAATTCTGAAGCTGCTTCAGGATTGCAGCCGGAGGAGTGGTATGACAGTTGTCATCATAACACATAATTCGGCACTGACAGCAATGGCAGACAGGATCATTAAGGTTAAGAATGGGCAGATAGCTTCTGTCAGAATGAATGACAATGTGGTGCCGGTTGAGAACATAGAGTGGTAGCTCTTATATAAGATGATGGTTGGCATAGGATGATGTTATCAGGTGAAAGAGTATGAATAAAACATATTGGAAAAACATAGTCAGGACGATCTGGCAGAGCAGAGGACGGTATTTTGCCATCATGGCAATTATTGCACTTGGTGTTGGATTTTTTGCAGGACTTAAAGTGACTAAGCCTGGGATGATCCAGACAGGGAATGAATATATGAGGGATTACGGTCTGTATGATTTCCGGCTGCTCTCTACCTATGGATTTGATGATGAGGATGTGGAGGAACTGGCGGATGCAGAGCATGTTATGGCTACTGCCGGTTCATATTATGAAGATTTTATATATGTAAATGATTTGGGATCAGAATCTGTACTTAAAGCAAATTCTATCACAGATGGAGTGAATGAACTGGAGCTTCGTGAAGGACGTATGCCGGAGAAACCAAATGAGTGTGTTGTGGATGCTCGTCAGTTTCAGGATATGGATATGATAGGAAAGGAGATTACTATAGATGCCGGTAATACTGAGGAGACAAAAGAAAGCTTTCGGTATGACTCCTATACAGTCGTAGGTACGGTGAATTCCCCTATGTATATCAATCTTGAGCGGGGAACAACTTCTCTGGGGAATGGGCGTATAAATGGCTTTATATATATACCTCTGGAAGGTTTTGATTACGAATATTACAAAGAGATATATCTGAAATGTCAGGACAGCTACGATATCTACACGGATGAATACGATACATATATTGATGAGATTACACCTGATATTGAAGCCGAATTGGATGAGGCTGTACAGAATCACTATCAAAGACTACAGGATGAGATAGATCAAAGCTATGATGAGGCAGTTGAGGATGCTCGTGCGGATGTGGAAGAGCAGGTAAGAGAATCGGTTACAGAACAGGTTAAGCAGGAGTTTTATGCGCAGTGTGCCATGCAGGGCTTATCCTCAGAGATGGTCGATGCGATGCTTGATGCGGGGGAACTTGCACTGCCTCAGGATACCATAGATGAGATGACAGAGGATATGACGGATGAAGCGATGGAGGATGTATTGGCGGATATCGAGAAGCCGGTGCTTGACGAACCGAAGTCCTATGTGATGGATCGATCCACCAATGTTGGATATATGTGTTATGACAACGATACCAGTATTGTAGATGGTGTGGCAAGGGTATTCCCGATATTTTTCTTCCTGATAGCGGCACTGGTATGTTCAACGACTATGACCCGTATGGTGGATGATGAGCGAGGGCAGATCGGTACATACAGAGCGTTGGGGTATAGTAATGCTTCAATCATAGCCAAATATATGATATATTCCGGAAGCTCTGCGCTGATCGGATGCCTGGCCGGTTTTTTTGGAGGCTGTTATCTGTTTCCATATGTTATATCGGAAGCATACCGTATGTTATATGATTTCGGGGATGGAATATCATTTTACTTCTCTTCGGTATTGCTTATTATTTGTATAGCGGTAGCACTTCTGTGTTCCATGGGAACGACATACCTTGCTTGTAAAAATGAACTGAGATGTATGCCGGCTGAATTGATCCGCCCGAAGGCTCCTGTTGCAGGTAAACGGATTCTTCTGGAGAGGATATCCTTTATATGGAAGAGGATGAAGTTCCTGCATAAGGTGACAGCCCGGAATGTATTCCGATTCAAGAAAAGAATGTTTATGATGATACTTGGGATCGCCGGATGTACAGCTTTGGTGTTGACCGGGCTTGGTGTGCGGGATTCGGTAACGAATCTGGCTGAGTTCCAGTATGGAGATATTGATATTCATGATATTGAAGTAACCGTAAAGGATTCGGAGTCGGATGCGGTGCAGGAACAGCTGGATACGTTGGTGGGAGATGCACTCGAGGGAAGTGCGGAATTGTATAAAACCTCTGTGGAATTGCATCTGGATAATTCGATTAAGACGCTTTATCTGATTGTGTCTGAGGGAGATACATTGAATGGTTTTGTCAATTTTAATATGAAGTCCGGTCCGAATACTTATCCCGGCTATGGAGAGGTTATGATAAGCGAGAAAATAGCAGAATTATCGGGTCTTTCCGTGGGAGATGAAATAACTCTGACAGATACGGATACAGGGGAAGTCACTCTTGTCATATCCGGTATATTTAAAAATTATGTATGGCATTATGCGTATGTGACTCCGGAGACTTATGAAGCGTATTTTGGAAAGGATTATGAGCCGAACACCCTGTATATTAATGTGACTGACGATGAGAGTGCTTATGAGACGGGAGCGGAACTCAAGAAACTTGATTCTGTTATGAATGTTACTGTTGTAGCAGAGGCAAAGGACAGAGTATCCAATATGATGAAAATGATGGATGCGGTTGTTGCTCTGGTGATAGGAAGCGCAGGGGCACTGGCGTTTATCGTATTGTTTAATCTGAGTAATATCAATATTACGGAGCGTGTCAGGGAGATCGCTACAATTAAGGTCCTGGGATTTTATTCAGGAGAAACAGGAGCCTATGTGTTCAGAGAGAACATGGTGCTGACTGTGCTTGGAATTGTGGTTGGTCTGCCGCTTGGAGTTCTGCTGCACAGATTTGTCATGTCACAGATACAGGTTGATATGGTGGCATTTACAGCAGAGATCATGCCGGTCAGCTTTGTTTATACGGTGGTGATCGTTATGCTGTTCTTTATCGTAGTAGATCTGATCATGCGCCCGAAGATAGAAAAAATCGATATGGCAGAGTCATTGAAATCAATAGAATAAATGTTGCCTGTATATTGTGATTATGGTATGATATACGGTAAAAAATAGAAAGATATTTATCAAGATGGAGGAAAAATAAATGGCATTACACATGATTAAAAAAGTCCCTACACCGGAGGAAATCAGGGAATCACATCCAATGAGTGACGCACTTATCAAGATAAAGGCAGAGAGAGATGCAGAGATCAAAAAGGTATTTACCGGAGAATCAGATAAGTTTCTGGCTATTATTGGACCATGTTCCGCTGATTATGAGGAATCTGTATTGGACTATCTGTGCAGACTTGCCAAAGTGCAGGAGAAGATCAGGGAGAAGATTATTATTATTCCTCGTATCTATACAAATAAGCCGAGAACAAATGGTTCAGGATATAAGGGAATGCTGCATCAGCCGAATCCTGAGGACAAACCGGATTTTATAGAGGGTGTAAAGGCAATCAGAAAGATGCATATTAAGGCAATTGAGGAGACGGGACTTACTGCGGCAGATGAGATGCTTTATACAGATAACTGGCCATATCTGGAGGATATTCTCTCCTATGTCGCAATCGGAGCCAGAAGTGTGGAGAATCAGGATCACAGGCTGACAGCAAGTGGAATCGATGTACCGGTAGGTATGAAGAATCCTACCAGCGGAGATTATAATGTCATGCTCAATTCCTGTGTTGCTGCACAGTCATCCCATACATTTTTATTCTCAGGATATGAGACGAAGACAGATGGAAATCCTCTGGCACATTGTATTTTGAGAGGTTCATTAAGCAAGAGCGGACGCTCGATTGCGAACTATCACTACGAGGATCTGAAGCTACTCTGTGATTTGTATGAGAAGTTCAAGCTTGTAAACCATGCATGTATAGTAGATGCAAATCACAATAATTCCGGTAAGAAGTGGGATGAGCAGCCGAGAATCGTGAATGAGATCCTGCATAGCAGAAGACATTCTGAGGAAGTAAAGAAGCTGGTCAAAGGTGTTATGGTAGAGAGCTATATTGAGGATGGTAATCAGCCGATCGGAGGAGGATGCTATGGTAAATCCATCACAGATCCTTGCCTTGGCTGGGAGAAATCAGAGAGACTGCTTCTGGAGATGGCAGAGCAGTTATAGGGACACGACAGGAGGTTCGAGATGAATATATTTAGTATACTGGTGCCAAAGCAGATGCTCACATATCTTAGTGACACTGATTCGTTGGATCAGGCCGTTCAGTTCCTGATGGGAAGTACTTATACAGCTGTACCTGTTATTGATTCTGCAGGGAAGTATGTGGGTATTGTGAGTGAAGGGGATTTCCTCAGAACTGTTATGGAGCATGGCAGAGAAAACCTGAAAAAGTATACTGTTGCTGATATTGTTAACCGGGATATGGGCGGTGTTGTTTTAAACACTGTAGAGAAGGATGAGATCATGGAGAAGATCCTTGACAGGAATTTCCTGTCGATCGTGGATGACAGACAGTGTTTTATCGGCATCATTACCCGAAAGAGTGTCATTTTATATTTAAAGAATTGATATGAGATACAGATATGTGTTATTTGATCTGGATGGAACCATCACGGAGCCGGCAGAGGGGATTACAAATGCTATTATATATGCTCTGCAGAGATTCGGGATGGAGATTCCGGAAAGAACATCATTATATAAGTTTATAGGACCGCCGCTCCGGGATTCATTTAGAGAGTTTTGTGGATTCCCGGATGAGAAGGCGGAGCAGGCTGTGTTGTTTTACCGTGAATATTACGGTAAAAGAGGAATTCTGGAAAATGGAATCATGCCGGGCATGGAAGATGCACTCAGGTGCTTGAAAGCTGCCGGGTGTCATCTGTATGTTGCAACGTCAAAGCCTGAGCAATTTGCAAAACAGATTCTGGAATATCTTGACCTGTCAGATTATTTTGATATCGTTGCCGGAAGCCTGATGGACGGAACAAGGGACAAAAAGGAGCTGGTGATCGGATATCTGTTGAGTGAGATGGGTGTGAATGATGAAGCGTCGATCCTGCATGATATTGTCATGGTAGGCGACCGTAAGTTTGATATTATTGGTGCACAGCATTTTGGTATGGATAACATCGGTGTGACGTTTGGATACGGAGACCGTGAGGAGTTCCTGGAATGCCATGCAATGAAGATCGTAGATACGGCAGAGGAACTGGTGGATTATATTTTGTCATAAGGGGTGTATGAGGGAATATGGAGTTCGAGATCGGGCAGATCATAAAGCTGAAAAAACCACATCCGTGCGGCGGTAACAGCTGGGAGATTCAGCGTGTGGGTATGGATTTCAGGCTGAAGTGTACAGTATGCGGACATTCTGTCATGGTTCCGAGAAAAACAGTGGAGAAGAGCTTTCGCGGATTTTTGAGCGAGTCATAGAGTGGGGGATAAAATTGAAATTAAGTAATCTGGAGAAATATGATCCGATAACAATACAGTGCCATGATAATCCGGATGCGGATGCAATCGCATCTGGATATGGTTTGTATTGTTATTTTTTTGATAAAGGAAAAAATGTCAGTCTGGTCTATAGCGGCAGGAATGAGATACAAAAATCCAATCTGCGTCTTATGATAGAGCATCTTGGAATTCCGATTCAGTATATTCAGATGTCGGAAAATATGGAGAAGAGGGATGGACTTCTGATCACCGTTGATTGTCAGTATGGTGCCGGAAATGTTACACGCCTTGAAGCTGATACAGTTGCTATTATTGACCATCATCAGGTCGAGGTGGAGGATGTGGAACTTGCCGTGATCTCTCCGGAGCTGGGAAGCTGCTCCACTCTGGTATGGAATATGATAACGGAGGCCGGGTACACAGTGACAGACGAGAATGGACTGGGCACGGCTCTGTATTATGGTTTATATACAGATACAAATCAGTTTTCTGAGCTCCGTAATCCGCTGGATAAGGATCTGCGGGAAGGTGTTGAGTTTGATAACAGTCTGATAACATTGTTTCGGAACTCCAATCTCTCTCTAAAAGAATTGGAGATAGCCGGTATTGCTATGCTGCGGTATAGTTTTAATGAAGAATACGAATTTGCGGTGATCCGTTCTCAACCCTGTGATCCTAATATTTTAGGTCTTATCAGTGATTTTTTGCTGCAGGTGGATCAGATAAAGACATGTGTGGTATTTAATGAGACAGGTGACGGGTATAAGATATCTGTCAGGAGCTGTGTCAAGGAAGTAAACGCCAGTGAGCTTGCAGCATATCTTACGGAGAAGGTAGGGTCTGGCGGCGGGCATTATGATAAGGCGGGTGGCTTTATCAGCAAAAAGCTTTTTCATGATATGTACAGAAACCTGCATGCAGAGGGATATTTCAACAATCGCATGATGGAGTATTTTGATTCTTTTGATCTGATCTATGCGAAGGATTATGAAGCGGACATCAGTCTGATGAAGCTGTATGAGAAGAAAAAGCTGTCTCTGGGATATGTAAATATATGGGAGGTACTCCCTGTGGGAACACCTATAACCATACGAACCTTAGAGGGAGATATGGATATGGTGGTGGAAGATGATCTTGTTATTATGATAGGAATCAAGGGAGAAGTTTATCCTAATCGTTTAGAGAAGTTTGAACGCTCATATGTGAGACAGGATGGGGAATATTGTTATCACTGTTGTACAGATAGGGAATATGTTCCTACTATTAAGGTGAGGAGTACAGGGCAGACACTTCCACTCGTAAAATATGCAAGATTATGTATACCGAGTGGCACGGTAAAAATATATGCCAGACAGTTGGAGCGTGGGGTAAAGGTATTTACAGCCTGGGACAAGGAGAAATATATGTTAGGAAAACCGGGTGATTATCTGGCTGTAAGATGTGATGATTGTCATGATGTTTATGTTGTGGAGAAAGTCATTTTTGGGAGAACGTACAGGGAGGTGTAATGATGGATAATAAAAGGTTTACATATGATGCATTTATTAGCTACAGACATACGGAACTGGATAAATTTGTAGCTGAAAATCTTCACAAGTATATGGAGTCTTTCAAGCTGCCTAAGAGCATTGTCAAGAGAGGGAACCTGAAAAGAAATAAGATAGAAAGAATATTCCGTGACAAGGAGGAGCTTCCACTCACGAATAATCTTGAAGATCCAATCATGCAGGCATTGTATGAGTCGGAGTATCTTATCGTTATCTGTTCCCCGAGATTGAAGGAGTCTATGTGGTGCAAGCGTGAGATCGAGACATTTATCCAGTATCATGGGCAGGAAAATATTCTTGCAGTGCTGGTAGAAGGGGAACCACAGGATTCATTTCCTGAGGAACTGATGTATGTGGATGAGGTTTTTTACTATGATGATGGTACACAGGGAGTCAACAGACGGCCGGTGGAGCCTTTGGCTGCAGATGTCAGGGGAAAAAATAAAAGAGAGATATTAAAGAATATTAAATCCGAAATGCTCAGGTGTCTTGCCCCTATGTTTGGTGTCGGATATGATGATCTGAAACAAAGACACAGAGAAAGAAGAATGAAGAAAATTGTATCTGCTTCTGTTGCGGCAGCTGCATTGTGTCTTATGATAGGGGTGGCAAGCACATTGGCCGCGCTCCATATCAATCGACAGAAGGAACAGATCGAAAAACAGTCTGTGGAGATACAGAGACAGGCGGATGAGATCATTGAGCAATCAGCGCAGATACAGGAGCAATATGATCAGTTATTGATGAATCAGGCAGAGAATCTTGCGGCAGATTCATTAAGGTTGCTTGATGAGGGAGACAGGACAGGGGCGATAGAGACAGCGGTGCAGGCGCTCACATCATATGAGGGTATTGATATGCCGTATACGGCAGATGCAAAGTATGCACTTACAGAAAGTCTGTATGCCTATGATCTGGGAAAAGTAGAGAGAGCTCAGTACCAGATAGAGGTACCGGGGATCATAGATGATTTTTTTGTCTCTCCTGACAGGAATTACATTGTGATCTCAGATGATACAGCCAGTATATCTGTGTGGGATGTAGAGACACGACAGGTATTGGATACAGTAAGTATCGCAGATGGAAGCGTTATAAAACAGAATCAGTTTGGATTTATTGACAGCGACAGATTTGCTTTTGTTTCAGATTCAGATGAGATCAGTATATATCAGATCTCATCGAAGCAGGTAACAGATATCATTACCCTTGATTCTGTGACCGGAATATATGTTGATTCGAAGGGTAAATATATGGCGGTCAATGCATGGAATAATATGCTGATCTATGATCTGGCAACACTGCAGCAGCTGTACAGTTATCCTTTGACGGAGGGATATCTGTTCGACAATGATTGTGGATTTAGTGAAGCCGATGTGTTTATATATGCAGAAAATATAAGTTTAATTGATGAGAATGCGGAAGATAAAGCAAAATCTTTGATAAAGTTTGTCGATCTTGCGACGGGAGAAATATATGCAGATCTGCCTGTTGAATATGATGCGGTTGAGAAGGTCGTTTTTGATGGCGATATCGTGTATATACTCGCAAATAACTTATTTACATCGGGGATATCTTCTGATGGTGCTGTTCTGGCATACAATACGGCAGATGCGGCAAGTTTGTGGGAACAGGTCTATCAGGGGGATTTCCTGTCTGAGATAGAGTTACCGCGTGTGGAGGATTCTGACAGGATCGTAGTCGGATCTTCCTATAATCTATATGCACTCAACAAGAAGACAGGTGCGGAAGAAGGAAGAAATTCTGCGGGGGCAAGCATCATTGCAATAGGAGCGTCAAGTAGTGCCGATCTGTATATGGTGTTTACATCAGATGGAGAGTTTTGCTCGTTCAACCCATCAAATGGGGAAATGTTTATAATGGATTATATATTCGATTGTAAGGCAGACAGGGTGAAGACGATTAAAGGATGTGCAGACGGATATCTGGTCCTTCCATACAGAGAAAACAGGATCACGGTCTACAATGTATGCAGTAATCCTGACAGAGTTCTGTATGAGGGTGATATACCGGATGAAGAAGAAAAAGAAATCACGGATTATGTTCAGGCCGCATCGGACATGGGACTTGAGAAAGCGACTCTTGTATCATATATTCTATACTCGGATGATGGCAAGGTAATGTTTGTCTCATACAGTGATTCTACTGTAGAGGTATATAATGCAGATACCATGGACCTTCTGGAAGCCTTTGACTGCTCCGATGCGTATGTAGATCAATACCTTGGTGCAGATGAAGAAGGTAATATGTATATTGCAGGAGATTCTGAGGGCTTTTGTCTTGACAGTAATTATCAGCTTATTGCTGTGATAGACCAGCTGGTTTATATGGACAAAGATAAAAATATACTGGTACTTGACGGTATGAATGATGGATTGTACCAGATCCCTATATACACGACGGAAGCACTGATCAAAATGGCAGAAGAAGTAAAAAAATAGTATTTTTGTTATATATAGCTCCAAAATCATGCTTGACTTTTTTGAAAATTAAATGTTAGAATAACAGACGTCGAGTGGCGAAAGCGTAAGTCCGGATAATATTCGGACTTACTTTTTTTTTGCAGAAAAATGGAGGTTTTAAAAAATGAGTGAATTGAATTCAAATGAATTTTTGGTAAAAGAAAGGCTCGGAGTATTGATGCGGAAATTCTCTATTCCATGTATCATATCGCTTCTGGTAGCTGCACTTTATAATATCGTAGATCAGATATTTATTGCCAATGCAGATTATCTCGGATCATACGGAAATGCTGCCAATACGGTTGTATTTCCGCTTACGGTGATTGCACTGGCTGTTGCGGTTATGATCGGAGATGGATGCTGCGCATTTGTCAGCCTTTCTCTGGGAGCCGGTGAAAAGGAGAATGCGCACAGAAGTATCGGTAATTCGATTATTCTGTGTATTGTGAGCAGCGCGGTCATCACGGCAGCTTATTTTATCTTCCGGGATCAGATATTATCGGCTTTTGGCGGACATGTAAATGAGGAGACCTTTGTGCAGTCGAAGGAATATTTCACTTACATTACAATGGGTATACCGTTTTATATGTTCGGGCAGGCAATGAATCCGATT